>NZ_JBLZHT010000106.1:0-233 GCF_048892525.1 Hwanghaeella sp. LZ110 | reverse complement strand
TCGGTTTTTCGGGCGAGGTGGCGTCTGAGCCGTAGGATGGCGTTTTCGACGCCGCCTTTTTGCCATGGCGAATGCGTGTCGCAGAAGAAGGTTTCGATGCCGAGCATCTCGTTCAGGCGATGGTGCTGGGCGAACTCGGTGCCGTTGTCGAATGTGACGGAGCGGCGCATGTCGCTGTGGAGGCTCTGGAACCAATCGGTCATCCGCTTGAGGACAGCGCCGGATGCCTTGCC
>NZ_JBLZHT010000105.1:0-237 GCF_048892525.1 Hwanghaeella sp. LZ110 | reverse complement strand
TGACCATCAGCCACGAAGCAATCTATCGCTTCATCTATCACCGAACCGCCCAGAAAGACTATTGGCACCGTCTACTGCCAAAGGCCCGCTTCCAGCGCGGCCGGCCCGGGCGGCGCGGCGGCAGCCCGATCCGTCACTTCACCGCGCATCGATCCATCCACGACAGACCGGTACAGATCGAAGACAGACGCCAGCCCGGCCATTGGGAGGCCGACCTGATGATGTTCTCCAAATACG
>NZ_JBLZHT010000104.1:0-239 GCF_048892525.1 Hwanghaeella sp. LZ110 | reverse complement strand
CCGCTGATCTCGACCGACAAGGTCTCGCTGTCATCGGTCAGTGCCGAGGAGATGTCCAGGGCAATGGCTGTATCTTCAGAACCACTTGCTGCTTCAGTAGAGAGGGTCGGCGCATCAGCGACGCCGGTCACGGAGACGGGAAGGGTGGCCGTCGTGGTGGCTGTATCTGAACCATCGGTCGATGTGGCAGTAACCGTGAGGTCAAAATCATCGCTGCTGTTTGCAGGCGGGGTGATCGT
>NZ_JBLZHT010000103.1:0-255 GCF_048892525.1 Hwanghaeella sp. LZ110 | reverse complement strand
AGTCATCGCTGCTGTTCGCCGGCGGCGTGATGGAGAGATTGGCAAGCTGAGCCGGCGTCAGCGTCGCGACACCATCGGTGACAGTAACCGCTTCACCATCCGCCGTCAGAACCGCGCCGTCTGGAATACCGCTGATCTCGACCGACAAGGTCTCGCTGTCATCGGTCAGTGCCGAGGAGATGTCCAGGGCAATGGCTGTATCTTCAGAACCACTTGCTGCTTCAGTAGAGAGGGTCGGCGCATCAGCGACGCCGG
>NZ_JBLZHT010000102.1:0-255 GCF_048892525.1 Hwanghaeella sp. LZ110 | reverse complement strand
AACTTCAATGGGATGTGTCATCGCGCAGGGTCCTATCTGTCTTTAGAAGCCGCAGTCACAACCAGATTCCCGAACACATCTTTGTCGGCCAGTTGGTTGCGATAAATTGGCACCGTGGTGCGAAACAATTCAATCAAGGCAGGCCCGGAAATTTGATTTCCCGGCTGCATTAGATCGGCCTTATAAATGTCTGTTTCACGCCAGCCGATTTCTCCGCCCCAATAGACAGAGCGGGACCCAGACCGCGCAGCAGAT
>NZ_JBLZHT010000101.1:0-255 GCF_048892525.1 Hwanghaeella sp. LZ110 | reverse complement strand
ATTGTTCGGCGTGTGCAGGGACTTCCCAACGGCGATGCGCCCCGTATCATCGACAAGTACGAGATCCAGAAAAGTCCCACCCGCATCAGCAGAGATTGTGTAATTCGCCATAACCTATAAATCCTATCGCTTGAAACTATCAGGCCGAAACCATTGCTGCGGACGACGCCCCGGACGTTCGATAACGCTCCAAAGTCAGCACAAAATCGGCCAGCCCTTCCTGCAACCCGAAGGCTGGACTGTATCCAAGATCCC
>NZ_JBLZHT010000100.1:0-255 GCF_048892525.1 Hwanghaeella sp. LZ110 | reverse complement strand
ACGCAAATTTAAATCCGTTGCTGCAAAAGCACCTGTCCAATCTTGGTCACGCGCTGGAGTCCAACGGGTATCATGGTCCGGTTCTGATTATGCAGTCCATCGGGGGCGTCAGTCCGATGGAAAATGTCCGGCATCAATCGGTCACAACGCTGCTGTCGGGTCCCGTCGGCGGTATTGTTGGCGCCCAGCAGATTGGTGGGTTGATAGGGGAAAGCAACATCATCACGACCGATATGGGCGGGACCAGTTTCGATG
>NZ_JBLZHT010000099.1:0-255 GCF_048892525.1 Hwanghaeella sp. LZ110 | reverse complement strand
CACAGCCACCGGTCCCGATGCCCCCTCCTGGCACGGAACCACCGCCTCCGGGTGAGCCGCCTGTTGGTGGCGAAGATCCGGATCACCCTGAACTGGGCGTGAATGCGGGTCGTGTGGATGAAGACGATCTGGCCGATGGGTCTGATGCGGATAAGGAACCGACAACGGTTACCGGGACGCTGACGATTGATGCAGGCGATGATGGCCTGGGCTCTGTTGCCTTCACCGACAGCGGCTTGATGCCGACCCTGACCT
>NZ_JBLZHT010000098.1:0-255 GCF_048892525.1 Hwanghaeella sp. LZ110 | reverse complement strand
CGGCTTTCCATTGATATTCACTATATCGGACAAATGACTGATATTGCCGTTCCGGTTGATGCGCCGCTTCCCTTGGATCGTGCCGCGATCAAGGATCTGATGGCAACGTTCCGGAAACTCTATGACAGGAACTATGGTTCAGGCGCCAGTTCTCCTGCTTCGCCGATAGAATTGGTGAATGCACGGGCCGATGTTCTGATCCCACTGCCGTCTAAATATCAACCAGTCGAACTGCCGGTTGCAGATCGCGATCCA
>NZ_JBLZHT010000096.1:0-255 GCF_048892525.1 Hwanghaeella sp. LZ110 | reverse complement strand
CGGCAACGGTCCCCGCCGCGCAATCCTTAATGTAGACAGGATCAAACACCTGATCCGCCCCGGGCAAATCGAGTGAACAACCGTCAATCGCGGCCAAGATGACATCGTTGAACACACTGGCCTGGCTACGCTCAGGTTTTATGACGCGCTCAGCACCATAAAAGTCAGCATAACGGATCGCGCAGAACTCAAAGAAACCATTCCTTGCATAGCAAAGCCCCAGGTCTTCCGCTGCCCGCTTGAGGATCGTCAATG
>NZ_JBLZHT010000094.1:0-255 GCF_048892525.1 Hwanghaeella sp. LZ110 | reverse complement strand
CACCAGTGGCGTCCGGGGTTATCAATTCGGGCTGGGCCGCCTTGGATGCCTCTGCCGCTGCGGTTGCCCGCATGATGTTGGATGGACAGGAAAGTCGAAAGCTCACGATGGCCGGATGGGCGGGCGCCCCTTATGGCGTAAACATCTTTGGCAAGCGCGAGAATGGTCGATCCTTTGCGACCATGTTGGGTCTGTCCGGGCTACAGGGCGGTGGTGCGCGCAGTTTTGCCGATGGGTATGATGCGGCAGGCTATC
>NZ_JBLZHT010000093.1:0-255 GCF_048892525.1 Hwanghaeella sp. LZ110 | reverse complement strand
CCCCCCCCCCCCCCCCCCCCCCCCCCCCCCCCCCCCCCCCCCCCCCCCCCCCCCCCCCCCCCCCCCCCCCCCCCCCCCCCCCCCCCCCCCCCCCCCCCCCCCCCCCCCCCCCCCCCCCCCCCCCCCCCCCCCCCCCCCCCCCCCCCCCCCCCCCCCCCCCCCCCCCCCCCCCCCCCCCCCCCCCCCCCCCCCCCCCCCCCCCCCCCCCCCCCCCCCCCCCCCCCCCCCCCCCCCCCCCCCCCCCCCCCCCCCCCC
>NZ_JBLZHT010000092.1:0-255 GCF_048892525.1 Hwanghaeella sp. LZ110 | reverse complement strand
CAAAATCCGGTGACACCCTGATATTTGACTTTACTGACAGTGATGACGAGGCGGCGGGCCTGATTAACTGTACCAGACCGACACTGGAGTCCGGTCCATTCAGTGCCGTCCTGACACATTTATGTGCGGGCATGACCTGGAATGAAGGGATCATGGACCGAATCCGGATCGACAGCCGTCCGGGCAGTATCGTGGATTGCAATTTCCCGGCACCAGTGGCGTCCGGGGTTATCAATTCGGGCTGGGCCGCCTTGG
>NZ_JBLZHT010000091.1:0-255 GCF_048892525.1 Hwanghaeella sp. LZ110 | reverse complement strand
CGCGAACCAACCCTGACATGACCATCAGCCACGAAGCAATCTATCGCTTCATCTATCACCGAACCGCCCAGAAAGACTATTGGCACCGTCTACTGCCAAAGGCCCGCTTCCAGCGCGGCCGGCCCGGACGGCGCGGCGGCAGCCCGATCCGTCACTTCACCGCGCATCGATCCATCCACGACAGACCGGTACAGATCGAAGACAGACGCCAGCCCGGCCATTGGGAGGCCGACCTGATGATGTTCTCCAAATACG
>NZ_JBLZHT010000090.1:0-256 GCF_048892525.1 Hwanghaeella sp. LZ110 | reverse complement strand
CAATCACGCGCGCCGGGTTGGCCGGCGGCGGCGCGCAAAATAAATGGTGGGCCTGGGTAGATTCGAACTACCGACCTCACCCTTATCAGGGGTGCGCTCTAACCAACTGAGCTACAGGCCCTCCGTAACCCTAATCGTTATACGGCCATCGCCTCGTCTGCTGTAATCCCGCGCGCCGGGTTGGCCGGCGGCGGCGCGCAAACTAAACTTGGTGGAGCCAGACGGGATCGAACCGACGACCCCCTGCTTGCAAAGC
>NZ_JBLZHT010000089.1:0-258 GCF_048892525.1 Hwanghaeella sp. LZ110 | reverse complement strand
CATCGGTATAGGTGAACGATGTCACTTCAGCGCCATCGGCCCCTTCCGTGTCGTTGCCCATCACATTGCCGGTGACCGTGTTGCCACCTTCTTCCAGCGTCAGCGTCGCATCATCCACCGCAACCGGCACGTCATCGACGACCGAGATGTGGAAGGTGGTGCTGGCCGTCGAGCCATCGCCATCGGTCACTTCAACTGTGAACGGCAGGTCGATCTCGTTCTCGCCCTCGCCCACCGGCTGGTCCAACGTGCCCTGCA
>NZ_JBLZHT010000088.1:0-276 GCF_048892525.1 Hwanghaeella sp. LZ110 | reverse complement strand
GCAAATTGCGTGATGGGGATATGTTCATCACGAATGATCCCTGGATGGGGGCGGTGCATCAAAACGATGTCGCACTGGTCGCACCGATCATTATTGATGGCGCGCTTGTCGCCTGGACCAGCTCGGTGATCCATCATGCCGATGTCGGAGGTCCTGTGCCTGGCAGCTGGAATCTGGATGCATATGATGCCTTTCAGGAGGCACCGCGCTACCGTTTCTTGCGTATCGTTCGGGATGGAGAGATCGCCGATGAAGTGATGGCGACGCTGATGACAA
>NZ_JBLZHT010000087.1:0-278 GCF_048892525.1 Hwanghaeella sp. LZ110 | reverse complement strand
GGGATGGAGAGATCGCCGATGAAGTGATGGCGACGCTGATGACAAATTCCCGCACTCCCGCACTGGCGGAACTTGATCTCAGGGCTCAGGTTGCCGCTGCAGGCGTCGTGCGCCGTCGGATGACAGAGCTGTTCGATAAATATGGCGCACAGATTGTTGTCGACGTCATGGCCGATAGCTTGCGGGATTCTGAAATCATGCTTCGCAATAGAATTCGGGCCCTGCCGGATGGTGTTTGGAAAACCGAAGAGCATGTTGATCATGATGGTCATTCTGAC
>NZ_JBLZHT010000086.1:0-279 GCF_048892525.1 Hwanghaeella sp. LZ110 | reverse complement strand
GAAACACAAGTGGAAGTATCTGAAACTAAAAAAGACAAGATAGAACAGACAATTAAGACATCCGAGATCAAACTTGAAGCTATGGAAGTGACTGCAGTTGAGGAAGTTGTGGTTGAGACATTGTCAGAGACCAAACTAGAAGCTACAGAAGTGACAACAGTAGTGGAAGAAGTCGTTGAAAAGAAACCAACTCTTCCAGCTACAATTCTGACTAAACCACAGTCACTCACAGTATCAGAGGGAGAATCAGTCAAATTCACATGTGATGTTGATGGTGAC
>NZ_JBLZHT010000085.1:0-279 GCF_048892525.1 Hwanghaeella sp. LZ110 | reverse complement strand
GTCACGTCTGTGTTTCACTGGAAACTGTTTTCAAAATGTCACTATCATCCTACTCGCCACTTGAATGAGGAAACAGTACTGAAGATTTCTTGAACGCTCATTTCAAATGAGGAAGCAGGGAAAGAGAGGAAGAGATTAAAGGTGTAGTTTTTTTTTTTTAAATAGAAATTCGGTCCTCAGTTACTCACCCTTTTTATCCTCTGTGGAACACAAAAGACGGTTTGACAAATGTTGACGCTGCTCTTTTCTATGCAATGAAAGCAAATGGTGACCTTCAAA
>NZ_JBLZHT010000084.1:0-279 GCF_048892525.1 Hwanghaeella sp. LZ110 | reverse complement strand
AAGTACAGCAGAAAAAATTCAAGGATCCGAAAATTTCCCACAATTTCAACGGCTGGAATAAAGTGATGCAGTATTATTTCCCGGATATCGGGGAATACTGGCACATCACATTCATTGACGGCAGTGCACAGGCACCTGAGAAATACGACGGTACAGGCGGAAAACCGGAAGTGTATTATGAAATGATCACCCAGACACTCCGGGCTATGGCAACGGGTGAAATCAGCGGTCTGCAGGCCTATCAGCAGCGGCGGCTGAAGCTGAAGGCATCCTTCTCAG
>NZ_JBLZHT010000083.1:0-279 GCF_048892525.1 Hwanghaeella sp. LZ110 | reverse complement strand
AGACCGCTACAGCCATCGTCGCGGCCATCGGGGATGGCGCGGAGTTCAAGAATGGCCGTCATCTTGCCGCGTGGATCGGCCTCGTGCCGCGGCAATTCTCCAGCGGCGATCGCACGACATTGATGGGCATCTCCAAGCGCGGGAACCAGCACCTGCGCAGCCTGCTCGTCCACGGCGCGCGGGCTGTGGTACGAACGGCGCCGTCCAAGACCGACCCCAATAATGCATGGGTCAATCAGCTTCGGGAGCGGCGTGGCTTCAACCGCGCCACGGTTGCGG
>NZ_JBLZHT010000082.1:0-279 GCF_048892525.1 Hwanghaeella sp. LZ110 | reverse complement strand
GGCCACCAGCAGTTTCTGACTGTCGAGAACAGCTCAGGCCTCTTTCATGCTGCCAGTAACAAGCCAGTCACATCCCCATCCTTGGCATTTTCTGGCAGCAGGGCATCTTGGCGATTCGCTAATACAAAAGCCAGCGTGGAAAGTATCCCGGCATCCAGGACCCCCAGCATGGCCAGTATGTACGCCCAGTGAACGGAGCAGGTCCCTGGGGAGAAACTACTCACACGCTCCCCGCACAGCGCCCGCATCTCAGCACACGCCCAGGAGTCTGGGAACAAC
>NZ_JBLZHT010000081.1:0-279 GCF_048892525.1 Hwanghaeella sp. LZ110 | reverse complement strand
AGAACGGTCTCAGAACTGTTTGTCTCAATTGGCCATTTAAGTTTAATAGTAAAAGACTGGTTAATGATAACAATGCATCGTAAAACCTTCAGAAGGAAAGAATGTTGTGGACCATTTTTTTTGTGTGTGGCAGTTTTAAGTTATTAGTTTTCAAAATCAGTACTTTTTAATGGAAACAACTTGACCAAAAATCTGTCACAGAATTTTGAGACCAT
The DNA here is from genome assembly GCF_048892525.1 of Hwanghaeella sp. LZ110. NCBI lineage: Bacteria > Pseudomonadati > Pseudomonadota > Alphaproteobacteria > Rhodospirillales > Aestuariispiraceae > Hwanghaeella > Hwanghaeella sp. LZ110. The sequence continues at coordinate 64 of NZ_JBLZHT010000081.1, read as the reverse complement.
TAAAACAAGTTTAATGAGAAAAAAAAAAAAAAAAAAAAAAAAAAAAAAAAACAAAAAAAAAAAA
>NZ_JBLZHT010000080.1:0-279 GCF_048892525.1 Hwanghaeella sp. LZ110 | reverse complement strand
CAATTGATAACAACTGTGGCAGGAAGTCTTTCCCTTGAGATCTTTGATACTGAAGGCAGCGTCACGCTTGACCACAGCCACAGCATAACAGCGTTCTTTCTTATATTTCTCTGCAATGATAGGACGGAGTTCATAAGGTTTGAGTCCACCGAAGTAAACATGTTCTCCATCTGCAGTTACAGCATCTGCATCACCATTCTGGATGCTCTTTATGCAGTCAGTTATAGACGGCTGGAGATGACACTCAAGATCTGCTGATTTGGTGGCACGGTGTTTGCA
>NZ_JBLZHT010000079.1:0-279 GCF_048892525.1 Hwanghaeella sp. LZ110 | reverse complement strand
CACAAACTACAATGAGTATGCACTGGTGGTGATGTATAAACAAAAAACGGGCGGTGAAAAAACTACATCTGTGAAACTCTATGGGCGTGACATGCAACTGCGTCAGACTCTCATCGAAGACTTCAAGACTCTGGTGGCTGAACAGGGAATGAGTGAAGACACTATAGTTATCAAAAAGAACAAAGGGGAGTGTGTTCCAGGCGAGCAGGCCACACAAGAACAACAGATCCAGAGGGTGAGGAGGGATGTGAGTGTAGCGCCCCCTGACGAGGGATCGGG
>NZ_JBLZHT010000078.1:0-280 GCF_048892525.1 Hwanghaeella sp. LZ110 | reverse complement strand
AAAAACCACAACCAGCATGGATCCACCAACGGCCAGTACATCAGCCACTCGCTCAAGAGAGAGGGATCAGCGTTGGATGATCATTCTCCTCATACTCACCCTCTCTACGGTCACGGCGTCTGTAAATGGCCAGGATGTGAAGCTGTGTTTGACGACTTTCAGTCGTTCCTGAAACATCTGAATAATGAACATGCCTTGGATGACAGGAGCACAGCGCAGTGCAGGTTACAGATGCAAGTAGTTCAACAGCTGGAACTGCAGTTAGCGAAAGACAAAGAGC
>NZ_JBLZHT010000077.1:0-280 GCF_048892525.1 Hwanghaeella sp. LZ110 | reverse complement strand
CCTGATGCACTTCTCAAGAATGGTAAGGTAAGTTATGGAATAGATGGGAATTCGAAAAGGTTTTTTTGGGCATCTGATTCTTCATATATGATGCTTGATGGACATAAAAGTTTATTCAAGCAGCGCCATCTGATTTTTGAAAAAAATTTCAGTAATATGAAAGCGAATACAATTCTTGATCTAGTCTGGAGGTTGCACTTAATTTCTTCTGGGTTTGTGTTAATCCATGCTGCTGCCATTTCTAAAAATGAGAAAGGTATTCTATTGCCGGCGTGGAAAA
>NZ_JBLZHT010000076.1:0-280 GCF_048892525.1 Hwanghaeella sp. LZ110 | reverse complement strand
CAGGAAATCACTGACAGGTTAGTCACGTTAAGAGCCTGACCTGTGCTTGAACAGAACCAATGAGTATGATCAATCCCATCATGCACCTGGCCTCTGAGTAACTGCAGGCCGTAAAGCTCAAGGCATCCATGCATTTGGCAAAACTGTCTCTCTCTCACGCAGACGCAGAAGCAGGAGAAACACATGAACCACTGCTTCATCAGAACACAAAACATCATCAGACCAACGGCCAATCACACACACCGGATGCATGAGATCAACCAGCGACACGGAATTAAAG
>NZ_JBLZHT010000075.1:0-280 GCF_048892525.1 Hwanghaeella sp. LZ110 | reverse complement strand
AGCTCGAAGAGATCACCTGACCGCCGCCGTCGCGGGCGGAGCGCGCCCGGTCTTCCCCGTGCGGGCGTCGGGTCGGTCCGTGAAAGGGGGACGCTTTGCGCCGTCGGCAACCGCCACGGCTCCGATTTAGAATCGTTCCAAATCTTGACTTGGCGCGCCCCCGCCCGCATATCTGACGAAACCGATAAGGATTTGTGCCCATGTTCATCCAGACCGAATCCACCCCGAACCCGGCGACACTGAAATTCCTGCCCGGCCAGACCGTGCTGGAAATGGGGAC
>NZ_JBLZHT010000074.1:0-280 GCF_048892525.1 Hwanghaeella sp. LZ110 | reverse complement strand
GCGACTGCCGATGGACGCTTGTCGGTGAGAACGAAAAGGCTTCTGAAGAGGAAAAACTGCATCCCGAGTTGAATGCGATTCATACGATCTGGCATCTCCCGGTGACGGGAGACAGAAGCGTTTTCAAGTTCGAGTTTACGCGTCCGATCCGGAAGGGGAGCAATGTACTGCATCTCTATGTCAAGGCTGACGGTGATGAGGATACGGGTAGAAACCATGAAGGCGTCCACAATGGCGTGGACTATATGTTCACGATGATTGACGGCGACCCGAATCACGC
>NZ_JBLZHT010000073.1:0-281 GCF_048892525.1 Hwanghaeella sp. LZ110 | reverse complement strand
AAAGCGCGATCCTTGGTTCCTATAGTCAAGAAACTTGGGCATACTTATCGGAGGATTCAAGGGAACAATTCCCAGTATTCCAGTTTCTATCTACACACTTCCGTGAAACAGGATCATTATGGGATGCCGTGGGATATGAACCTCCGATGTATGTTGACCAGCTGATGAACAGCCCTGACCGGGCACGACGCTTCACACGCATGCTTTATGAACTCCATCTTCCCCTGGCGGAAGAAATCGCCCGATTCTTAGATATGAAGGATATCCATCACCTCATGGAT
>NZ_JBLZHT010000072.1:0-285 GCF_048892525.1 Hwanghaeella sp. LZ110 | reverse complement strand
CGTGAGAAACCGCACACTGGGGCCGCCGCTCGAGAACAACCCCGAGATTCCCCCGTCATCGAGAGATGAGGGCCTTCGTCTCCTGCATGGCCTAGCGACCAATCTCGCGACCTCTCTCCAAACGCCTCAGGAGGCTTGACTCCCTTGAGTCCACCCAGTGAGCTCCAAGAGATACCCTTCGCGATTCGAGAGCAGAGCGGGGTTCTTTGCTTCCACTCGAGAGGAATGCCTGTCTCCCCGGGTGCATCTGGAATGCAACCCCGAGATCCCTGTCGCCCCTGGAGA
>NZ_JBLZHT010000071.1:0-286 GCF_048892525.1 Hwanghaeella sp. LZ110 | reverse complement strand
GAAGAACTGGGATCCGTTGGTGTTCGGGCCGGCGTTGGCCATGGACAGGGTTCCCTTCCCTCCATGCTTCAGGGTGAAGTTCTCATCCGCAAACTTGTTGCCGTAGATGGACTTCCCACCGGTTCCGTTATGGTTGGTGAAGTCACCACCCTGGCACATGAACTTCGGGATGACGCGGTGGAAGCCGGAGCCCTTGTAGCCAAAGCCTTTCTCGCCAGTGCACAAAGCACGGAAGTTCTCAGCAGTCTTGGGTACAACATCAGCTCTCAGCTCAATTACAATCCTC
>NZ_JBLZHT010000070.1:0-286 GCF_048892525.1 Hwanghaeella sp. LZ110 | reverse complement strand
GGACCTCGATGCCCCATTAGCCCCGATTGCCGCCTTAAGCACGGTTAAAGAAATCGACTTCTTCTACCCGGTGATTCACGGTAACCTGGGTGAAGACGGGACCGTCCAAGGCCTGTTCCGTCTCCTCAAGAAACCGTACATTGGCTCAGGGATCGCGTCTTCGGCTATGTCCTTTGACAAGGACCTCACCAAGCGGATCCTGAACCAAGCCGGGATTCGGAACACGAAGTACCTGTTGGTCACCCCGCAAAACAAGGATCAATACTCCTGGTCACGGATCAAAGAA
>NZ_JBLZHT010000069.1:0-288 GCF_048892525.1 Hwanghaeella sp. LZ110 | reverse complement strand
GCGCCTTCGGGCTGGGCAGGAAGAAGAAGGCCCCTGGTCTCCTGGATCAGATTGGCAGGTTCTTTGGAGGAGACAAAAAGAGAAAGGCAAAAAGACCCCAGCACTCTTCCACCCGCCGTCGTGGAGATGTCAACCCTGTGGTGCATTTCTTCAGGAGCTTTGTGTCCTCTCCTCGTCCCAAGTCAAGGGGAGAAAGCCGATCTCGCTCTCCACCCAAACGCTGGAGCACCATCTTCTGAGCCCTTCGCCGACCAGAAAAACACTAAGATGGAAGAGAGTGAAACGGAC
>NZ_JBLZHT010000068.1:0-291 GCF_048892525.1 Hwanghaeella sp. LZ110 | reverse complement strand
AAGCGGGTGTGGAGGCGATTGTCATTTCATTCCTGCATTCTTATGCCAATCCGGCTCACGAACAGCAGGCTTGTCGCTTTCTGCGCGATAAATTCCCGACCCTGCACATTATGGCGTCTACAGATGTGGCATCGGTGTTGGGGGAATATGAACGCACAAATACAGCCGTTGTGAACGCAAATTTAAATCCGTTGCTGCAAAAGCACCTGTCCAATCTTGGTCACGCGCTGGAGTCCAACGGGTATCATGGTCCGGTTCTGATTATGCAGTCCATCGGGGGCGTCAGTCCGA
>NZ_JBLZHT010000067.1:0-297 GCF_048892525.1 Hwanghaeella sp. LZ110 | reverse complement strand
ATTTTCTGCTCCTCAATAAGGAAAGCCCGATTGATCCTGTCACGGACACACTTGGCACACATGGAGCCGCCATAGGCCCTGCTGACGTGCTTCTGTGTCTTAGACAGTCTCATAAGGACTTTGGGCCGCACAGCACGAACCCCTCGAAGTCTGCCTGGGCACACGCCACATGCAGATTTAGGTGCTTTCCCAACCTTCTTGGTATAAAGGTAAACAATTCTATTACCAGGGGTTCGGGACAGCCTAGTTTTGTTAGAGGCTGTATTGTAGGAAAGCCTACGTCGGTATGTCAAACGC
>NZ_JBLZHT010000066.1:0-298 GCF_048892525.1 Hwanghaeella sp. LZ110 | reverse complement strand
AGAGAACATCGCCGATCTCTTTCTTACAAAATCAATCACAGCATGTCTCAAACGCAAAACCCAAAAACATGAACTTACACCCACATTATACAGCTCCGTTCAGACACATCCGCCGGTCCATGACACATCGTCTTGCGACGACAAGCCTTTCGACCAACCGATCTATCTGTTCGAAGCCAGTGCAGATGCATTCCTGCTTTTAGCTTCAAAACACCCTCTTCACCATGTCAAATAACCAACTTCCAGACACATCCAGATCCCAAAGGATCCAGTCTGAGCCCGAACTCGTGCTCTTCTC
>NZ_JBLZHT010000065.1:0-302 GCF_048892525.1 Hwanghaeella sp. LZ110 | reverse complement strand
AAAAGGCTTTGCCTTTGACGCAGATGATGTGAATTTCCAGACAGACAACCTTTGCTTTGTGGGACTGATGTCAATGATCGACCCACCTCGCGCAGCCGTGCCCGACGTTTTCATGAATTATTTTCCTCACTATTATCCCAACTAAAATCTTAAATCATACAACACCCAATGAACCCTCTCCAATAAGCGAAGAAAAACACAAAACTGAATCTTGAAATTGACCATGATAATGAGCTTCTTAGATCAAAATTCAAGCCCCTCCTTCCTGGGTATCCCACTTATTGCTGTTGCGATATCACATC
>NZ_JBLZHT010000064.1:0-306 GCF_048892525.1 Hwanghaeella sp. LZ110 | reverse complement strand
AATACAGATTTGTCCGTGGCGACCTTCAGGATCTTCCTTGGATTATTGAATTACTGAAGCAGGATCGCATTGATCAGATCGTGCATCTGGGTGCGGTCATGTCGCCGCATCACACAACGCACCCTTATATGCTGTCCAAAATCAATCTCGAAGGAACCTTGAACATCTTTGAAGCTGCGAAGCTTTGCGATGTGGGCCGGGTCATTTTTGGCAGCACCCGTGGTGTTATCGCACGCACGGAAGGTACGCCCTATGGTGCGCCCTATTACGACCCTGTCCCGTCATCTTTTACCGGGCCTCGACTGC
>NZ_JBLZHT010000063.1:0-312 GCF_048892525.1 Hwanghaeella sp. LZ110 | reverse complement strand
GTCCAGTCAAGCAGCTTGTCAATGGTCAACTCACTCTCCAGCTTCAGAAGAGGATCAGAGCCGTCCTGAGTTTCGTTTGGAAGAAGGATCAACATGCTGAGCTCCTCATTTTTATATGGCAACTCCAGCACCTTCAGTTCATGCTCTGGGATGCTTCTGAACGGGAACTTTTTCTTCTGGTACATCATTTCCACAGGCCGGCTGTCATTCTGGTTTATCTTAAATGGTTTTTCTTCAGTGTATCTTGCGTTAAATGTGTGCAGCCAGGTCCCTTTGCAGTAGATGGCATTAACCAGAGCCAGTCTGGTCTTT
>NZ_JBLZHT010000062.1:0-314 GCF_048892525.1 Hwanghaeella sp. LZ110 | reverse complement strand
CTGAGGTCCCGGGCGACCGTGAAGCAGCTTCAATCGTCGGCATGGCGCTCGTATTGCATAGTGGGGCTGGAAACAAGAATGCCTTCAAAGCACTTATTGCTGCAGAATACAGTGGGATCAAGGTTGAGTTGACCAAGGATTTTGAGATGGGTGTCTCCAACAAGACCCCTGAGTTTCTTAAGATGAACCCCCTTGGGAAGGTTCCTGTTCTGGAGACTCCTGATGGCCCTGTTTTTGAGAGTAATGCTATCGCACGCTATGTTGCTCGCTTGAAGGATGACAACCCTCTTTTTGGGTCTTCCCGTATTGAACAA
>NZ_JBLZHT010000061.1:0-321 GCF_048892525.1 Hwanghaeella sp. LZ110 | reverse complement strand
AAACCATTGCTGCGGACGACGCCCCGGACGTTCGATAACGCTCCAAAGTCAGCACAAAATCGGCCAGCCCTTCCTGCAACCCGAAGGCTGGACTGTATCCAAGATCCCGCCTGGCATCCTCGATATCTAGCACACAATAGTTCGGGTCCTTTTCAGTGGGAGCAAAATTAAAACCCGGTGCCACAGTAATCATCTTCGCAGAAAAATGATCGCAGACCTGGGTTACGGCCTCACCAAACTTAATGCCACGGCCAGATCCCAGTTGATAAACCCTGGCTGGCAATTTTTCGACTGTACAGGCGGCAACGGTCCCCGCCGCGC
>NZ_JBLZHT010000060.1:0-322 GCF_048892525.1 Hwanghaeella sp. LZ110 | reverse complement strand
AGTCATCACAGTTTCCTGATACGTCACATTATTGCCTTTTGATACTGCAATGACTTCAGTGGTGAAACTCTCCACACTGTTGTCTGTGATTTGTCCTGATACCACAATCTCAGATCCGTTGAAGTACAGGTTAAAGCTGGTCTTGGTAAGGTTTGTCCCTCCTGTGTATTTGAGTTGAATATCAGTGAGGAGAGGGACGGCAACTTCATCATAGAATCCCTGCAGCTGTAGATCAGCGTCTGAATCTTCATAAATCCTGCGAGCAACTCCACCATTTTCCAGTGACATCTTTGTCAGGAAGTCAAAGTTAACATCATATCCA
>NZ_JBLZHT010000059.1:0-322 GCF_048892525.1 Hwanghaeella sp. LZ110 | reverse complement strand
AACGGCCTGGGCCGCACCCCACGAAGGTCACGATCACAGTGGTCACACAGCCGAGCACCACCACCATCTCCACCATGGAAAGGACGAACCTCACCCCAGCCACGAGGTGGCCAGCGATGCCTGCCACCTGCTTGCTCCATACAACGCTGACTTTGCGTTCTCTCTCTACAAGAAACTTGCATCCCACCCTAAAGCCCAGGGCGTGAACATTTTCTTTTCCCCTCTCGGGATTTCAATGGCTTTGAGCATGCTGGCTCTAGGTGCCAAGGGCAGCACTCATTCACAGATATACAGCAGTCTGGGTTACGATGGGTTACAGCCT
>NZ_JBLZHT010000058.1:0-329 GCF_048892525.1 Hwanghaeella sp. LZ110 | reverse complement strand
GTTAGCATTGACCGTCCAACAACCATATGCCCTATTGCAACAACCATCCTCAATGAATCTATATCTCCAAAGAATCGCAGCACAACAACTACAACAACAGTTGCTTCCAACAATCAATCAAGTAGTTGCAGCGAACCTTGCTGCTTATCTCCAGCAACAACAATTTCTTCCATTCAATCAACTAGCTGGGGTGAACCCTGCTGTCTACTTGCAGGCACAACAACTACTACCATTTAACCAACTTGTCGGGAGCCCTGATGCCTTCTTACTGCAACAACAGCTTCTGCCATTCCATCTGCAAGCTGTGGAAAACATTGCTTCTTTCTTGC
>NZ_JBLZHT010000057.1:0-342 GCF_048892525.1 Hwanghaeella sp. LZ110 | reverse complement strand
GTCGCCGAGGCGCGCCTGCGCGGGCTCTTCGACGTGGGCGCGGGCCATGCGCTCCACGCTAGCGCCTCCGCGAACGTGCGCTTTCGCGCGGTTATACCGCAGCCGTCGAAACTCGTCAAGGATTCTGCTTGCCATGGCGCGTCGCGGGGGCTATAGTAGGTCTTTGCGCTCCCTTCCCCCATGCCCTCATATGGTGGTCGGCGTGCGCCTGCAGATACCCCGCCGTTCGTAAGACCCGGCGGCGCGTGGCGGGCGTGGGAACGGAGCACTCCACCTGACGACAAGGAAACCAGCCCCCCGCCCGGGCTCATGGAGGTAATCCCCTTGGCTGCTGCGCCCAAC
>NZ_JBLZHT010000056.1:0-358 GCF_048892525.1 Hwanghaeella sp. LZ110 | reverse complement strand
AAGATTATTATGAGGCCATGCGTGCCCTTAAAGGTGGAAACCCACCAGCTCCGGTTCCAGACCGTAAAATTCAATGGTGTACTGTTAGCCACGCAGAGCAACAGAAGTGTGACGGCTTACAGATTCCTCGTAAAGAGTGCAGGAGGGCATCATCTGTGGAAGAGTGCATACAGAAAGTCATGCGAAGGGAAGCAGATTTCTTTGCAGCTGATGGTGGCCAGGTATATATTGCTGGAAAGTGCGGTCTAGTTGCAGCCATGGTTGAGCAGTATAATCAACAAAGCTGTTCTGATAGTGGAGAGGCCTCAAGTTACTATGTTGTGGCGGTTGTGCGTAAGAACTCGGGTGTAACGTGGAG
>NZ_JBLZHT010000055.1:0-365 GCF_048892525.1 Hwanghaeella sp. LZ110 | reverse complement strand
GTGCCTTGTCGAGGTGGTCCTGATGACATGCCTCTTGAGAAGGCTGTGTCACAGTTCTTCTTGCGCAGTTGTGTTCCTGGAATATCGAAAGCCCAATACCCAAGCCTGTGCTCAGCTTGCCAGGGTGACTGCAGCTGCTCACAAAGCGAACATAGCTATGGCGATGCAGGAGCCTTCCAGTGCATGAAAAAGGGTAATGGAGACGTTGCCTTTATTTGCCACGATGGAATCCCAGAGAATGAGAGACCGGATTACCAGCTGTTGTGCATGGATGGTAGTAAGAAGAGTGTTGAGGATTACAAGGACTGCAACCTCAGCAAAGTGCCGGCCCGTGCTGTCATAGCCCGGATGGATGCCGATTCACA
>NZ_JBLZHT010000054.1:0-369 GCF_048892525.1 Hwanghaeella sp. LZ110 | reverse complement strand
AAGGACGCCTGGCTCCTAGGTCCGAAGGGAAGGCGAGAGCTGAGCTGAGGCAGCAGTCAGGCACCACTCACGGCTCCCACACTCCCGCAGCCTGCTTCTTCCCGGGCGCGAACGCTAGTAGCTGGGCAGGGCTTGGGGAGGCTCGCCCGGCACAGAGCAGCCTCTCGGCCGGGGCTCTGTGCTATCGCGCCTGGGCGCAGAGCTGGAGCTCCGCCGGTGTGGAAGCTCACTCGGTCCTTCCAAGTACAGGCTTTCAAGCACCCGACGCCAGCCAGCCTCATCACTCCCTCTTTCGGGGCAAAGGGCTCCAAACCAGGGACCAAAGAACTCCCCGGAGCTCACTGATCATGGGCTGGATCCCATCTGCTG
>NZ_JBLZHT010000053.1:0-370 GCF_048892525.1 Hwanghaeella sp. LZ110 | reverse complement strand
ACGTGCGCTCTTCCGATCTCTTCAGTAAAGGCTGTGCTCCTGGTGCTGATCCTGCATCAAACATGTGTGAACTGTGTAAAGGAAGTGGGAAGGCGGTGGGAGACGAGAGCAAGTGCAAAGCCTCTTCTGCGGAGCTGTATTATGGCTATGATGGGGCTTTCAGGTGTCTTGCAGAAAGAGCTGGTGAAGTTGCTTTTATCAAGCACACTATTGTTGGGGATTACACAGAGGGTAAAGGACCAGACTGGGCTAAGGATCTGAAGGCAGATGATTTTGAACTGATCTGCCCAGAATCACCAGACACAACAGTCAAATACACTGAATTCGCTGCATGTAACCTTGCCAAAGTCCCGGCTCATGCTGTGATCAC
>NZ_JBLZHT010000052.1:0-359 GCF_048892525.1 Hwanghaeella sp. LZ110 | reverse complement strand
ATGGGGCTCTTCCGGTCTCTTTGGCCTCGCCGGTAGAAGCAAGATGACGAAGGGAACGTCATCCTTTGGTAAGCGTCGCAACAAGACGCACACGCTGTGCCGCCGCTGTGGCTCCAAGGCCTACCACCTTCAGAAGTCGACTTGTGGCAAGTGTGGCTACCCTGCCAAGCGCAAGAGGAAGTATAACTGGAGTGCCAAGGCTAAGAGACGAAACACTACCGGGACTGGTCGGATGAGGCACCTAAAGATTGTCTACCGCAGATTCAGACATGGATTCCGTGAGGGAACAACGCCGAAACCCAAGAGGGCAGCTGTCGCAGCATCCAGTTCTTCTTAAGGATTTCAATCAGTCATAAAAT
>NZ_JBLZHT010000051.1:0-393 GCF_048892525.1 Hwanghaeella sp. LZ110 | reverse complement strand
TGGAGGCTGCCCGTTGTGTTGGGGTTAACCGGTTTATTTTCGCCTCATCACGGGCGGTTTATGGCAGTCTGAATGGTTGCTTCGGCCCACCGACCTACCGCCCTGTCGACGAGACCAACGCCACCCACCACGAGGCGACCTATGATCTTTGCAAAATCATTGGAGAGAGGTTTGGAGAGGCATTTGCAGCAATCTCCGATATGGAATTCGCTGCCCTTCGTTTCTCAACCATCTTTGGGCCGGGCAAGACCACACGGCATGGCCGCTTCGGCGCCTTGAGCAAATTAATCGAGAATCCGTTTTACGGGGAGCCGGTGACCATTCCTGTTGGCGGTGATCAAGTCGATGATATGATCTATGCTCAGGAAGCCGCACGGGGGGTCGTAGCGGCCT
>NZ_JBLZHT010000050.1:0-399 GCF_048892525.1 Hwanghaeella sp. LZ110 | reverse complement strand
CCGATCTAAATAAGCAGCAGAGTTCAATGCTGCTAGTTGGTTGAATGGAAGAAATTGCTGGGGGTAGGCAGCAACTAGCTGGCTGAATGGTAATTGTTGTTGCAAATAAGCAGCAGAGTTCAATGCAGCCAGTTGGTTGAATGGAAGAAACTGATGTTGCTGAGAGTATGCAGCAAGGTTTGCTAGCACAAGTTGTTGTAGTTGTTGTGCCCTGATGTTTTGTGCCACCAAATGGACCAAAGGTAACTGCTGTAATAGGGCTGACGGTTGTTGGAGGAACAAGGGTGATAATGGTAAGATGCCTGTTGCGATTGCCTGTTGGATCCTGTAGGGTTGAACAATTGGGTTTTCACACATTGAAGACACCGCTGGTGAGAGGTATGGGGGAAGAAGGGAAGC
>NZ_JBLZHT010000049.1:0-418 GCF_048892525.1 Hwanghaeella sp. LZ110 | reverse complement strand
GCTTTTCTGGTGCTTTAGGGTGCTGGTTGGGTGGTGAGATTGGATCAATGAGAATACCCTTTGAGCTTAGGTGGATGTGCTTAGATGATATCTGGGCGCGTTATCAGCCATGTCTCCCCCCGGGGATATGGTATGAACCTAAGAGTTTGATCCTGGCTCAGAACGAACGCTGGCGGCAGGCTTAACACATGCAAGTCGCGGGAGAAGGAACCTTCGGGTTCTGGGCACCGGCGCACGGGTGAGTAACGCGTGGGAACGTACCCTTCGGCGGGGGACAACAGTTGGAAACGACTGCTAATACCGCATACGCTCTATGGAGGAAAGGCTTCGGCCACCGAGGGATCGGCCCGCGTTAGATTAGGTAGTTGGTGAGGTAATGGCTCACCAAGCCTACGATCTATAGCTGGTCTGAGAGGAT
>NZ_JBLZHT010000048.1:0-421 GCF_048892525.1 Hwanghaeella sp. LZ110 | reverse complement strand
AGCACCCGCATCGTTGTCATTTACTTGTCAATCCGTTGCTGAAAGACCTCAATTCTGCCGGCGCACTGCGCGCAAGACAGCGTAACCAGTCGAAACCGTGGGCTGATGCCCGCCACTCTGGCCGCGATAAGAGGACCCGCCGCCGCCAGGTCCGCTGTTGTCATCAATGGCGTGCTGGCTTTGCCGTTTTGTCCCCATAGCGGTTCTTCGCAATGGGGACAGTTTTGCGGCAAGGTGACGGGCAATTCATCCTGTGTCAGGGGACGCCCGTCATCCGCCTGAACAGGGGCCTGACGCAATCGGTTGGTCTCATCAATATCGATGGTGCCATCTGACGCCATATGCACATTGTACAAACGGGCGGCCCACTCCCCTGTAACTGCGCCACTTGCCAAATCTTGTGCGACAGCGTCGACAGACC
>NZ_JBLZHT010000047.1:0-429 GCF_048892525.1 Hwanghaeella sp. LZ110 | reverse complement strand
AAGCGGGTGTGGAGGCGATTGTCATTTCATTCCTGCATTCTTATGCCAATCCGGCTCACGAACAGCAGGCTTGTCGCTTTCTGCGCGATAAATTCCCGACCCTGCACATTATGGCGTCTACAGATGTAGCATCGGTGTTGGGGGAATATGAACGCACAAATACCGCCGTTGTGAACGCAAATTTAAATCCGTTGCTGCAAAAGCACCTGTCCAATCTTGGTCACGCGCTGGAGTCCAACGGGTATCATGGTCCGGTTCTGATTATGCAGTCCATCGGGGGCGTCAGTCCGATGGAAAATGTTCGGCATCAATCGGTCACAACGCTGCTGTCGGGTCCCGTCGGCGGTATTGTTGGCGCCCAGCAGATTGGTGGGTTGATAGGGGAAAGCAACATCATCACGACCGATATGGGCGGGACCAGTTTCGATG
>NZ_JBLZHT010000046.1:0-429 GCF_048892525.1 Hwanghaeella sp. LZ110 | reverse complement strand
TATCGCAACCAACTGGCCGACAAAGATGTGTTCGGGAATCTGGTTGTGACTGCGGCTTCTAAAGACAGATAGGACCCTGCGCGATGACACATCCCATTGAAGTTGACATCAATCCAGTCGACCAGAGTTTTACACCGCGTGTTGACCGGGTCACATATGAAATACTGAAGCACCGTCTTTGGCAGATCAATGAGGAGCAGGCGACGACGATCCGACGCGTGTCTGGATCCCCCATCGCATCAGAGGTCCAGGATTACAACGTTGGGATCGCCACCGCAGAAGGCAAACTGGTTGCCTGCGGGATGTCGGTCCTGGCGCATGTCACGGCCCTGTCGCATGTCATCAAAAATTGTATGAAGATCATTGGCGAAGGCAAATTGCGTGATGGGGATATGTTCATCACGAATGATCCCTGGATGGGGGCGGTGC
>NZ_JBLZHT010000045.1:0-438 GCF_048892525.1 Hwanghaeella sp. LZ110 | reverse complement strand
GCGCATCAACCGGAACGGCAATATCAGTCATTTGTCCGATATAGTGAATATCAATGGAAAGCCGCAATTGAGGGTCTGCGCCACTGATAGAGAAATCGTCCCCGATTTGATCCTGGGCCTGATCGGCTATGCGTGTCAGAATGTCATTGACGGTTTGAACAGTCTCATCTGGAATTTCTGTATCCTGAGCAATCACTTGCAGTACAGAACCTGTGACGGAAAACTGAACATCGGCCTGGGCAATTCCATAGGCCGAAAAGACCGATGCATAGGGCGGAATAACGATTTTCTTCGCCCCGATCTCTGCGCCGTAGGCCGTGCAATGCGCTGGACCGCTGCCGCCATAGGCCAACAGAACGAAATCCCCTGGATCATGTCCCTTCTCGATTGTCACCTTGCGGATAAGATCTGCCATCTGATTGTTGACGATCTGAAGGA
>NZ_JBLZHT010000044.1:0-444 GCF_048892525.1 Hwanghaeella sp. LZ110 | reverse complement strand
TCTCGTTCAGGCGATGGTGCTGGGCGAACTCGGTGCCGTTGTCGAATGTGACGGAGCGGCGCATGTCGCTGTGGAGGCTCTGGAACCAATCGGTCATCCGCTTGAGGACAGCGCCGGATGCCTTGCCCTTGAGGCGGGCGAGGTGGGTGTAGCGGGACTGTCTTTCATGCAGCACGAGCAGGGCCTGTCCGTATTTGGAGAACATCATCAGGTCGGCCTCCCAATGGCCGGGCTGGCGTCTGTCTTCGATCTGTACCGGTCTGTCGTGGATGGATCGATGCGCGGTGAAGTGACGGATCGGGCTGCCGCCGCGCCGTCCGGGCCGGCCGCGCTGGAAGCGGGCCTTTGGCAGTAGACGGTGCCAATAGTCTTTCTGGGCGGTTCGGTGATAGATGAAGCGATAGATTGCTTCGTGGCTGATGGTCATGTCAGGGTTGGTTCGCG
>NZ_JBLZHT010000043.1:0-456 GCF_048892525.1 Hwanghaeella sp. LZ110 | reverse complement strand
TGCAGGGCACGTTGGACCAGCCGGTGGGCGAGGGCGAGAACGAGATCGACCTGCCGTTCACAGTTGAAGTGACCGATGGCGATGGCTCGACGGCCAGCACCACCTTCCACATCTCGGTCGTCGATGATGTGCCCACCGCGATTGACGACAGTGCGGGTCCTGTAGAAGAGGGCCAGTCTGTCAGCGGCAATGTTGTTGATGCCAATGACACGGTTGGTGCCGATGGTGCCAGCGTGACGTCGGTGGAGTATACGGATGGGTCGGGCAACACCGTAAGCTATACGGTTGATCCGGTGACGGGCGCGACGATCACGGTGGATACCGGCGTCCTGACGATTGCAGCGGATGGCAGCTATACCTTCACGACGGGTGACGATGCGGTTACAGGCTCGGAGTCTGTCTTCGAGAACTTCACCTATACGCTGACCGATGGGGATGGCGATCAGGATACGGCGG
>NZ_JBLZHT010000042.1:0-456 GCF_048892525.1 Hwanghaeella sp. LZ110 | reverse complement strand
GGCGGTAGGTCGGTGGGCCGAAGCAACCATTCAGACTGCCATAAACCGCCCGTGATGAGGCGAAAATAAACCGGTTAACCCCAACACAACGGGCAGCCTCCAAAAGGTTAATGGTAGCCAATGCATTGATTTCGAATGTTCCGGCCGGATTGGGATCAATGTCCTGATGACCGACAGCGGCGGCCATATGAACAACTGCCGAGATTTTGTGCCGCTCCAGCACATCCAGAATATGATCGCGTATTCGAATGTCGACCTTTTCAAAAACGATGCGTTCGACATAGCGCGCGCCAAGCAGAGAAAAATCTTCTCTATTGTCGATGACGACTGTTTCGATGCCGCGATCTACCAATTCCCGCGTTACCCACGCGCCGTTAACACCAAGCCCACCTGTGATAAGCACCCGCATCGTTGTCATTTACTTGTCAATCCGTTGCTGAAAGACCTCAATTCTGC
>NZ_JBLZHT010000041.1:0-473 GCF_048892525.1 Hwanghaeella sp. LZ110 | reverse complement strand
TCGTCTTCATCCACACGACCCGCATTCACGCCCAGTTCAGGGTGATCCGGATCTTCGCCACCAACAGGCGGCTCACCCGGAGGCGGTGGTTCCGTGCCAGGAGGGGGCATCGGGACCGGTGGCTGTGGCCCATCATCGGTGATCTCAAAGGCCTGCGTCGCAGAAGACGTATCGCCATCCCCATCCGTGATCGTATAGGTGAACGCATCCACCAGCGGCGTGCCATCCGTATGCGTCTCGCCCGCGTCACTGGTATAGGTGAACGACCCGTCCGCCTGCACCGTCAGCGCACCATACTGCGTGTTGACCTCAACACCAACCGCACCGGTCTGTTCTGCGCCCGTCTCATCGGTATAGGTGAACGATGTCACTTCAGCGCCATCGGCCCCTTCCGTGTCGTTGCCCATCACATTGCCGGTGACCGTGTTGCCACCTTCTTCCAGCGTCAGCGTCGCATCATCCACCGCAACCGG
>NZ_JBLZHT010000040.1:0-480 GCF_048892525.1 Hwanghaeella sp. LZ110 | reverse complement strand
GTTTTGCGTTTGAGACATGCTGTGATTGATTTTGTAAGAAAGAGATCGGCGATGTTCTCTCGCAAGACGTCTTGGAGAATATGCGTTGAATATGAGTTGTGTACCCTGGTTCCCGATTTTGGGGCGTGAAGTACAGCACGATTGTTCGCTTGATACTCTCATATGGTTTTGGGCTTTGATGTGTGTGACGGAGGATCTTTCACTAAAGATTGTCTGGAAGCACGGATCGGAGTCAAAGAGGGGCTTGCCCCTCTGAGACCAGCCCGCGACTGCGGGCCGGCCGCGAGGCCGTAAGCCAAGGCCCTTCGGGCCGCGGCGAGTGAGAGAGATATATCAAGCAGCGCTTCGCGCTGCGACTTTTATCCTCATACGGGGGTTAGGTTGGAAGTATGCTAAGGGCGTTTGGTGGATGCCTTGGCGCATGGAGGCGATGAAGGACGTGTTAGGCTGCGATAAGCCTGGGGGAGCTGCCAAAGAGCT
>NZ_JBLZHT010000039.1:0-491 GCF_048892525.1 Hwanghaeella sp. LZ110 | reverse complement strand
CCGGGCCGGCCGCGCTGGAAGCGGGCCTTTGGCAGTAGACGGTGCCAATAGTCTTTCTGGGCGGTTCGGTGATAGATGAAGCGATAGATTGCTTCGTGGCTGATGGTCATGTCAGGGTTGGTTCGCGCCAGCCGGCCGGCGATTTGCTCGGGCGACCATCCCATCGCAAGGCGGTCGCGCACGAGCGCTCGCAGGGCTGGCTGGCGCGCCAGCTTGAAACGCCCGTCCCACCGCCGGCGCCGGTCGGCCAGGTCCTGGGCGCGTTCCGGCTGATAGCCACCGGGCCAGGCTTTTGTGCGCCGCCCGTTGCGCCGGATCTCGCGCGAAACCGTCGATGCGGAGCGCCCCAGCGTCGCCGCAATCGCTCGAAGAGATCTACCGCCTTCATGAAGGCGGTAGATCTCTATACGCTCCGAAAGACAGAGCTGATCATATGAATTTCCCATCGCAACACCGTTCTAGCAGTGTTGCACTTCTTTCGTGAGTCCTTG
>NZ_JBLZHT010000038.1:0-509 GCF_048892525.1 Hwanghaeella sp. LZ110 | reverse complement strand
GCCGGGTTGGCCGGCGGCGGCGCGCAAACTAAACTTGGTGGAGCCAGACGGGATCGAACCGACGACCCCCTGCTTGCAAAGCAGGTGCTCTCCCAGCTGAGCTATGGCCCCTTAACCAGGCCCGAAGAAGATTAACCAGATTGCAATGAGGAACCCTCAAAACAACCCTATCAGCTTCCTGATCGGATCTACTTAGCGGAAGGGATACGAGGTTGGCAGCAGTCCTGATAACTGCAAATACCCTCTTCATCCTTGATGAAGTGCAAGGACCCATCTGAACGGGTCCGTGCGACATGATCCTGTCATGTCTTTGTTTGGTGATCCCACATGGATTGATTTCCATGTAAAGATCACCTGTCTATGGGATATCGCAGAGAGACCAAAGTCCCTACCACAACAATCCTTAGAAAGGAGGTGATCCAGCCGCAGGTTCCCCTACGGCTACCTTGTTACGACTTCACCCCAGTCGCTGACCTTACCGTGGCCGGCTGCCTCCTTGCGGTTAGCGC
>NZ_JBLZHT010000037.1:0-541 GCF_048892525.1 Hwanghaeella sp. LZ110 | reverse complement strand
CGACCATGTTGGGTCTGTCCGGGCTACAGGGCGGTGGTGCGCGCAGTTTTGCCGATGGGTATGATGCGGCAGGCTATCTGCATTCACCGCGATGTGGCGCAATGAATGTGGAAACAGCGGAAGCCAGGTTTCCAATCCTGCATCTGTTCCGCCGGCTTGCTCCTGATTCAGGGGGGGCTGGCCAGTATCGTGGGGGCCGCAGTGTTGAAATGGCAATCACCTCCCACGGCGCAACCCAGGCAGAAGTTATTGTCACAAGTTTTGGCAGTGATCATTCAGGATCGCCGGGATTGGCAGGCGGGATGCCTGGCGCTGGCGCGTTGGGCGCGTTGGTTCATACCAAATCCGACAGCACCGGGTTGATCCGCCAATGCGCGGATCGATCGACAACGCTGTCGGCAGGGGATGTCAAATCTTTGCCGTCGAAGGCCCGTGTGGCGCTGAATTCGGGCGATGTGTTTCTGTCCGTTACCCATGGTGGGGGCGGGTTTGGTGACCCGCGCCGACGGTCTGTCGACGCTGTCGCACAAGATTTGGCAAG
>NZ_JBLZHT010000035.1:0-620 GCF_048892525.1 Hwanghaeella sp. LZ110 | reverse complement strand
TAGGCCGTGCAATGCGCTGGACCGCTGCCGCCATAGGCCAACAGAACGAAATCCCCTGGATCATGTCCCTTCTCGATTGTCACCTTGCGGATAAGATCTGCCATCTGATTGTTGACGATCTGAAGGACGCCATGCGCCGCCTCTTCAGCCGACAATCCAAGCGGTCGCCCGATCCGCTCTTCTATCGCAGCAACCGCATAATCCCTGCTGGCCCGGCCATGGGCAAAGGCGAAGGAAGATGTGTCAATAAATCCAAGGACGACATCCGCATCGGTTACCGTGGGATCAAGCCCCCCCAACCCATAACAGGCGGGACCGGGATTTGAACCGACGCTGCGCGGACCAACCTTTATATTGCCATTGTCATCCAGCCAAACCGCACTGCCCCCTCCGGCGCCGATGGTCTCAATATCGACCGCAGGGACCGTCAGGATATGCCGATGAATTACGGTTTGGGCAGATCGGATCGGTTGTCCGCCAACGACAAGGCCGACATCGAAACTGGTCCCGCCCATATCGGTCGTGATGATGTTGCTTTCCCCTATCAACCCACCAATCTGCTGGGCGCCAACAATACCGCCGACGGGACCCGACAGCAGCGTTGTGACCGATTGATGCCG
>NZ_JBLZHT010000034.1:0-633 GCF_048892525.1 Hwanghaeella sp. LZ110 | reverse complement strand
ATAGGATTTATAGGTTATGGCGAATTACACAATCTCTGCTGATGCGGGTGGGACTTTTCTGGATCTCGTACTTGTCGATGATACGGGGCGCATCGCCGTTGGGAAGTCCCTGCACACGCCGAACAATCCCGAGGTTGGGATTATGGAAGCCGTTGGCATCGCTGCGAAGGCGTTGGATTTAGACGCGCAATCGGTTCTGGATAACTGCACCTTGGTCTTTCACGGCACGACGGTCACCACTAATGGCATGATTGAGCGCACTGGCGTGCGTACAGGCCTGATCTGTACCAAGGGGTTTGAAGATACATTGCGTATTGGTCGCGTTAAGGCGCGAACGGAAGGATTGGATCAGTATCAACTGACGCAATATACCTTAAACGATCCACCGCCACCGATTGTATCTGAGCTTGATATTGCCGGTGTTTCCGGGCGCATGGATGCCCAGGGTACAGAAATTCTGGCGCTGGATATGGACGCATTGGAAGCAGGCGCGACACGGCTAGTGCAAGCGGGTGTGGAGGCGATTGTCATTTCATTCCTGCATTCTTATGCCAATCCGGCTCACGAACAGCAGGCTTGTCGCTTTCTGCGCGATAAATTCCCGACCCTGCACATTATGGCGTCTACAGATGT
>NZ_JBLZHT010000033.1:0-640 GCF_048892525.1 Hwanghaeella sp. LZ110 | reverse complement strand
CTGGCCGATGGGTCTGATGCGGATAAGGAACCGACAACGGTTACCGGGACGCTGACGATTGATGCAGGCGATGATGGCCTGGGCTCTGTTGCCTTCACCGACAGCGGCTTGATGCCGACCCTGACCTCTGGCGGTGTGCCAGTGACCGTAACGCCCAGCACGGATGGTCAGACGATCACCGGAACGGCGAATGGTGTGCCAGTCTTCACGATGGAACTGACCAATGGCGGCACGGGCTACAGCTTCACGCTGCAAGGCACGTTGGATCAGCCAGTGGGTGCGGGCGAGAACGAGATCGACCTGCCGTTCACAGTTGAAGTGACCGATGGCGATGGCTCGACGGCCAGCACCACCTTCCACATCTCGGTCGTCGATGACGTACCGGTTGCGGTGGATGATGCGACGCTGACGCTGGAAGAAGGTGGCAACACGGTCACCGGCAATGTGATGGGCAACGACACGGAAGGGGCCGATGGCGCTGAAGTGACATCCTTCACCTATACCGATGAGACGGGCGCAGAACAGACCGGTGCGGTTGGTGTTGAGGTCAACACGCAGTATGGCGCGCTGACGGTGCAGGCGGACGGGTCGTTCACCTATACCAGTGACGTGGGCGAGACGCATACGGATGGTGCGCCGC
>NZ_JBLZHT010000032.1:0-648 GCF_048892525.1 Hwanghaeella sp. LZ110 | reverse complement strand
CGGTCAGTGCCGAGGAGATGTCCAGGGCAATGGCTGTATCTTCAGAACCACTTGCTGCTTCAGTAGAGAGGGTCGGCGCATCAGCGACGCCGGTCACGGAGACGGGAAGGGTGGCCGTCGTGGTGGCAGTATCTGAACCATCAGTGCTAGTCGCGGTAACAGTCAGATCAAAATCATCGCTGCTGTTCGCCGGCGGCGTGATGGAGAGATTGGCAAGCTGAGCCGGCGTCAGCGTCGCGACACCATCGGTGACAGTAACCGCTTCACCATCGGCGGTGAGGACTGCGCCGTCTGGAATGCCGCTGATCTCAACAGACAGGGTCTCGGACCCATCAGTGTCGGTGAGGGCTGAACTGATATCGAGCGCGATGGCTGTATCTTCCGACCCGCTTGCCGCATCAACACTGAGCGTCGGTGCATCGGCAACGGCATCGACGGTGACATCCAGCGTATCGGTAACGGTGCTGGTATCGCCACTCTCGCCATCGGTCGTGGTGACAGCAACAGAGAGGGTGAAGTCCGCATCACTGTCGGCCGCCGGCGTGATCGTCAGCCCCTCGAGTTCAGCTGGTGTCAGCGTGACAGAGCCATCCTCATTGACGGTCCCCGCCGACAGGGTGGCGCCCGTCGGTATATCGCTGATCGTGA
>NZ_JBLZHT010000031.1:0-741 GCF_048892525.1 Hwanghaeella sp. LZ110 | reverse complement strand
ATTGAGACCAACTAGCAACATAGAAAGCACAATAGTGTACCAACAATGGCAGCCAAAATATTTTGCCTCCTTATGCTCCTTGGTCTTTCTGCAAGTGCTGCTACGGCGACCATTTTCCCGCAATGCTCACAAGCTCCTATAGCTTCCCTTCTTCCCCCGTACCTCTCACCAGCGGTGTCTTCGGTATGTGAAAACCCAATTCTTCAACCCTACAGGATCCAACAGGCAATCGCAGCTGGCATCTTACCTTTATCACCCTTGTTCCTCCAACAATCATCAGCCCTATTACAGCAGTTACCTTTGGTGCATTTATTGGCACAAAACATCAGGGCACAACAACTACAACAACTTGTGCTAGCAAACCTTGCTGCCTACTCTCAGCAACAGCAGTTTCTTCCATTCAACCAACTAGCTGCATTGAACTCTGCTTCTTATTTGCAACAACAACAACTACCATTCAGCCAGCTATCTGCTGCCTACCCCCAGCAATTTCTTCCATTCAACCAACTGGCAGCATTGAACTCTCCTGCTTATTTACAGCAGCAACAACTACTACCATTCAGCCAGCTAGCTGGTGTGAGCCCTGCTACCTTCTTGACACAACCACAGTTGTTGCCGTTCTACCAGCACGCTGCGCCTAACGCTGGCACCCTCTTACAACTGCAACAATTGCTGCCATTCAACCAACTTGCTTTGACAAACCCAGCAGTGTTCTACCAACAACCCATCATTGGTGGTGCC
>NZ_JBLZHT010000029.1:0-847 GCF_048892525.1 Hwanghaeella sp. LZ110 | reverse complement strand
TTGCGGTGGATGATGCGACGCTGACGCTGGAAGAAGGTGGCAACACGGTCACCGGCAATGTGATGGGCAACGACACGGAAGGGGCCGATGGCGCTGAAGTGACATCGTTCACCTATACCGATGAGACAGGCGCAGAACAGACCGGTGCGGTTGGTGTTGAGGTCAACACGCAGTATGGCGCGCTGACGGTGCAGGCGGACGGGTCGTTCACCTATACCAGTGACGTGGGCGAGACGCATACGGATGGTGCGCCGCTGGTGGATGCGTTCACCTATACGATCACGGATGGGGATGGCGATACGTCCTCTGCGACGCAGGCCTTTGAGATCACTGATGATGGGCCACAGCCACCAGTCCCGATGCCCCCTCCTGGCACGGAACCACCGCCTCCGGGTGAGCCGCCTGTTGGTGGCGAAGATCCGGATCACCCTGAACTGGGCGTGAATGCGGGTCGTGTGGATGAAGACGATCTGGCCGATGGGTCTGATGCGGATAAGGAACCGACAACGGTTACCGGGACGCTGACGATTGATGCGGGCGATGATGGTCTGGGCTCTGTTGCGTTCACCGACAGCGGCTTGATGCCGACCCTGACCTCTGGCGGTGTGCCAGTGACCCTGACGCCCAGCACGGATGGTCAGACGATCACCGGAACGGCTGATGGTGTGCCGGTGTTTACGATGGAACTGACGGATGGTGGCACGGGCTACAGCTTCACGCTGCAGGGCACGTTGGACCAGCCGGTGGGCGAGGGCGAGAACGAGATCGACCTGCCGTTCACAGTTGAAGTGACCGATGGCGATGGCTCGACGGCCAGCACCACCTTCCACATCTCGGTCGTCGATGA
>NZ_JBLZHT010000028.1:0-852 GCF_048892525.1 Hwanghaeella sp. LZ110 | reverse complement strand
CTAGGCTCAGGACTCATAACCAATAAATGACCGTCGCGGCGATAGCGATTGTGCTGAGGAAAGCGTGAGCGCATCTGTCGTATCGCGTGGCGACGCGCCGCCAGTCCTTGAGGCGTCCAAATAGTCGTTCGATAAGGTTTCTCTGCTTGTAGAGCGCCTGATCATACTGGATGGGTTTCTTTCGTCCGGCTCTTCCTGGGATGCAGGGTTCGATCCCCTGCCCGATGAGCGCCTCCCTGAACCAGTTGCTGTCATATCCTTTGTCGGCGATGAGCGCGTCCGCCGGCGGCAAGGCGGGCAAGAGCGTCGCCGCGCCCCGGTAGTCGCTGACCTGGCCTTCGGTCAGGAGTAGGGCGATGGGCCGACCGAGCGCATCCGATACGGCGTGAAGCTTGGAGGTCAACCCGCCCTTCGTCCGTCCGATACGCCTGGGTAGAGCCCCTTTTTGAGCAGGCTCGCCGCCGTACGATGCGCCTTGAGGTGTGTTGCATCGATCATCACCGTCTCGGTCGCGTCCCCTGCCGCCGCCAATTCGGAGAAGATCCGGTCGAAGACCCCGGCCCGGCTCCACCGGATGAACCGATTATAGAGCGTCTTATGCGGCCCATAGACCGACGGCGCATCACGCCACATCAGGCCGCCCTTCAGCACATGGATGATCCCGCTGATCACACGGCGATCATCGACGCGCGGCACACCGCGAACCTTGTTGGGAAGCAGCGGACGAAGACGCTCGAATTGTGAATCCGATAGCCAAAAGTGATGAGTGCTCATCAGAACCTCCTTGTTCATGGAAGGTCTGAATCAGATTTGCAGCGCCAAGGGAACCCAGTTTATGGGTCCTGAGCCTAG
>NZ_JBLZHT010000026.1:0-1008 GCF_048892525.1 Hwanghaeella sp. LZ110 | reverse complement strand
AATACAGATTTGTCCGTGGCGACCTTCAGGATCTTCCTTGGATTATTGAATTACTGAAGCAGGATCGCATTGATCAGATCGTGCATCTGGGTGCGGTCATGTCGCCGCATCACACAACGCACCCTTACATGCTGTCCAAAATCAATCTCGAAGGAACCTTGAACATCTTTGAGGCTGCAAAGCTTTGCGATGTGGGCCGGGTCATTTTTGGCAGCACCCGTGGTGTTATCGCACGCACGGAAGGTACGCCCTATGGTGCGCCCTATTACGACCCTGTCCCGTCATCTTTTACCGGGCCTCGACTGCCATTGACGATCCTCAAGCGGGCAGCGGAAGACCTGGGGCTTTGCTATGCAAGGAATGGTTTCTTTGAGTTCTGCGCGATCCGTTATGCTGACTTTTATGGTGCTGAGCGCGTCATAAAACCTGAGCGAAGCCAGGCCAGTGTGTTCAACGATGTCATCTTGGCCGCGATTGACGGTTGTTCACTCGATTTGCCCGGGGCGGATCAGGTGTTTGATCCTGTCTACATTAAGGATTGCGCGGCGGGGACCGTTGCCGCCTGTACAGTCGAAAAATTGCCAGCCAGGGTTTATCAACTGGGATCTGGCCGTGGCATTAAGTTTGGTGAGGCCGTAACCCAGGTCTGCGATCATTTTTCTGCGAAAATGATTACTGTGGCACCGGGTTTTAATTTTGCTCCCACTGAAAAAGACCCGAACTATTGTGTGCTGGATATCGAGGATGCCAGGCGGGATCTTGGATACAGTCCAGCCTTCGGGTTGCAGGAAGGGCTGGCCGATTTTGTGCTGACTTTGGAGCGTTATCGAACGTCCGGGGCGTCGTCCGCAGCAATGGTTTCGGCCTGATAGTTTCAAGCAATAGGATTTATAGGTTATGGCGAATTACACAATCTCTGCTGATGCGGGTGGGACTTTTCTGGATCTCGTACTTGTCGATGATACGGGGCGCATCGCCGTTGGGAAGTCCCTGCACACGCCGAACAAT
>NZ_JBLZHT010000025.1:0-1036 GCF_048892525.1 Hwanghaeella sp. LZ110 | reverse complement strand
TCCTCTTAGCTCCTGGGCGCCATCGGTGATGATCGCGAGCTCGCGATAAATCACGTCCAGGTTGAAGCGCATCAGCGCCCGCTCGTACATCGCTACATGGCGCACGAGCCGCTCGCTGAGTTCTGTGATCTTCTGCCCCGTCGTCGGGAGGGGAGCCGGCATTAGATGGTCCCCACGGTGTAGTTCTCCTGGAGGGAGCGGCGGCGGGACCGGACTGTGTCGCACACGTTGCCTACACGAATCTCGGAGACCACCTGCTGGCGACCAGGGCGATTGCCGGAGCCGCTCGAGGTGTTCCCCACATAGGCGTACTGAGCGCCCAGGCCGTTGAACAGGGCGTTGACGTCGCGGATGAGCTTCTGCGTCGCGGAGACGACGAGCGAGATGTACTGCGGGCTGATCTTGCCGTCGCCCGTGACCGATGATAGGCCGGCCATCGGGGGCAGGTAGAACCGGCCGCGCCCGGCGAGCCCTCGCGGGTTCTCGTTGCCGATCAGCGACACAGCCAACGCGAGCTGTGGGGGCGGCGTCACATCGGAGCGCCCCGCGATGGCCGGGTTTACGACGTGTTCGAGGCTGTTGGTTTCCATGTAGCGGCCGTCCCGGCCGACCCGGTTCACCTTGACGCGCTGGAGCTGCGCCTTGTTCGTGATGGCGAGGCCGTCGGGCGCTGCACTGTTGAAGTAGGTGCGCACGACGTTCCCGATCTTGTCTGCGAGCTCCTGGGTCACAGCGGGCAGTTGATCCTCAGCGATCGTCGGAGCCTGCACGATGTGGAATCCGAAGCTGAACGCTTCAGTGTCATAGAGCCTGCCCTCTGCGACAACCTTGATGAACGGGTGAGGGTGAGCCATTTGATTCTCCTCGGCTATCTGTGGACGCGCGTGCGCGTAAAGGTGAGCCTACCGAGTATCCCGCGCGCCGCGAACATAGAGCCCGGCGTTTCATCCAGGCGGACGCCAGCAGGTGGCCGGAGTAGCGGTGGTCACGGGCGGAATCTCACGCCTGATATAGCGGTCTGGCCCATTCCCTCGGA
>NZ_JBLZHT010000024.1:0-1173 GCF_048892525.1 Hwanghaeella sp. LZ110 | reverse complement strand
GGCAGGGCTATCGCATATGAGCGAAGAGCTTTGTGAGGAAGGCATCATCCCATCCGGCGCGTTTGATTTTGCCCTTGATGGAGCCTTTGTCGTCATTGGCTTTGATGATGTTGAGGGCGAGCTTGCGCAGGAGGGAGAGGTTTTGGGGGCCGTGGCCGACGCGGTTTCTGGCGGCGTCCTCGCCCATGGCGACATCAAGCATCCAGTGGAGATTGTTTTCGATGCCCCAATGTGCGCGCACTACTGCGGCCAACCGCTCGGCGTCCAGGCAGGTGGAGAGGATGTAATAGCGGGTGTGAACCGTCTCGTTGCCATTGGCGGATTGGCGCACCGCCTCGACGCTGGCGACGGCGCGGACATCGGCGAAGCCATGGCTCTGTTCCAGTTCGGCAGCCGGAACGATCCGGGCGCGGCGGACCTCCGAGCGGTCATGACCTTCTTCCACGTCCGTGACGATGCTGTCGGCAGGCCCGGCCATGAGGCGCCGTTTGACCTCGGCGTACAGGTGCGGCTGATTGCGCTTGACCGCCAGGGCGTAATCGCCGCCGCGTTTACGGATGGCCGCGGCGACATCCTTGCGGCAGTGCAGGGCGTCGGCAGTGACGATGCAATCCTCAAGGTCGAGCAGTGCCAGCGCCTCGAGCATGCCGGCCACCTCATTGCGGCCTGGAGCAAGACGCTGGGCGACGACCATGCGCGCCTCAGCCGCCCAGACATTGACCAGATGCAGCGGCGCGTGCCGAGCCCCTCGCACATAGGCTCCCTTGAGCGCCTTACCGTCGATCGCCACCACGCCTTCGATCTTGTCCGCAAAGCGCCGCACAAAGCCCATGAAGGCTGCCTCAAAAGCCTGCGGGTCGAGCAGGCGAAACACCCGGCTGAACGTGTCGTGGCTCGCCGGTCCGTGCGGCATCTCTACAATCTCACGCAGAAAACGCTCCTTGGACCGCGCGAACAACGCCATCTCGACGCAGGTCTGTGCGCCGCACAAGGTCGCTGCCAAGGCGATGAAAACGATCTCCAGAAGATCATGACGCACATTCCCCGCGCGCGGGTCCGGCAAATCCCCGAACGTGTCTTCAAACTGCTCCATGAGGTCCTCCGCAAATGGAAAACCTCCTTAGAATCCTGTTCGCCGCCTATGGCAAATCTGCCATATGCGATTCCCCTGCC
>NZ_JBLZHT010000023.1:0-1520 GCF_048892525.1 Hwanghaeella sp. LZ110 | reverse complement strand
AGCTCTTTGGCAGCTCCCCCAGGCTTATCGCAGCCTAACACGTCCTTCATCGCCTCCATGCGCCAAGGCATCCACCAAACGCCCTTAGCATACTTCCAACCTAACCCCCGTATGAGGATAAAAGTCGTATGTTTAGTCTCTCACTCGCCGCGGCCCAAAGGCCTTGGCTTACGGCCTCTCGGCCGACCCGCAGTCGCGGGCTGATCTCGGTGATTGGTAATCACCTTTGATTCAGTCAGACGCATGCAACACGGCATCTTCACAGATCCCGCACAACAAACACCAAGTGATATCCTCTACACTCAACCTTACGCCCCAAAATCGGGAACCAGGGTACACAACTCATATTCAACGCATATTCTCCAAGACGTCTTGCGAGAGAACATCGCCGATCTCTTTCTTACAAAATCAATCACAGCATGTCTCAAACGCAAAACCCAAAAACATGAACTTACACCCACATTATACAGCTCCGTTCAGACACATCCGCCGGTCCATGACACACCGTCTTGCGACGACAAGCCTTTCGACCAACCGATCTATCCGTCCGAAGCCAGTGCAGATGCATTCCTGCTTTTAGCTTCAAAACACCCTCTTCACCATGTCAAATAACCAACTTCCAGACACATCCAGATCCCAAAGGATCCAGTCTGAGCCCGAACTCGTGCTCTTCTCGCTAAGTAGATTTTTGCTCCCGATCAACTCACCTGACCCTGCGCCCTGATCTTGCTGCAATCACGCGCGCCGGGTTGGCCGGCGGCGGCGCGCAAAATAAATGGTGGGCCTGGGTAGATTCGAACTACCGACCTCACCCTTATCAGGGGTGCGCTCTAACCAACTGAGCTACAGGCCCTCCGTATTCCTAATCGTTATACGGCCATCGCCTCGTCTGCTGTAATCCCGCGCGCCGGGTTGGCCGGCGGCGGCGCGCAAACTAAACTTGGTGGAGCCAGACGGGATCGAACCGACGACCCCCTGCTTGCAAAGCAGGTGCTCTCCCAGCTGAGCTATGGCCCCTTAACCAGGCCCGAAGTGTATTTTTACGCAAATGCGTCGTCGTGATCAAAGATCACTCGGGATTTGCTTAATGCGCAAATGCGTCGTCGCAAACCGCGTTTGCTCGGGATTTGCTTAATGCGCAAATGCACCACACAAACTCTCATTTGCTAACACATCTGCTCAATACACCCTGATCGGATCTACTTAGCGGAAGGGATACGAGGTTGGCAGCAGTCCAAATAACTGCAAATACCCTCTTCATCCTTGATGAAGTGCAAAGACCCATCTGAACGGGTCCGTGCGACATGATCCTGTCATGTCTTTGTTTGGTGATCCCACATGGATTGATTTCCATGTAAAGATCACCTGTCTATGGGATATCGCAGAGAGACCGAAGTCCCTACCACAACAATCCTTAGAAAGGAGGTGATCCAGCCGCAGGTTCCCCTACGGCTACCTTGTTACGACTTCACCCCAGTCGCTGACCTTACCGTGGCCGGCTGCCTCCTTGCGGTTAGCGC
>NZ_JBLZHT010000022.1:0-1732 GCF_048892525.1 Hwanghaeella sp. LZ110 | reverse complement strand
GCAATGGCTGTGTCTTCACTGCCGCTTGCCGCATCGACAGAGAGCGTCGGCGCATCCGCAACGGCCTCAACAGTGACATTCAGTGTGTCGGTGACGGTGCTGGTATCGCCACTCTCACCATCGGTCGTGGTCACCGCAACAGAGAGGGTGAAATCCGCATCGCTGTCCGCCGCCGGCGTGATCGTCAGGCCTTCGAGTTCCGCTGGCGTCAGGGTGACGGAGCCATCCTCATTGACGGTCCCCGCAGACAAGGTTGCTCCGGTTGGGATATCACTGATGGTGATAGACGCGCTGTCGCCATCCTGCACACCAGTGACATCAATGTTGAGCGCAATGGCTGTATCTTCCGATCCAACCGCATCCGCTGTTGCAACAGTCGCGGCATCTGCAACGCCGGTCACAGAGACCGGCAGGGTCGCGGTCGTCGTCGCGGTGTCGCTGCCATCGGTGCTGGTCGCGGTCACGGTCAGATCGAAGTCATCGCTGCTGTTCGCCGGTGGGGTGATCGTCAGGTTCGCCAGTTGCGCCGGCGTCAGCGTCGCGACACCATCGGTGACAGTGACCGCTTCACCATCTGCCGTCAGAACCGCGCCATCGGGAATACCGCTGATCTCAACAGACAGGGTCTCGCTGTCATCGGTCAGTGCCGAGGAGATGTCCAGGGCAATGGCTGTGTCTTCACTGCCGCTTGCTGCATCGACAGAGAGCGTCGGCGCATCGGCTACGCCGGTTACTGAGACGAGCAGGGTGGCCGTCGTTGTCGCGGTGTCTGAACCATCGGTGCTGGTCGCGGTAACGGTCAGGTCAAAGTCATCGCTGCTGTTGGCAGGTGGGGTGATCGTCAGGTTCGCCAGTTGCGCCGGCGTCAGCGTCGCAACGCCATCGGTGACAGTGACGGCTTCACCATCTGCCGTCAGAACTGCGCCGTCTGGGATACCGCTGATCTCAACAGACAGGGTCTCGGACCCATCGGTGTCGGTGAGGGCAGAGGAGATATCCAGCGCAATGGCTGTGTCTTCACTGCCGCTTGCCGCATCGACAGAGAGCGTCGGTGTATCGGCTACCGCATCAACGGTGACATCCATCGTATCGGTAACGGTGCTGGTATCGCCACTCTCACCATCGGTCGTGGTCACCGCGACAGAGAGGGTGAAGTCTGCATCACTGTCAGCCGCCGGCGTGATCGTCAGCCCCTCGAGTTCAGCAGGTGTCAGGGTGACAGAGCCATCCTCATTGACAGTCCCCGCAGACAAGGTTGCCCCAGCTGGGATATCGCTGATCGTGATGGAAGCACTATCGCCATCCTGCACACCGGTGACATCGATATTGAGCGCAATGGCGGTGTCTTCACTGCCCGCCGCATCCGCTGTTGCAACAGTCGCCGCATCGGCAACACCGGTCACAGAGACCGGCAGGGTCGCTGTCGTCGTCGCGGTGTCACTGCCATCGGTGCTGGTCGCGGTAACAGTCAGGTCAAAATCATCGCTGCTGTTGGCAGGCGGCGTGATCGTCAGGTTCGCCAGTTGCGCCGGCGTCAGCGTCGCAACGCCATCGGTGACCGTTACGGCTTCACCATCGGCGGTGAGGACTGCGCCGTCTGGAATGCCGCTGATCTCGACCGACAAGGTCTCGCTGTCATCGGTCAGTGCCGAGGAGATGTCCAGGGCAATGGCTGTATCTTCAGAACCACTTGCTGCTTCAGTAGAGAGGGTCGGCGCATCAGCGACGCCGG
>NZ_JBLZHT010000021.1:0-2754 GCF_048892525.1 Hwanghaeella sp. LZ110 | reverse complement strand
CATCAGCGACGCCGGTCACGGAGACGGGAAGGGTGGCCGTCGTGGTGGCTGTATCTGAACCATCGGTCGATGTGGCAGTAACCGTGAGGTCAAAATCATCGCTGCTGTTTGCAGGCGGGGTGATCGTGAGATTGGCAAGCTGAGCCGGTGTCAGCGTCGCAACGCCATCGGTGACGGTCACAGCTTCACCATCCGCCGTGAGGACTGCACCGTCTGGGATACCGCTGATCTCAACAGACAGGGTCTCGGACCCATCGGTGTCGGTGAGGGCAGAGGAGATATCCAGCGCAATGGCTGTGTCTTCACTGCCGCTTGCTGCTTCAGTAGAGAGGGTCGGCGCATCCGCAACGGCATCGACGGTGACATCCAGCGTATCGGTAACGGTGCTGGTATCGCCACTCTGCCCATCGGTCGTGGTGACCGCAACAGAGAGGGTGAAATCCGAATCACTGTCAGCCGCCGGCGTGATCGTCAGCCCCTCGAGTTCAGCAGGCGTTAGCGTGACAGAGCCATCCTCATTGACGGTCCCCGCCGACAGGGTTGCCCCAGCTGGGATATCGCTGATCGTGATCGACGCGCTATCGCCATCCTGCACACCGGTGACATCGATATTGAGCGCAATGGCGGTATCTTCTGATCCAGCCGCATCCACTGTCGCAACAGTCGCCGCATCGGCGACGCCGGTGACGGAGACGGGCAGGGTCGCGGTCGTCGTCGCGGTGTCTGTTCCATCAGTGCTGGTCGCGGTAACCGTGAGGTCAAAGTCATCGCTGCTGTTCGCCGGCGGCGTGATGGAGAGATTGGCAAGCTGAGCCGGCGTCAGCGTCGCGACACCATCGGTGACAGTAACCGCTTCACCATCCGCCGTCAGAACCGCGCCGTCTGGAATGCCGCTGATCTCAACAGACAGGGTCTCAGACCCATCAGTGTCGGTGAGGGCTGAACTGATATCCAGGGCAATGGCTGTGTCTTCACTGCCGCTTGCTGCATCGACAGAGAGCGTCGGCGCATCCGCAACGGCCTCAATAGTGACATCCAGCGTATCGGTGACGGTGCTGGTATCGCCACTCTCACCATCGGTCGTGGTGACCGCGACAGAGAGCGTGAAGTCCGCATCACTGTCAGCCGCCGGCGTGATCGTCAGGCCTTCCAGCTCAGCAGGCGTCAGCGTGACAGAGCCATCCTCATTGATGGTGCCCGCAGACAGGGTTGCCCCCGTTGGGATATCACTGATCGTGATCGACGCGCTGTCACCGTCTTGAACACCGGTGACATCGATATCGAGTGCAATGGCTGTATCTTCATTGCCCGCCGCATCCGCTGTCGCAACAGTCGCCGCATCGGCAACACCGGTCACAGAGACCGGCAGGGTCGCGGTCGTCGTCGCGGTGTCGCTGCCATCAGTGCTGGTCGCGGTAACCGTGAGATCGAAGTCATCACTGCTGTTGGCTGGTGGCGTGATGGTCAGGTTCGCCAGTTGCACCGGTGTCAGCGTCGCAACGCCATCGGTCACGGTGACAGCCTCACCATCTGCAGTGAGGACTGCGCCGCCTGGAATGCCACTGATCTCAACAGACAGGGTCTCTGACCCATCGGTATCGGTGAGGGCTGAACTGATATCGAGCGCGATGGCTGTATCTTCGGATCCCGAAGCCGCATCAACACTGAGCGTCGGTGTATCTGCAACGGCATCGACGGTGACATCCAGCGTATCGGTAACAGTGCTGGTATCGCCACTCTCGCCATCGGTCGTGGTGACCGCAACAGAGAGGGTGAAGTCTGCATCACTGTCGGCCGCCGGCGTGATCGTCAGCCCCTCGAGTTCAGCTGGTGTCAGCGTGACAGAGCCATCCTCATTGACGGTCCCCGCCGACAGGGTGGCGCCCGTCGGTATATCGCTGATCGTGATCGACGCGCTGTCACCGTCTTGAACACCGGTGACATCAATATCGAGTGCAATGGCGGTATCTTCTGATCCAGCCGCACCCACTGTCGCAACAGTCGCCGCATCGGCTACACCCGTGACGGCAACCGGCAGGGTCGCGGTCGTCGTCGCGGTGTCGCTGCCATCGGTGCTGGTGGCAGTAACAGTCAGGTCAAAGTCATCGCTGCTGTTCGCCGGCGGCGTGATGGTGAGATTGGCAAGCTGCGCCGGTGTCAGCGTCGCGACACCATCGGTGACAGTAACCGCTTCACCATCGGCGGTCAGAACCGCGCCCTCTGGAATGCCGCTGATCTCAACAGACAGGGTCTCGCTGTCGTCGGTCAATGCCGAGGAGATGTCCAGGGCAATGGCTGTGTCTTCACTGCCGCTTGCTGCCTCAGTAGAGAGGGTCGGCGCATCAGCGACGCCGGTAACCGACACAGGCAGGGTCGCTGTTGTCGTGGCGGTGTCAGTGCCATCGGTGCTGGTGGCTGTGACTGTCAGATCGAAGTCTTCGCTGCTATTCGCAGGCGGGGTGATGGTAAGATTAGAAAGCTGAGCAGGCGTCAGCGTGGCAACACCATCTGTGACTGTGACGGCTTCACCATCGGCGGTGAGGACTGCGCCGTCGGGAATGCCGCTGATCTCAACAGACAGGGTCTCAGACCCATCAGTGTCGGTGAGGGCTGAACTGATATCCAGAGCAATGGCTGTGTCTTCACTGCCGCTTGCCGCATCGACAGAGAGCGTCGGCGCATCCGCAACGGCCTCAACAGTGACATTCAGTGTGTCGGTGACGGTGCTGGTATCGCCACTCTCACCATCGGTCG
>NZ_JBLZHT010000020.1:0-3279 GCF_048892525.1 Hwanghaeella sp. LZ110 | reverse complement strand
TGGTTGCGGGGGTAGGATTTGAACCTACGACCTTCAGGTTATGAGCCTGACGAGCTACCGGGCTGCTCCACCCCGCGTGGGTGTGGTTTGGTAGGAGGTTGGGGGTTTGCATGGTGTATTGCTGAGGTGACTTGAGATCTGTCCGCATGGAAGACTTGGCAGCGACCTACTCTCCCGTGGCTTGAGCCAAAGTACCATTGGCGCGGGAAGGTTTCACGGCCGAGTTCGGGATGGGATCGGGTGTTGGGCCTTCCGCTATGGCCACCAAGTCGTCGATGCGGACAGATATCCTGTCGGTATCAGCAAATGGGGTGTTTTGAAGCATTTGGTTTTGTTGTTTGCGATATGCTGATCTTGTTTTCCGGGATCCGCTTTATGGGCGGTGCCTGGTTTTGTAAAGATCGGCGGATCTCTCGCGAGTAGTCTTAAGTATTGCATTGAACTTTGTGTACCTGTGGCTCTTTTCAGTCCAGACGTGCAACGGCTTTTACCGTCATACGAAGGGAAGATTGGAAGCCGATCGAGCAATTAGTACCGGTAAGCTTCACGTGTTACCACGCTTCCACACCCGGCCTATCGACGTAGTGGTCTACTACGGCTCTCAGGCGAGACCTAGTTTTGAGGTTGGTTTCCCGCTTAGATGCCTTCAGCGGTTATCCAGTCCATACATAGCTACGCGGCAGTGCCACTGGCGTGACAACCGCTCCACCAGAGGTATGTCCATCCCGGTCCTCTCGTACTAGGGACAGATCCTCTCAAGTCTCGTACACCCACGGCAGATAGGGACCGAACTGTCTCACGACGTTCTAAACCCAGCTCACGTACCTCTTTAAATGGCGAACAGCCATACCCTTGGGACCTGCTCCAGCCCCAGGATGAGATGAGCCGACATCGAGGTGCCAAACACCCCCGTCGATGTGGACTCTTGGGGGGTATCAGCCTGTTATCCCCGGAGTACCTTTTATCCGTTGAGCGATGGCCCTTCCACGCGGGACCACCGGATCACTAGGACCGACTTTCGTCTCTGTTCCACCCGTCGGTGTCACAGTCAGGCGAGCTTATGCCCTTGCACTCAACGAGCGATTTCCGACCGCTCTGAGCTCACCTTCGCGCGCCTCCGTTACTCTTTGGGAGGCGACCGCCCCAGTCAAACTACCCACCACGCAGGGTCCCGGACCCGGATATACGGGCCGCGGTTAGACAACAAGACAGTTAAGGGCGGTATTTCAAGGGTGACTCCACAAGAACTAGCGTCCCTGCTTCAATGTCTCCCGCCTATCCTACACATAACGGTCCTGTTGCCACTGCGAAGCTATAGTAAAGGTTCACGGGGTCTTTCCGTCTGACCGCGGGAACTCCGCATCTTCACGGAGAGTTCAATTTCGCTGAGTCCGCGTTGGAGACAGTAGGGCAGTCGTTACGCCATTCGTGCAGGTCGGAACTTACCCGACAAGGAATTTCGCTACCTTAGGACCGTTATAGTTACGGCCGCCGTTTACCGGGGCTTCAATTCGGTGCTCGCACACCTCCTCTTAACCTTCCGGCACCGGGCAGGCGTCAGACCCTATACGTCGTGTTAACCACTTCGCAGAGCCCTGTGTTTTTAATAAACAGTCGCCACCCCCATTTCTGTGCCCCCTCACCCTGGTTGCCCAAGGCAAGGGCCTCCTTATCCCGAAGTTACGGAGGTATTTTGCCGAGTTCCTTCAACGCGGTTCTCTCAAGCGCCTTGGTATACTCTACCTGCCCACCTGTGTCGGTTTCGGGTACGGTCTAATCTCGGGGCTATTTCCAGGGACAGCGTGGCAGCCCGACCAATCCAATAAGGTCAAACTACGTCTACCATCCGTCATCTCCCGAGAGGTTCTGGAATATTAACCAGATTCCCATCGACTACGCCTTTCGGCCTCGCCTTAGGGGCCGACTCACCCTGCGCGGATTAGCCTTGCGCAGGAACCCTTGGGCTTTCGGCGAGAGTGTTTCTCACACTCTTTATCGCTACTCATGTCAGCATTCGCACTTCCGATATCTCCAGGTGCCCTCACAGGTCACCCTTCACAGACTTACGGAACGCTCCGCTACCAAACGATCAAAGATCGTTTCCACAGCTTCGGTGCACAGTTTGAGCCCCGGTACATCTTCGGCGCAAGGCGGCTTATTTAGACCAGTGAGCTATTACGCTTTCTTTAAACGATGGCTGCTTCTAAGCCAACGTCCTGGTTGTCTTGGCCTCCTCACATCCTTTCCCACTTAACTGTGACTTAGGGACCTTAGCTGGTGGTCAGGGCTGTTTCCCTCTTGACGACGGACCTTAGCACCCGCCGTCTGTCTGCCTAGATTGCACTCTTCGGTATTCGGAGTTTGGTTAGAGTCGGTAAGGATCGCTCCCCCCTTCCCCATCCAGTGCTCTACCCCCGAAGGTGAGACTAGACGCGCTACCTAAATAGCTTTCGCGGAGAACCAGCTATTGCCGAGTTTGATTGGCCTTTCACCCCTAACCACAGGTCATCCCCGTCTTTTTCAACAGACGTGGGTTCGGTCCTCCAGGGCGTGTTACCGCACCTTCAACCTGCCCATGGCTAGATCACTCGGCTTCGGGTCTAATCCGACGAACTTAAACGCCCGTTTAAGACTCGCTTTCGCTGCGCCTACACCTATCGGCTTAAGCTTGCTCGTCAGATTAAGTCGCTGACCCATTATACAAAAGGTACGCGGTCACCCTTACGGGCTCCCACTGATTGTAAGCGTTCGGTTTCAGGGTCTATTTCACTCCCCTCATCGGGGTGCTTTTCACCTTTCCCTCACGGTACTGGTTCACTATCGGTCGCATGGGAGTACTTAGGCTTGGAGCGTGGTCGCCCCATGTTCAAACAGGATTTCTCGTGTCCCGCCCTACTCAAGGACCTTATCGTTGCTGTATCCGTACAGGGCTATCACCCATTAATGCCAAACTTTCCAGAATGTTCCGGTTACAACAATAAAGCCACTGGCCTAGTCCGCGTTCGCTCGCCACTACTAACGGAGTCTCTTCGATTTCCTTTCCTACGGGTACTAAGATGTTTCAATTCCCCGCGTTTGCCTCAACACCCTATGTATTCAGGTGCCAATACCCCAAAGGGGTGGGTTTCCCCATTCGGACATCCCGGGATCAAAGCTCTTTGGCAGCTCCCCCAGGCTTATCGCAGCCTAACACGTCCTTCATCGCCTCCATGCGCCAAGGCATCCACCAAACGCCCTTAGCATACTTCCAACCTAACCCCCGT
Organism: Hwanghaeella sp. LZ110; assembly: GCF_048892525.1. Taxonomy (NCBI): domain Bacteria; kingdom Pseudomonadati; phylum Pseudomonadota; class Alphaproteobacteria; order Rhodospirillales; family Aestuariispiraceae; genus Hwanghaeella; species Hwanghaeella sp. LZ110. Next base: position 16 of record NZ_JBLZHT010000020.1, on the reverse strand, counting down.
ATGAGGATAAAAGTCG
>NZ_JBLZHT010000019.1:0-3659 GCF_048892525.1 Hwanghaeella sp. LZ110 | reverse complement strand
AAGACGCTCGAATTGTGAATCCGATAGCCAAAAGTGATGAGTGCTCATCAGAACCTCCTTGTTCATGGAAGGTCTGAATCAGATTTGCAGCGCCAAGGGAACCCAGTTTATGGGTCCTGAGCCTAGACAATGGAGGAAGAAGCGGGCCACAGGTCAAGGAATTTAACTAGCCTAAGTTTTTGGTAAGTTAGCTCAGCGTTGATCCGTGACTTCAATCAAGTCATTTTTAATTGCGGGCTTCAGTAGGTCGCTAGCACCCCGCGCTTTAACGCCCATAAATGCAAGAGCGTTACGAGCTCTTGAGGCGGCGACGTACAAACGATTGTGGGCCGTGTACTTGGAGAAGTTTCTCGAGACAGAGTTGGATGTCGCACCCTCGTACGGAACCCGGCCTCTATCGACCCCTACTACAACAACAACCGAGAACTCAAGCCCACCTACGTAATCAGCATGGCCAAGCACTATATGCCCAGCTTTTTGGGCTCGTTCAACGGCTGCGTAATCTCCCCGCCTCTCAAGCAATGTGACATTTTTATTTTGATTTTTTGCAAGGGTCCTAATTCGATCAACGACGTCAAATGATAAAGACGTAATTAAAACTTCCCAATTTTTTGCGTTTGTGGCCTCTTTTAATTTCTGTGCTTCCGTGAATGCTCCCTCAATCATCGCAGCATCATCCGCACTCTCCAGGTAGCGAACGGGCTGACTCAAACTTTCATCTTCGAGCGTATAAGCACTCTGCGCAGACGTGAGAGTATTCTTGAAGTTCGTGAACAGCGTTGCGCCAGAAGCGAGTATCGATGAGCAAACCTCAACGATATTCGGTGACGAACGAAAAACGGCGTTTATGTCGGTTACATTCTCTTTCACCTCGCCAGTTGCGTCGAAAAGCGTTTCAAATGCCTGAATGTCGTCCCAACCGCGGTCGCCGACAGCCTGAGCTCGATCAACAGAAAATGAAATTGGATAACTTTGAGGATCTCGAGAGAAGTGGTGAAAAATATGAAGCTCGTTTATGTTAAATAGATGCGTTTCATCGACTGCGATAAAATCATAGCCTTCCTTTTCCCGACGCCTTCTCCAGATCGGGGTGTCAAGCTGACCCGTTGCAGAAAGAACTACATCGTCCGTATCGAATTGCCCCGCACTTTCAAGTTGGTCTTGGTAAAGAGAAAATACTCTGTAGGCGAATCCTTTATCCGCTTCATTTGAGATCGGCAATCCGTATTTCAAAGAGGGGCACGTTTTATAAATATCAAACAAGTCACCCGAACGCCCCTTTATTAAAATACTGATTTCATGTTGAAATTGAGTTGCCAGTTCATCATCCGGCACAGAATTTAAAAAATCTCGAAACACATCGCTCATATGCGGTGCAAACGAACTTAGCTCCTCTCGCTTTGCGCGCTTAACGGCCACCTCAATGTACATTTCTTGTAGCACCTTAGAGTCCTGAGCGTCACGATCCACGAATTCCGTAACAGAAATGCTCTTAGACAGTAAATCGGCGCAGATACCGGCTAGGGTCGATACTTTTAGCGACGTATTGTGGCGAGTAGGCTCCCGGTTTTGTGGCCCATGGGGTTCCATTACTTCCAAAATTTCAAAGATAGACCGCCTTGTCGCCTCACTATGGGTAACAAAAATCGCCGCGCATCGATTTCCCTTGGACTCAGCCTCAGCGATCACCCGTAAAGTCCGCAAAAGTAACGCGGAGGTTTTGCCAGTGCCTGCCGGACCTTGCAGCCGGTGAGGACGGTAGTCGTCGCCAAAAACAAAACCTTTCTGACGCTCTGTTAAGACCTCCATCCATTTATCGTAGGGCCGAAATACCGACTGGGGCCGCCCAAAATCACTTGCCCTTACGTCGATATCTACCACTCCTTTGGAAGTTACCACCGTTGATTCTGGATCCTCAATCTTGGCGTTCTCATAGACCTTTGGTAAAGCTTCATGGACTTTTCGAAATCTTGTTAATTCCGCCGCCTCGGTTGCGGAGTCGCCTCCTGTAGTGCCGGCCTTGTAAACAAGCCAAAAATGCCCACTAAGATTGCGCTTCTTGAGGCGCCCTCCCATCGGCTCACGCTCGATAGTAATACGGAACCCAGAACTAGAGGAAATAGGCAATGGAAAAAGAACCGCCTTGGTTGAACCCGTAATAATTTTTTCTGTCGGATTAAGAACCCCTTGCCCCCAATACTTTATAGAAAACCGCATAACCCTCTGCAGAATTGTAAGAGCTTCAGCTCTTCCTTCCCTGATAAAAAGCCCACTGCCTTTTAAATCAAAAACCAAGAATTTTTTCTTCGTCCATACTCCAGGCGTCCCCAAGAAAACGGCCGGTCCATTCACAAAAGAAAAAACATTCGGTGGCAACGGTATATCGCCAATCGACGCACTGCCAATCAAGGCTGATAGCAGACTTCCTCCCTCTGCATAGTCCGAACTTTGAAATTGGCGCCGAGAGACCAACTCCCCCACTGCACCGTTATCTATGCAAATTATTTCCATCGCCATGAGCCTATTCCTTACCCGTATGGAGAGATTTGAAACGTTCTGCGTCGGCTTTTGCTACCTCTTCGACGCCAATCCGAGAATACAAATACGCGAACGTCTGCAAGATATGTTCAACAGTAGGAGACCCAATCTGGGAAACCGGCATTCCAAAATCTTCGGCATCAAAGGAAAGCTTGTTTCGAACATCATCGGTGAGTTCCATGTAGGCTTCTTTTGACAGTCCATTCTTCAGAAGCTCTGTAACATCTTCACCTAAGGTACCGACCTCTCGCAAAAGGCATACATACCCGTCGCGGCCACCCCCCTCCTCAATACCCTCTAAGAAATAGTGCCCAGCCACATCATGATTGAACAAACGTCCAAGAATTTCTAAAATAACATTCTCGCATCGACCACAAAAAAACTGTATAATTCTTGTTTGTTTTTTTCTTCGAGTGTCTGAGAATACTCCATCTGTTCCTTTACAAGATTGTGGAACTTTTGATTGGCTTCCCTTTTTTTCCTCGGCTTCTCCTCGTCTATAGAAAAATGGACGCGGGCAATATCGTGAAGCCGGATTGATTCCAATAATGCTGCGGATAAACCTGCACCTTTCAAAGCACCTGTCAGCCGCCCATTGAGTTCCTTTTTGTAGCGCTCTTTAATCAATTCAAGCCCGTCAACCAACAGCCAGTCCGCCAATTTGACGATTGGGACGTAATTCAGAATACGATACTTACCTTGGGCAAAATCACATCGGGCCGTTATCGCCAAGCCATAAACCACGCAACCTGGATAACGACCGGCATAACCGCACGTAAAAATCGTTCCCTGATCGAGAGCCCCTATTTGGGCGGCTTTAAGGTCTGGCCTCAAAATATCCCTCACATCGACAAGTTTTTATTGCGCGAACGGTGACATAGAAAACGTTTCGGGAAAAGAGTCTCTGGGGCAAAATCTGCCATCCCCTGCTTCCTATATGCTTCCTAAAAGGAAAGCCCCGCTGTGTGGGGCGGGGCTAAGGTATTGATAAGATTGGTTGCGGGGGTAGGATTTGAACCTACGACCTTCAGGTTATGAGCCTGACGAGCTACCGGGCTGCTCCACCCCGCGTGGGTGTGGTTTGGTAGGAGGTTGGGGGTTTGCATGGTGTATTGCTGAGG
>NZ_JBLZHT010000018.1:0-5214 GCF_048892525.1 Hwanghaeella sp. LZ110 | reverse complement strand
TTGAACGGATGGAACATCCAGGGGCGTCCGGTAATGTGGCCCGGCAGATAGGTCTTGCCGAAATGCTCATTCCCGGTCCAGGTCCGCGCGGTTAATTCCGGATTATAGAATTCGCGATTGGCATCCCAATATTCATCGTGATTGGTAAAGGACATATCGGTGCCTTCGGGATCGGTGATCCGCGCCCGTTTGGCATTGCGAATCCGGTCCCAGGTCCATTTGTCCATGGCATTGATGACTTCAATAGGCATGGCATGGGCCGGGGAGGCCAGGATTTCCGGCGTGATGAAGGGCATGCGCTGAATCTTGATGAAGCGTTCGGCCAGTACCGGACCGCCATAGCCCATCAGGATTTTGTCGTATTTCTGGTTCTTCTCTTCCTCTTCCCACATGTCCATCCACTCAGCGAGTTCTTTGGTGCGGAACAGGTAGTAATCGACTTCATCTGCGCCGACCCATTGGGGGATCGGTCCACGGTCGATATATTTGATCTCATACTTGACCTTGTACTTCTCAAGGATCTTTTTGCAGGCCTCAATGGTCAGCTCGCTGTGCCAATTGTCGACACGCAGCATCACGCGCTCGCCCTCTTTCAAGTCCCAGCACGCATTCAGGCCATGGTTATAGGGCCGTTGTGCGACATGCTCCAAATAGGGTAGCAATTGATCGGACTTGGTGATTTCCACAAAGGGAGGGCAGCGCGGCGGCCGGCTGGATTGCAGCGGCGGCGTGCTGTGCCGTGGCAGTGCATCCGGACGCAGGCCTGTGTTGATTGCTGAATTTTGGTCCGTTTGAATGTCATCTTTTGGCATGATCGCCCCTTCGCAAAAAATCACAGAAACAATAATTGCATGCAAAATATTATTTGGAGCCCAATAAATCAATTAGAAATCGGATTTTTTGATGGAATTGCATTCATTTTAAAAAGAATGATGAACTGATCCGACTTTCACCGTTCTTCGGAGCGGCTGATCAAACCAAGTCCCGGAATTGCGGAGACGGGTTTGCCAAGGCGCATACCCTCAACACTGGCACGCTTGTTACGGCACGCCTGATGGGCATACCCGATCATCAGGGCAGCAGCGTGGCCGCCTTGCCGCTGAATTAATGCCTCAACCAATTGGACCCGGGTCTCATAGGTGCGCTTGACACGTTCCAGGCTGAAATCGTCGGAAGACAGGTCGAAGACAACACTGTGCGGCGCCACCAGTGGAATGCGTGAAAGATGAGCAATTGTTGAATGAATTGCTGTGTTACCGGAGGCGCTGACAATCAAGGCATGGAATTCAGCTACAAGTTCCATCCATTTTAGCCGTGCTTCGCGTTGTGAGAATCCTGAAGCGAGGACCGTTTTCATGCTATCAAGAAGGTCGCGGAACAACGACACATTCGCATCGGATATCCCTTTTTCACAAATGCAGCGTGCGGCGATAGCCTCAATTTCTCCTCGCAGGATGATTGCATCGGAAACTTCATCCAGTGTGAATCTTTTAGTTCTGAAACCACGATTGGGCGTGTGAGCCACAAGCCCTTCAAGTTCCAAAGAACTGAGTGCCAATCGGATAACAGTTCTCGATACCCCCAGGCTGGCTGCTATATGCACTTCCTTCAGTTTCTCCCCCGCGCCATAGGTGCCGCTCAGGATGGCTTCTCGAAGGATTTGTGTTGCATTCTCAACTTGGGTGGACATTTCGCCTCTCTCGTCATGGCAGCATTTTTCAGTTCATCCAGTGCAACAGGATGAGTGAAATATCTGGAACAAGAACCAATACCAGCAGTACTAGCAAATTGCACAGAATGAACGGTGCCACGCCGGTATAAATCTGGCGCAGAGGTACGGACGGCGTCATGGAATGCAGCAACATCACGTTCATCCCAATGGGAGGCGTGATCATTCCCAATTCGATGATCGCCACATTTATGATTCCCCACCAGATCGGATCATAGCCAAGTTGAATGATCAGCGGCAGGACAAAGGGAAGCGTGATCAGCATGGCTGAGATGGTTTCAAATATGCTGCCCAGGATAATATAGCCCAGTAAGATCATGAAAATAATGGCCAGCGGGGGCAATCCGGTGCCCTGAAGAAATGTAACAAAACTTTCTGACAAGCCAGAAAACGTTACAAAATAGGCGAAAACCGAGGCCCCTATAATTATAATATAGATGGCTGCGGTGGATTGGGCAGCATCCAACAGCGCCTTCCAGAAATCCGCCAAACTCATGCGGCGGCGAACCAGGGCAATGCCCAGCGCAGCAATCGCGCCGACGGATGCTCCCTCGGTCACGGTAAAGACGCCACCATAAATGCCACCCAGAACGACGAAGACCAAAATGCCGGCCGCCCAGGCCTTGCGCAAAGCGCCGAGGCGTTCCAGCCAGGTTGCGCGGGCGCTTAAAGGCGCCCAATCCGGCCGCAGACGAACGACAATGGCGATGGTCGCTAACATTGCCATCACGGTCAGAATGATAGGAATGATCGACGCGACAAAGACATCCAGGATGAATTGCTTCGCCAGAATGGCGTAAATCACCATGACGATAGAGGGGGGCACGATGGATCCCAGATTTCCACCCGCCGCAATAACGCCACACGAAAATGACGTTTTATACCCGTGGCGCAGCATTTCCGGCAGCGCGGTTCGTCCAAATGTTGCGGTTGTTGCAAGGGACGATCCACAGATGGCCCCAAACCCGGCACAGCCCATAATCGTGGCATAAGCAAGGCCGCCGCGTCGATGTCCCAGCCCTGCCTGGGCCAGTGAATAGATTTCTGTCGACATGCGGCCGGCGGAGGCAAAGCTGCCCATCAGAAGGAATAATGGCACAACGGCCAGATCGGTACTGGATAAATTAGCAACCGTTTCTGTACCCAAAAGTGATAATGCCGGACCCCAGCCGATCAATGCGGCAACGCCCAACACCCCGGCAATTGCCATCGCAATCCCGATCTGCACATGCAACAGGATCAGGGCAAACATGCCTGCGATCCCCAGGGCCGCGATCAAGGTCGAGTCCATAAAGCCTCCTGATACTCATCCATTACAACGAAACTGTCGGGTTTGAGGCTTGGTCGCCTCGGCGGAGGTCGTGGATCGTGTCGAAGGTCACAAGAGCTTCTACGAGCAGGGCAATCCCTAGAATAACTGTTACAGCCCACCACCATGGTGCGGTCGGCCAATGCAGTAACCATGTTGCACTGTTCATCGCGGCCTCACGGGTTGCAAAACGGCCCATCTGGTAAACGATGACAGCCAATACCCCGATGGTGGCCATATGGGACAGCAGTTCCAAAACGACATTTCCTGTCGGTCCGAACCACGCCCCAAAAATGCGCACAGCGACGCCCCGTTTGCTCCATAATGCAATTGGAAATGTCGCGGCGACGGATACTGCGGTAATCAGGCCTGAGAACTCACCAACAGCGCTGATCGGACTGTTAAACAGCCAGCGCATCAGAACGTCCAGCACTGTCATCGCAGCAAGGATTAAAAAGCAGACCAATCCCGCCGCGGCAACGGCTTTGGCAAGTAAACCTGCCAATTGATACAAATTGTTCGGGCGATGGGGCACGGACATGTCAGATTCCCCCTTATGCCGGGCTTAAAGAAAGAGGGGCGTTTCGGTTTAGATTTTACTCAAACCCGAAGCGCCCCGCGATCAAAATCTAGCGTCCTGCTCTGATATCTGACAAGATCGTCTCAAGCGAGGCTTTTAGTCTTGCGCCATTTTCCTGGTTCTTTGCCCAGCCATCGCTGACTTCGCCCAGTTCTGTACGCCATTGTTCCAAAGCGGCACCGTCTGGTTCCGTGACAACATGCTTGCTGCTGGCCACAGTCTCCTTGTGGATGCGATCAGCTTCGGTATCAAATACCTCACCAAATGCACGGGAGAAAGTTTCACCGCTGACCGAAAGAATGGCCTTCTGGGCTGATTCCGGCAAAGCGTCGAAGCGCTCTTTTGACATGGCGACCATGATCGGGACGGCCCCCATCGGCACCAGCAGGTGATACTTGGTGACATCCAGAATACGGAAATCATTCAGTCCGATCCATTCTGCCAGGGACCCGTCGATAACCCCACGGCTGATCGACTCGGCCGCTTGTGTCACGGGTAAGCCAACAGGGGTCGCCCCGATTTTTTCCAGGATAGCATTATCAACCTGACCTGCGGACCGAATTTTCAACCCGGACACATCGCTTAACGATGTCATCGGTTTTGCTGTATGCAGGCTGTAGGGGGCTGTTGTGAAGAGACCGAGCGGCTGCAAGTCTTCATAGCCGCGCAGCAATCCCTTCTCGTATAATCGCCAATAGCTGACACTGCCCTCAACCGAACTGGCGACGTGAAAGGGAAGGTTCAGGACTTCATTGTCAGGATATTTCCCCTGGCTATAGGCCGGGATCATCCAGGCAATATCTGCCACGCCATTGGTCAATAGATCCAATTGTACGGCAGGGCTTTTTCCAAGAGCACCGCCGGGATACAGCTTTATCTTAATCTCACCGTTGGATGCTTCTTCTACCCGCTCAGCCCAGGGTACCAGAACGTCTTTGTAGCTGATCGATTGTGGCGGCAGGAAAATTGAAAAAGACAGCTCAATTGGATCGGCTGCCTTTGCAAATTGGGTTTGACCTAAAAGTACGCATAGGCATAAGGCCATCAGGCCCTGATATTTTTTCCACATTGTTTCCTCCTCATTCCCATTTGTTTTAGCGTCGACCATCTGTATCGGGTCGTTTTTAGGATACGACGATAGTGACACCACCGTTTCACAGATTGTCATGAGATAATGCATGCATTGCATACATAATCAAACATTTTTCGCATGTTTTTCATTGTTAATTATAAAAATGTATGCATTATCGAAAAAAATGAATGACCTGAGGATAGTGGTTTCAAACAACATCCGGGTACATTCCAAGAATAAATCGGGGTATGGAGGAAAATGCCAATGAATGTCCTTGTGACGGGCGGAACTGGTATCATCGGGGTCAATGTGGTTCGGCAATTGAACGCACAGGGGCACACTGTCACCGTTATGGATGTGAAGCCGGATGTTGGGTTTCTGTCGGATATTCGATCAGAATACAGATTTGTCCGTGGCGACCTTCAGGATCTTCCTTGGATTATTGAATTACTGAAGCAGGATCGCATTGATCAGATCGTGCATCTGGGTGCGGTCATGTCGCCGCATCACACAACGCACCCTTA
>NZ_JBLZHT010000017.1:0-6395 GCF_048892525.1 Hwanghaeella sp. LZ110 | reverse complement strand
TCTCTATACGCTCCGAAAGACAGAGCTGATCATATGAATTTCCCATCGCAACACCGTTCTAGCAGTGTTGCACTTCTTTCGTGAGTCCTTGGTATCCAGGGCCACACGCACAAATCGCGCCTGCCGCTCTGGACCCCGGATCACGTCCGGGGTGACGATGCTGATAATGGATACGCCGATACAGCCCCTCCTCAGGATGAAATCTGTGAGGGTGGTGAGAATATAGACACATAAAACGTGCACTCACCCTGAGGAGCGCAGCGTCTCGAAGGGTGCCTTTCTGCAAGCACCGTCCTAACAGCCCATTCTTCCAGACAGCGCTTTAAATATCCGCTTGACCCGGAAATCTACATCCCTTATCTATCTCTCCAGCGCCGATTTGAAGCTCAGCTTGCGGGCGCTTTATAAATGCAGCTAAAGAGGGTTGGTCATCGCACCGCCCGGCTATGCTGCGGCGGTTTTGTTTTTCCGGGCCTTGGTTGCCCTGGAGAGCGCAAAATCTGACCGCTTCTTCTTTAGCAGCGCATTTATAAATCCCCGCAAGAGAACCTTTCTGATCGACGCCTTGGCGACCGGCCTGCTTTCATTCGGCACAAGGTCGCCCGCGGTGATTTGAGGATCAGCTTGCACCGCGTCATCAACTGCTAAAGCGACGTCAGGGAAGTCCTTTCATTCGGGACCTAGATTGGCGCAGATCCTCGCTGGAAACCCACTGTGGAGCATTAAGGCTCCGACCCTTAAAATGGAGAAAGCGACGATGACAAATACCCCTAAACACCCAGAAACCCTGGCCCTGCATGCCGGTTTTCGGTCTGACCCAGCCACCAATGCAGTGGCCGTGCCAATCTATCAGACGACATCCTATCAGTTTGACAGCGCCGAACATGCCCAAAAACTGTTCGCCCTGGAAGAATTGGGCAATATCTATACCCGCATCATGAACCCGACCGTTGATGTGCTGGAAAAACGCATTGCGGCCCTGGAAGGTGGCGTCGCGGCACTGGGCGTGGCATCCGGCCAGGCCGCGAGTGCGTATGCGGTCCAGAATATTGCCCGCGCCGGCGATAATATCGTAAGTTCTACAAACCTTTATGGCGGGACATGGAACCTGTTTGCCAACACCCTGAAGGATCAGGGGATCGAGGTACGCTTTGTCGATCCAACCGACCCTGAAGCATTCCGGAAGGCCACGGATGACAAGACCCGGGCCTATTATGCCGAAACCCTGCCCAATCCAAAGCTGGAGGTTTTCCCGATTGGTGAAGTTGCCGCCATTGGTCGCGAATTGGGCATCCCTTTGATTGTCGACAACACCGCCGCCCCCGTCCTGTGCCGTCCCTTCGATCATGGTGCAGCCATCATTGTCTATTCCACGACCAAATATATTGGTGGTCACGGAACCTCTATCGGTGGGGCGATTGTCGACAGCGGCACCTTCCCCTGGGAAGACCACAAGGAACGCCAACCCTATCTGAACCAGCCTGACCCTTCCTATCATGGGGCCGTCTGGACAGAGGCTGTGAAGCCCCTGGGGCCCATTGCCTATATCATCAAGGCCCGCGTCACCCTGTTGCGGGATCTGGGGGCAGCACTGTCACCCTATAATGCGTTTCAGATCATCCAGGGGCTGGAAACCCTGCCAATCCGCATTCGGGAACATTCCCGCAATGCCGCGGCTGTGGTCAATTTCCTGAACGAACATCCGTTGGTTGATCGGGTGATTTACCCGAACCATCAGAATGGGGAGAATTTAAAACGCGCCCAGACCTATCTGAAAGGCGGATATGGCGGTTTGGTCGGATTCCATGTCAAAGGCGGCAAAGCAGCCGGGGCGGCTTTCATTGATGCCCTGGAACTGTTCTATCACGTTGCCAATATTGGTGATGCGCGGTCCCTGGCAATCCACCCTGCCACCACCACACATTCTCAGCTCAGCCTTGAGGAACAACACCAATCCGGGGTAACGGATTCCTATATCCGTCTGTCGATTGGGATTGAGCATATCGACGATATCATTGCCGACCTGACCCAGGCGCTGGCTGCTGCGGCCGATGCCGTACAAGCAGCGGCTTGATTGGGACACAAGGAGGATATTGAGATGACAGCCACCCTCTCCAAAGCCCAAACAACCGGCCTGGGGGCAGTCTTTGACCAAGTGGCAGAGACGATCCATCACAACCCCGGAAAAGCCCTTGCGCATTTCGAGGTACAATCCCGTCAAATCCGAGGATTGCACAGCGAAGTCGAAACCCGCGATTTCATATTGACCGTGGACGAGCCGAAATCACTTGGCGGTCAGGATCTTGGGCCAAATCCCGTAGAGCTAATCCTGGCCGCGATCGCATCCTGCCAGGAGATTACCTATCGCCTGTATGCGGATCGTCTTGGAATTCCGTTGAAAGGCGTTTCGGTGTCGGTAAAGGGGGATATTGACCTGCGGGGTCTTTTTGCACTGGATCCCGGTGTCAGGCCTGGTCTCAGGGGGCTGGATATTCAGGTGGACCTGGACAGCCCCGCATCGCAGTCAGAGTTGGACCGGTTGAAACGAACGGTCGATGCCCATTGTCCTGTGTTGGACATCATTCGCAACGCCACGCCCGTAATCGCCCGGACGCAGCGTCAATCGGATGGATCGCCTGTTGATACCCCCATGTTTGCGGGGTTGGCTGGATAAAGGCAGGGCCCTTTGCCAAGGGAATTGCGGCCCGGTAAAAGCATAGCTAACCTAGCCCCGATTTAGTTTCACCATCGGGGAGTTGTTACCATGGCTTTTCCGGGCCGTTATCCTACCGTGCGCCCGCGGCGCAACCGTTCCAATGCTGCCGTTCGCGCGCTGGTCGCCGAAAATGCCCTTACGCCCGCTGATTTGATTTGGCCGCTTTTTGTCAGCGATGGTATCAACAAGCGCGAACCCGTCCCGTCCATGCCCGGCGTTGACCGGATGTCCGTCGACCTGATCGTTGATGCTGTTAAACGCGCAGAAGATGCCGGAATACCGGCCATCGCCCTGTTCCCCTATACGGACCCGATCTTAAGAGATGATGCGGGCAGCGAAGCCTTTAATCCTGACAATCTGGTTTGTCGCGCAACACGCGCGGTGCGCGAAGCCTGCCCCAACATCATGATTGTTTGTGACGTCGCCCTGGATCCCTATACCAGCCATGGCCATGACGGGCTGATCGTCGGGGGGGAGATTGTGAATGATGAGACGGTTGAAAGCCTGATCAAGCAAGCCCTGGTTCAAGCCGAAGCTGGCTGTGACACATTGGCCCCGTCTGACATGATGGATGGGCGGATCGGCGCCATTCGTGCGGCCCTGGATGATGTCGGGCGCAGCGATGTTCGCATCCTGGCTTATGCCGCGAAATATGCATCCTGCTTCTATGGCCCCTTCCGGGATGCAGTTGGGTCATCAACGGCGCTGATCGGGGATAAACGCACCTATCAAATGAACCCCGCCAATTCCGACGAGGCACTGAGAGAGGTTGCATTGGATATCGCCGAAGGGGCGGACATGCTGATGGTAAAACCGGGCATGCCGTATCTGGATATTCTGCAACGGGTGAAAAGCGAATTTCACTTGCCGACCTTCGCCTATCAGGTCTCCGGGGAATACAGTATGTTACGGACAGCTTTTGATCTTGGATATATGGATCGGGATCGCGGCATTCTGGAAACACTGATGTGTTTCAAGCGCGCTGGTGCCGATGCCGTACTGACATATTTCGCTCTTGATGCAGCATTAATGATGAATTCATCTTAAATTATAATAAAATAAATATAAAATTTTACAGAAATATTGTTGATAGCGACTCACAACGGGTTTATCACAGCTATAAGTGTAAGATAGCGTTCTTTACGTATGTATAAGGATTCACAGACTATAAGACCGTTGGAGAACATACTTAACCTCCAGTTCTGACACAATTTGTGTGGAGACGTGAGCAGTCTTGCACATCAACACCCAGCCAGAAGGGAAAATGATCATGGCGAACATACCCTTTAAAGCGACACCCGATCATTCAGAAGACCTGGTTGTGTCAGAGGACAATGGTCCCAACTCCATTATCCCGGCCCATTTGCTCCGCATCGCGACACATATCGTCCTCACGAACACATCTGTCGATGACCTTGGGTCTTTGTCCCTCCCTATCGGGCAATCTTCAATTGATACAATCCTGCTGCAAGGACCTGATTTATTCATCCTCCAGCACGATGGCGCGGTTCTGGTGATTGATGACTTTTTGGGGGCGCTTGAAACAGGAATGTTGACCGGATTATCGTTGTCGGACGGAACATCGATGGATGCGATTGAATTCCTGGATGCATTCGGCGGTGGAAAAGCACTTGATGAAATCATGTTTTCCCTTGAAACGGCTGAGATGGACGTAGATGCCGTTGACGGATCCGCCGTGCTGCAAGATGGATCGACGGAAATGTTGGATTTCGCTAATTTCTGCATCAATGATCCCATAGGGGCGGAAATTGGTTCCGGCGCAAGTGATGGTGAAATGGCGCATTGCGAGGCGATTGCCCCCTTGGCAAATTCGCATATCCCAGCCGCCCTTGAGTCGAACACCTTGAGCGCATGTGCTCTATTAGTGTCGGATGCGAAGGGCGCGTTCGAGAACAATTTGCCACATGATCCTGATGGTCACGGCATACCCCTTGGTGAACACGGGCCCTTTGGTGAACACGGGGCCATGCATGCGTCCAATACAGGTCATACGTCCAATACAGGCGCGGCGCTTTCGTTTGGTCCATCAGACGCAATCCCTTTACCAGAACCGGTGAAGGATGATGTCTCAATACTGTAATTTGAGGATGCCAGATTGGATTTAACGAAATGGGACCAAAAATTGCATCACGCGCTTTTGGGTGTTTTGTGTGAAAAGTATCGAAAATTTGATATGAATTTATGTTGAACTGTGACGAAGATCACTGAGGAACGTGCGAATTTCCTGGATTAATGTAAGCATGACGCGTTGTGTCTTGGTACAATTGGTTTTTATAGTATCTGCAATAGCACACTTGATCGTCAGAACGACATCAAGGTGACGAAGGACCGAAAATGGCTGAAATGGATCTGGTTGAATTGGTGGCGATCGCGCAGTCCGGGGGAACTGGCAACCCCCTGCCTGAGCATATTCTGCAGTCTTCGACCGTCATTGACCTTCAGGCTCCCAATGTCGTTACGAACGGCGTGTTGGGAATATCGTTTGATCCGGAGACGGCACAATTCATTTCGGTCTTTGGCGATGACCTGGTCGTCGTAACAGAAGGCCAGGAAACCATTGTTATCAAAGATTTTGTGCCGGCCGTGACAGATGGGTTTCTTATCTCCATAGAGCTTCTTGATGGTGTGCTTATGGATGCACCCGAATTTCTTGAAGAATATGGTGTGGGCACGAATATTGCTGACGCGCTGTCAGACATTGATACTGCGGCGGGCGATTCCAGCACACAAAACAGCGTTACGAATTTTGCGGAAGGGGATCGTTTCACCAACGAAGAATTCGGCAATGATGGTATCGGAGGGGGGCCATCAGGCGCGTTGGGCAGCGATGGTGTGAACAGGTTTGATCGTGCGAACGGATCGGGTCGGCCTTTCGGGGGGCGCGATGGCAACCCCTCGAACAGGTTCGACCAGTCCAATGGCGAACAACAGGGGCAAGGGTCATCTGGCGGGCCCGCCCGCGACACAACAGCGTCAACGCCTACATTGGATGTTGGCGAAACCGTTCTTGGTCTGGAAGATGTTGCCATTCCTTTGACAATTTCAGCGGCGCTGACCGATCTCGACGGTTCTGAGACTCTGGCCATCACAATTTCCGGCCTACCGGAAGGGGCCAGCCTGAATGCCGGATACTATGATGCGGTTTCTGGCGCCTGGGTTCTGACAGCAGAAGAATTGAATGGGCTCAGCCTTATCCCCGCAGAGAATGCCAGTGGTAATTTTTCCCTAACGGTTCACGCTATCGCGGTTGAAAGCGACGGCGGGGCCCGCGCAATCACCAGCGACACTCTGGACGTGGATATCACACCGGGTGCAGACGCACCGACTTTGACCCTATCTGCAGCGAGCGGCAGTGAAGACACAGCCATTGCGCTCGATATCAGTTCAGCCCTGACCGACACTGATGGGTCAGAGACCCTGTCTGTTGAGATCAGCGGCATTCCAGACGGCGCAGTCCTCACCGCCGATGGTGAAGCCGTCACTGTCACCGATGGTGTCGCGACGCTAACACCGGCGCAATTGGCGAACCTGACGATCACCCCGCCTGCAAACAGCAGCGATGATTTTGACCTCACGGTTACTGCCACATCGACCGATGGTTCAGATACAGCCACCACGACGGCCACCCTTCCCGTCTCCGTGACCGGCGTCGCTGATG
>NZ_JBLZHT010000016.1:0-31090 GCF_048892525.1 Hwanghaeella sp. LZ110 | reverse complement strand
CCGCCTTCATGAAGGCGGTAGATCTCTATACGCTCCGAAAGACAGAGCTGATCATATGAATTTCCCATCGCAACACCGTTCTAGCAGTGTTGCACTTCTTTCGTGAGTCCTTGGTATCCAGGGCCACCCGCACCAATCCCGCCTGCTGCCCTGGACCCCGGATCACGTCCGGGGTGACGATGTGTCAGACAAATGCACCCTTCCCTGAGGGACGTAGCGTCTCGAAGGGGGAGCCCTCTGAAAGCACCACACTTACAGCGCCTCCTCAGGGTGAGAATGGGAATTTTTGGCATTGCGCGACCCGCCCCTCTGCGCCCTTTGCGGCTCATTTTCAAAAAAGGAAACCGCAAAGGAACTGGGCTTAGGCCTTGGCGGCGACGACTTCGACCTCAACCCGCAATTCAGGTTTCACCAGGCCTGCGACAAAGATCAGGGTGGATGTCGGCTTATGCCCAGCCAGGGCGGCGGTGCGGGCAGCGCCATAGTCTGCGAGGTCTTCCGGACCCAACAAGTAGGCCGTCATCTTCACAATGTCCGAAATCTCCATCCCTGCGGAAGCCAGAATCTCTGCGATATTCTGCCAGACAAGCTCCGACTGCGCCTTGGTGCCGGCTGGAATTGTGCCATCCTTTGCCATACCGATTTGACCGGAGACATGCAGTATCCGAGCGCCTGGCGCGGTTTCGAGGCCATGGACATAGGCCCCAACCGGGGCGGCGATGCTGTCAGGGTTGTGGATTGTCATATCAGAGTGTCCTTCCTTATAAATTAAGATTGGGCTGCAGCCCTTCGGTCGGCTGGCGCATATGTTCCAGGATCACGCGAATCTCGGCAGCACTGGCAAGGCGCGGATTGACCTTGATCTGGCCGCTTTTCGCAGCCCCCTCCGCCACCAGATCCCGTTCTGCATCGGTCGGGACAAATTTGTCCAGACCGATATCCAGCGCAACCTTCTTGCGCATCGCAGACAGGCCAGCCGCGGAGGTCGCCCCCTTAAAAATCCCAGCCACGATCTCACCTTTTTCCCCTAGGACTGGCTGGTTGAAAGCCATGCTCCACGGCAGCGCCAAGGCATTCGCCAGGCCATGCGGCACATGATGCAAGGCACCCAATGCACCCGCAATTGCATGTGCCAATCCCAAATGCGCGGAATTAAAGGCGATGCCAGCTTGCATCGATCCAATCAGACAGTTCCCGCGTGCCTCGATATCATCTGGCTTTTCAAAAGCAATGGGCAGCGACACGGCCAGAAGCTCCATCGCAGACCGCGCAAACGGATCGGTCATTACAGTCGCAAATTTCGACGTGTAAGCCTCCACCGCATGGGTGATGGCATCATAGCCTGCGGTTGCTGTTACACCTGGCGGTGCCGTTACACCCAGTTCCGGATCCAACAATGCCAGACGCGCCGCCATATTGGGGGATCTTAGGACCATCTTATAGTCGGTCCCTGTCTTTGCGATGACCGCGGATTCTGAAACCTCGCTGCCGGTGCCTGCCGTCGTGGGAACCGCAACGAACAGGCTGTCATGGGCGATCATCGGCATGCCCATGGCACCGACAATATTCTCAATGGGCCCCGGATTACTGAGCAACATGCGCGCAGCTTTGGCAGTGTCCAGGGTGGAGCCACCCCCGACCGCCAGAATCAAATCCGCCTCAGCCTGCGAAAGGGCCGCACGGGCGTCTTCAACTGTGTTGGTATCAGGCTCATGTTGTGGGACTGCGTGAAAGACAGGGGCAAAATCCTTCAGGATTTCTGATAGCCGATCCTGCAACGGGCCCCCCATGAAATACGCATCCAGCAGAATAGCAGCCTTCTTTCTACCCTCAGTCTTTGCCAAATCCGGCAGGGCTGACAGACAGCCCGGACCAAATTGCACACAATGTGTAGAATGCAGAAATACGAAGGGACCAGACATTGATCAAAACTCCTTAAGAACTGATATCCATAATTACCGCCTTGGATTGCAGATAGGCATCCAGGCCCTCCAACCCCAATTCGCGGCCATATCCGCTTTGCTTATACCCCCCAAACGGGGTTTCGATGCCGACCACGGCAGGCGTGTTCACACTGACGGTTCCCGCCTGAATCTGACCGGAGATCCGATGCGCCTTGCCGACATCCCGTGTCCACAGAGTGGCGGCGAGGCCATAGTCACTGTCATTGGCGGCGGCGATAGCGGCATCCTCATCTGGTACACGAATGACGGCCATGACCGGACCGAATACTTCTTCCTGGGCCAGCACATCACCGGATTTCACTTGATCGAAAATTGTCGCGGAAACATAGGGGCCGGTGTGATCCGGAGCATCCCCGCCACAGACAAGAGATGCCCCCGCCTTCTGTGCATCCTGGCACATCCCTAAAATTCTGGATTGCGCATTGTTGTCGATGACCGGGCCCAATTGCGTCGCAGTATCCGACAGGTCCCCGATCTTCAAGCCTGTAGCGATTTTTGCCAGGCGCTCAACGACCTCATCGGCACGGCTTTCACTGACAATGACCCGTGTGCGGGCGGCACATTTCTGTCCAGCATGCCCGAAACATCCCGCTGCAGAGGCAGGAATTGCCTTCTCCAGATCGGCATCGTCCAGAATGATGGTCGGGGACTTGCCACCCAATTCCAAGGTCACGCGCTTGACCGTATCGGCGGCAATCCGGGCAACCTGCTTCCCTATTTCTGTAGAGCCTGTGAAGCTGATCTTGGTGACACGCGGATGACGGACCAATGCCATGCCTGCTGCTTCTCCCGGCCCAGGCACAACGTTCAGGACCCCAGCCGGCAATCCGGCATCACTGGCCAGCTTCGCAAACAACAGGGCCGTCAGCGGTGTCAGGCTGGCAGGTTTCACAACCACCGTGTTTCCCGCCGCCAGAGCCGGCGCCACCTTCCACACCATCATCAGAAGGGGGAAGTTCCACGGCACGATCAGGCCACATACGCCAAGGGGTTCACGTCGGATGTAACGATGTACTGTCTCCGCAGAGGCAACAACGCGCCCATCAATCCGGTCGGCAAAACCTGCGAACCAGCGCAGGGTCATGACCGCCGATACGATATCGATCCGCGCATCCGACAACGGCTTCCCGGCATGATGCGCCTCCAATGAAATCCACTGATCCATCTCCCCGGCCAGACGATCGGCCATGGCATACAGTAGGGCGGCCCGGGCGGATGGTGCCATTGCACGCCAGGCGGGCCACGCCTTATCCGCGCCTGTCACTGCCGCATCAATCACATCGGCGTTTCCAGACCCGACGTCGCAAATCGTGTCGCCAAACTGTTTGCCATATACAGTCAAACGCGACGGGGGCGCGATGAAAGCGCCATCGATGTAAACAGTACCCTCAGGATAGCGGGCCCGCAGATCCGCGCTGGCAGTCATTAACGGCATGGCCTGGGCCATTGCTCTCTCCATTCTATCAACAGGATACGCGGTGCCTCTAGTGTGAGTGCAGCGCGTCTATCAGGGACAAGACAACCGGCATTGGGCGACAGTCTTTCAGCAAATCAACGGCTGCAGCGCGATGATCCGGATCACCGAAAATCGATTCATGCGTGGCATTTGGAAAGCCCTGATGGCGCAGTGCTTCAACCACCATGGTCAGGATTTCCTGATCCATTGGCCCGTCGCGCACCCGGTCTTCTTCGATGAAATCTGCCATGCCGGACCTCTCACTCTTGAATCGGAAGGCGTCGGGTCCGGGGCGCAAAACCCCAGACCCGACCCTCATTTACTTGGTATTCACAATGGTTTCGATTTTTTCGATCCCACCGACCTTATCGGCATAACTGGCCCAGAACGGTGCCATCGCCTTTTGCCATTCGGCGGTATCCTGTTCGACCACCGTTGCGCCCATTTCAACAGCTTTCGCCAGGGATTCTTCCTGTTCCCCAGCAGCCAGACCATTGAAATAGGGAATCGCTTCCGCTGCGGCTTCTTCCAGCGCGGCTTGCTGTTCCGGTGTCAGCGATTCCCAGAACGGCATGCTCATATACATCACGCCCAGCGCCCAGATATGGGATGTCCTGGCAAAGTTTGGCACGACTTCATACAATTTCAGCGCCTGATAGCCCGACATGGTCATATCCATGTAATCCACCACACCGGTTTCCAGCGCATTATAGGCTTCTGTAATCGGAACCGGCGTTGGGCTGGCTCCAAGTGACTCCCACAAGGCAATGTGCAGCGGGCTTTGAATAACCCGCATCTTCAATCCCTTCACATCGTCCGGACCAGTAATCTTGGCCTTGGAAATCACATGACGTGCGCCATAGGTGATGAAGCCAAAGGCTTTGAAACCCTGTTTTGCGAACAGGTCCTTGAACTCATCCCCGATTGGGCCAGCCATCACCTTGTCGATATGGGCCTGGTCGCGGAAGATGAATGGCATGTCGAAAAGGGACGTTTCCGGAACCCATGTGGACATATTGGCCAGGGTTGATATCCCTGCCTGAATGGAGCCCAAACGGACGCCTTCGACTTCCTCTTTCTCACCACCCAAGGCACCGTCCGGGACGATGTTAAAGGTGATCTGACCCGGAATCTTCTTCTCGACCAATTCATTCATCTTGGTCCAGATCTTGCCTTGCGGCTTGTCTATTCCATAGATAACACCGACCGTGATCTGTGTTGGATCCGCCTGAGCGACCCCGGCCCAGGTCAGTGATAATCCCATCGCCGCGGCCAGCAACAGCCCCGGTCCTGTCTTCAGTGTGCGTTTAACAAACATCCCTCTGCCTCCTAGTGTTGTACCTGTGAATATCTGGCTTTTCCGTCATTAGTTTCCTTGTAAAAGCCAACCAAGACCGAGCGACACTGCGGGTACGTAAGTGATGATCACCAAGGCGATCAACAGCGCGCCCAACAGGGGATACATCGCACGGAAAACGTCATGCACCGGCGTTTTTGAGATCGCCGATGAAATAAAGACCAACATACCAACCGGGGGCGTTAAACCACCTAACATCAGATTAACGACCACAATCAGACCGAAATGGATCGGATCTACGCCCATGCTGACCATAACTGGCATCAATAGTGGCGTTAAGATCAGGATCGCTGCACCAATATCCAGGAACATGCCAAAAAACAGCATCAGCACATTCGCCAGCAACAGCACGATATAGGGATTATCCGACAGGCCGGTGATCAGTGCCGACAGCGATTGAGGAATCTGTTCTGTTACCAGAACGAAGGTGAAAGGCGCCGCCGCGCCGATTAAAAGGCCAACCATCGCCGCTTCCACCGCTGCCCCACGCAAAGTCTGCCAAAGTTCCCGCCAGGTGAATGTACGATAGACCGCAATCCCCAAGACAAAGGCATAGGCAACCGCCAGGACACCAGCCTCTGTCGGGGTGACAACGCCGCCGCGAATCCCGCCGATGATCACGATCGCCAACCCCAGAACCGGCAGCGCCTTGATACCGGCGCGTCCCCGATCGGACCAACTGGCGGCCTGATTGGCGGTGCCATAGCCCCGCATCCGGGCAATCACATAAATACACAGCATCAGACTGGCGCCCATCAACAGGCCAGGGACAACACCTGCCAGCCACAAACTGCCAACAGAAAGATTCGCGACCGACGCCAGAATCAACAGGGCGATAGAAGGCGGAATGACATTGGGCAATGTCGCAGCCGCCGCCGTGACGGCACAGGAAAAGCCCGGCGAATAGCCATGCTTGACCATCTGCGGCACCAACAGCTTTGTGCCCAACGCAGCTTCTGAATAGCTGGACCCGCTGATTCCGGCATAAAAGCCGCTGGACACGATGTTCACCTGTGCGAAGCCACCGCGCAAATGCCCTACCAGCTTGAAGGCGAAATCCATCAGGCGTGACGTCAGCCCCCCCACATTCATCAACGCCCCTGCTGCGATGAAAAACGGGATCGCCAATAACAGGAACTTACTGGACCCATTCACCATCGTCTGAACCACGGCGGCTGGGGGCATTACCGCACCAGCGGCATTGGCTGCAAAGGCTGCAAAAATCATGGCGAAAGCAACCGGCGTTCCAATCGCCATGGCGACCAGAAAGCTGACAATCATCGTGGTGCCGGGATCAAGGCCCTTAAGGCTGACCAAGCCTCCTGGCTGCAACAGAAAATACAGGCCAAAGGCAAGCACGATGCTGATGATCCCGCGCCAGGGGCGTTTCCCCTCATCCAGACCTTGCAGCGCCAAATACAAAAGACCCAACGCGCTGGTCACGGGGATCAGTGCAAACTTAACCCAACTTGGCAGATTAAGGGCATAATTCACGCCACCGACCGCATCAATCAGGGTCATCCCGCCCAACAACAGCATCACCGTCGCATAGGCGATGATCAAATCGCTGAGAAAGCCAGCCGCCGTCTGCAATGGTACCGGCAGCCGTTCGACCAGAAACTGAATCGACAGATGCGCCCGCCCTCTATGCGCCAGGGGAACCGCCAGAAAGATCACGCCAATGAAAAGCCATTGCGCCGCCTCCCCGCCCCAGGTCAGGGAATTGTTGAAGCCATAGCGTCCGATAACATTGGCCAAAACAATCAGGATCAACGCGATCAGCGCCAGCGTTGCCGCCCCGCCAATGACGCTATCGAAAAACCCGAGAATCCGTTGAGCCGCCAACCGTAATCCCGTCGCAGATTGCCCGCTGTTTGCATCCCGCTCTTTTGTGTATCCAGACAGGGCGTCATCGACCAACGGCATAGCCCAGCCCTCCTCTTGGATTTGCGGCCGCCCGCACGCGGCCATCTGGGTCTCGCGCAGCGGCGGTCAGACGGCCTTCCGACCAATCATCGCCAATGCTTAAATCGTGGCCCCGATGCTTCAGATCATCGCATACCTGGGAACCAAACCGACCCTCAACCACCAGGCGACCGGGTGAAGCATGGCGGGGATAGAACGAATTGGGCCAATGTTCGCTATGAAACGAAGGGGCTTCTATCGCCTCTTGAAGGCCTATTTTATGCACCAGATGCCGGATCAGAAAAGCCGCTTGCCATTGATCCTGCTGGTCCCCACCCGGTGTGCCACAGGCAAGATATCCCCGACCGGCCTTATCCAGAACAAGCGTTGGCGTCAGTGTGGAGCGCGGGCGTCGATCCGGTCCCAAACCCGATGGGGCGACAGGGTCCAGCCACATCATCTGTGCCCGCGTTCCAAGGGGAAATCCCAGAGACGGAATGGCGGGCGAGGATTGCAACCACCCACCGGATGGGGTTGCTGACACGATGTTCCCGGCAGCATCGATCACATCGATATGACAGGTATCCCCGCTGACGCTGGCACGATAGCCCAGTGCCTCAATCGATTGAACCGTTGGCTCCCCGCCGCCATAGGCGGCCAGCAAGCCGGTTTCCCGTTTGCGGGCACAGGCGGCAGCATAATCGATCGGTGCGCCACAGCCTGCAATATTGCCCGGGCGCCAATCATTGCAGGCCCGCGCGGAGATCTCGTCACGCCGCAAGGCCGCATAGTCTTGTGACAACAATCGGTTCATCGGGACACGGGCGGTTTTTGGGTCCCCGTAGAATACTTCCCGATCCGCGAAGGCCAGTTTCAAGGCTTCGGTCACCCGATGCACAAATTCTGCCCCATTGGGGTCCAGTGCCGCCATCTCTTGGGCCGGCAACAAGGCCAGCGCTTGCAACAGAACAGGCCCCTGCGTCCAGCTATCGCATTTCAGCACCTGATAGCCTGCATACTCCAGCGACAGGGCTGGTTCGAACCAGGCCCGCCACCCTGCCAGGTCTGCCCCCCGCAACAATGCGCCATTCACCTGACCAGACACATCCATCACTTCTGTCTGGCGGCAAAAGGCATCAATTTCCTGGGCGACAAAACCATCGGACCATATCGCACGGGCGGCTTCAATCTGTGCCAGCCGGTCCGATCCGACCGCTTCTGCTTCATCCAAAAGACGGTGAAAAACGGAATACAAAGTTGGATTGCGCAGCAATTCCCCTACCGCCGGGACCGTACCATCAGGAAGAAACACCTCCACTGAGGTCGGCCAGTAGCGCTGAAAAACGGATTGTGCCGCCACAAGCGTGGCATGCAGGCGGCCATCCACAGGGACGCCCCGATCCAGATAGTCCAATGACGGTTCAATCACTGTGCG
This sequence comes from Hwanghaeella sp. LZ110, assembly GCF_048892525.1. Taxonomy (NCBI): domain Bacteria; kingdom Pseudomonadati; phylum Pseudomonadota; class Alphaproteobacteria; order Rhodospirillales; family Aestuariispiraceae; genus Hwanghaeella; species Hwanghaeella sp. LZ110. The sequence continues at coordinate 22,973 of NZ_JBLZHT010000016.1, read as the reverse complement.
CAGTGGTAATGTTCCCTTTTCCGCCAAAAGCAGCATCCAGGCATCAAATGCCCCGGGCACCACGGCAGACAGCAAACCTGTCCCTGGAATGCGATCCAGACCTAGGGCGCGTATCGCGTCTATCGTCGCTGTTTTTGGTGTCGGCCCCTGTCCGCATACGGCCTGCGCGCGCCCATCGGCGGCATCATAAACCAGCATTGCAACATCCCCGGCGGGACCATTCAGATGGGGGGCCACCGCTTGCAGCACGAAGCCACCGGCCACAGCCCCGTCAAAGGCATTCCCCCCCAGCTCCAACATGCGCATCGCAGCTTGACTGGCAGCGGCATAGGTCGACGTCGCGACGCCGAACCAACCCTGTACCTCTGGCCGTGACACTTGCATGCTCACTCTCCAGCCTTTAATTGATCCAATTTTGAACCAATGTGACGATTTAGTGAACCAATAGTGACGCAATCCTAAAATAATTCCAACAGGAATCTGTCATGTAATCATTAAATTTGTCCGAACTCGGCTCAGATGGCTTAAAATCGCCTCCCTGGCCTGTTCTCCATCACGACGTACCAGGGCTTGAACAATGGCCGTATGATCCTGTTGGTAAATCTGCCGACGCTCGTCGGTCAACCCGCGGCGGCGCAATCCAAACCAGGCCGGGGATTGCCGGGCCTTATGAATCCCTTCGACGATTGTGATCAGATATTGGTTCTTTGACGCCTCAGCGATGGCCCGATGCAGTTTATTGTCCCAATATTCGAATTCCGCCATGGTTTCTGATTTCGCACCGGCGGCAAGGATGTCTTCCATAGATGCCAGTTCTGCATTGCTGGCACGAATGACAACCAGCTTCGCCAGCAAGGGCTCAATCAGCAAACGTGCCTCCATAACCTCTTCCGGGTTCACGGTGCTGGCGTCAGCGTCAGAAACGCTCGATACGCCAGGCGGCGCACACGCAAAAGTGCCCCGCCCGACATGGCGGTCGATCCAGCCATCCTTGACCAGTTGCAGCATTTGTCGGCGCACCGTGTTGCGGCTGATGGCGAATTGATCCGCCAGCTCGCGCTCCGTCGGTAACTGTGTCCCGGGGGGCCAATGCCCCTCCAGAACCTGCGTTTCCACAAATTGACGCAACGCCGCCAGGGCTTTACGGGCATGCCCCCGCATATCGGACATCGGATCACCCTTTAATGAACCATTACTGGACCATTGTGATCCATCTATCCGATAAATGCCACTGTTTCTTTATCGCGTCCTTAGGACAAAACATACTGCGACAGGGGACGAATGAAAATTATCAGCAAGCCCGCAGCCCCCAAAAGTACCCGAACCGGGGCATTGAGACGCTGTTTCCAATAACCTTCCTGGGCGATGACGAACAAGGTCAGACCGACCGCTGTGAACACTGTGGCCATAATGATCCCGATCACACTGCCCTGCAGCAGCAATGCCTGATCAAAGACAAAGGCAAAGGGGATCAGGAAGGCACCGATGGCAATACGCACAGCCGCCCCTGCAATCTTCATCGGGGCCTCATCCGCGATCGCACTGGCGGCATAGGCCGCTACGGCAACGGGTGGTGTCAGGGCGGACATCACCGCAAAATACAGCAGGAACAAATGCCCGGCCATCAGATCAATCCCCAGATCATGCATGACCGGGGAAATCAGAACCGCCGCCAGAATATAGGCGCTGGGCGTTGGCATACCCAGTCCCAGAAGAATGGTCAGCCCTGCCGCGACAATCAGGGAGATCAGGACGTCCTGATTGGAAATCAGAAAAACCAGTGTCCCGAATTTGGAAGCCAGCCCGGTCATGGTAATGCCGCCAATGACCAGTCCCGCTGCTGCGCAGGCCCCCGTGACGGCAACCATCTTAATGCAGGTATCAGACAGGATATCGAAGACCTTGGCCGGTGTTAACCGGGTGCTGCGACGGACCATGGACACAGCCAGAACAGTCAATGTTCCATAAATTGCCGCATAGGTGGGCGTATACCCATTCACCAGGGCCCAGGTAATAACGACCAGAGGTACCAGAAACAGGCCACCCTCTTTCATGGTTTGCATCAGGGCTGGAATTTTCGACATATCCATACCCTGCAGGTTTTCCTTACTGGCCCGCAGATGAACCTGCATATAGATCGGCAGATAGTACAGAATCGCCGGTATCAAGGCCGCAATGGCAATATCGATGTAAGGAATGCCGATCTGCTCTGACATGATAAAAGCAGCAGCGCCCATGACAGGCGGCACCAGACTGCCCCCGGTTGAGGCTGCGACTTCGACGCCCCCGGCAAAGGCGGAATTATAGCCAAGCCGTTTCATCATCGGGATGGTGACCGACCCCGTGGTCACAACATCAGAGGTCGGGCTGCCGGATATCGTTCCATACAAGCCAGAGGAGATAACGGCGATCTTTGCCGGTCCGCCCTTTGACCCACCCGTCAATGACGCTGCGAAGTTAAAGAAGAAGTCCGCTCCACCTGTTTTAGAAAGTGTCGTCCCAAACAGAACAAACAGAAAGGCATAGGTCGCAGCCACCCGGATCGGCACACCAAACAGGCCGTCGGTTGTAAACACCATGATATCCAGGAAATGCTCCAGGGTGATTTCACCGTGGCTCAAGGGACCGGATAACTTGTCGCCAAACAGGTTATAGGCGATGAAGGCGATAACAATAAATGTCAGCCCCAGGCCAACCGTGCGTCGCATCGCCTCAATCGACAAAATGATCAATGTCAGGGATGCCAGAACATCCAGGTCAGACAAGGGATCCAGCAATGTGATCCGTTGTGAAATGGTATCACTTTCTGTCACGAAGTAAGCGCCACAGGCAAAAGCAGCCGCCGCCAGAATCCATTCATAAAATGGAAACTTATCCGGGTTGGACTTTGTTGTCGGCGTGATCAGGATGAAGGTTAAGACCAGCATCAAAGATAAAAAGGTAATGGTCAGGGGTAAAATATCGGTTCGGGAGAACCCTGCCGCATAAATCGTCCAACCGGCCACCACAGCGGCATAGACTTTTGTGACCAGGGCAAGGGTCCCAACAGGGCGTCTGCGCAGACCGGTATCAAATGCAATAGAGAGAAAAGACACAGCTTTGTTCCAAACCTGAGATGCGGATGTGATAGTCGATTTGAGGATGCACACCCCCGCCAAACCAAACCGGTTCAACGGGGGTGCAGACGTCCCTATCTAGATTACTGCAGGCCTTTTGCCTTAAAGACAGCAGCGGCGGCCGGGTGATACGGCGCAGCCGTTCCAGACGCCATCAGCTTGGCATCCAAAGACCCCATCGCTTTATGGACACTGCTGACCTGATCGGCATGATCGGCCAACGCTGTGGCCAAATCCTCGACCAACTTGGGGTCCGCGTCTTCCCGCACGAAAAGCTGGGCGGAAACCGTCACCGTCAGCGTATCGTCCGGTGCCCAGGGATAGGAACCGCCTTTGATTACGAATTCACTGATATTCCATTCCTTGGCAACGGCATCAGCCGTTTCCTTCTGAACCGGCACCAGCTTCAGATCAATTGCGGAAGCCAGCTCCCGGATCGACCCATGGCCCACAAACAAAGAGTTCAGAATTGCATCCGCCCGACGGTCACGCATCAATTCGCCCTGTTCCTTGGACGCGGCATAGGTCACACCGCCACCCCAGGATTCAATGTTTTCAGGAGACGCCCCCACCGTTGTCAGCATCGTTGCCCCAATATCACTGACCACATTGCCTTTACGATTCAACAATATCTGAATCGGCAGTTTCTGGGTCGCGATGTCTTCCATCGTGTTGATGTTATGCTCGGTCGCATAATCCTTGTTCACCAGCAATTGCATCGGTGCCCAGGTGTACATAACCGCCAGGGTCCGCATCGAATCGACCGGGGCCTTGAAAGGCTCTGCCCCCGCCAGCGCTGATTTCACCTCAGCATCATGAATGATGGCGATATCACATTTCTTTTGATCCAACTGCACGACATTGGCAAAGCCGCCGCCAGAGGTTTGATAGGTAACCGTCGAACCAGGGAATGCGGCCTTGACTGCATTGTCGACACCAGCACCCAACAGAGACCACAGGCCCCCAGGGCTGGCACCACATAAGGTCAGGTTATAGGCCGCATTGGCCGGCGCAGATGCCAGCGCCGCCCCAGCAACAACCGATAGTGCAAGCAGACTCGTTTTGATGGATTTTCTCATTCTATCCTCCCAATTGAGCCCGTAATCCGGGCTATTATTTGCTGCCGGAGTATCCGGTCAGCTCCATCGCCATCGGTTCTTCCGACGGACATATTATTAGATATCTAATTATTACTGTAGGCTGGCTTTTTTAGGCCTGTCAATTTACCAAACGCCTCCCCCTACAAACTGTAGGCCTCGTAGGTTGATGGATGAAACAACTCTTCGACCGTCACACGCCTTGGTGACAAGCCCTGGCGGTGATGTTGCTCCAGGAAATAGTCCAAAACCTTGTAGTTTGACGCGGTGCCGTAAGACCAGAAATCCGGGCCTATCAGTGCCCTCGCCCGTTGCAGCGTATCTTCCACAAACGGCATGGTTACCTTAGTCGCGGATGTATCATCCAGAGCCGATTGCGACAGCGCCTTTGCCTGGGTAAAGGCCTTCTGGAACGCCCCCGGAAGCCAGGGATGGTCTTCGACCAAGGATCGGCGCAATCCCAGTAAATGCATGATCGGGAACAGCTGTGTGCGCTTGTAGTACTCTTCCGCGACCCCAACAGTATCTTCAAACAAGCGCCCAACACGGGGGTCGCCTTCGTTAAAGCTGCGCGGCCAACGGGGACCGACGAAGGCATCGATCTCCCCTTCCGCCAGCATATGGTTCAGGGTCGCCCCCTCAGGCGCCTGCTCCAGCTTTACATCTGCGGGCAGGTCAATTTTCAGTTTCTCCGGGCGACCAGCTGTATCCATACCACCCCGCACCCATTGGACGTCAGAGGGTTTTACACCGTATTCATCCTCCAGAATCGCGCGTACCCAGACATTGGCGGTCAATTGATATTCCGCGATTCCGATGCGCTTACCGATCAGATCCTTCGGCGTTTTAATGCCCTTGGTCGTATTGATATAGATCGACGTATGACGGAAGGCCCGCGAAAGGAACACCGGAATGGCAATGTAATGGGGGTCGGGCCGCGTCAGGCTGACAACATAGGAGGAAAAAGAGATTTCCGACGCATCATAGGCCTGATGCCGAAAGGCACGGAAGAACATTTCTTCTGGAACCTGCAACATGCAGACAGGATCAACACCATCGATCTGCACGCGCCCGTCGTAAATCGCACGGGTTCGGTCATAATCCCCCATCGCGATGGACAGCTGTAGTTTACTCATATCTGATTTTTCCTCTCTTCTGTGCGGCGCACGGGAACCTGATGGTGCATGCGAATATCTGTGCCGACTTCTGATGATTGCAGGATCCCATGACACACTTCCAGGCTGGCAAGCCCCCATCTGGCATCCTGGATCGGGTTCTGTGATTGCCGAACCGCAGCAACCAGAGACTCCATCACACCCTTGCGGGGAATGGCATCCAAAGGGGTTGATAAAAAGTCACGCTGTGTATGCCCATAGACCCAGACTCCATCAGGGGTCAGACGCAAATCGGCCCCGTCGCAACTGACCAAAATCGTTCCGAAATGTTCATTATGGGCCGGAACAGCCGGGGCTGGAGAGGCCCCAAAAGTGCGCTCTGTTTTCAGACGGATTTCATCCTGGGGCGTTTGGACCGATTGCAACGCCTTGCGCGCCTTGCCATAGGCCGTGGGATCGGTGTCATGGCCCAATTCCCCAATCCAGTCACAGAATTCATCACTGTTGAAATGGGCAAAACCGGAATAGGTCAAACTGGCGAACGCCCCTTCGGCGAAGGTCAAATGGGCGGAATAAGCGCATTCGGTGGGTCGTTTATCATCCCATTGTCCGGTTGTCGCCCGCACGGTGGAGACCATGCCGCCTGCCAACAAGCGCACAATATCAATCTGGTGCACGCCCTGACTGAAGATCACGCCGCCCCCTTCCGATGTCATCAGTTCTTCCGGTCGGCGGGGGCGATACAGAAAATCCGTGTAATTCAACGCATGCACCATGCGCACCTGACCCAGGCTGCCGCTGTCAATCAAAGCGCGCGCCTTCAGGACCGGCGCGTCGAAGCTGTGGCTGGGCCCGACAATGACAATCTTTCCGGCACGCTCTGCTGCCTGGGCAATCGCCTCCCCATCTTCCAGAGTGACGCATAACGGCTTGTCGAGCAGCACATGTTTACCCGCCATAACCGCGCAAGTGGCGTGGGTGCGATGCATCTGGTGCGGGGTTGCGATATAGATCGCATCCAGTGTCGGGTCACCACATAAGGCCTCAACACTGTCATAGGCAGCCCCGCCAAAGCGCTGCACAAATGCAGTGCGTGACGATTCCCGAGGGGCCGCACAGGCGGCCAATTCCACCCTGGGATCATTTTCAAAGCTGGGCAGCATCAGCATAAAGGCGCGGCCCAGACCCGCCACGCCCAGCCGGATCGGTGGATCACAGGTCAAGGGTCAGATCCCCCTCTTTGACCCTGGATACACAAATCATGATGCAGGATGACTTTTCCTCAGGCATCAAAACCATGTCGCGATGATCAACTGTCCCGGCGCTGTAGTGTGTCTTGCAGGTACCGCAGGTGCCGCTTTCGCAGGAACTGACGGCAGACACACCAGCCTCTCGCACTGTCTCAAGGATCGTGCGGTCTGCCGGTACGGTCAGGGTCTTGCCGGATTTGGACAGATGAACCTGAAAGGCCACATCATCGGCGCGCACAACTTCGACCGGTTTGAAATCTTCGAAGTGAACCGCAGATTCCGGCCAATGCCCGGTCATGCCGCGCACTTCTTCCATCAAGGGCTTCGGACCACAGCAATAGATATGCGTGTTCGATGGACGCTCAAAATGATCCCAGAAGTCATAGACCTGATCCAGGTCACCCATATCATGATGAATGATCACCTCCCCGGTAATCTCATCAGAATGCAGCACGTCCAGATAAGCCGCCTGATGTGCGGAACGTGTGCAATAGATTACCTGAAACGGTTTTCCCTCGGCACTCAACTGGCGCGCCATAGACAGGATTGGGGTGATGCCGATCCCGCCCGCAATCAACAAATAGTTTGGTGCGTCCACCAGGGGAAAGTCGTTGCCTGGCTGATCTACCTTCAACGTGGAACCAATCTCGGTCTCTTCAACCATCGACCGGGACCCGCCCCGACTGTCTGGCTCATGTTTTACCGCGATGACATAACGGTGATGTTCTGTGGGGATATTGCTCAGCGAATAATGCCGCATCGCCTTGCTGGGTGTTTCCAACGACAGATGCCCGCCCGCCGTAAAAGGCGGCAGGTCTGACCCATCCGCAGCGGCCAGTTCAAATTCCCAAATGCCCTCGGCAATTTCCCGTTTGCCGCGGATCACCAAATCCATCATGCCAGAACGCCCATCCGTAACTATTTGTTTTTATGGCGTATCACCTCATTTTGGGTGATGCGTTTCCTCATCTCTTAGAAACACTCTAGACGGAAAGACTCGATTGCGCTAGTTTTTCTTAGATATCTAATAATAAAAAATTTGGAGGACACTAGATGCTAACATCAGAAGAAAATGATCTGCTGTGTCGGGTCGAAAATGACGCCCCGATGGGACAGTTGATGCGCCGCCATTGGGTTCCTGTTTGCATGTCTGAAGAAGTTGCAGAGCCAGATGGCGCGCCTGTGCGGCTGCGCATCCTGGGTCGGGAATATGTCGCCTTTCGGGACAGCGACGGTCGGTTGGGGGTTCTGGACGGGCATTGTCCGCATCGCGGTGCATTGCTGGCGCTGGGTCGCAATGAAGACTGTGGCCTGCGCTGCCTGTATCACGGCTGGAAAATCGATGTGGAAGGGACCGTCCAGGAGATGGCGTCGGAGCCGCCTGAAAGCGCCCTGAAGACAAAGGTAAAGCATGAGGCCTTCCCGGTGGAAGAGAGCGGGGGATTCGTCTGGGCTTACCTGGGGCCCCGCGACGCCATGCCTGCCTTTGAACCGCCCCCCTTCGCGGCCGATAAATCTGCACAGGTCAGCATTCTGAAAATCAAGATCCCCTGTAATTGGGCGCAAATTCAGGAAGGACAGATCGATTCCGCTCATTCCTCCTCTCTGCATTATTCTGATATGAAACCAGCGCGGGTCGGTGGCGCGGAAGCGGATGATAAAAGCTGGTATCGTCCCTCGACCGACAAGTCTCCAAAACTCCAGATCGAACGGACGCCCTATGGCTTTCACTATGCGGCCATTCGCCGGCCCATCAAGAATGCCGCCACCCACAATTACATTCGGGTCACGGAATATCTGGCCCCCTTTGTTTCCCTTATTCCACCCAACAATATCTACAATGTCGCCAGCGTGAATGTGCCGGTCGATGATACGACGACGATGTTTTACTTCATCGCCTGGGGCAATCCGGAAACCTGCACCCCGACCGACGAATGGCGACGCTTCTGCCATGCGATTCCAGGGGTGGATTTAAATCCTGACTGGTCCCCGATCCGCACATTGGATAACAATTTCCTGCAGGACCGCGACGCAATGCGCGGCGATGATAGCTTCACCGGCATTCCCGGTATTCCCAATCAGGACATCGCGATGTGGGTCGGCATGGGTCCCATTGTGGATCGCAGCAAGGACATTCTGGGGGCTTCCGACATGGCAATTGTGGAATTCCGTCGCCTGATGGTCGATGCCGCCAAAGTCATGGCCGAGACTGGCGAAGCCTTTGGCATCGGCGCTACCCTGCAAGGCGTCCAATCCTATCAGGAGGTCATGCCCAAAGAGGTCGATTGGCGCACCAAGGTCGTCCGGGAAAGCCAAGCCGCCGAATAAAGTCCGAGATTTCATATTTTACCCCTCCCTCCTTGAAGGGGAGGGAGAAAACAGAGCCGTCCCCTCGTCAAAAAGGAAGACGCCAAACGCCGTCTAAACAGCGTGGCTGCGGGTGGCTGGGACGGAGACGCCGTCGCGCAAGGCAGCGGCCTCGTCTTCATCCAGATTGCGCGCCATCACCAGAAGCGCAGCGCGCAAATCTGCAATTTGCTGTTCGCTCAACCCCCGCAAAGAGGTTTCATTCACATCCTCCGCCAGGGGTTGCAAAAGTTTGCGGGCATCCCTGCCTTCCTGGGTCAGGTATACCAGCAACCGCTTTCGATCTCCGGGGGGATGTTTACGTGTCAGATAGCCCAGCGCTTCCAATTTACGCAAAGCCGTATGGGTGGTGGGTTCCATCAGACCCGCGCGTTGACTGAGTTCCCGTTGGGACAATCCATCCTGTTCCCATAAGATGCGCAGGAAAACCCAGCCACCAAACTGCACCCCATGATCCGTTAGACGCAATTGCAGGGATCGCGTCACGCCACGCGCCACATATCGGACCAGATGCGCCATACGATCCTGGGCCAGATGCTCCGCCTCGCCCCCCGGGGTGACACCTGCTTTCAGCGCCGCTGCCGCGTCGATATCATCGGTCATAATGTTTCCAGTTTTCCTGTTTCTACCGCGCGAGTCGCAAAAAGGCCCATAAGCTCAGTATCATACACTTTTGCGGCGAAACAAGCTTAGATATCGAAGAATGGACGTAAAAGAAAAGGACCTGCAGCAGACATCCAATTGGATGGATGCTGCAGGTCCTTGCCGTCAAACTTTACGCAACGCGGACCCTATGCAACGCGGGATTCTTTGATCGACTCTTCCAGGATATCCAGGGCCTCACTGAAAACCGTATCCTGAATTGTGATCGGCGCCAGGAAGCGGATGACATTGCCATGAACACCACAAGTCAGAAGGATCAGGCCCTTTTCCAATGCCTTAGCGCGAACCCGATTGGCGAAATCGGCGCTGGGCAGGTTGGTCTTCACATCATTGAATTCAACCGCATTCATAAAGCCAGGCCCCCGGATATCGACAATTTCCGGCACGGAGTCCCGCAGGCTTTCCAGGCGCTGTTTCAGACGCTGGCCCAGCGAATTGGCGCGATCGCACAGCTTTTCCTCGTCAATCACGTCCAGAACAGCATTTGCCGCGGCGATGCCCAACGGATTGCCGCCATAAGTGCCACCCAGACCGCCCGGTGCGGGGCCATCCATGATCTTCGCCTTGCCGGTCACGGCTGCCAGTGGGAAACCACCCGCCAGGCTTTTTGCCATGGTCACCATATCCGGCTCGATCCCATAATGCTCCACCGCCAGCATTTTACCGGTCCGGGCAAAGCCGGTCTGTACCTCGTCCACAATCAACAGAATGCCATGCTGGTCACACAAGGCGCGCAGGCTTTTCATGAAGCTGACAGGCGCGACGTAAAAGCCGCCTTCCCCTTGAACAGGCTCAATCACAATCGCTGCGACCCGGTTTGGATCAACGTCCGCCTTAAACAACTTATCCAGGGCCGCCATGGAATCGGCCTCGGTCACACCATGCATTTCAACCGGAAATGGCGCATGGAATACATCCGCGGGCATCGATCCAAAGCCCAGCTTGTAAGGGGCGACCTTGCCCGTCAGGGCCATGCCCATAAAGGTCCGGCCATGGAACCCGCCGGTAAAGGCGATCACCGCATTGCGCCCGGTTGAGGCCCGCGCGATCTTAATTGAGTTTTCCAACGCTTCCGCCCCGGTCGTGACAAATATCGTCTTCATCGGTTCAGACGACGGCACCAGCGCATTCAGACGCTCCGCCAGGGTCACATAATTCTCGTAGGGGACGACCTGGTGGCAGGTATGGGTGAAACGATCCAATTGCGCCTTTACTGCATCAATCACCTTGGGGTGACGATGGCCGGTATTCAGCACCGCAATGCCAGATGCAAAATCGATATAGCGATTGCCCTCTGCATCCCAAATTTCTGAATTTTCCGCGCGCTCTGCATAGATCTGTGTCATAACACCGACCCCGCGCGAAATTGCATCTACACGCCGCGCTTCAATATCCTTGTTCTGCATTCTTTCATTCCTTTGGGTTTCGAGGGTTTAGAATGCCCCGCGTCGAAATTCACAGTCGACATTGCATAACAATTGCTCAATATATTTATCACCGAGGCGGTCCGTCCGCAATATCACCTTAGGGACAGGATGCAAGAAGGAGAGAGTGGGTGCGTGACGTGGATATCGGTGCAAGATTGAAGGCCTTTCGCGAGGCCCAAGACCTTTCGCAACGGCAACTGGCGCACGTGGCGGGCGTTACCGGCTCTATGATATCCATGATCGAACAGAACCGCACCAGCCCCTCTGTCGCAACCCTGAAAAAGATCCTGTCCGGCCTGAAAATCTCTCTGGGTGCCTTTTTTGAGGAGACACCCCCGGATGGCATGAAATGGCATTTCACGCGCGCCGAGCTTGGCGAAATCAATCCAGAGATCAAACGCGGCGCCCCGCCAGAAGCCGCCAAGGCGATCAGCTTCTTACAAGTTGGCGGGGCCGGCACCAGCGCCTTGCAAATGCTGTATGAACATTATCCACCCGGTGCCGATACCGGCCCGGAATTATACAGCCACGAAGCAGAGGAGGCTGGCATCGTCATTGACGGCCAAATCGAAATCACAGTTGGCAGTGAAACCCGGCTGCTGAACACAGGCGACGCCTATCTGTTCAACAGCCGCCTGGCCCACCGTTTCCGCAATCCAGGCAACACCCCCTGCATCATCGTCAGCGCCTGCACCCCTCCGACATTTTGATCAAACGTTAAGTACGAGCTGCCGGCGGCGCTTTAAAAACGTGCATACACGCGCCATAAGGGACGCTGTGAGCGGATCTGATCCCGCAAAGAATTGCATGCTTCAACCGCCTGTTCGATCTAACGCACATATTCAAGCAGCGAGCGGCTCGAACACGAGCGACTGGTGCAGGAAAACACCGGCGGTCACGCCGTCGGCCGCTGCCCAGCTTGCGTTATGCGGGGCGCGTGCAATATCGCCCGCGGCATAGACACCGGCCACTGTTGTCTGCTTCTTCTCATCCGTGCGGATCATCGTGCCCAATGGCCCTTCATCCAAAGCGCAGCCGAGCTGTTCAGCGATATGGCTGTTAAGGCGCGAATTTGGGACGAGATACAACGCGTCGATCAGTGCCTCCCGCCCATCCGAAAGAAGCAGAGCGGACAGCCCCCCATTGTCACCCTTAAACGCGTCAATCCGCGCCGCCTCGATCAAGACTTCACGTTTCGCCAGCTTTGCCTGTATCTCTTCGTCGGGCATTTCATTGCCATTGAGATAAAGGGTCGTCGGCCCCCAATCGGCGATGAGTTGAGCTTGATGTGCCGACATCGGCGCCGAATACAAAACACCCTGGCGCTTTCCAGCAAATTCGAAGCCGTGGCAATACGGACAGTGAAGCACGCTCTTGCCCCAGCGCTCGGCAAGGCCAGGCACGTCTGGCAACACGTCGGAAACGCCAAAGGCAAGAACCAGCTTGGAGGCCGTAAGCGTTTTGCCATTGCTCACCGCGACTTCGAACCCGCCAGGCACTGGACTGGCGCCATCGGCTTCTCCGGTAATCATCTGAACGCTCGGATAGTGTTGCAGTTGTGTCCGCGCCGAATTGATAATGGTGCGGGGATCATGGCCATCATGGCCGAAAAAGCCGTGCGATTCCGCCGCGAAGCGGTTGCGCGGATTGCCCGCATCGATAACGCAGACGGATCGTCGCGCTCGGGCGATATGAATGGCTGCGGAAAGCCCGGCAAAGCTTCCACCTATGACAATAGCATCAAGTTGCATGAATGGTCTCCAGATCAATAGTTATCCCGCTTGCCACTATGCGAGCGTGAAAATCAGCGCTGAGTTGCGCCAGTGTCACCGCGCCAAACCGCTCAAGTAGCAGCGCCTTAGCGTCGCGAAAAGCGTCGTTGAGCGCGGCATTCACCGACTGCTCGACAAGGCATCCCGGCGCTTCTGTCCGGTTACCCATGGCGAAGAGTTCAGGCTTTTCGAGCGCTTCGTAAACATCAACCAAGGTGATTGCGGCAAGTGGCCGGGCGACTGTCCAGCCGCCACCATGCCCCTTCTCGGACCGGACAAACCCGCGATCACGCAATCCCGCCAATATCCTTCGTATGACGACGGGGTTCGTGTTCATTGCCCGCGCCATGGCTTCAGATGTCACCGGACCATCTGCTTCCGCCATGTGCAGCAGGACGTGAAGAACACCTGACAGTTTGCTATTGCGTTTCATGTGACTTTATATGTTACGTGAAACGGAGAAGTCAAAGAGAAATTGTATTTTCGCAAGCCCGCTCCGCAACGCACCTGACTTGCAGTCGCTCCTAAGGATAAGAGATATGCAGAATAAGAATTCCGTCACGTCCGCGCAGGCGGGAGTCCAGGGCAACTCACATAGATCATGACAGCCGCCCCTAAGCCCCGGATCAAGTCAGGAGTAGCGGAGAAACAATCCTCCTCACCGATCTGCAGTGAAAACGGTCCAATTCATGGCGGTGGACAGGCGTTCCAGGGCGATGGTGCCCAGTTTGGAATTGCCGACTTCGTTGAGGCCAGGCGACCAGACGGCAATGGAGGCCTTGCCGGGAACGATGGCCAGAATGCCGCCACCGACGCCGGATTTTCCGGGAATACCGACACGGAAGGCGAAATCGCCCGATGCATCGTAATGCCCGCATGTCAGCATCAGGGCATTGATGCGCCGCGCCCTGGCCTGGGACACGACATAGCCACCATCAGGATGACGCCCGTCCAGCATCAGAAACCGCCCTGCCAGGGCAAGCTGCTGGCAATTCATCTCTATGGCGCATTGATGGAAATAGGTGCCCAATACCCGGTCCACAGGATTTTCCAGATTGCCAAAGGCGCGGATGTAATTGGCCAATGCGATGTTGCGGAAGCCCGTTTCTGCTTCCGACTTAGCGATTTCCTCATTTATGGTAATGGTGTCGTCGCCGGACAGATACCGCATGAACCGGATGATCTCGCCAATCGCTTCCTTGGCATGATGACCGGCCAGATTGACATCATTGATGACAATCGCCCCGGCATTGATGAAGGGATTGCGGGGAATGCCCTGTTCCCGTTCCAACTGAACAATGGAATTGAAGGCAGACCCTGACGGTTCCCGCCCGACCCGCTTCCATAGGTGATCGCCAATCTTGCCCAGCGCCAGGGTCAGCGAGAAGACCTTGGAAATTGACTGGATAGAGAAACCGATATCGGCATCGCCGCCGGTCAGCATCTCCCCCTGTGCAGTTGCTACGGCGATGGCGAAACGGGACGGGTCCGCGCTGGCGAGCCCTGGAATATAGGTCGCAACCTTCCCCCGGTCGGGGATGGCACGCATATCCGTGACGATCTGGTCGATTATGCCCTGTAGGTCATTCACGATTGGGGCCTTGAAGATCGCCGGTCGCGATGCGGTGCGCCAGCGTCATAATATCCCCCCCAAGCGGTCGATCATCTACCAAGGGGGCGGAGGTTTCGCGAATCCGCGCCAGGCTGGCGGTCAGCCAGGGGCCCATCTGATCCGCTGCGCCGCGCAACTCCACCGCCTGGGCCGCGACGATCAGTTCAATCGCCGTCAACATTCTTGCATGGTCAATCACCTGTGCCAGGGCACTGACCGCCGTGGGGGAATTGGTCAGACAGTCTTCCACCCCATTGGCATTGATGCTGGGCCACAGGGCGACCGGCTGCGCCGCATGCTGCACTTCTGACAACAGCGATTCCACGACCTTCATCACCGGCGCAAAACCATTGGATCCGCTTTGCGATTTTGCCAGGAATGTCGGTAGATCGCTGAATACCGGATTTAAGTGTTTTGACACCCGCGCGACCTGAGCCACCGTGACATGCACGAAAGCCCGGCTGATCGCCTCGATAACATGAGTCAATTCAGCGGTGAAATAGGCCCCGCCTGATACGATCCGATCCTCTGCCAGTAATGTCACCGGGTTGTCGCTGGACCCGTTGAGTTCAATCTCCACCGTGATCCGCGCAACATCCAGTGCCGCCGCCAGCGTCCCGTGAATCTGGGGAATATTGCGCAGAGAGATCGGATCCTGCAAACGCCGGGCGGCTCCTTCCTGATACAACAGGCTGCCTTTTAACTTCGCATGCAGGTCCGCCGCGGCACGGCTTTGGCCCGGCAGGGGCTTTGCCCCCAGAACACCGTCGGAGATGGGGGCCAGATTGGCGCGAAACGCCTCCATCGACAGACCCCCGGCTGTTTGCAGTGCATCGAAGACGGTTTCCGCCTGTGACACGGCAAGGGCCGCAGCGCCAGCGGCACAACTGGAATGATTGGCCAGGGCCAGCCCATCGCGGGGGCCCAGAACCAGCGGCTCTATGCCATGGTCCCGCATCATTTGCGCGGCAGGTCCAGTCTTGCCATCAGCGTTCTGCATCTCCCCCTGCCCGGTCAGGCACAGGCCGATCGTGGCGTTGCGGATCAGATCCGCCGCCCCGATGGAGCCCAAGGACCCCACCACCGGCGTCAGCCCCGCATTCAGGCAGGCCAGTAAGTGATGGGCAACAGCGGGACTGGCCCCGGAATACCCCTTCAGCAGTGTATTCAGCCGCACGATCATGCTGGCCCGGATGTTTTCCACCCGGTCGGGCGGCCCCACTGCATGGGCGCGACCCAGCAGGGTCTGTTGTGAAAAATCCGCCAGGGTCTTGGCATCCAGGACTTCTGTCACCCGCGCGCCCAGACCCGTGGTGACGCCATAGACCGGAACCTTATCCTCTATCGCCCGGTCGATCAGGCGACGCGCCCTTGCCATATCTGAAAGGCCCGCCGGATCCAGATCCAGCGGACGCCCCATGACCGCTGCTTGGGCCAGGTTTTCAATGGTAAGGGACCGGCCATCCAGAACCAGCGGGGTCATATCAGTCTTCCCGATACAACAGGTTCTGCGTCACACCCATTTTGCGGGCCTTCTCCAGAATGGCGGCCCCCAGCGCGATATCACCGGTCGACATGCCGCGATGCCAGAACAGAATCGTCTCCTCATCCGACTCACGGCCCGGCTTCAGGCCCGCCGCAATTTCACCGATTTCCGCATAAAAGCTTTCCTCGGTGATCTTGCCCGCATTGATCTGTGGGCGCAGCGCCCCCAGGCTGCCTGCGCGCATCTGGCCCAGATCATCCATCACGAATTTATCGAAACCATCGGTGAAATCCAGCGGCAGGCTGCTCATCGTGCCATAGGGAACGACCAGCGTGCCAGGCTTCACCCAGGACCGCTGAAACATCGGTGTAGGTTCGTTCAGCCGGGTGGCTTCGATCATGATATCAGCGTCTTTCAGACAGGTTTCCCAATCTTCCGTGACGATTACTTTCTTGCCCAGATCCCGGCTCAGCTTCTCGCCAAAGGCATCGCGGCTCTCTTTGCGGCGGGAATGGACGCGGATTTCTTCGAAATCAAACAGATGATCCAACAGACGGACATTCCAATAAGCCGTGCCGCGGGCCCCGACATGGCCCAGCACACGCGGGTTCTTCGGTGCCAGCCATTTCGCGCCCAGCGCCGTCAAGGCGCCCGTGCGCATATCGGTGATCCCGGCAGCATCAATCACAGCCTTTGGCATGCCGGTGCGCGGGTCGAACAAATTCAGCAGCGCCAGTTCCGACGGCAGTCCCTGCTTATAGTTATCGACATAATCGCCGACGATCTTCACGCCGGCATAGCCCAGCGGCTCAACATAACCACGCAGCACGTTGAAATGGCCATTAAAGGCGGGGTCTGGCGTCAGATGCATGCGGGGTTCAATCACCGTTTTGCCCTGCCCGGCTGCGATCAATCCCTGTTCAATCGCCGCCAGTATTTCCTCATCCGTCAGTGCAATCGCATCAATGTCCGCCTTGCCCAGATACTCAATCTCATGCCGTGCCATACCAAATCCCTAAATTGCCATACGTTGATTTCGCAAGCGCTAGAAAGCAACGAAATCATCATGATGTCAAAGTGGTAAGCAATATTTTTAAGACAGTGTTGATGATCCGGCCGGATCATCACAATAGGGAAGGAAAGCACGCGCAGAAACCAGACCGATAAGAAATAAAGGGGCAGCAGGCTGGCTGGCGATTTGGCTGGCGTGCCTGCTGCGTGACGACCAAGCGGGTCGACCGGTTATAAACTCACTGTTGGAATTCGGCTCCAATTAACAATTCCCATTTGACCCATTGATCTGGGCCGATGAATTGGCGGGCGTCTTGCAGACCATCGCGGCGTATCTTGCCAGCCGCCTCCTTTTTCTCGTCGGGGCTGAGGTCGGATGACCGGTGGATGCTGGACAATTTCTCACCGATGGACCCGGCCAGAGTGTTCAGATCTTTGCGCTGCGAGGGCGTCAGCTTCAGGTATTCCACAACAGTTGGCCGATCAAATGCCCGGATTCCAAATGTCTGCATTTCAATTTGCTGGAGGCGTTCATGCTGAGACGCATTGATGACACTTTCCAGTCCGTCAAACGTATCTTTGTTGACGGATATGAAGACCTGTTTCACCAGAGACACTCGTTCCGCCTTGGTTTCTGGAATCAACGCCGTTTCAAAAGCCGCACGATGCTTTCCCAAAACATCGTTGGAAACAGCCTGAACTGACTGGGCCTGCTGGTCCGTGAGACCCAGATACTCAATCACCGCCTGATTGTGCAGCAACCGGTTCAGGTGCCCGCGGTTGCCGTCCGGTCCGGGAGGGGCAGACACAGAAGGTTGCGGCAACAGCACGACTGTCACCAAAAGAATGGCAGCCATGCAAGATTTCAACAGAGTGCGGTTCGATAACATATTCAACTCCTGTGGTGATGAGACTGTGTTTTGTTAGGTCGATTGCCGAACGCATCAGAATGTGAAATTGGCATTCAAAAAGATTGAACGAGGCAGGCCCTGGTTTGAGAAGACACCGCTGGAACCAGACACATAATCTTCATCCAAGATGTTCTCGGCCCTGAGGCGCAGATCCAACCCGTCCCGCTGCCATCCGATGTTGAAGTCCACGCGTGAGTAGTCAGGCAAAGTGAAGGAGTTTTCGTTGTCACCTTGACGGTCGCGGACATAGATGAAACCAAGGCCGATATCCAAAGGACCGATATCCGTCGGAACTTCATAGTTCAGCATGGCTGTTGCCTTATGCGTCGGCACGTTGGCGGGAATGTTGCCCTGGTATTGGGCAGACGTGGTGAATTCTGAGTTCAGATAGCTGTACCCACCGACAACGCTGAGTTGATCAGTCACGTTTCCGACCAGCTCCAGCTCTGCCCCCCTTACAAGCTGGTCACCGGTAACAATGGACAAGGACCGATCATTGGGGTCCGTTTCAATCTGGTTGGTCTGTTCGATCTGGAAGGCGGAGAAGGTCGAGGCCAGCGCGTTATCAAACCACTCACTTTTCAAGCCAACCTCGAATTGCTCCCCCATCGAAAACGGGACGGGGCCGCCCGTGTTCAAAGTGCCGACCTGCGGGGTCAGCGATGTCGAGTAACTGATGAACGGATTGAGCCAACTGTTCTGATTGAAAATCGCGCCAATTGAATAATCCAGCGATGTGTCATTTCCGTCATCAGCGTTAAAAGAGGTTGTAACGTCGGTGTAACGAAGACCCCCGAATACTTTCAGTTTTGAGCCAATCTTGGCGAAGTTCTGCAGGTATATCCCATCTTCTTCGATGACCCACTCAATACTGCGTGTATAGGGACCAAGACTGCCAACCGAGGTAAATACAGGATTTGTGGGAGAGATCGTGCCGCGCAGGGTACGCTGAACCCGCTGGCTTTCATAGGTCTCGTTGCGATGCGTTAAGCCAATGGTGGTCGTGTTCGAGACGCCACCAAGACTGTAATCTCCACGCAATTCTGCCTTGGCTTCTTTATGTTCAAAATCCGTATTGAACCGAATGAGGTCGCGATCAAGAAGCGTGTTCCTGGTCGGGGCTGTTCGGGTATTGGCAGAGTCCCACAGGGCATCGATGCTGTTCATGCCGTAACTGCCACCTAGGAATACCGACCATTGGTCAGTGACCGGATGTGTAATGTTTCCGGTGATGATGTTGTTTGTCTGATCCGTGAAGCTGTCATCGCTGACCAGGGAAGGGCCGTGGAATCCGAAAGTCCCATCACTGAACCGCAGGATACCGGGGTCCGCCACATTCTCCTGCTGGCTGAATTCATAAGACAGATCGACCTGGGTTCCAGTGTCGTTCTTCCAGGCAATCTGCGGGTTTAGAATATAGCGGTTATCGTAACTGTTGTTGTGGCTCTCACCCGTGAAAGTCTGGTTGGCTTCCTGAGCCGTCGCGATCAGGCGGTAAGCAACGTTCTCGGCACCCGGGATCGGCCCCGTCAAGTCCATAGAGCCCCGTCGTGTGTCAAAGCTACCAGCACTGACCGACACCTTGTTTTGAGCCTCGAACATCGGTTTCTTGGAACGGTAGCTCACGATTCCGCCGGGAGAGGCAGTGCCATAAAGCAGGGACGACGTGCCCTTCAGCACCTCGACGCGCTCGTATAGAGAGCGATCAAAGTGATAACGACGGCTGGCTGGGCGGTGGCCATCGATATAAACAGAATTTGACCGGGATCCCAGGCTACCCCCCCTGGTCGTAGATGACTCGAACCCTCGGATTGTGAAGGTGTTGGTCATTGAAGATCCTGTCGCCCCTGGGGCAGTGCCAGGAATATACTGCAGAATATCATCAAGCCGCTGTGCATTTATGCGCTCTAGCGTTTCTGATGACATGACGTTCACGGTCGCGGGAGTCTCGATCAGCGGCACAGGAACATTCGTAGCGCTACCAGAACCAAACGCACGGAATCCGTCATAGACCGTGTCAGTCAGTCCTTCGACCGTGACCGGATCAAGTACAATGGTACCGTCTGAATTTTGGTTAGGTTTATCAATAGCGACCGTCGATCCCGACATCGTATAGATGAGGCCACTGCCAGCCAGGAGTTGGCGCAGTGCTTGCTCGCTCGTCATTGTGCCCTGCACGGCAGGGGCGGAGACATTCCGTGCTACGGTTCCAGCAACGGTGACCTGAACGCCGGACTGTTGGCCAAAGGCGACCAGGGCGTCGGTCAGGGGTTGGGCCGGAATATCAAAATTCTGTTCCCCCTGAAGCTGGGCAACTTCAGGTGTCGCCGCTGTAGCTTGCTGCGCCAGAACTGGGGACACGACAAGGGTCGTCGCCAGAGCCGTTGTCACCATCAGCGCGGCGGCCAGAACCATTCCCCGATTGCCAACGCATGCCTTTTTATTCACCCCCACCATCGCACCAAATCTCCGCCTTTAAGTGTCATCTCGATAGCGACCGCACACAGTCTAATATTGAGAATGCGTCGCAATATCGTCTCTATAGAGGGAACGTCGGCAGAAAGGGGATTTCTCAAAAAAGTTTGGATTTTCTGAAAAAATATAAAAATCCGTCGCCTTTAGGACCTGGAAACCACAACCAGCCAGGGCGTGATGCGCCGCACAACGGCATTCTGGGCCCGGGCGATACCGCGCAGCGCCTCCACCGGATCGGCGAGGTTATAAACACCAGTGACAGATTGCGCGGCCAGGGCATCATCGGTGACGATGATCTTGCCGGTGTAATAACGGCGCAATTGATCAACGACGATGCCCAACGGCTCGTCGCGGGCGATAAGCTGGTTTTGGCGCCATGCTGCAACCTGCTGCACCGGGCTATCGCCGCGCTTACTGTGACCGGACCAACTGATGCGGACGGCCTGTCCCGCGGTTAGAGTTTCGGTCACGGGGGGATTGACCGCCGCTGTGTCCACGCGCACAACGCCATGTGAAACTGCAATATCTGTTTCATCCGCGCCCCGCCGCACATCAAAGGCGGTCCCAAGCACGGTGACAGTGACGGCCTCAACCCCCACCTGGAACGGGCGGTCCGGGTTGGGTGACACATCAAAATACGCCTCTCCCGCCAGAAGCCGGATTTGCCGGTCACCGGGCGTATAGGCGACGGAAATCGCGCTTTCCGGGGCCAGGGTTACCATGCTGTCATCCGCAAGACGAACAGTTCTGGTTTCCGCCGTGCCGGTCGCATAGTCCGAGCGCAAATTCCGCAACAGGTCAGGCCCAACGACTGCCAGCATAAGACAGGCCGCGGCCGCAACGGCGCCAAATGCAACGACCTGGCGACGACGGATACGCCTGGCTCCAAGACGTGAGGCGAAACGTGAGGCTTCCGGGCGTGCATTCTGTGAGACGGGGGTCGATACAGACGGGCCTCCCCTTTCACCGCGCATATCTGTCAGCATTGGCTGCCATTTATCCGCAAAGACCGGCACCGCCCTGTCCATAGCCTTAGAGGCGCGTCGCATGTCCTGCCATGCGGAAACATGAACCGGGGACTTACTCAGCCAGGCCTCAAATGCGGTGTGCAGGGTGGCATCATCCGGGTCGTCCTTCAGCAGGATCATCCATTCGGTTGCTTCCCGCGACGCCTGTTTTTCACCGGAAAATTTGTTCTCAGCCATGCCATACCCTTAACCCTGATCGAAACAGGACAGATCGTCCATGATCGTCGAGAGGCGTTCTATACATACAACGCATTCGGCCCCGCATTTTCTCCAAAAATACCTGACATGGGGATGGTTATGACCATCCAAGCCGCTCCTTGCAATGCTGTACGGCATCGGCGACCAGCCTGTGCGCAAAGGGAAGAGAGATGTTCAGGGCAACCGCAATCTCCCGCAATTTTGCATCGCCGAACCGGTGCATTTCAAAGGCGATGCGGGTGCGCTCCGGCAATTCCGCCAGGGCCGCCATGACCACTGCATATTCGTCCCGATACAGGGCAACCGTTTCCGGCGTGGGGATGCCATCCTGACAAACCTCGACCGTCGCTTCGTAATCATCGTTTGAGATATACTGGTTTTCGCGCTTCATGCGCCGCCTGCCATCCAGCGCCAGATTGCGAACTATCCGGTAAAGATATCCGGTTGCATCGTCCAGAAGGCGGCCTTTGGAGGCATCGTCAAAACGAAGCCAGGCTTCCTGAACCACATCCTCTGCCTGCGCGCGCGTGCCGACAATGCTGCTGGCATAGTTCACAAGCGCACGACGATGCGTCACAAAGAGAGTCAGATGGGTCATGTCCTGGCTCAATGCCGTTGGCTCCTTCTGGACCAAGAGGGACACGATGGTCGGGTTTCAGGTCATTGCCGCGACGCAAGAGGCCTGGTCCAGATGCGAATGATTCTTAATATTGTCTAATCATTCATAATCATTGCCGCAACACATCTTTGGGTCGTGATTTTTGATCACTGCCTTTGAAGACGTGACCTATAAATTCTATCAAACAGCTTTTTCAAATACGGAGCTTCCTAAATGGCCGTGTTATTTCTCTGAGAAAGCCCTCTTTAAGTGCTTGATTCGCGCCTCAGATGTAGTGCACTATTATGTGCATTCTGGGGTGGGGGCGTCATGATTCAATTTATATTAACTATTATAGCAGTGTCCTTACCAGTGTATGCGTTGTGGAAAATTGTGCAGGCATTTGTGTATCGAGTAACAAAAGATGAGAATCGTCCTGGTTTGATCAGCCTAATTACATCGTTAGTACTTCTGATTTTATGGGGAATATGTCCAGATGGGAATGTAATAAAGCAGGGAAACGATTTCGATGATTTAATCTTTTATTTTGTAGGCCGGTATGCTTTGTATGCTTCTCTTGTGATGTTTCTTATTTCTATTTTATCAGGATACAGTGGCTTAATTAAAATAATTCGCGGTAATTGAATGATTTAAGTCCTGGTTTTCATTAAGTTTGAACCACCACATGCCGGGACTAAACACATCATTTGCTTCGCGACACCTAGGCTCAGGACTCATAACCAATAAATGACCGTCGCGGCGATAGCGATTGTGCTGAGGAAAGCGTGAGCGCATCTGTCGTATCGCGTGGCGACGCGCCGCCAGTCCTTGAGGCGTCCAAATAGTC
>NZ_JBLZHT010000015.1:0-33195 GCF_048892525.1 Hwanghaeella sp. LZ110 | reverse complement strand
CCTCAGCAATACACCATGCAAACCCCCAACCTCCTACCAAACCACACCCACGCGGGGTGGAGCAGCCCGGTAGCTCGTCAGGCTCATAACCTGAAGGTCGTAGGTTCAAATCCTACCCCCGCAACCATATATTCCAAACACTTAGCCCCGCTCTCACCAGCGGGGCTTCTGCTTGGGTAAGCAATAGGTAAGCAGGTGCAAATTGAATTTAGTTCTGGCCTTGGTGTTGTCTAATCATGTTGCGCGCAATAACGAGTTGTTGGATTTGAGACGTTCCCTCGTAGAGACGGAATAGTCGGACATCCCTGTAGAAGCGCTCTACGGGGTAATCGGCCATGTATCCTGCGCCACCATGAATTTGCACAGCACGGTCGGCGACCCGGCCGACCATTTCGGAACAGTAAAGTTTGCAGCAACTTGCCTCCAAGGAGACAGCCTCACCCAAATCTCTCCGACGGGCAGCGTCCATAACCATGCATTTTCCGGCATAAAGTTCTGTGCGACTGTCTGCCAACATTGCCTGAATCAACTGAAATTCGGAAATGGGCGCATTGAATTGGCGCCGGTTCATTGCGAAGCTAAGTGCATCGTCCAGAAGACGTTCCGCGGCACCAACGCAGACGGCAGAAATATGCAATCGTCCTCGGTCGAGCACTTTCATTGCAGTGCTAAAGCCCCGTCCAGCAATCCCGCCGATAATGGAACTGGCCGGGACGCGGCAGTTTTGAAAGACAACATCAGCGGTCTTGGTCCCGCGTTGCCCCATTTTACGATCCGGTAGTCCAACGCTCAGCCCAGGCGTGTTGCCTTCCACCAGGAAGGCTGTGATTCCCTTTGCCCCTTCGATTGTCCGGTCGGTTCGGGCCATTACCGTGAACAAGCCGGCGATGGGCGCATTGGTAATGTATCGCTTTGTGCCATTCAGAATGAAGTCAACTCCGTCCGGATCCGCCGATAGGCTGATTGAGGCTGCATCGGATCCTGAATCTGGCTCTGTTAGCGCGAAAGAACCAATAACTTCTCCCGAGGCAAGGCGTGGCAACCAAGTCTGCTTCTGTTGTTCTGTGCCATCCAAAAGTATTCCCTGAGAACCGATGCCGTTATTCGTTCCAATCAAGGACCGAAATGCGGGTGAGGCGCGCCCCAATCGAAAGGCAAGTTCCACCTCTTCAACCATGGTTAGGCCAAGCCCACCATACTCTTCTGGGATGGAGAGGCCGAAAAGGCCAAGGTCACGCATCTCGGATACGATGTCGGGTGGAATAGCATTGTCTTCATCGACCTGTGCTTCTGCCGGGATCAATCGGTCCCGAACAAAACGGTCGATGGTTTCTGTAATTTGCCGAAAGGTATCAGCGTCAAGTGCCATGCCGGTCTATTCCTTGATTACCGGCAGGCGCAGAAGGCCATTGCCCATTGCCTTGCCGGTTTGGTCAAGTCGCAGTGTTCGGGTTGCGCCACCACCCAAGGCACCGCGCATGATTACAACCACGGCATCGATATTGTCCATGGGGTAAATTTCCACAGCCCCTGTTATCCAGTCGCCAAACAGATCTTTCACCGCTGGCGCAGTCAGGCTGCGTAACAAGGCGGAATAATCTTCAGGGTGTTTGGCGATCACACCGACGGAGACGACGTCGCCTTTATCCCCAGACCGAACATAGGCAATGTCGCGAAGTAATGTCATGCTCATGCCTCCAGAATTTCAACTGTCTGAGAAATGTAAGACCTGGGGATCAGCGTGGACCAGACACCATAGACGGGTCTTGGTTTCATCGGGGTGCCAAAGGATGTGCCACCAGGCCCCATGATCCAAAGCTGTGCGCAGGCCCGTCGGATTTTCTCGGCTTCGGCCTTGCTTTCCGTATGAACCGCAACACGCAGTCCAATCTCCGATGGGTCATAATCTGGCATGGGGGACGCCGGTCCATGCAACATGTTGACGCCGACCAGATCAAAATGAATCGCAGAGGCCTTTAGGCCCAGTCGTTCAAAACGTTCCCCCAGCGTTTGGCGTGCCTTTTCCGCCCGATCCAGCGCATAGGGCCAGGGGAAGAACATCATGCCTTCGCCGATCCACCCATCTTCATAGCCAACGACCATCTTTAACAATTCTGGGCGCGCCGCCCCCGCCATGTTGGTCAGCCGCACCCGGTCATTGCCTTGATCGTCGATTTTCACCTTACAAAAATCTGCAATGCCGTCTGGCATCAGATAGCGGGATGGATCCCCGATTTCATAGACCAGGTGTTCCTTTACGGTAAACTCATCAACACGACCGCCAGTGCCTGGAAGTTTGGTGACGGTCGCGGATCCATTGGAGTCGAATTCGACAATTGGAAAGCCCACGCGCCCCATATTTGGCATGTCGGAAAATCGTGAGGACATGCCCCCTGTTGTCGCCGCCGCGCATTCCACAATATGGCCAACCGTGATCGCTGCGGCGATCCGGTCTGTATATGTGTCAGAATAGGTCCATCCAAATTCATGCATAACAGGGCCAACATACAGCGCGTTATCTGATACCCGCCCGGCAATCACCACATCAGCCCCTTGCTCAAGCGCAGACACGATTCCAGAAGAGTCGGTGTAAACATTTGCAGAAACAATGCGGTTTCGCAGAGCAGCAAGATCCTGCTCCCCCGTATCCATATTGGTAAGGTCGTGCCCGGCCACCAACAATTCATCCAGGCGCGGCAGCATGTCATCGCCTTCAACGACAGCAATTTTTGTGCCCGTCAATCCCAGGTCGCGCGCCAGGTCTCGGACCTTCTCCGCACCAGCCCGAGGATTGGCCCCACCGCCATTACAAATAATCGTTGTCCCGGCCTTACGTGCCAAAGGCAGCAATTCTCGCATATGGGTGGTCAGGTCGGGAACATAGCCCAAGGATGGGTCTTTTAATCGTTGGCGTTGAAGCAGCGCCATGGTCAGCTCTGCCAGGTAATCCATCGACAGATAGTCCAGAGAGCCCTGCTCCAGTAACTCTACGGCCGGGTCCAGCGCGTCACCCCAAAACCCCGACCCAGACCCCAACCGCAGTTGCTTTTTCATTCCCTGCTCCTGATCATTCTAAACGCGGGTCTATGCCTGTCGTTCGCCCACAATTTTGGGGCGTCGAGGCCTCAACAAAACAGCCAAATTCTTCATCTAAAATTGCTTGTTCAAAATGGATTGTCAACGAGTTTTTGAAATTCAATTCCGCAAGATGGAATTATTTATTGACCTAAAAGAGCACTATGCCTAGGGTAAATGACGGTCACGTATGGTCATGAAGCGGTTGGGAAATTCCGCTGGTAAAAGGGATATTGATGATGGGGGCGGATGAGCCGATTCTGTTTCGCAGTCACAATGGTATCGCCCGCATTACGGTGAACCGGCCCCAGCAGCGAAATGCGATCAACATCGCAGCGGCCAATCGCTTGACCGAGCTATGGGACTTGATTGATGACGATGACAGCATCCGCTGTGTCATACTGGATGCGGTACCCTGTGGTACGTTCTGTGCCGGGATGGATCTGAAACAGATGGCAGAGTATCGATCGGGTGGCGACGATATCCTGACCCATATGACAGACCCATTTCAGATGCGGATGCGGACGGTCACTAAACCGATTGTGGCTGCCCTTGTTGGGCACTTTGTGGGGGCTGGTTTGTTGTTGGCGATGCATGCAGATATTCGCATTGCCTTTCGCGAAGCCCTGGCCAGCATTCCAGAGGTCCGCCATGGTCGTGGAACATCCTGGATGGTCCCGATGCTGTGGATGATTCCCCAACCAATTTTGGCTGAAATGGCCCTGACAGGTGCGCCTGTCACGTCAACCGTGTTGGCGCAGTATGGATTTATCAATCATGTCTGCGACAGTATTGAGAATGTGACGCGACGGGCTGATCAGATCGCGACAGTCATTGCAAACAATGCCCCGCTGTCGGTGCGTGCCGCGAAAGCAACCCTTGCGGCGGGAATGGATCTGGGCTGTGCAGAGGGGCTTGCACGCGCCGAAGCGCTGCATGTGCCTGTCTATAAAAGCAATGATGCCAAAGAGGGGCCAAGGGCCTTTGTGGAAGGCCGTCCACCCGTTTGGACCGGCACATAACTTCAAACAGGAAGAGAAACACAGATGATCGACAATCCTTATCCGGACCTGGTCGTAGGGGACGTTAAGACATCCCGCGGGCGCACGCTGACCGAAACGGATGTTGTTAACTTCTGCATGCTGACCGGCAATTGGCTTGAGATCCATTCCAACACGGAGTTTGCGAAAAATGCTCTCTATGGCCAACGCCTGGTGCAGGGGTCTCTCGTTTTTTCCATCGTCAATGCGCTGATCCCCTTCGACTCGACGGTTGTTGAGGCATTCTATGGCATCGATAAGCTGCGTTTTCTAAAGCCAAGCTTTATCGGCGACACAGTTTGGGCGCGGTCAGAAATCACCGCGCTGAAACCAAAAGAGAATGGCGCCGGTGTCGCAACGATGGAGCTGAAGGGCATGAACCAGCGTACGGAAGTAATCTTACGCTGTGACTTCCATCTGCTCATTCGCGCGAAACGTCTCATTCCATCCAGCAGCAATCCCTTTGAATCTGAGGAGCAGTCATCATCATGAATTTCCTGAACACCGAACAGACTACCTGGCGTGAAACCGTGGATCGTTTCATGGAAAAGGAAATCACCCGCGAATACATTCGGGAGCATGATGCCGAACGCGCCTATCCCTATTCTGCCTATGAACGGATTGCCGCAGAAGGATGGCTAAGGCTTCTGATCCCAGAGGAGTTTGGCGGCTTTGGCGGGGATATCTTTGATTACGCCCTTATGTGCGAAGGCCTTGGGAAGTTTGGCTTCGACTTTGCCACCACGGTTCTGGTGCCAACCTTTACAGCGATGAACATCGTCAAATTTGGCAATGATGATCAAAAGGCGGCCTATCTGGAACCGTTTATGTCCGGGAAAATGCGGTTCTCCATCTCAATTTCTGAACCGTCGGCTGGCTCTGACGCCGCCTCAACAAAGACCAGGGCGCGCCTGGATAAGGACCATTACATCGTAAAGGGCCAAAAACTGTGGTGCAGCGGTGCCGCCGCGCGCGATGTTGTGATCGCCATGCTGGTCCGGACAGATTCCGATGTGGCAAAGCACAAGGGACTGTCTGTCCTGCTGATCCCAAATGATACGGCGGGTCTGGACATTCGCAAACTGCCGACCTTGGCGCGGCGTGCCACTGGGACCACGGAAATTTTCGTCGATGATGCGATGGTTCCCGCCAGGAACCTACTGGGCCAGGAAGGGCAGGGATGGGAAATCATCACAGACCATTTGGAATTAGAACGCATCGCAGTGTCCGCTGCCTATGTTGGAAATGCCCAAACGGCGGTCGATGATGCACTGACCTATGCCCATCAGCGGGAGCAATTTAATCAGCCAATTTTCGACTTTCAAGTGATCCGCCATATGTTGGCGGATATGCAAACGCAGGTCGATGCAGCGCGGTTGCTTGTCTACAGGGCTGCGGAACTGGCAGCACGGCATCAGCCCTGCGCGAAAGAAGTGGCGATGGCGAAGTTGTTCTCGTCAGAGACGTTGCAAACTGTTTCCCGCCAGGGGATGCAAATTCTTGGCGGCCATTCGATGCTGCCAGAAGCAGATATGGAGCGTTATTTCAGAGAGGGCATGCAATGCACAATTGGGGGGGGCACGTCCCAGATCCAGCGAACCATTATCAGTAAAGCCATGCGGCAAAGATGAGGGTGTGATGCTGTTCACCCCCCTGAATCTGCGAGAGTTAACACTTGAAAACCGCATCGTTGTGTCCCCGATGCAAACCTATTCAGCGCCACCGGATGGGGCACCGACAGCTTGGCATAGGGGCCATCTGTCGCGGTTTTCGCTGGGTGGCGCGGGGCTGGTTATGGTGGAAGCAACCGCAGTCTCGCCAGAGGGACGGTCGACCAATGCTGATTTGGGACTATGGTCTGACCCCCAAGAAATGGCCTTTCACAGTCTCGTGGACTCAGTTCACGCTTGTGGGTCCCCGGTTGGCCTGCAGATACAGCATGCCGGTCGTAAGGCCAGCACAAACGTCCCCTGGGAGGGGTTCAAGCCTGTGGCCCCGCCCCCGGACGCAGCCGTTATTGGGCCTACGGATATCGGCATTCCTGGCGGGCATATGCCGATCCCCATTCAAACGCGGGATATGGAACGCCTGATTGGGTGTTATCAGGACGCGGCGCTGCGTGCGGACCGGGCGGGATTCGATCTAATCGAAATCCATATGGCGCATGGCTATCTATTGCACAGCTTTCTATCCCCCCTGGCCAACTACCGAGTGGATGAGTATGGCGGTACCCTGGAGAACCGGATGCGGTTTCCACTGCGTGTGGTTGAGGCTGTGCGCAAGGTTTGGCCGAATGCGAAGCCCTTGTCGTGCCGGTTGTCTTGCGTAGATGGTGTTGGGATTGGTTGGTCGATTGAGGACTCAACCGTTCTGGCACAGGAACTGCTTTCGATTGGTGTGGATGTGATTGATTGCTCCTCTGGCGGTATGGCGCTGCCGCGAAAGGATATGTTGGTGCCACGCGGACCTGGCTTTCAGGTCCCGTTTGCCAAGGCATTAAAGGCCCAAACAGGGGCAACGGTAATGGCCGTTGGCGGCATTACACAGGCCATCCAAGCCGAAGATATTCTCCAGCGTGGGGAGGCTGATCTGATTGCGGTCGGGCGAGAGATGCTGGTAAATCCAAATTGGGCCGTGCAGGCCGCAAACACTTTGGATGAGTTACAATCCTGGTCTCACTGGCCGACACCCTTTGGATGGTGGCTGGCACGCCGTGCCAGACCACATTGATTATCCGACCTGTTGCACCGTCTGTCGCCGACCCTGCCAATAGCTGAATGTGGTGATTCCCAGCAGCAGTGCCGCACCGACTATATCGCTCCACGCCGCTGTATAGAATAGCAGGGCTGCGACGGTGTAGAGCGCGATGCGCTGGATCCAATCTAACCTGCTGAGCAAATAGCCTGTTGAGGCCGCCGCGATCGCCATGACGGCCAGGATCGCGATGCCCGCGTCATAGATGATTGTCAGTGCCGATCCCTCCATCAACACACCAGGTCGATAGATAAAGAGGAATGGAATGGCATATAGCGCGATTGCCAGGACAACAGCATGGCCCGATACGCGCCAGAAACTGACATTTGCAATGGATGCGGCGGCAAACACACTGGCGCAAACAGGGGGCGTGATGGCCGATAGAATGGCATAGTAGAAAACAAATAAATGCGCGTTCAATTCAGGGATGCCGAGGTTGATCACAATTGGCGCCGCAATTGCGGAGGCGAGAATGTAGGATGCGGTTGTTGGAACATCCATGCCTAAAAGGATCGAGAGAACCGCTGTCAACAGCAGCACGAAGGTCAGGTTCTCCCCAGACAGGGACAAGATAACCCCAGATACCTTTACGCCAGCGCCAGTTGCTGTCAGCACTTTCACGACAATTGCCGCACAGGCCAGCAAGACGGCAATCATCGCAATCGCCCGCCCGGCTTTATAAAGACCGTCCAGAACCTGATCGGTTAATTCCATATAGGTTGAAACCAGATTGGATACGCCGGATTCCTTCAGCGTCTTTATCGTGCGCAGGATCAACAGGCTGATCACAAGCGTCGCTACCGACGCCGCCCCAGCCAGTGTTGGTGTGAAATCCATCACCAGAAGCAGGACCAATGTGCCTACCGGCAAATACATTGGCAACGATGTGTAGGGATCAATCAACTCACGCCAGGCCGGCAGTTCCGCGCGGTCCAAAGGTTTGATTCCTTTGCGGCGGGCGTGAAAGCCGACACTGAACCACAGTGTTAAGAAATACAGCAGTGCTGGCAAAATCGCGGCTCCAGCAATCTGTGCATAGGGGATGTTCAACATCTCCGCCATGATAAAAGCACCCGCGCCCATGACCGGTGGCATGATCTGCCCACCTGCCGAAGCGACAGCTTCAATCGCGGCGGCGTAGCTCCGTTTGTATCCGGCACGCTCCATCGTTGGGATGGTCACTGGACCCATCGCCATGACATTGGCGACCGCAGATCCGGTCACGGTCCCAAACAGGGCGGAGGACGCGGTGCAGACTTTTGCCTGCCCGCCATAGCTGCGCCCTGCGATCAGGGTGGCCAGTTTAATGAAGATTTCTGTCGCGCCGGTGCTTAGCAGCAAGGCACCCAGCACGATGAAAATTGCGATCACTCGGGTGCCCATATCGGTCATGTAGCCAAACAGGGTCTCGGTCGAGGCATAGTAGGTTTCAATCAGCGTTAACAGGGACACACGGGGTGGTTGCCAGGGTCCCGAAATCAGATCATGCCCAAAATAGTAATAGGCCAGTCCTGCTAAGGCGAGGATGGGCAGGAACCATCCAATTGTCCGTCGTCCCCCCTCCAACACCAATACAATAGCAATGCCGCCTAGAATAAGGTCCAGTGTTGTCAGGTGGACAAAGAAAACGGAGATACGGTCGTTGCTCAACGCTATATGCAGGCAGACATAGTAGCCAAGGAGGGAAAGGCCAATGTTCAGGCCAACTAAACCCCAGCCTTTCCCCTCTTTTAAAAGCGCTACTGCAGCAATCAGAAATATAGATCCAAGGCCAAAGCCTAGAAACACGCCGCGTTGTATCAGCGGTTCCCTCATGCCGATAAATGCCGTGAGGATTTGAAATACGGCATAGCCGATCAACACGATCTTCAGGACAGTCTCTGCCCAAGCGATCGATCGACCTTTGGTTATCTGTTCAATCATTTCTGATGCTTTCGACCTGGATTTATCCGATTGCCTGATAGAACTCTATTGCGGCTCAGTTCGAGGATTTCCAATAGGCCATTGCGCCAGGATGAACGGCAATTCCAATGTCTTCGGTGGCTAAGATCGATTTCTTGAAATCATAGCCAGCAAGTTGCGGCCAGACTTTGATCAGGATTTCCTTTTGCTTATCAATAGATTGAGCAATGCCCTCTGCTGTTTTTTCATCCATCACAGAAAGACGCGTGGCATAGACGATTGGCACTGATGGTGTGGTGAATTCCGGGTTGTCCTTGATAAAGCCCGCTGGGATCGTGATGAAGCCAACGCCGGGAATGTTCTTGCGGATCATTGCCTGTTGTTCCGCAGAAAATCCAAGAATGCGCATGTCGACACTGGTCATCAATTCCTGCAGTGTGGCATCAACGCGATTGGCTGCCGCATATTTGCTGTAGCCGACCAATTGCTGATTGCGCACACCTTCAATTGCATCGGTAACGGTGCCATAGGTGTATTCCGGCTCAATCCCAAACAGCTTCAGGCTTTGAGTGATCAGCAATTCACCGCCGCTTCCGCGAATGCCAGGCGTGAATTTTTTGCCGTTCAGGCCACTCAGATCTGTAATGCCTGAATCGGCACGTACAGCGATATTGATGATGGAATCACTATATGGATATAGCGCGACCAAATCATCGACAGCATTGCCCTCAAAGGCACCGGTGCCCGTACGCGCCTGAACAAAGACGTCACCAGCGACGAGCCCTAAATCGATTTCACCGCGCACAAGGCGCCGCACATTGTCGACACTTGCCCCGGTTTCAACAACTGTAACCGTCGTGCCGGGCATGCCGGCTTCAATGGCTTGTGACATGCCAACTGCAATTTGATAGTGACTTGATGTTGCATTTGTAGATCCAAGGCTAAGTGTTTCGGCCTTAGCTTGACCTCCTGGCATGAGTGAAGACGTCATACCAACAATCAAAGCTGCCCCGGCCAGCAGGGACTGACATTTTGTAAGTTTCATGGATTCCTCCCAAGTATATTTGTGTGTCATCCCCGAGCATCAGTGTGACTTCCCGGGACATCCAATCAATCGCAAGGAAGTTTCCCTACAACTGACTGTTGCTGATTGTGCCTTTTTGTATCTTTCCTGCTTGGACGCACGATTCAACATAATGAATGCAGCGCCCAATTGCCCTCTTTTCAGCATCAGCACGGTGACATGGATTTATTACGCATACAACAAAATTATGAAAACTAATTCCGCACAGTGATTTTCTGTTATATGCTTATTTTGGAGCCTTGATGTGTTGTTTGGAGGAAAAGGATTTATGTCTGCTGAAGAAATTGTCCGGTTCGATTGTGCTGATGGAATTGCTACAATCACATTGAACAGGCCGGAGCGCCGCAATGCCTTATCCATCGCAGCGGTCGAACGTCTTTATGATTTATGGGAAACCATTGATGCGCGACCGGAAATTCGTGTCGTGGTGCTGACGGCGGCTCCTTGTGGCACCTTTTGTGCGGGGATGGATCTAAAGGAAGCAAGCGAGATAAAGGTTAAGCAAGGTGTTGATGTTCTGACGTTATTAAGGGACCCTTTTCATCAGCGCATGCGGGCGGTTCGTGCGCCCATTATTGCTGCAATGACGGGTCACTTCGCGGCCGGCGGATTTATGTTATCGCTGAATGCCGACATCAGAATTGGTGTGGCCGGAACATCGGGCGGGATCACAGAATCGAAGCGCGGGCGGGGGTCTCCCTGGGCTGTTCCCCTTCTATGGCAGGTGCCACAGCCTCTCTTTATGGAAATGGTTCTGACAGGAGAGCCGCAAACAATCGAACGGCTGTATGATCTTGGCTTTATCAATTATGTGGAGCCCACAGCGCAAGCTGTTCTGGATCGTGCTGCTCGGCTGGCCAAGGTAATATGCGAAAATGCGCCTCTATCCGTTGCTGCAGGCAAGAAATCCATCCTGTCTGCGATGAGCCTTGGTTGTGAAGGCGGACTTGATGAAGCCAAGCGAATATACGAACATGTTTACGCAAGTGAAGATGCGCAAGAGGGGCCAAGGGCTTTCGCAGAGAAGCGAGCTCCCGTATGGCGTGGGCGATAGACTAAACATATTTGTATTGGAACCGTTAGGGAATGGCCTCAGTCAGCGCAAAAGACCCTGTTGAAGTCGTTTCCCTGGGACGCGGGCTTCAAATATTGCGATCTTTTCGTGCCTTGGATGCACCGCTTGGTAACAAGGAAATTGCAGAGCGCACCCAACTGCCCAAAGCCACGGTGGCTCGTTTGACCTATACCCTCTGTAAAATGGGATATCTCCGGCAAATCGGGCCCCATGGACAATTTCATTTAGCCGACAAGGTGACGGGATTGGGGCATTCCCTGTTACGCACACTTTCAGTGCGTCAAATCGCTGATCCCTTAATGCAGGAGCTTGCGGATAGATTTGAAATGTCTGTGGCGCTGGGCATTGGGGATGGTGCAGATATGGTCTATCTCAACTATTGCTCTGGCCCAGAAACGGTAACGATGCGGTTGCGCGTCGGATCGTTGATTCCAATCGCGCATACGGCAATGGGGCGGTCCTATATGTGGGGATTGGCTGAGCCAGCCCGACGGCATCATATGGAGATGATCCGGCGCAGTGTCGGACCGGAAAAGGCGGACAGTGTTGAGGAGATGCTGACGGAAGAAATTCATTCCGTGGAGGAGAAAGGCTTCTCTGTTTCCTTTGGCGATTGGCGTCGTCAGATTTATGCAGTAGGCGCTCCAGTTTGGCTGGATAATGGTGAAACTGTGCTGGCCTTGAATTGTGGCACCCGGGCGATTGGTTTGGATCGGGCGCGGTTTCCAGATACTTTAGGGCCGGAACTGATATCGGTTTCTAACGAGATCAGTCACAGAATGAATCAATTGGGTGCAAATTTTTGGAGCGAATAGGCTCCACAATGAAATGGCACAGTGCATATGGTGAATGACATGAATGATCTGGATGCCGAGTTGCCCCGTGAACGAGTGCGTCGCCGCCGCAAAAGTGGTGAGATTTCAGACGATCGTGATTTTGTGAATGCCCTGGGACGCGGCTTGATTGTGTTGGAGGCATTCTCGGCATCGAACGAAATTTGGTTGAATGGCATGGAAGTCGCGGAACGCGTTGATCTGCCAAAGCCGACCACATCGCGCCTATTACAAGCGTTGCGCAGCCAGGGGTACCTCTATTATTCGCCCGGCCGTCGTCAATATCGCCTCGGCGCATCCGTGCTCAGCCTGGGCTTTGCCGCGCGTGAGCCCTTCAGTTTGGGCGATTTGGTGAAGCCTTATCTCAGAGAATTGGCTGATGAATACAATGTCCATGCATCCCTCGCCGCGCGAGATCGGTTGGACATGATTGAGCTTGAGGTTTGTCACAGCGTGAACACGCTGATGACATTGCGGTTGGAGGTCGGATCTCGCATTCCCCTGGCAGGGACGGCAACGGGGCACGCTCTTTTTGCCGCTTTGCCTGACGTTGAGAGAGACTACCTTTTCGAGCGATTGCGCGAGCGTCACCAGAAACACTGGGCCGAATTGGAAGCAAGCATCAACATTGGACGCCGTGAGGTTGAGGACGTTGGCTACACTACCGCCTCAGCCAGTTGGAATACGGATATCAATGGTGTCGCAGCGCCCTTAATCCTGCCGGGCGGCGCTTCCGTCTATGCATTGGCATGTGGGGCACCTGCGCGTCATCTGACGCAAGCCAAGCAACGAAAGATCGGTCAACGGTTAGTGGAGATCGCGCGCATGCTGGAGGAGCAATTGCGAAGTGGGGCGGGCACGCGCTGATCAAGAACGCAGCAGGCCTTTCGGGTCAACGACGTCGCGAAGCAATTGCAATTCATTGGGGGCGGGCGGGTCGGTTATCTCGACATGCTCCGGCACCAGAAGCTCAAAATCAGTCTGGGCAATCACGTGATCCACACTTATCCCCTCATGCACTGATTTCAGGCGCATGCGGAATGTCTCGGGGTCGAAATCCATCACCGCAAGAGGTGTCACACAGTATTTCGGACCATACTGCAGTCCCGCTGCATGATAACTCTCCGGGCCTTGCAGATAGCCAGGGGAGGTTATGAAATCCACCTTCGGGACGAAGGTGCGTTTCGTATGGACCGTGGTGCAGATGTAAAATCGACGGGATGTGACGGCATAGGATATATTTGCCGCCCCGGGACCGCGCATAACTGGTGCATCAATGGTTCCACCGATGTGATGCAGGTTGATGTTTCCATACTGATCAATCTGCATCCCGTTATGGAAGAAGAAGTCCAACCCGCGGTGAGAATGCGCAAACAGTTCCAAGAATGTCTCCGCAGCCTCACACGCCCCGAGAGCTCGGTCATCCAACATTGAACTCCAAAGCTGTTTTGGATAGGGATTGACGAACATCTCTCCAGCAATGGAAAGGTTGGGCGCATGCCGTAACCGGGCTAACAGCATCGCGGCCATTGGTATCGCTGCTGAGGCACCTGCTGCCCCTAATTCACCGTCGGTAAGATCACGTGATAGAAACACCGCCTGCATTTCGGCGGGTGAATAATCGGGCGCATGATCGGCGGACCGGGTCGTCATCATAATGCTTGTGCCTCCGCGACCAGTTCTTCCATGCGCGTATCTCCACCCACGGTGGTGAGATAACCTTCTTGATCTTGGGGTGCGATGACGTGCCGTTCGATATAGGCCTGTAAGTTTGCATCGCCGGTGGGGGACCCTTTTCTTGCGGCTTCGGCATAGGTAGCATAGGAATCGATATGCGCCTCATCGATGCTGTAATTCGGAAAGCTGCCCGTGGGATGCGCTCCGAATGGAATCTCTACAACAGCATCAACATAAATGCAGGGGATAGAGGTTTCTCGAGGGCGTGAGATGATGTCACCACTGGGCACGATTCGATCAACGCTCACTAATACGGTATCCGCACTGCGCGCGATCATCTGATCCGCATAGGTCATGGTTGAGAGATGACGAATGTTGCCAAACTCATCCGCCTCTTGGGCGTGCAGTAAGGCCAGCTTTGGGCGGATAGCCTTGGTCGCGAAAAGCTTCTCACCGGTAAAGGGACATGTGATCTCCCGAATTAGCGGATTATATTTGATGACATCAGATCCCTTCCAGGCGGCTACTGGTTGAAAGGGAACACCGTTCGCAGCAGCGAGAAAACCACCGACAACGGATAGAGCATCAACGCAATGTGCTGTAATTGTCCCGGCCTCAACTGCGCGTCGAAAAGACGGGCACATATGGGTTTCTAAGGTGACTGCGGGAAGGAATGTTTCTGCCACGCATCCTGCG
Organism: Hwanghaeella sp. LZ110; assembly: GCF_048892525.1. Taxonomy (NCBI): domain Bacteria; kingdom Pseudomonadati; phylum Pseudomonadota; class Alphaproteobacteria; order Rhodospirillales; family Aestuariispiraceae; genus Hwanghaeella; species Hwanghaeella sp. LZ110. The sequence goes on along the minus strand of NZ_JBLZHT010000015.1, from coordinate 19,059 downwards.
GCAATTAATAGATCGACATCAAAACCGGAACCGGGGGAGGAGATGATCTTTAGTGCTGTGAGACGCTGTCGAATTACTTCCCGTATCAGGGCCAGCGGGCGGCCTTGTTTGAACAACCCACCGATTGCCAGCAAGTCCCCATCTTCAATGGTGTTCGCCAGAAACCCGCCAATTTCATCAAAGCGGATGCGTTTTGTCTTTCGCCCAGTGGCTGCGGTCATGCTGTCGGGCCTTTACCAAAAATCGTAGCATCTAGAACCCAGACACCATCCCCCGCCTTCCCCACGCCGATGGGATTGATTTCTACACCTTGGAAATCAATCCCCAAATGCGGAGCTAAGGCGGCAAAGGCCTCTATGAAATCAACAAGGGCGTCCACGTCCAGTGCGGTGCGTCCCCGCATGCCATGCAGAATGCGGCTAATTCGACAATTGTTTATCATGTCGACAATCTCTGTCCGGTCCAGCGGCAGCAATCTGGTCGTCACATCCTTCAACAATTCGGTATAGATGCCCCCAGCGCCAAAGGTCAGGACCGGTCCAAATTCTGGATCAATGCTTAAGGCAAGAAATACTTCGGTTTGTGGGCGAACCGTCTCACTGATCAGGAAACCTTCCATGGAAAGTCGATGCTTTTGCGCGCTGGCATTCATTTCCTGCAGTCTCTGTCGCAAGGCCTCTTCATTCGGCAGGGCCACCGCTACCAGTCCATATTCGGACTTATGAACAACCCCTTCGGCCATGCCTTTCAGGGTGATTGGATAACCGATTTTTTGGGCCTCTACGCACAGCGCGTCATGATCATTTGGCGCCAGGAAGGCTTCTGCAGGAAACGAAAATCCTAAAGATTTCAGGTGGCGTTTGCTGTCGGCTTCATTTCGGGCTTCATCATTGATGGTTGGTGCCCCCTGAATGCTCAGTTTGGGTAACCCTTCCCGAATTAATCTTGATGGGGTGGCGCGGGCCTCAGCAAAAGTGGAGGCTGCGACGACGGCGGTGGTAAAGCTGTCAATGCGGCTGAATACTGGAACACCTTGTTGGCGAAGCGCTTTTAGTGCATCTGCATTGAAAATTTCAGCGGGCCATACGACGGAGATTGGTGCGTTGCCACCCTTTTCCTTGCGCCAACGGGCCATTGCATCGGCAACGGCATCGCTGACATCTTTAGCCCAGGGGGCAACGATTGGTGTATTGGCGATAGTCACCGCATCAAACGCCGGGTCATCCAAGAAGGCGTCAAGGCAGGCTGCAAAGCCACCTGCGCGGCGGAAGGGAGTACCCGCAATATCGACTGGATTTTTGACGGATAGAAAGGGGGGGATGTCCTGTCGCATCCGCTCGATTGTTGTCTCATTTGGTGCGGGCAGGGTGACCTTGCCGGTTTCTTCCAGCGCATCGGCCAAACAGCCACCCAACCCGCCTGATAGGGTCAGTATCCCAATGGCTTTTGCTGGTCTGGATTTCACCAGGTAATGCGCTGTGGGCAAAAGATCTTCGATGGAACGAACATCAATCCAGCCTAGTTGCCGCACAGCAGCATCATAAGCCCCACGGTTACCAATTAGGGCCCCCGTATGGCCTGCGGCAGCTCGCCTTCCCGCATCGGAGCGTCCAGTCTTGTACAGCACGATGGGTTTATTGGCGGCCAGCGCCTTTTGTGCGGCGGCAACAATTTTTGGGGTTCGACGAAAGCCTTCGACATATAATGCGATTGCAGATGTGTTAGCGTCTTCGACCAGGAAATCGATGTAGTCCCCTAGATCGGTGACCGCCTCGTTCCCTGTGGAAATCAGATAACTCAATCCGATGCCGTCGTGAATTGCGTGTTCCAGCATGGCGCTGCCCAGGGCTCCGCTCTGAATTACCAGTCCGACCTCGCCTGATTGGGGCAAGCCTGCTGTAATACGACTGGTTGAACTCATCGCGATGCGGCTGTTGAAATTGACATAACCGGTGGTATTGGGCCCCAACATTGCCGCGCCATAGGATGTCACCAGATCGACAAGTTGCGCTTGCAACGCAGTGCCCGCCTCGCCAGATTCGGAAAATCCACCTGTAATCACCAGGAAGGCCCGGGTTCCTAATGATAGACCTTGTTCGATTGTCTGATAAACATCGACCGCTGGGACGGACACGACAACGCAATCTGGTACTTCAGGCAGGTATGACAGATTGGTATATGTCCCCTGTCCATCAATTGTTGTCTGCTCTCGTGTGATCAGGTCAATGTGATGTGGATATCCGTGTAACCGCAAGTGATCGAATATTGCCCGACCACCAACTTGAAAGGTTGCCTTCTTGGTGGAGACACCGACGATTGCTATGGATTTTGGATTGATAAGGCTTTCTATAGACACGGCTTCATCTTTACATTGTTCAGTCTGGGAAGGCTTAATGCATAAAATCAGGTTCAGTATAAAAATCAAGAAAATAAAAATATGTTCCGCATAGTGGTATTGGTTTGATTTTCAAATTAAACGCATACTGTAAATGCCCATTCGCTGGGCGTTGAAGAATGGCTCATAACCTGAAGGTCGTAGGTTCAAATCCTACCCCCGCAACCAAATATTCCAACGGCTTAGCCCCGCTCCACACAGCGGGGCTTTTGCTTTAGGGCTACTTTGGGGCTACCTTTTTAAATCCGCTAATGTTTAACTGGTTGGACAAAAATTCTGATAATAAGGACATAACCTTGGATATCATTGACATTAGCCAGTCGGTTGTTATTTATTAGCGTATGAAAACGATGCGGATTGTTGTTGCTCTTTGTTTATTGGCTGGTTCGGTTCTGGCCGTTCCGTCATTTGCGGATAATCGCATCTTTGATGCTATGGCGTCTATTGCTTCAGACGCTATGGATCATGAATCAATGGATATGACTGGAGAGACTCCCTGTGTTGATAGTGCAGGAAATTGTCTATTTGCTGTCGGCCATTGCGCGGTAACAACACTTCCCGAGATTTCTTGCCACTCTGCACCTGTTGAGAAAGGGCGTATGTCAGCTTTGTTTGCAGATGACCGTTTGGTCGGTATGTATATAGATATGGATATACCCCCTCCTCGAGCGTGAATCCCATTTATTTAAAACGTAAATCGGATCGCCGTACCGTTGCGATCCATAAATGGCGATTACCAACATTCGAGGAAATACAATGAAAACCATCGACTCTCAGTCAATCTTTGCTTGTGTCCTTTCCTTAGGGATACTGCTGTTTGGTGTACCCGCAGTCGCGTCAGGGACTCACAATGGCATGATGGGTGAAACTGGTCGCGCAGGCGACCCTGAAAAGATTACGCGCACCATTGAAATCGTGATGCACGATAACTTCTATGAACCGGAAGAAATTTCCGTGAAAGAAGGTGAAACAGTCCGTTTCGTGATTAAGAATGCGGGTGAATTTGTGCATGAATTCAACATTGGTACCGCTGCAATGCATGCCTCTCATGGGTCCGAAATGGCAATGATGATGGACCATGGTGTTATTAAGGGCGGTATGATCGATTGGGAAGCAGCGAAAGCGATGCAGGCCTCTATGGGCCATGGTATGCATGAAGAGCCCAACAGCATTCTATTGGAAGCGGGTAAAACTGCAGAGCTTGTCTGGCAGTTCCCCGACCATGCGGAACTTGAATTCGCCTGCAACATTCCGGGTCACTATGACTCCGGCATGATGGGGCCAATCGAGCTTTCACACTAAGGGTTTCACCCTCCCAATAGAGGAAATTGCTATGACATATTCTCAAACACTGCGCGGCAGTGTGATCGGGATACTACTATCCTTTTCACTGCCAAATATCGGTTTGGCCGCTGAATACAGCCTAACCGTTGACCCGGTAACGATTGATACGGGTGATTTCACGAAACAAGGGATTGGGTACAATGGGGCTTCTCCAGGGCCTGTACTCCGATTTAAAGAAGGGGAGGACGTCACAATTAAAGTGACGAACAATCTTTCTGAGAAAACCTCGATCCATTGGCATGGGTTAATCCTGCCGTTTCAACAAGATGGTGTGCCGGGCATCAGTTATGACGGTATCAAGCCTGGAGAAACGTTCACGTATAATTTCCCAATCGTGCAGTCTGGCACCTACTGGTTCCACAGCCATAGTGGTTTTCAGGAACCAGATGGGGCTTATGGTGCCATTATTATCGAACCGACGGGGAGAGAGCCCTTTCGGTTTGATCGGGAATACGTGATTCAATTGACAGACGCTCATCCACAGTCTGGCAATCGTATCATGCGTAACCTTAAAATGATGCCGGACTATTACAATCGGAAGCAACGTACGCTATTCGATTTTCTGGATGACTCGGAGAGCAAAGGACTAGACGCTGCCCTCTCAGACCGCGCCGATTGGGGCGATATGCGAATGATGCCAACGGACATTGAAGACGTGCAAGGCTTTACACCCTTGATAAATGGCAAAGGGCCAAACCAGAACTGGACGGGCCTGTTTGAGCCAGGCGAGCGTATTCGACTACGATTCATCAATTCGTCTGCCATGACATATTATGACATCCGAATTCCAGGTCTGGACCTTTTGGTGGTTCAGGCAGACGGCAACAACGTGCAGCCAGTTAAAGTTGACGAGTTTCGCATTGCCGTTGCGGAAACCTACGATGTGATCGTGCGCCCCAAAGAAGCGCAGGCCTATACGATATTCGCTGAGTCAATGGGCCGAACGGCCTTTGCAAGAGCTACACTTGCACCTCAGGAGGGGATGGAAGCTGCTGTTCCTGAGATGCGTGCGGCACCGTTACTGACAATGGCAGATATGGGCATGTCCCACGATATGGAGGGCATGGATCATAGTGCTATGTCAGGCATGGATCACAGCGCCATGGCGGGTATGGATCACAGTTCTATGGCGGGCGGCACTCACACCATGCCTGATGGCACTGTGATGAGTGGCATGGGTGAAATGGCAGATCCTTACTATGCACCAGGGAGTGGTCTGACCCCGCAAGCCGCCAGTGGTGGGAAGTTTCTGTCCTACGCGGATTTAAAGGCTCAGAAGCCTCTTTACGATGATCGGGAAGCGACAAGAGAAATTGAAATACGGCTGACTGGAAATATGGAGCGCTATATCTGGTCGTTGAATGGGATCAAGTATAGCGATTCTGATCCTATCCGTTTGCAATATGGAGAGCGGGTGCGTTTCAAATTCGTCAATGAGACGATGATGACCCACCCCATGCATTTGCACGGTATGTGGTCCATTCTCGACAATGGGCAAGGCAAGTTTGATCCGATCAAACACGTGGTTAGTGTTGCGCCAGGGACAACTCTGTATATGGAGACGGAGGTCGATGCTCCCGGTCAATGGGCGTTCCATTGTCATCTATCCTACCATGCCGACAGCGGCATGTTTAGGAAGGTTATTGTCGAAGGTGGGCCAGGCAAACAATCGGCCGCTCTAACCCTCCCAAATGGAGGACAATAGGATGAGATGGATAGCACTCACCGCCCTTACTTTTTCATCTCTGTGTCTGGCTAGTTTCACCGCGGCGGCTGAACCGCTTGTTTGGGGCGTCAAAGCCGAGAACTTGGAATATCGATTGGGCAAAGGCCCTAAAAACCTATTTGCCTGGGACACAGAAGCCTTTGTTGGGTCAGACGAGTTGAAATTCGTCTGGCGCAGCGAAGGGGAGTTTGAGACACAGGCAGATGCCTTTGAGACCTTGGAGAACCAGTTGCTCCTTCAGACGCCCATCAGCACTTTCTTTGACGCGGTTGCTGGTGTGCGAGCAGAAACCCCAAAAGGACCAGACAGGCTTTCTGGAGTTATCGGCATAAAGGGGTTATCAAAACAATGGTTTGATGTGGAAGCAGATTTATTCCTATCGGAATATCCCGCTGCGCGGCTGGCCATTGACTATGAAGGACTGCTCACCAATCGCATAATCCTTACCCCAAGCATCGAGGTAAACCTTCCGTTCAACGATGACCGCGCCCGTGCCATCGGTGCGTGGGGACCAAAGGTCGAAGTGGGAGCGCGCCTCAGCTACGATCTCGTTGATAGGCTTCTGTCGCCTTACATTGGCATTCACCACGAACGAACCCTGGGTGAGTCTGCCAAATTACGGAGTGCCGAAGGAGAGGGTAATCAAGCAACCTATCTGGTGACAGGAGTTCGTGTCATCTTTTAGCGGAGCAAAGAGTTGCACTGATTGTGCCCATATGAGTGTGAAACTCTGACTCAAACTTTATGAAAGAATGCGCGTTCCGTCGTTCCGTTCCTTAGGGTGGGGAACGGCGGAACGCCATTCCAGAGCTTCAACATTTATTTTCCAACGGATACTTTCTTATCCTAAATTATCCTTGAATGCGGACGGTTCGTAACCGTAACGCGTTGCCAATCACTGAAACAGACGAGAGACTCATGGCCGCAGCAGCGAACATGGGTGAGATCAGTAATCCGAGGAATGGATAAAGCACACCTGCTGCGATTGGCACGCCGGCGGCGTTGTAGACGAGCGCAAAGAATAGATTTTGTTTGATGTTACGCATCGTTGCCACGGACAAACGCCGCGCTCTAACAATACCGCCTAAATCACCCTTCACCAGCGTAATTCCTGCGCTATCAATGGCGACGTCAGCGCCAGTACCCATAGCAATTCCAACGTCCGCCTGCGCCAGAGCGGGTGCATCGTTAACGCCGTCCCCCGCCATCGCTACCTTTCTACCCTGTTCTTGCAATTCCTTTATGATCCTCGCCTTGTCGGCAGGCAGCACATCGGCCCTTATCTCGTCAATCCCGAGGCGCGCTGCGACTGCTTTCGCCGTGCGCTCATTATCGCCAGTGGCCATGATGATATTGAGTCCCAGCGCGTGTAGTTCCTTAAGAGCATCCGGTGTTGTATTTTTGACCGGATCGGCAACACTGACTAAGCCCGCGATCTGGTTGCCGACGATAATGAACATTACCGTTTCTCCCTCGTCACGCCGCGCATCTGCTGTTTCAGACAAAGCTCCAGGGTTAAGACCTAGGTCTTCAACCAATCTGGCATTCCCAAGGGCGATCGACTGATCGTCCACAGTTCCTTTAACGCCCTTACCCGTGACGGCTTCAAAATCAGTTGCGTCGGCAAGTGCAATGCCGCGTTCCCTAGCACCAGAGATAATCGCTTCCGCCAGTGGATGTTCGGAACCGCGTTCTAGGCTCGCTGCCAGACGCAGTACTTCTTCTTCGCTATGATTTGGCTGTGCGATCACGGCGACCAGTTTGGGCTTCCCTTCTGTTAACGTACCTGTCTTGTCGACAATTAAGGTATCAATTTTGGCGAACTGCTCCAGCGCCTCAGCGTTCTTGATCAGGACGCCAGCCTGTGCCCCGCGTCCAGTTGCAGTCATGATCGACACAGGTGTTGCCAGACCCAGCGCACAGGGACAGGCGATAATTAACACTGCGATGGCCGAGACCAGCGCATAGGCGAAAACCGGTGATGGTCCCCAAATTGACCAAGCAATGAAAGCTAAGACAGAGACGCCGATAACCACCGGCACAAAATACCCGGCAACGCTGTCTGCCAGCTTTTGAATTGGCGCACGTGAACGCTGGGCCGATGCGACCATATCGACGATCTGTGACAGCATGGTATCCTTGCCGACGCGCTTGGCTTCAATGATCAGACTTCCTGTGCCGTTGATGGTTGCGCCAGTCACCGGGTCACCGGCAATCTTTTCGACGGGCACTGGTTCACCAGAAATCATCGACTCATCAATTGATGAACGACCTTCCAGTATTTCACCGTCAACGGCGACTTTCTCACCCGGCCTAACACGGAGTTTATCTCCTACCTGGACATCTTCAACCGCGACTTCCTCTTCCGTTCCGTCGGGGCGAATGACGCGTGCGGTTTTGGCGGCGAGATCTAGTAGGGCGCGGATCGCGGCACCAGTGCGTTCACGTGCTCCGAGTTCAAGGATTTGACCTAAAAGTACAAGAACAACGATCACCGCTCCGGCTTCAAAATAGACACCAACATGCCCGTTAGAATCCCGAAAACCCGCTGGGAATATACTCGGGGCTAGGACGGCAACAACACTAAAGAGGAATGCCGAAGAAACCCCCATGCCGATCAGCGAGAACATATTTAGGTTCATAGTTCGGAATGACTGCCAGCCTCGTACAAGAAACGGCCAGCCAGACCAAAGGATGACGGGTGTTCCTAGTAACAACTCGATCCACAAAACAATGCGTTCTCCAATCCAGTCCCGCACGGGTAAACCTACCATTGGCCCCATTGTTAGGATGAGAAGAGGCACCGTGAGCACTGCACCAACGGCAAAACGCCTTTTGAAATCAACTAACTCTGGGTTTGGGCCTTCGTCTTTTGAGGGAAGCCCCTTGGGCTCAAGTGCCATGCCACATTTTGGGCAGGTGCCGGGGCCAATTTGCTCTATTTCCGGGTGCATTGGGCAGGTATAGACGGTTCCCTCTGGCATAGTTTCTTCTCTGACTTTGTTTCCTAGGTACTCATCAGGTGCACCTATAAATTTCTCCCTGCATCGGTTTGAGCAGAAATAGTAATTATGCCCCTTATGTTCGGCGGTTGGATTGTCATTGCTTAAGTCGACCTTCATACCGCAGACCGGATCATGTTCAATATTTTCAATCATATTACTTTTCATAATTGCCTCCTAGTTCGTGTACCTTGAAGACGTTGAGGCCTCCGGTTACTGGAAGGTCAAGTTAAATAATGACAAAAATGGTTTGGCTGAAATTATGTATTGCGCACTAATTTATGTTGTTCTTGATGTTCGACATACTACAGGACGTACCAATTGACTTTATCTGCATAACTGCTTCTTCAAAGCCTTGTCCAGGCATGAAGGCCTAGTCCGTGTAGGGCAGTAACACAGGACAGACAGAAGAACGTTTTGCCGATTCCCCGATCTGCAAAAACCATACTGATCGACCCTTCAGGCATCCAAGGCGCACGAAGCATCTCCCGCTTTGGCAGCTCCATACGGGTGAAGTCGTTCACAGTGATCAAGTGATACTGGGTCTTTGTTGTCTGGAAGAGCCAATCGTTAGGGATGGGAGCGGCGTTTATATCCCTGTATCGTTCAAACTCCATACTTAGGGTCGACCCTAAGGAATCATTCTCTAAGGCATCTGCGTGCCTTAGAAATGCCGTCTCTAAGGAAGGGTCGTCTAAAGGGTCGTTTCTTAAGGGATCAATTCCTAAGGAAACGGAGCCTAAGGAAATATCCCCTAAGGAAACGCCCTCTATAGGGGATAGCCCATCCCAACTCTCCATCCCGTCACGGGATGCCAGAAAATCGCAGACGTCCCCTTTCTCATACATAGGGAATTGCACCAACTTGATCTCATGCAAAAATGGGAAGTGTCTCACCTGGTCATAGACTGCCTTGGCATAGCGCATTCCAGGCTCGTCATTGTCTGGCAGTATGTAGATATGGCTTGCATCCCTTAGAGTTGACCAATCGGCCTTAACTGCCTGACAGCTTCCCCCGAGACTTGTCACAGCTTGAAGGTCTAGCCCGTGCAGGGCAGCGGCACATTTCTCTCCCTCTACAATGTAGATCGGTTCTGCGAAATCGGTGATATAATCCAGCCCGTATATACGGAGATGGGTAGAGTGGTCGTCTGGGATACCCGGTTTCCCGTCCGTACGGAAGTAGGGGATGATCTGCTTTTCAGCTTTTCCATACGTAGGGGAAATTTCCCCCTCCATACGTACGACATAGCCAATGGCTTCCCCATCCCGTGTTTTATAGTCCCATCGCTTGACCGGGCGCATCACAGGCCTCCCTTCAGCTCTTTAAGAGCCCCAAGGAAGCCAACATGATTGGCTTTCATATGGAAGGTGATGATATCGCCCCCTTGTTCGCCGCAAGAGAAGCACTTGAACGCCCCTGTCGCCTTGTTCACGACAAAGGAGCCAGGGCGGGTGTCGGCGTGGAAGGGGCAAAGCCCCTCCCACATATGCCAGCCCTGTCTGGTCGGCTTTCCGAAACAGCCTTTCAGCGTTTTCGTGTAATAGCGTTCCGGGGAGAGGGACCGCTTTAGAGTTTCGGCTGGGTTCGTCATGATCAACCCTCCCCATAAATGCGAGAGTTGATGAAGGCTTGCACATCCGCTTCCCGATACCTGACCAACCGGCCCGATTTCACATAGGGAAGGTTATAGCGTTTCGTCGCACGCCATACGGCAAGCGTCCCGACAGTGACGCCCAGAATCTTAGATACGTCTTCTTTGGTTAAGAGTCGTTGTGTCATTTGAAATTACCCCAGTTAGATTTACTGCCACGAACACAGCGCTCAATGGCTTCAGGGCAACCTCTAGTGATTGGCGTTAATCAAATAGGTTCCAAATTGGGGACAACTTTTTGCCCAAAAATCTCACCTAATTTTAAGAAGGACAAAACGCTCAGTTGTGGCGTAGTCGTCTTTGGCCTGTTTGATGATGGGGAATAAGTCTTCACGTATTGAGATGTTGAATTTCTCACCGCCAGCCTCCCCTTTGATGGCTTTGAGAAACGCCTCAAGACATTTCCCGAACGTTCCTTCCCGGTAGGCCGTGATTTCGACCCCGCATTTACTGAGTTCCCGAGCAAGCTCGGTTGCCAGGATGGGTTTCAGGTTTGTGAGTGAATATTGTGTCGATTTCTCAGACTGACCTAAACTGTCAATTGCGTCGGTGCAGGCTTGTCGTAGTGTTTCGATAGAGTCGTTTGCATCAATGTAAGTCTCGAACATGTCTGGAAGTTTGGCGATTATTGCCATGCGGGCATTGTCGCTTATTTTGTCACTTTGCAAGGTGGAGACTTTTTCCAGTGCGTTTTCAAACTGAGTGAGTTGGCGTTTTATTTTTTTGTTCTTTATCGCATCTCTTTCGATCAAGATTTTCTCGCGGAAGATACCAATGAAGTTATTCACCTGATCCGCGAAAGCCTTATCAAACTTAGTATCAGTAATCTTCTCAAACTTCGCTATGAGGGTCTGAAGTTCGCCCTCTGACAGTTCGTATGGTTTGCGCGTATCCCGTAAATTCATTTGTGCATTTTCCCTAAGCTTAGCATCGTGGCAGTCGCCGAATTAACCGACGCCCGTATCGGATCATTGTGCAGACGAGCATATACCTGAGTCGATTGCTGTGACTTATGCCCAAGGGATTTTCCGATCACCTGAAGACTTGCCCCGGCAATCGCCTGATAGCTGCCAAAGGTGCGCCGGATATCGTGGAGGCGGATATCCATTAAGCTGGTCGGGAGCTCTAATCCCAGCTTGTCACAGTCGGCTTCAACCTTTGCATAGAGTGTCCCCACGTCATGATCGTCTGGGAGAGTCTCTGAGGCCCTCTGGATCACCGCCGCTAGTCTTGGGTCGTCTGACCATGCTTTAAGCGTTGCGCGTTGCTTAACCCGTATCCAGGCCTTCTTAGGATCGTTTAGGTGCCCGGTCTTGCTGGCCTCACTGGTGAAGACCCAAGGACTGCCAGGGGACGCCTTTAGGCGACGCTCCAGGATTGCTTCTGCTTCTGGGGCCAAAGTTACCAGCACCGGCTCCCCATTCTTGGTATCGGGAATGCGCCACGTCTTGTTGTGCCAATCAATCTGTTCCCATCGCATTTCAAGGACGTTGGTTTTACGTGCGCCGGTAAACAGCGATATCAGGATATAATCCCGCGCCACTTCGTTATGCTCTTCGTCCACGGCTTCCAGAAGCAGGGGCATTTCATTGGGGAGGATATAGCGGTCCCGCGACTGTTCTTTGAACTTCTTGATCCCTTGGGTCGGATTGACGCCCTCCCACCCCCATTCAATTGCCTTGTTGAACATCGCCCGGATGCGCTCAAGCATTCGGTTCGCCTGATAGAGCCCGTTCTTCTCTCTCATGCTGATATGCAGGGATTTAATCTCGTATTTGCTGATATCCGAGATTTTGCGATTAAACCAATGGGACAGGAACTTATTGATCTCCCGTTCATCATAACGCCACGACTTTTTCTCAAGTTTGCTGTAACGCTCCATATAGGACGCAAAGAGCTCTTTCAGCGTGATCTCTTGGCGCATGCGGTTCTTAGCGACATTGGGGTTCTCTCCCCCTGCTAATGCCCCTTTGGCTTTTGTGGCCTCCCGACGCGCATTCTCAATAGTCATATCGGGGAAGGTGCCCAAGGTCACTCGCACGGGTCGCCCCTGGTGTTTCTGATAGAGCTGAAAGGTCTTCTGACCATTCGCCGTCACTCGCAAAATAAGCCCCTTCACACGGCTGTCCTTAAAGGAGAAGCGATCTCCTTTGGCGGGGAGGGGGACACCCATCAAAAGGGCCTTCGTGAAGTTCACTGTGTCGTTTGGGGCTACCATGGGGCTACCTATTTGCGTCATTTTACCGAATCTTGAGAGATCATCGTTAAACGAAAATGACGCATAAAGCTATATAAAATAACAATTTAATATGATAGCGTATGATACGTTAACCAATAGCCTGTTTGGCTCATAACCTGAAGGTCGTAGGTTCAAACCCTACCCCCGCAACCAAATAAGACACTGAAATCACTGACTAAATCAAAAAGTCTCGCTCTTCGGAGCGGGGCATTTTTGCGTTTGGGAGTAATTTGGGAGTAATTGCTCCCAAAAATGCCCAACACGTTCCAACGGTCTGCCTAGGCTCAGGACCTATTAATTTGCATTGATGAGCGAATAGTGATTCACCGTGGCAAAGGAGTTTGCCATGACGGATATGTTTCTTCTCTCTGCCGATCAAATGTCGAAGATTGAGCCCTTTTTCCGAAGTCGCACGGTGTTGCGCGTGTGGATGATCGCCGGGTTATCTCCGGGATCATCTATGTTCTGAAGCATGGTCTACAATGGAAAGATGCCCCACCGGGCTATGGCCCACACAAGACGCTGTATAACCGCTTTCGACGGTGGACAGTTTTGGGAGTGTTTGATCGGATTTTCAGTAACTTGGCTTCAGCGGATGGGCCACCCAATATGCTGATGCTCGACGCGACACATCTGAAGGCTCACCGCACGGCGTCGAGCCTCCTAAAAGGGGGGTACTTTCCCGCCACATCGGGCGTACAAAAGGCGGGTTAAACACGAAACTGCATGCTGTGTGCGATGGCGAAGGCCGTCCGTTGCTGATGTGCCTGACAGCAGGACAAGTATCCGATCATATTGGCGCGAAGATCCTGTATCCCACGCTGCCCGACCGAGAGGGCGCAATCTTGATCGCAAACAAGGGGTATAACAGCGACGAGTACCGCGCAGCCCTGCAGGCCAAGGGCATCATCCCCTGCATCCCTCCCAGAAAAGGCAGAAATGCTCCTGCGTCATTCTGCAAGGTCACGTATAAACAACGCCATAAGGTCGGAAACATGTTCGGAAAAATGAAGGATTGGCGACGTATCGCAACTAGGTATGATCGCCGTGCAGACATCTTTATGGTCGCCATAACAATCGCTGTAATCGTTATATGGTGGATTCAATGAGTCCTGACCCTAGCTCATCAGTAGTATGAAAATGGCGGAAAATTGGGATATTATTGAAATACGTCTCTACGCTTCCCAAAATAATTATGTGGAGAATAAAGGAGACTGTTATGAATGAACTTTCAAAACGTACTCAGCATTTCACAACTGGTGAAATTTAACCCCGCACTATCTGAATCGATGATCAGATGGTGGATCTTTAACGCAAAAGCCAATGGCTTCCACAAATGCCTCATCAAAATAGGTGGGCGCATTTTTGTTGATCGTAGCGTCTTCGAGCAGTGGCTCGAAGAGCAACGTCAGTAACCTCAATCGAAAGACGGTGGTTCGGGCGGGTCTCCACGCTTCGCCTGCCGCCGATCTTCCGCTCTCTTTTTGGCTTCGGCTATCTCCCTCTGGTACTCCTCATCTTCATCGAACTCCTGATCTGCCGGTTCGGCTTCTAGGCCATAGACTCATTAACTTCTGAGCCAGATTTGGATGGCGGCGAGTTTAAGCATGGCGAGGTAGTTAGCGGCGTGTTTTTCATATCGTGTCGCGATGCGTCGGAAGTGTTTGATACGATTGAAGAACCGCTCGACCCTGTTGCGTTCCTTATACAATCTCTTACTGAAGCAGGCCTTCCATTTTCGATGCCGCTTGGACGGGATGTTCGGCGCGGCTCCGGCCTCGGCGACCCACGGCAGTGACATGGCCGATGCCATGGTCACGCAGGACCCACGCGTGCTGGGGGAGATACAAAAAGACATTGTTGGCCACACCGGAAAGCGTGAGGCCGACAAAGCCTATCGGGCGCTAGTCAAGCACCGCCGCCAGTGGCGTGACGCACGGGACAGAGTTGCAGGTGCATTTTCCCGCATTGACCAGCAGAGGCGGGCGATGGAGCTTGCTGTCAGAGATTATGAAGCGCTCCAACGCTCAGGTGGGAATGCAGGTTGGATAAGTGGTGTGGTTCTGGAGAAGATTAAGGCCCGGGCAAAGGCGCTGGACCGAGTAACCGGCGATATGATCCATAAAGCCCGCCTTGCCGAGGATCGCAAAGAGCAGCTCTACCGGGCATGGCGTAAACACGAAGAGCGACGCCGCCAGCGTGAGCGGGAACGTGGCATGCGGGATTTGGGGCTTTGACCCTCATTGATGGTCAGTAAAGCGTTTTCGTAAAGCGACATAAGCATCTGTAACCGAAACATCTTCATCCCGCTTGACCTTAAACCGTCGCTCTTTTGCGACGCATGCGGCGTTTCGGTCTTTCCCCCAACTCTTACCAGGGAGCCCGATTTTTTCGGGTACAGACTTATGGATGCAAACACTGATCCTCGTGATGTACTCCCCGTTAACCGCTGGACGACCAAACAGGAAGTCCGCAAGCAAATGTGGGAGCGGCAATCCTGGTCGACGCGCTATGACCTTGTTACTCCGACGGAGGACAAGCTCGATCAATCCTTGCTCTTTCTGACGCGCGACATGGGCCTCGATGATGCCCTTGAGCCGTTTCGTATCTTCGTCTCTGAACGGGCGCTGTCGCTCTTCAATCAGGTGACGTGGATGGGCAAGGAGTATGTCGAAGCGAGTAATGAAGCAAAACAGGCATATGAAGAAGCCAACGGCCTTAATGGTCGTTACAAGAGCATCGTCGGCGCTGTGCTTCAACTCCGCTTCGCAGCAGCTACCGCTGCGAATGTTGCGGTGAAAAAGGCTCTCGGAGAGTGCGGCCAGAGGTACGACAACTTCCATGACGTCAAGCGTCAGGAAGGTCTTATCCTGGCTGAAAAGCTCATCAATGTTTTAAAATCGGAGGGCTTGCTCTAAATGCGCAAGTCAGAAGCCACCCCTCGGGGTGGCTTCTTTTTGTTCTGAAAGACGAAGTTATAAGCGGACATTCAATCGAGCTTTTGGCGGAAGTTAATTTGATAAACTGTATTAAATTCCGACTCTTGAGGTTCTCGCCAAACGGACATTTATGCGGACATGACTGCATCAAGGATTTGGTTCGGCTGTTTACCTTTTATGGTCTGCTTTGTCTGAAACCCGGATAAACGAAAGCGCCCTTGAGCAGGTCGCAGTCCCGTTCAGTTACCCCTGTGGAGCGCATCACAGTGTACCAGGACTTGCCAACGGCCTCTTGCATTTCTGCAATGATGGCTTCCGCTTCCTCTCGGTTCAGCAGGAACCGTTCACACTGGGACAGCAGATTCTCCATATTGGCAAAGCGCCCCTGATCTCCGCAGGTAAGGGCAAGGTCGCGTTGTTCCAGGCTTACAGGTGCCGAAGGCGTAAGGTCATAGGCAGGAGAGAGTTTCCAGTCCCTGTCCTTGGCAATGATGGCATGGTTGCGGGGGTGATCATCTGTGTTCGAAATAAGGGCGTTAAAGCACATGCGGCGAAAGAGTTCGTTCGCCTGCTTCTTCGGCTCCGTGCATGTGCGGCGCAGTTCCTCTGCCAATAACACGTATGACCAGCGGTCACGGGAGCGGTGACTGTCCTCTGCACGAAGCAGCGTGAGGCCGCTGATCATCCGAGCCCTCAGATAACCAGCGTCTGTTTTCTCTCTATCAAACCGTTTGACGAGCAATACATCCCTGCCGCCGATTGTGATCACCCTGCTTGTCGATACCGTCAGCCCGCAATCGCGCGCCAGTAAAAGCATGCTGTGTTCAACCCGTGCCTGATTCCATTTGTCGTCCGGGCGACTGAATTTTGCGATCCACAGCCCGTCATCATCCTCTACAACGGCTTTTGGCCTTGCGCCCCCCATGGAGGTGCCGACGAGCAGTAGTTCCTCGATCTGGCCTGCTGCCGCATCAGGGCTCACGTCCTCTTCGCTAATGATTGCGTCTGCGATGGCCAGCAGTTTTCCCAGGTCAAGTGTCTGGTTAAAGTCTCGTCGAGGTGCAGGAGGTTGCGGTCCAATACCAAACCCGAGAGCGCCTGCACGGTCATCGGGGGAGTGCAGCAGATAGTCGAGCTCACCCAGTTGCGCCCGCCCTGCATGGCGTTCAATGACCCGTCGTCCCCAATAGTCAGGCCCTGCATCTCGAAGGGCACCGAATACCCCACCCATTGCTGTTGTTTCATAGGTTCGAGGGGCAAGCTTCAGCTCAGCCGGGTCAAGTTCTACCGCATCCGGACGATCTCTGTAGCTACGGCCATAGATGAACCGCCCGACAGAAACCCCGTGCCTGTCTTTGGTAAGAACAAAACGCCCAGCCGTTACGGGCTCTGTCTGGCCAGGCAGGGTAATGTAAACAAAGCATTCGGACTGGCCCATCTCAGAAGTCATCGCTTAACCCCTTCGCTGTACCGGCGCGCGCGCGCTCACGGGGTTTAGCAAGTGCTTTGCCCTCTTCGTCATGATTTGGATCGGCAACGACGGAGAGCTGGTCGATGAGACCAAGCGCCCACAGGATTGCGGCATATATGGCTATACCTGTTGACGGTTTCCCCTTTTCGGCGGAGGAAACCACATGCCGTCCAACGCCAACCTTTTCTGCTACCTGTTGAAGTGACAGATTACGGCGCAACCGCGCAGTGCGCAGATTAGCACCAAGTGTTTTCAGGGACATTTCCACCTCATAGGGTGGCGCTGTCAGGAGTGGATTTCGGGCAACCATGGTCGCTTGAGGCTCCGCATTTAATGATTAGGGTATCTCAAGCTACCATATAGGTATTTTGCAGTCATTTCAACAAGAATAGTTTCTTGAGGTGCCGTAATGTGGATTTATGGCGTCTTGAGATCCCAAATGTTTGTTTCAGCAATCATTTAAAAGAGAACAGGGCCGCCCAGAGGGCGACCTTGCTGATATCCGCAGGTCAATCCTGCCACTTGTCCCATTTGCCCCAGAAACGCCATTCCCAGCGGTCGAAGTAGCGTATCTTGTCGGCCAGGATGGGACGCATCCCCTGAACAAACAGCAGTTGCCTCCCGGCGAAGGGCCGTCACCTCACCCGTGGAGGCTGCACGCGCTGTATCACCAGCAAGTCGGCGCTTGCCAGCTTCAAGAAACTCCTTTGACCATTTGTGTAATAAATGCTCTCGGCGATGCCTTCGCGCCGACACAACTCGGCAATAGATTCTTCGCCAAGCAAGCCGTCTAGAACGATACGGATCTTTTCTTCAGCAGAATATTGCTTCCGGGTCGCCCGGCGAATGTCCTTAATGGCCTTGTCGCTACCTGTCTGTCGTGTCTGCGATTTCTGTCTCATCTTCATTCCCCTTCGGGTCATTACGATGAACCAGAAATCCTCTCCTATGCAATTCCACTAATCTGTCCCATAGGCGCTGACGTCAGACATGTGGAAACCGAACGTACATCATGACCGCGAACTGGATGATCTCGGGTGACGTCTTTGAAATAACGGAATGGTGATTTTGTCATCTAAGGAGGCTATCCGGATACTCAAATTGCCTCAATCTAGTTTCTTCTGACAATGTCGCAGCGACAATTTGAAGGCTAATCGAGCCGCTGCTCTCGCCGAGTGGCGCCAGATTTATTCGACATAGGTTCCATCATTTAACCACATGCTGAGACTGGTTCGAATTGCTCTGACACTACCCTGAAAATATTCGATGAGATGAGATCGCAGGTCAAGTAGAAGCCGCCTCAATATAGCCTGCGCAGGCTATATTGAGCTGGGTATCAAACACGCCACACAAGACTGTATTATGTTACATATTCCCAGTCGTGGTCATGCCAACAGCAATTTCCAGGCAGGACGGGTGCAGAGACGCCGCTGTGTTCACAGCATCCGCCTTTCCACCAATCTGCGCCGGCACCGTGGCAATATTTGTCGTCTGCGCCGACCATCTTCATAAACATCGGGTGGTAGTTGCGGCAGACTTCCAATTCCGTCTTCACCCAGTGAAGCGGGTCCTTGGCATAGTGATCCCAGTAATCCCCATCCATGTTGATGCCGGGGACGGCAGGGTTCCAGCTTTCATCCATCCACATTTCCGGATCGCCATATTTCGAGCAGATCTTGCGGATTTCCGGGTCGTCGAGCGCCTGAAGGCGACCATTTTCAATGATATTCTCGTTATCCCCGGCCATTTCACAGGTATAGGTCGGGAAGTAGAGGTGTAGATGCCAATGGCCGACAAGATGGCCCATACGGGCTGCTTCCCGTTCCGCCATAGACGAAATGATGGTGCCAAAGCCCATATGGATAACGCCGGACCGGACTCGCTCATACAAGCAATTCACAAAGCCTGACGGGAAGTCCTTACGGGGGCGATGGATATGCGGATTGGTGCCAATCGATGCTTCCCACCAATGCATGATACCTTTGTCAGGGAAGGTCGGATATTGGATATCCTTGGTCTGCTCCATAACATCGCGCAGTTTGCGGCCAAATTCGCCGCCTTCATTGATCTGTGTGATTTTGGAGTTTTCCACGACCAATTGGGTCCAGTCACAAGGCGCGATATGGTTGGTGGTGCCCGCAATGATGCCACAGCCGTCTTCTTTGAACGGATGGAACATCCAGGGGCGTCCGGTAATGTGGCCCGGCAGATAGGTCTTGCCGAAATGCTCATTCCCGGTCCAGGTCCGCGCGGTTAATTCCGGATTATAGAATTCGCGATTGGCATCCC
>NZ_JBLZHT010000014.1:0-38744 GCF_048892525.1 Hwanghaeella sp. LZ110 | reverse complement strand
CGCAAGCTCGCCCTCAACATCATCAAAGCCAATGACGACAAAGGCTCCATCAAGGGCAAAATCAAACGCGCCGGATGGGATGATGCCTTCCTCACAAAGCTCTTCGCTCATATGCGATAGCCCTGCCTCAAGGGGGGAGGAGTTAAAGATGAGGCTCCCCCCCTCAAGGAGGGAGGAGTTAAAGATGAGGCTCCCCCCCCTCAAGGGGGAGGAGTTAAAGATGAGGCTCCCCCCTCAAGGTGGGAGGAGTAAAAGATGGAGATTCCCACCTCTCAAGGGGGGTAAAAGATGAGAGGGGTGACAATGGTACCCCCCGATAGTGCGACCCTACCCCGTCTTCTGGGCCTTGGCCCAGCTGTCGCGCAGGCCGGTGGTTTTGTTGAAGACGGGCTTGTCGGTGGTGCTGTCGGGGTCGACGCAGTAATAGCCCTGGCGTTCGAACTGGACGGTTTCGCCGACCGGGATTTCGGTCAGGCTGGGTTCCAGCTTGGCCGTTGCGATGGAAAGCGAGTCGGGGTTCAGGTCGTCCATCGGATCACCCTCTGCGCCTGGATCGGGGCGGGTATAGAGGTGGTCGTAGTTGCGGATTTCCGCGTCGACCGCGTGATCGGCGGAAACCCAATGCAACGTGCCCTTCACCTTGCGGCCGTCTGGTGCATCGCCGCCCTTGGTGGCGGGATCATAGGTGCACAGCAGTTCTATGACATTGCCATCGGCATCCTTGACCATATCGGTGCAGGTGATGAAATAGGCCCAGCGCAGGCGCACTTCGCGGCCGATGCTCAGGCGGAAGAATTTCTTGGGCGCATCTTCCATGAAATCGGCCTGCTCAATATACAGCGTGCGCGAGAAGGGGACCTGGCGGCTGCCGCCGTCTGGATCTTCCGGATTGTTGACCGCGTCCAGCCATTCGGTTTCGCCTTCTGGATAATTCGTCAGGGTGACCTTCAGTGGCTCCAAAACGGCCATGCGGCGTTGCGCGGATTTGTTCAACTCTTCCCGGATGCAGAATTCCAGCATCTGATATTCGATGACCTTGTCGGATTTGGTCATGCCGATCAGTTTACAGAAATTGCGCAGCGCCGCAGCGGGCACACCCCGGCGGCGCAGGCCGCGAATGGTCGGCATGCGGGGATCGCTCCATCCCGATACATGGTTTTCCTTCACCAATTGGATCAGCTTGCGCTTGGACAGCACCATATAGGTGACATTCAGGCGGGCAAATTCGGTCTGGCGCGGGCGCGATGGCACCGGCAGGTTTTCGATGAACCAATCATACAGCGGGCGGTGATCCTGGAATTCCAGGGTACACAGGGAATGGGTCACGCCTTCGATCGCATCGCCTTGACCATGGGCAAAATCATACATGGGATAGATACACCATGTGTCTCCCGTGCGCGGATGCTTGGCGTGCAGGATGCGATACAGGACCGGGTCGCGCAGATTGATGTTACCCGACGCCATGTCGATTTTCGCACGCAGACATTTCTCGCCATTCTGGAACACGCCGTCGCGCATTTTTGCGAACAGGTCGAGATTTTCTTCGACGCTGCGGTCCCGATGGGGGCTGGGTTTGCCCGGTGCCGTCAGCGTGCCCCGATACTCGCGGATCTCATCGGGACTCAGGTCATCAACATAGGCCTTGCCGTTGTTGATCAGGTGGACGGCATAGCCATAGAAGGTTTCAAAATAGTCGGAGGCAAAGCAGGGCTGTCCATCCCATTTGAATCCTAGCCAGCGCACATCCTCTTCAATCGCGTCGATATATTCCTGTTCTTCCTTGATCGGATTGGTGTCATCAAAGCGCAGGTTACAGCGACCGCCAAATTCCTGGGCAATGCCAAAATTCAGGCAGATCGATTTGGCGTGACCGATATGCAGATAGCCATTGGGTTCCGGGGGAAAGCGGGTGACGACCTGTTTGACGATGCCATTGGCAAGATCGCTGCGGACCTTGTCGCGAATAAAGTCATGGCGGTCGTCTTCTTCGCTTGTCGCTGTCTCAACCATATCGGTCATCATTATCAATCCAGGTCTTCGACGGATGTGGTGCCGCCTTCAAGTTTCGAGGCCAGGGACGCTTCCAGGAAGGCATCGATATCGCCATCCAGAACGCCGCCGGTATTGCTGGTTTCCACGCCGGTGCGCAGGTCTTTCACCATCTGATAGGGTTGCAGCACATAGGAGCGAATCTGCCGTCCCCAGCCGATTTCTGTTTCCGCCTGGAAATCGTCCTGAGCTGCGGCTTCTCGGCGTTTCAATTCTGCCTCATACAGGCGCGATGTCAGCATCTTCATGGCCTGGGCACGGTTCTTATGCTGTGACCGGTCATTCTGACACTGAACCACGATGCCGCTGGGGATGTGGGTGATACGCACGGCGGAATCGGTCCGGTTGACGTGCTGCCCCCCCGCGCCGGACGCGCGATAGGTATCAATGCGCAGGTCACCATCGTTGATTTCAACGTCAATGGAATCATCGATCTCGGGATAGACCTTCACGGATGAGAAACTTGTATGCCGTCTGGCATTGGAATCATAGGGGGAGATTCGCACCAGCCGATGCACGCCCGTTTCGGTCTTCAGCCATCCATAGGCGTTTTCGCCCTGAATGCGGATCGTGGTGGATTTGATTCCCGCCTCTTCGCCGGGGCTTTCTTCCAGCATCTCGGTCTTGAAGCCGCGCTTGTCGGCCCAGCGCAGATACATCCGTTGCAGCATTTCCGCCCAGTCCTGGGATTCTGTCCCGCCCGCACCGGCATGGACTTCCAGGAAGCAGTCATTGCCGTCGGCTTCACCCGACAGCATGCTTTGCAACTGCTGTTTGGCGGCGACATCGCGCAGGCCGCTCAGCGCATTTTCCGCTTCGGTGATCAGGCCTTCATCGCCTTCAGCCTCGGCCAGCTCGATCATCTCTACATTGTCATTCAGGCCGGATTCCAGATCCAGAAAGCCGGAAATCCGGGTTTCCAGAGAGGAACGCTCGCGCATCACCTTTTGCGCGGCGGTGGGGTCATCCCACAAGGTCGGGTCTTCGACGCGCGCGTTTAATTCTTCCAGGCGTTTTGTTGAAACATCCCAGTCAAAGATGCCTCCTCAGCAGTTCCAATGACTGCTTGAGTTCATCTACCACAGCCTGCGTTTCCGCGCGCATAACCCTATATCCTCTAAAGCTTAAAGCGAGCCACAGGACTTAGGCGAAACGGGCGGCAGTGGCAAGACTTGTAGCGAAGTCATGAACGGGAGTGGTGTATTCTATCAGTGCCGTATTGCCCTATCCTTTGTCATGAACCACCTTTGATCCGTGCGGGCTTGAAGCCAGTGTCAGGAAGGTGCGGTCTTCCCGAAGCAGAAACTTTTCTTTCTGAGCGAACGCGTAATTTTCTTTGCCCAATGGATCAGCATTCAGGCGTGCGCGATAGGCTTCATAGGCGGCCAGGTTTTCAATTGTGTATACCCCGTAAGCCAGCGTGCTGGACCCTTCATGCGGCGCGAAATAGCCAATCAGATCAGCGCCGCATCTTGGAATGGCTTGTCCCCAATTCTGGGCATATTGTACGAATTGTGCCCTCTTCGTCGGGTCGATGTGATAGCGGATGAAACAGGTAATCATGGTTGGGCTCCCTTTCTGTGAGCCCTGTTTTTGCATACTGACAGACGAGAATGCTTCGGTTAGGATCGAAGTATGAAAGATGGACCTGACTTCACCCAAATTGCCGCCCTGATTGGCGACCCGGCGCGGGCAAATATGCTGACCGCGTTGATGAGTGGTATGGCCCTGACTGCAACCGAATTGGCGCAAGAGGCCGGGATTACAGCCCAGACCGCCAGTGGTCATCTATCGAA
The DNA here is from genome assembly GCF_048892525.1 of Hwanghaeella sp. LZ110. NCBI lineage: Bacteria > Pseudomonadati > Pseudomonadota > Alphaproteobacteria > Rhodospirillales > Aestuariispiraceae > Hwanghaeella > Hwanghaeella sp. LZ110. The sequence goes on along the minus strand of NZ_JBLZHT010000014.1, from coordinate 34,899 downwards.
ACTGGAGGCGGGGGGCCTGTTGCGGCAACGCAAACAGGGGCGTCATCGCTATTTCTCGTTAGCAGACCATGATGTCGGCCTGGTGCTGGAAGGGCTGATGGGCCTTGCGGCTAAGAATGGTTTCTTGCGCACCCGGACCGGCCCGAAAGACCCGGAATTGCGTCAAGCCCGCGTATGCTATGACCATTTGGCAGGCGCATTGGGTGTGCAGATGTTGGATTATGCGACAGCACAGGGTTTCCTGATTGAGACGGAGGACGCGCTGGATATCACCCAAGCCGGAACGGATTTCTATCAATCCGTTGGAATAGATTTTCAGCCCTTGCAGAAGTCAAAGCGTCCCCTGTGCAAATCCTGTCTGGATTGGAGCATGCGGCGCACGCATTTGGCGGGCGGTTTGGGCAAAGCGGTCCTGGACCATGTGTTTGAAAAGGGATGGGCCTCCCGACCTGCTGGAAGCCGCATCGTGGCCTTTACCAAATCGGGTGAGGCTGCCTTCATAAACACATTCTGTCCGGGGGGATGATGGATCTGGACATGGATGCGGCATCGCGGCGCGCTGCCGTGTTGCAATCACGCTATCAGACAGCGGATTCGGCGGATGCATCGCCACAAGTCTGGATCTATTGCGATCAGACTAGTGCCGCCCCCGGCGATCATGTGCACCTGTTCGTGTCCACCAATCAGCCCCATTATGACGTGATTGCCCTGCGCGACGGAGTTTCGCCTACGGTCGTCTGGAAATCTGGCAAACAAGACGGTTTGTGGCAGGCAGCCCCTGAGGATTGTTCTGTCGAGGGCTGCGATTGGACCGAAACTGTGGTGGTGCCGGTGGCGGAGGATTGGCCGTCGGGTGCTTATCGATTGGTGGCACGGGGACTTTCTGACGATGGATCGGTTGCTGTCGAAAGCGAGGGGCTGTTGCTAGTGCGCCCAAGCACTGAAACTCAACGACGGGCAAAGGGGCAGGGGCGGTTGTTGTTGGTGGCTTCTACCTGCACATGGTGGGCCTATAATTCCTGGGGTGGTTCCAATCATTATGATGGACTCTGTGGACCGAACAGGGATCACTATGCCCCGGTGGTCAGCCTGAATCGTCCCTTTGATAAGGGGTTCGTGTCGCTGCCAGCGGATGCACCGCGTGTGCGATTGCCGGAACCGCCCGCCTATGGTGCGCCGCTGCGTTATCCTCATATGGAATGGGCCTATCAGACGGGCCACAGCCGAAAATATGCCTCTGCGGGCTGGGCCAGCTATGAAAGCCACTTCTGGCGCTGGGCGGAGAAGGAAGGCCTGGCCGTTGATCTGATTGCCCAGAGTGATTTGGTCGATCATCCAGAAATTCTGCCTCAGTATGGATGCTGTGCCTTTGTCGGTCATGATGAATACTGGACCTGGGACATGCGGGACGCGGTCGACGATTATGTTGAAAGGGGTGGCCGGATCGCTCGCTTTGCCGGGAACTTTCTTTGGCAATGCCGCCTGGACAGCGCCGCGCGCCAACAAACCTGCCACAAATATGAGGCGGTAGAGACCGATCCGATGGCCCGATCCACAACGCCGCATCTGACCACCACCGCCTGGGAGGCGTCCATCATTGGGCGTCCCGGGGCGCTGACCTTTGGACTGGAGGGCAGTTGGGGCATCTATGCGGGTTGGGGCAAATGCGGTGTGCGGGGTGTCCGGGGCTTTCCCCTCTATCGGCCGGACCATTGGGCGTTTGAAGGCACAGGCCTTGGCTATGGCGATCTGTTGGGGGAGCCCAGCGGTGCCTTTGGTTATGAAACCGATGGGCTGGATTACATCATTCGGCACGGCCTGCCAGAACCGGCAGAGGGCATATCGGTCCCGGAAAATTTGACCATTTTGGCGCTGGGCCTGGCTACGACGGGGGAGGTGCCTGGACCGGAAGAGCCGGACTATCCTGCCTTCATCGGGGATATGGAAACGAAATTTATTGCCCAACTGCGCTATGGCACCGACAGCGCGCAGGCCTGTGCGGATACCTTGCGCGGCAATGGCATGATCGTGGAGTTTTCGAAGGGAACGGGGAAAGTCTTCCATGCTGGCAGCTGCAATTGGGTGGCTGGTCTAACGGGGATTGATCCCGCCATTGAGCAAGTGACCAGAACGGTTCTGCGCCAGTATCTGGCGGCTAACATCCAGCGCTAACGCTGAAGCACCCGAATGCGGCTCATGACATCGGTCCAGTCCAGATAGCATCCGCGCAGATGGCGCGCGCCTGTATTGGGGTCAAAGGCGTTGCGCCCATGCAAGGTGCGCCGGTTGTTAAAGGCCACCATGTCACCGGACCTGCTTTTCATTTCTATGCGATAGTGCGCATCGCGGGTTAGCCGCATGAAGGCGCGATAGGCATGGTAGAAGGCGATGGTTTCTTCTGGCTCCAAATCCAGATAGTCGGCTAAATGGGCATTGTAATTGACCTCAACCGGCTGCCCATTGCGATCTTCCCGAATGATGGGGCGGCGATAGCGGATATCGAAACTGTCATCATGAAAACGGCAGGGTATCGAAATTTCTGTGAGCATCCGGTAAGCCTCTGGGTCTGCCTTACGCAAATCCTCCGCCATACGAATGCCGTCGGCAAAGAGGGACTCGCCGCCCTGCGCATCGTTTTGCAGGGTATGCAGGAATTGGAAGCCAGGGGGTGTTTCCTGGTTCGTCAAATCGGTATGCAGCGGCAGGGCGTCGGCGGTATAGGCTTGGTTATTGGGTTTAGGGATGGAGCGCACATCAAAGGTCAGACCGAAATTCGTCTCCCTTAAATGCGCCACGCGGCGACAAACCGATTCCATCGCGCCTGTTTCACAGGCCACTTCCTCGACGATGGTCAGGCCCCATTTCGTCAAATCCTCCAGCCAAGACAATAGGCCTTTATCGTCCTTTAAGATGGAGTCCGCAGAATGTCTGGGGATCTGATTTGCAAAGGACCCATCCCAACTTTCGGCGCGCACCGGGGTGTCTGTGCGGCTACCTGCCGGGGCGCTGATCCGGGTGACGAGATCGGCTTCGGTGAAGCGGCTTGTATGCCCATCTGACCATGTCAGGTTCAATTCATTGGCCTCCACCGTGCCGGCAACCAATTGGGGGTTCTCCGGCACTGAAAGCAGATCTAACACGCGCTCTCCCGTTGTGGGGTGAAAGCCACTGGGATCATTATCCCGCATCCAGATCAAGGCATGTTTGGTTTGCCGATTTCCGTCCCAATCGAGTGTCAGATAGCAATCATCATGCGATACACTGATAAGGCCCATAGCGCGCCACTTTCCAAGCGAGGAATGTTGATCTGTCGTTCTTAAGACGAATTGTGAATGCCCGCAATCCGGGGAATTTTCACTCATCCGTAACTTGTATGCACCGGATGTTCTAGATGTCATTGAAGTCAGGAACGTGTGGGTATTTAGTCGACGGCGTCCACCTCACCACCGGGACAACCGGGATCGCGTGAGGTGGCGCTTTGAAGGGCTGCTTTGAAATCACGATCCTTCAGCGGACCTTTTAGATTGAACCGCAATTCTACGATCAAGTCTCGGGGGCCGACTGACTTGCAGATGATTTGTACTTTCTCCCCCACACCCTCGCCAAAGGCGTTATCAATGGCCGCGCGGATTGCGTCGCCAGATAAAGTCGAACCGATCGCGTCTTGAAACAAGGCCTGCAGCGGAGAGTTATTGAGGGCAGCTAACAGCCTTAGGGATTCCTGAAAGTAGGCTTCCGGCGTCGGCATCTCTGAGCAGGTGCCATGCTTGATCCATTCATGCCTGTGCAGCCCGGATTGCGTACCCGGCATTGATTGATCCAAATGCTGCCGTGTTTCTGCACTTAACGGGAGAACGGGCAGGGCCTGCCATTGCGTGCGCCGATCCAGTTCCTGATCATGGGGAGGGACCCCGCAATAGAAGTTCCCTCGTGGTTCCGGCCACAGGCCATGCAGGGTGAAATGGGTCGCATCAAATCTATCGGCGGTTTGACTTTGGCATTCAGGCACGGCGGGCCGCATTTCGCAAAAGCCGGGTTGCCAACTGATGGCCAGGACATAGTCAATGGCTTGCGCCGCCGAAGGGACGGCAGGGGTCATGAAACCCCCAAGCGCAAGAAGGGCTGCTAGGCTTTGTCGTTTAAATACCATTCGCTGTCTTCATAAACGCCGCCGAGAGGTCGATTGAGCCCATCCTTGCAAGGTTGTGGCACGGCGCCAAGGGGAATCGACACGCCATCCCGAAACGCCCATTCCCCGCGATTTGGGGACGCGCTGGCGCGGACATAACTGGAAATCGCGAAGGCTCGATCACGGTCTGACATGTTTGGCATCGATCCATGGACGGTCAGCAGGCTCCAGATTACGGCGTCGCCGGGTTCCAATTCGACATACAGCATGTCGTTGGGATCCAAACCCTTGCGGATTAATTCTTCATCGGTCGACAGGCCATTCATTATGGTGCCGTCGCCATCATCGGCTAGGCCCAGATACCCAAGCTTGTGGCTGTCTGGAAACACGCGCAAACAGCCGTTTTCTTTCCGGCAAGGGTCGATCGCAATGCCGACATTAACGCTGTTTTCGACGATATCCTGATATTGTTCCGGATTTGGGCGGAACCGATAGTCCTGGTGAAAGCGATAGCCTGTCTTGCTGGCGCCTGGTGGTTTCCAGTGCAGTTGTTCCACCAGTTGTTTCACATCACAGCCGATAATGGGTTCCAGCAGGGCGCGCATGCGCTCACTGCGGCGGTGCTGTGCAAACCAGTCATTCACCCAGGAAAACCAATAAGCATGCTGGACATAGCGTTTTCCGAAATGCTTTTCCGGCAGAATGTCAAAAGCGAGGTTGCCATTATAATAGGTCATATGATGCGTCAGACCCTCGGCATAAACTGAAGCCGCTTCTCGTTGCATATCCATAAGGTCATCGCCGCTGACAAACCCTTTAATGATGGCATAACCGTGTTCACGATAAAATTTGGCGGCGGATTGCATTTCTTCTGCGGGCAATGTCGACATTTTATCTGTTCACCCAAGTGTTGGATCGGAGTGGCTTAAAACTTGGATGATTGTCCCATAATTATCCAGGGTAAGGTATCGCAAAATCACCAATTTCAGAAATTCTTGCGACATGGTTCCCATGTGGCGCACGGATTTACTAACCCCGAAGTCCGGTGCGCTTGAACGTGCCGTACCATATTTCTGCAATACAGGATTAACGTGGCCGTCACGATCGCTACATGGAAGTGTCTTCTAACCCCTTTAAAGGGTCTCTGTTCCATACGGAATGAATTGGGGGGCGTTCGAAATCCGTCCGCTCTGAAAATGAAGTTCCTACCAGCGACCTTTTTGAGGAGAGACAGCGGATGCGACGCAGTAGTTTGTTTGCCGCAGCAGTGGCAGCGGTTATGGGCCTGTCGGGCAACGCCCAGGCAGAGACGACGGAAATCACCTTCTGGCACGCCATGGGCGGGCGCCTTGGTGAAGTGGTTGATCAAATCACAGCAGAATTCAACGCCAGCCAGAGCGACGTGAAGCTGACCTCCATCTATAAGGGCGGCTACGAAGACACGATGACAGCAGGCATTGCTGCGTTCCGCGCGGGTCAACAGCCAGACATTATTCAGGTGTTTGACGCTGGGGCGGCGACCATCATCAATGCGCCGGGCGCTGTTTATCCGGTGGCCGATCTGTTGAAAGAACATGGCGTCGGCTTTGATGTGAACAAGTATATCTCGGGTGTTCGTTACTTCTATGCTGATAGCGATGGCAAGATGATCGGGATGCCGTTCAACTCTTCCACGCCGTTGCTGTATGCCAACAAGGAAGCGCTGGCGAAAGCGGGCGTGTCGGCACCGACAACCTGGGAAGAGTTTGAAGCCATCGCCCCGAAACTGGTGGAAGCGGGATATGTCCCGATGGCTCAGAGCCATAGCCCTTGGATTTTTGCCGAGAATTTTCATTCCCGTCACAACATCCAAATGGCAACCGCCAATAACGGTTTCGATTCAACCGATGTGAAGATCCTTTACAACAACAAGGATCTGAAAATGCATTGGGCGAAGATGAAAGAATGGCTGGATAAGGGCTGGTATGGTTACTACGGCCGTGGCTGGGGTGAAAACCAGGATGCCTTCGTCCAGGGCAAGGTTGCGATGTGGCTGGGGTCGTCAGGCTCCTTCGGTGGCCTGCGCAAGTCTGCGACTTTTGATTTCAGCACCAACTATCTGCCTTATTGGAAGGGCCTGATTGAAGAGCCCAAGAGCACCTTCATCGGTGGGGCTGCTTTGTTCGTCATGTCCGGTCACAGCGACAAGGAATACGAAGCGACCGCGAAGTTCTTTGAGTATCTGACCAAGCCGGAAACCCAATTCTTCTGGCATAAGGAAACCGGCTATGTGCCGATCACCAATGATGCTTATGAATTGGCGAAAACCTCTGGCTATTACAAGGAAGCACCGGATGCTGAAATCGGCATTCTGCAGTTGAGCCAGCCCGGTGGCGAATGGACCAAGGGCTATCGCCTTGGCTACTACGTCCAAATTCGCGAAGTGATGTACAAGAATTTTGAGCAAATCCTGAACGGCCAGGAAACGGTCGATCAAGGTTTCGATGCCATTGAAAAGGACAGCAACGAGCTGCTGGTCCGTTTCAAAGATACCTATAACTAATCGGTATGATTTGGTCCGTGGCGGGCGATGCGCAGTTTTGCGTGTCGCCCGTTATGGGTCATTCCTCCCCGGTCGATACAATTAGAGAGTCGCGACATGAAGCGCGTCCAATTTGAGAAATCCTCGTTGCCTTATCTGTTGCTGCTACCGCAGATCGGCATCATTTGCGTCTTTTTTCTGTGGCCCGCAGCACAGGCTGTTTATCAATCCTTTTTGTTAGAAGATGCGTTCGGATTATCCAGCCGGTTTGTTTGGTTTCGGAATTATGAAGATATGGTTTTCGATGCGGATTGGGTTCATTCCGCTGGGTTTACCATGCTGTTTTCCATTATTGTATCGTTGGGCTCCCTGGCCATAGCGCTGTTGCTGGCGACCCGCGCGAATGAGGTTATTCGGGGTGCAAGCACCTATAAGACACTCCTGATCTGGGTCTATGCTGTTGCTGCGCCGGTTGCCGGTTTGATTGGCAATCTGTTGTTCAATCCACTGGTCGGAGACTTGTACAAGTTTCTGAATGCCACGGGATGGGATTTCGATAAGGCGACTGACGGTTTTGACGCTGGTTTCATGGTCATACTGATCGCCATCTGGAAGCAGGTGTCTGTTGATTTCATCTTCTTCCTGGCTGGTTTGCAGAGCATCCCGAAAGGCGTCCAAGAGGCGGCAATGTTGGATTGTCGCAGCGCGGAGAAGCGCTTCTGGACGATCACTTTTCCGCTGTTGGCGCCAACCACTTTCTTCCTGCTGGTGATCAACATCACCTATGCCTTCTTTGAAACCTTCGGAATCATTGATGTCACCACAAAGGGTGGTCCTGGCGGGGCCACGAACACGCTGGTTTATAAAGTGTATACGGATGGGTTCCTGGGGGCGGATCTGGGGGGCAGTTCCGCACAATCAGTCATCTTGCTGTTGATGGTGCTGGTGCTGACGCTATTCCAATTCCGCTATATTGAAAGACGGGTGCATTACTGATGCGCACGATCCTCAACCACGTCATTCTCATTCTGGGCTGTTTGTTTCTGATCCTGCCGCTGTGGGTCGCCTTTGCCAGTTCGACCCATACGCCAGAAACATTGTTGCGTCATGGGCTACAGGTCTGGTTCGGGGATCAGTTCTGGGCCACCTATAAGACAGTTCTGTTTGAAACAGGCGGCGTGACAAAGACGTCGAATGCGGCGCGCATGTTGATGAACAGTCTGGTGCTGGGGCTTGGTTTTGCGGTGGGTAAGATCGTGATCTCCATGCTGGCGGCCTATGCCATCGTCTATTTCCGGTTCCGTCTGGCGCAGCCGATGTTCTGGCTGATTTTCCTGACCCTGTTGCTGCCTCTGGAGGTGCGCATCGTGCCGTCCTATGCGGTGGTGGCGCATCTTGGTCTGTTGAATACCTATACCGGGTTGATCCTGCCTCTGATCGCATCGGCGACGGGGACATTCTTCTTTCGCCAGTTTTACAAATCAGTGCCGGATGAATTGCTGGAGGCAGCACGCTTGGATGGGGCGGGACCAATTCGGTTCTTCATTGATATCCTGCTGCCGCTGTCCAAAACGATGATCGCGGCCATCTTTATCATCATGTTCGTTGTGGGATGGAATCAATATCTCTGGCCCTTGCTGATGACCACGGATGATCAACTCTACACCATCGTCATTGGCATCAAACAGGCGTTTCAGATGCTCTATGAGGGGGGAGAGATACCCCAGGTGCAGGAAGCCTTCGCCCTGGCCATTCTGGCTGTTATTCCGCCCGTCTTGGTTGTCCTGATCTTCCAACGCTGGTTCATCCGTGGCCTTCTGGAAAGTGAGAAATAGCATGGCAACTGTATCCATCCGAAATGTTGAAAAACGGTATGATAATGGGGCCCACGCCGTGCGGGGCGTGTCCATTGATGTTCAGGATGGGGAACTTTTGGTTCTGTTGGGTCCGTCGGGCTGTGGTAAGTCCACCCTGTTGCGCATGGTCGCCGGGCTTGAGACCATAACCGAGGGTGCAGTCCAGATCGACGGCACGCGGATTAATGATATCTCCCCTTCTGAGCGAGATATCGCGATGGTTTTTCAGAACTACGCGCTGTATCCGCATATGAGTGTTTATAACAATCTGGCCTATGGATTGCGGAACAGGGGTGTACCGAAGGCGGATATTGAGCGCCGGGTTCAGGCAGCCGCAAAGATACTTGAGATCGGTGACTATCTGGATCGTCGCCCGAACCAATTGTCGGGTGGACAGCGCCAGCGTGTTGCGATGGGCCGGGCGATTGTGCGCGAACCCAAGGCGTTCCTTTTCGATGAGCCCCTGTCCAATCTGGATGCCAAGCTGCGGGTTCATATGCGTGTTGAAATTAAACGCCTGCAGCGTCGACTGGGCGTGACCAGCCTGTATGTTACCCATGATCAGGTGGAGGCCATGACCCTGGCTGACCGGTTGATCGTTCTCAATAAGGGACAAGCCGAACAGATTGGCACGCCGATGGAGCTTTATTCCGATCCGGCCACGTTATTCGTTGCTGGATTCATCGGAACACCAGCGATGAACCTGCTGCCGGGCCGTCTGGAGAATAATGGTATTTCCTTCAAGGACGGGGGGCATTTGGCCTTGCCTCAAGGGTTGCTCGACAAGGCAGATATGCCTGAGGTCACATTGGGTTTGCGACCGGAACATTTGCGTTTGGCGCACGGGGAGGGCGGTGCTCCTGATGCGTTGAGCCTGTCAGTGAAGATCGATCTGATCGAACATCTGGGGGCGGATACGTTGATCCATACCCGACCGGAAGAGGGGGGACCAACCTTTACCCTTCGTTATCCGGGTGAGTCACAGTTACCGGACGGAGATTGCCTGACGCTGACGGCTGATGCTGACAAATTGCGTCTGTTTGACACAGTATCCGGTGCCCGTCTTTAGCCTCATTCCTATGTTTAAACACCCTTGAAACTCGACTGGTCATGGTTGGGGAGGGTCTGTCTTTTTCAAAAACAAGCACTATAGTTCCTTGTCATCTTCTGAAAATGCATTATAGTGCAGTTTAGCCAATCAAAAAGAGCCGGGCCACTGAGGGTTCGGTAGGAAGGGATTCAAATGCCTTACGAAAATCTGGTTATCTACGACCGCGATCCGGAAAGCTATAAACACTGGTCGCTGGATGTCGATGGTGATATCGCGACCCTGACCCTGACAGTGGATGAGGATGGCGGCATTCGCCCCGGCTATACGCTGAAGCTGAACTCCTATGACCTGGGTGTGGACATGGAATTGCATGACGCTTTACAGCGCGTGCGGTTTGAACATCCAACCGTTAAAACGGTTGTTGTGACGTCCGGCCTGGATCGCATGTTCTGTGCGGGCGCGAATATCTACATGCTGGGCCAGTCCACCCATGGCTGGAAAGTGAATTTCTGTAAGTTCACCAATGAGACCCGTAACTCCATTGAAGACAGCTCGAAACATTCTGGCCTGAAATTCGTTGCGGCCTGTAATGGCGTGACGGCAGGGGGCGGCTATGAAATGGCGCTGGCCTGTGATGAAATTTTCCTGATTGATGATCGTTCCAGCGCAGTCAGCCTGCCAGAGGTGCCCCTGTTGGGCGTATTGCCTGGTACAGGTGGCCTGACCCGTCTGACCGAAAAGCGTAAAATGCGCCGCGATCTGGCAGATGTTTTCTGCACGTCTACTGAAGGCGTTCGCGGTCAACGCGCCAAGGAATGGAACCTGGTCGATCATATCGCGCCCAAGCAAAGCTTTATGGAAAAGGTGAATGCCCGCGCCGCTGAACTGGCGAAGGACAGCAAACGACCCAGCAAGGCCGAAGGCATTAAGATGACCCCGGTCGCCCGTGAAATTCGGGATGACGGTTACAGCTATCCCAATGTCGATGTGACGCTGGACGCAGAAGGGCGCACCGTATCCTTGACGGTCAAGGCGCCGGCTGAAGACGTACCGTCGGATATCGATACAATCCTGAAGCAGGGTATGGACTGGTGGCCCTTGGCGATGGCGCGTGAATTGGATGATGCCATCCTGATGCTGCGTACCAATCACGAAGAAGTTGGCCTGTGGCTGCTGAAGACTCAGGGCGACGCTGACAAGGTTCTGGCGGCGGATAAGGCTGTGTTGGACAATGCGGATAACTGGTTCGTAACCGAAGTGCTGGGCATGATGCGCCGGACTTTCGGCCGGTTGGATGTCACATCCCGCAGCATGTTCGCAGTAATCGAAGAAGGAAGCTGCTTTGCAGGCTCCCTTTTGGAACTGGCCCTGTGTGCCGACCGGTCTTACATGCTGGCCTTGCCGGATCAGCCCGATGACGAACCCAAGCTGATCCTGGGGGAGATGAATTTTGGTATCCTGGAAGAGGTCAATGGCCTCAGCCGTCTGCAGACCCGCTTCATGGCGGAGCCTGATATTCACGACCGCTTGAAGAAAGAAATCGGGAAACCGTTCGATGCGGCCGCAGCGGAAGAGGCGGGTCTGGTGACCTTTGCCCCGGATGATCTGGATTGGGATGACGAGTTGCGCATTGCCATTGAGGAACGCGCCGCGCTGTCGCCCGATGCCTTGACCGGGATGGAAGCCAATCTGCGCTTTGGTGGTCAGGAAAATATGGCGACCAAGGTCTTCGGGCGTCTGTCTGCCTGGCAGAACTGGATCTTCATTCGACCCAATGCAGTGGGGGAAAAGGGTGCATTGAAACAGTTCGGCAGTGGCACAAAGGCGGATTTCGACTGGAAACGTGTCTGATCTGAACTAACGACCACAGGGGCTCGGTTGGGGAAGGCCGAAGTACCTAAATTCTAATCTGAGAGGAAAGAAAAATGGCTTCGATCGACTATCAAGAACGCATCCCCAATAACGTGGAATTGAGCACGGATCGCCGTTTGCAGCGTGCGCTGGAACATTGGCAGCCCCGTTTCCTGAACTGGTGGACGGAGATGGGCCCGGAAGGCTTCATGGCATCCGATGTCTATCTGCGCACCGCCACATCGGTGGATGCCAAAGGCTGGGCCCATTTCGGCCATGTGAAGATGCCGGAATATCGCTGGGGTATCTTCCTGGCGGACCGTGAAGAAAACCGCACCATCGGCTTTGGCGATGAATTCGGTAAGCCCGTCTGGCAGGATGTCCCTGGCGAACATCGCGCTGTGCTGCGCAACCTGATTGTAACCCAGGGCGATACGGAGCCGGCATCTGTTGAGCAGCAACGCCTGTTGGGCCAGACCTGCCCGTCGCTGTATGACCTGCGCAACCTGTTTCAGGTCAATGTGGAGGAAGGCCGCCACCTTTGGGCGATGGTCTATCTGCTGCATGCCCATTTTGGTCGTGACGGTCGCGAGCAGGCGGAAGAATTGCTGATGCGCCATTCCGGTGACATCGACAATCCCCGCATTCTCAGCACCTTCAACGAGCCCATCGATGACTGGTTGAGCTTCTTTATGTTCACCTATTTCACCGATCGCGATGGTAAGTTTCAGCTGAAATGCCTGGCCGAAAGCGCCTTTGATCCGCTGTCACGGACCTGTCAGTTCATGCTGACGGAAGAGGCCCACCATATGTTCGTGGGGGAAACCGGGATCGGTCGCATCATCAAGCGGGCCTTGGAAGTGATGCAGGAAACCGGCACTGATGATCCAGAAACCATCCGCAAGGCAGGTGCCTTTGATCTGCACCTGATCCAGCGCTATGTGAATTTCTGGTTCTCGTCTTGCCTGGATCTGTTCGGGTCTGAAAAATCTTCCAACGCGGCCAGCTATTTCGCGTCGGGTGTGAAGGGCCGCCCGGATGAAGCACGCTATGAAGATCATATTGTTGCTGACTCCATCTTCGAGCTTGAAATTCCGGATGCGAATGGCAAGCCAACCATCGAAGACGTGCCAATGCGCAATGCGATGAACGAAGTTGTCCGTCAGGCCTATATCAAGGATTGCATGGTGGGATTGACCCGCTGGAATCGTTTGATCAAGAAGGCAGGGTTCGACTTTGAAATCACACTGCCCAGCGAACGCTTCCGTCGGTCCATCGGTCCTTGGGCAAACATGACCATGGAACCAACCGGTAAGCTGATCTCGGCTGAAGAATATGAACGCCGCAAAGGTGAATTCCTGCCAACTGAAGCGGATCGTGCTTTCGTGAAAAGCCAGATGAAGGCCGTCATGGAACCCGGTAAAGTCGCCGGCTGGATCGCCCCGCCAGATCGTGGCATCAACAGCCAGCCGGTGGATTACGAATACGTCCACGTTCACTAAGAACCGGATGCATTGAAAGATTAGGGCGCGGAGATTTCGGTCTCCGCGCCTTTTTTGTATTGGCGATGGATACCCCTGGCAGAGGCATTAGCGTACCAATTGCACCGGCTGCCCTGGATCCCGGATCAGGTCCGGGATGACGGCTGTGGGGAACGCAGAGGACGCGGAGAAACGCAGAGGTCGCAAAGGCAATCATAGATTCGTCTCTCCCGCGCAGGCGGGAGTCCAGGGCCACAGGCACCAATTGCGCCTGCCGCCCTGGATCTCGGATCGATAAATACACCCTCACCCTGAGGAGCGCAGCGTCTCGAAGGGTGATTATTCTGTAAGCACCGTACTTACAGCCCCTCCTTCGAGACGCGGCGATGCCGCTCCTCAGGATGAGAATGGTTCGGTTTGTGGGATTGTTGGTTCCATGCCGCTATCAAGCACCATTCGCACGCGCTGCCCTGGCTCCCGGATCAGGTCCGGGATGACAATATTTCAAGATAAATACACACTCACCCTGAGGAGCGCAGCGTCTCGAAGGGTGATTATTCTGTAAGCACCGCCCTTACAGCCCCTCCTTCGAGACGCGGTGATGCCGCTCCTCAGGATGAGAATGGTTCGATATTTGGGATTGTTAGTTCCATGCTGATATAGAGGGCCATAGGCACAAATGGGACGTGCCGCCCTCGGACTTGGATTACGCTTGGGCGTGACGGTTCACGCAAGTCTGATCAGCGTCACAGGCTGGCCGCGACCGCGATGCCTTCGGCGATGGCGCGTTTGGCGTCGACTTCGGTGGCCAGTTTTGCGCCGCCGATCAGATGGGTGGGAATTCCAGCAGCTTGCAATGGCTCCAGCAGGGCGGTTTGGGAGGTCTGCCCGGCGCAGAGGACAATGGTATCGCAGGGAAGGGTTCTCTGCTCTGTGCCTGCCAGAATGGTCAACCCGTGATCGTCGATGCGCTGATAGACGACATCGGGGATCATCTCGACCTTGGCCTTCAGCAGGCTCAGGCGATGGACCCAGCCGGTTGTCTTGCCGGGGCCGATCCCCATTTTTCCGGATCGGCGCTGTAGCAGCGTCACCTCTCGGGCGGGCGGGGGATTGTCTGCGGGTTGATCGACGCCCCAGTGCCGCCGGAAGGCATCGGGATTCAGGTGCGAGTCGCTGTCGCCTTCGGTCAGATAGACACTGACATCAATGCCGATTCCCCCAGCGCCAATCACGGCAACACGGTCACCTGCCTGACGTTTTCCCGACAATAAGTCGGCATAGGTTATGACGCTTGGATGCGTGATGCCGTCAATATCTGGGATGCGCGGCGCAACGCCACTGGCAAGAATGACCTCGTCAAACGCAGTTAAGTCTTCAAGCGTTGCGGGGGTGGACAGTTTTAGGGTGATCCCCAGTTCCGCGATGCGCGTTGTATAGTAACGCAGGGTCTCTTCAAACTCCTGCTTTCCTGGAATGGCACTGGCCAGTCGGAATTGCCCGCCGATCTGATCTGCTGCTTCAAACACGGTCACATGATGGCCCCGCTCTGCCAGCACCTCTGCACAGGATAGTCCCGCCGGACCGGCGCCGACGACTGCGACCGTTTTAGCTGCAGTCGCAGGAGTCCAGGTCAACAGCGTTTCATGGCAGGCGCGGGGATTGACCAGACAGCTTGAAATCTCCCCTACAAAGTAATGATCCAGGCAGGCCTGGTTGCAGGCAATGCAGGTGTTGATTTGCTGTGGCTTTCCGGCCTGTGCCTTTTCAACAAAGGCGGCGTCCGCCAGGAAGGGGCGGGCCATGCTGACCATATCCGCCCGGCCGCTGCTGAGGATTTCTTCGGCCGTTTCGGGCATGTTGATGCGATTGACTGCCGCGATGGGGATATGTGACAAGGCATCTTTGACCCGCGCGGTGGCCCAGGCAAACCCGGCGCGGGGAACCGCCTGGGCGATGGTCGGGGTGCGTGCTTCATGCCAGCCGATGCCGGAATTGATGACATCGGCCCCTGCGGCTTCAACCCGCTGTGCCATGTCGCGCACTTCTGATAGGGGACTGCCGCCTTCGACAATATCCAGCACCGATAGACGGTACATCAGGATAAAATCAGGTCCGGTTGCGGCGCGCACGGCCTGAATAATGCGCAAGGGGAAGCGGATGCGGTTTTCAAAACTGCCGCCCCATTGATCGGTGCGATGATTGGTGCAGGGCGCAGTGAATTCGTTGATCAGATAGCCTTCGCTGCCCATCACTTCGACGCCATCATAGCCCGCCTCTTTGGCATAGACGGCGGCCTGCGCGAAATCCACTATGGTTTGCTCAATCTCCGCCTCCGTCATCTCCCGGGGCACAGTTTTGTTGATCGGCGCGCGTATGGGGGAGGGGGCAACGATATCGCCATGATAGCCATAGCGTCCCGCATGCAGAATCTGCAACAGGATGCGCCCGCCGTGATCGTGCGCGGCCTGGGGGATCGGTTTATGGGCCTGGGCGATTTCTGGTGTGTTGAAACTGGCAGATTTCCGGTCCAACTGACCCGCAGCATTTACAGAAAAACCACCGGTTATGATCAGGGCACAGCCATGTTTGGCGCGTTCCCCGTAAAACGCCGACATACGGTCAATGCCGCCGTCGCGCTCTTCCAGCCCGGTATGCATGGACCCCATGATCAACCGGTTGGGTAGCGTTTGCGTGCCAATTTGAATGGGGGTAAAAATATGAGGATAGGCTTCAGCCATTGCGGGTCTTGATCATCGTCATTGAGGTGAAGGTCAGCACCGTGTCGCCGTCCTGATTACGGACTTCGACATTGAAATGCACAATGCCACGGTCGGGCTTTGTCTTTGATTTCCGCGCTTCTGCGACGGTGAAGCTGGGGGTCAAAGTGTCGCCGGGGCGCACAGGTTTGACCCAGCGGATTTCATCCATGCCGGGGCCGCCCAGGGAGACATCCTTGAAAAAGCCCATCTTGATAAAGGATGAAAAACTGGCGGCCAGCGTCTGGAAGCCGCTGGCGATCAAGCCGCCAAAGGACCCTTCATTTACGGCATAGTCTTTGTCGATATGAATCGCCTGAGGGTCATAGACCTTGGCAAAATCAATAATGAAATCTTCCGTAAATTCGACGGCGGGGGCAACAATGACTTCCCCGACCGTATAGTCTTCAATGTAACGCCCGGTCATGTGATCTATACCTTCAGTTTATAAAGAACGCGCCCATCGCTGACGGTCGTATCAACCTGGCCTTGGGCGACCAGATAGGCCAGATGGGCAATGCTTTCCCCCAATGCGAACATGACATGTTCGTCCCCGATCGCGCGCGGAAAAATTGCTGGAACCAGGGTCCAGGCATCCTGAGCCCCGCCATCCTTAAGCGCGTTCTTGATATCCTGCAGCCGGTCGCGATGATGATCCTGAAGATCTGCAACGCGCGTGTGTAGGCCATAGAAGGGCAGTTTATGGGAGGGCAGGACCAGCGTATCGGTGGGCAGTGTTTCTGCGATACACTCCAGGCTACCCAGGAAATCACTTAAGGGTTCGCTGCCGTCCTTGAACCAATGAACAGAGATATTTGGGGTGATTTTGGGCAGAACCTGATCACCGGGGATAAAGACACGCAAATCCGGGCAATACAGGCCGGCCAGCTCATCGCTGTGCCCTTCCAGCATCATGACCTGCCAGGCATGGGCCCCGATCATCAAGGTGTCCTTATCGCGCAGGCGCGTGAAGGCCTGGGGCGGATCAAAGATGCAGGTTCGATACGCATTGCCAATGGCATTCAGGGGACCGCACATATCCGCCGGGACCCCATTGCGCTGATAGAAATCAGTCTGGCCCGTGACAAAGGCTTCATCACCCATTTTTTCCAGCAGGGTGCCGACCAGCCATTCCTTTTCAGACATCAGGCAGGGGATTGAATAGGTGCGCGTCAGCCATCCTGCCAGACCAAAATGATCGGGGTGATGATGGGTGCAGATCAGGCGACCGGGCTTCCTGCCCTTGGCTGGGCCGTCAAAGACCGACTGCCAGACATCGCATGTTTCTGATGTGCCAAATCCCGTATCGACAATGACCCATTCGTCGCCATCTTCAATCAGCCACAGATTGATGTGGTCCAGGGAAATTGGCAGCGCCATGCGCAACCAATGCACCCCCGGCGCGACCTCTGTCATCTCCCCGGCGGGTGGGGCCTCTGTCCAGGGGTGATGAATCGGATCGGGCTTCAGAGCAGGAAATGCGGGCATTAGAATACCTTACTGTGTTGCGGTCGCGGCCGCGACAAATCCCCGGACCAATGCCAGAACTTCCTGTGATTGATCCTTATGGGCCGAATGGCGACAATTGGGCAGAATACGGACTTTTGCGGGTCCGGCAACGCCATTTCCAATGGCATGAACCTGAGCATCTGTCCCGTATTCATCCTGTTGTCCCTGAATGGCAAGCACGGGACAGAAAATGTGTGGCAGATATTCTTCGATAGTCCAGTCCCGGAAGCTGGGGGCAAGCCAGGCCTGGTTCCACATCCAGAAGGCCCCTTCCGGGTCATCATGATATCGCCCCAGTCGGTCCTTCATATCCGTAGAGTCGAAGGCGACTTTCGCCTGTTCGATGGCAGCGACGCATATATCCTCGTTAAAGACATGGGCCGCCAGGGTGATCACGCCCGAAACCGGTCGACCTGAGCCACCGGCATGAATTAGCGCGATGGACCCGCCATCGGAATGCCCCAACAGGAAGGGCTTGTCGATCTTCAGGCTGTCCAGCAGGGCGGGCAGGGCTTCCAAAGCCTCCCGGTGCATATAGCGATCCCCGACAGGATGCGTGGTGCAGGGCGTCGACCGACCATAGCCATAGCGGGAATAGACCAGTACCGCGTGACCGGTTTCCTGGGCCAGCTTCTCTGGAAAATCCCGCCACATGGCAACGGAACCCAATCCCTCATGCAGGACAATGATGGTCGGGGTCTTGCCTGGATATAAGACGCATTCCAGTTGATGGCCCGTCACGTCCACAAAGAACGCATCTGGCCCTGCCATCAGGTTGCATCCCGAAGCTTGAATCGCTGAATCTTGCCGGTCGCGGTTTTGGGCAGTTCATCCAGAAACTCAATCCAGCGCGGATATTTGTAGCTTGCCAGTTCCGCTTTCACGAAGGCCTTGATTTCATCAGACAGGGCGTCATCGGGCCGGATGCCGTCGCGCAGGACGATGAAGGCCTTTGGCTTGATCAGGCCGTCCTTGTCGGCATGACCGACAACAGCCACTTCCAGCACCTTTTCATGTCGGACAATCGCGCTTTCGACTTCCACAGGCGACACATAGATACCGCCGACTTTCAGCATGTCATCAGATCGACCGGCATGGGTATAGACGCCGTTTTCATCGCGCACATATTTGTCACCTGTGCGTGTCCACATTCCCTGGAAGGTTTCGCGGCTCTTGTCACGCTGGTTCCAGTACAGAATTGCAGAGGTTGGGCCGGATACTTCAAGCATGCCCATTTCCCCGGCACCCGCCAGGATCGTTCCATCATCATCCACAAGGCGCAGGTCGTAACCCGGGACAGGCTTCCCGGACGATCCCGGAATGATATTGTCCAGGGTGTTGCTGAGAAAAATATGCAGCATTTCCGTTGAACCGAGCCCGTCCAGAATATCGACGCCGGTCGCCTCCTTGAAACGACGCAACAGGTCTGCGGGCAGGGCTTCGCCAGCGGATGTGGCAAGGCGCACCGCATGTTCGCCCTTCTTCGGCAATTCACCGCTGGCCAACAGCATGCCATACAGGGTTGGAACGCCATAGAAAATGGTCGGCTTTTCTTCGCGCAGAATTCTGGCGACAGATTTGGCATCCGGCGGTCCGGCCAACAGGACAGATGTCGCCCCAACGGACATGGGGAAGGTCAGCCCATTGCCCAGACCATAGGCAAAAAACAGTTTTGCTGCTGAAAAGCAGGTATCTTTTTCATGAATACCCAGGACGGGGATGGCATACAGATTGGCAGTATCGATTAAGTGTGTCTGCAGGTGAACCGCGCCTTTAGGCTTTCCGGTCGTGCCGGAGGTATAAAGCCAGAAACACATATCGGACGCCCGGGTCGGGGCGGTTTCATAATCTGTGGATTTGCCGTTCAGTTCGTCTTTCAGCAGGGCATAGCCCTTGCCATCGGCACCCGACACGATGACGGTGTCCAGAAAGGGGTGATCTGCCAGATGCGGCAGGAAGGCATCCAACAGGACTTCAGACACGACCAACACTCGCGCGCGGCTGTCATCCAGCATGAATTTGTAATCTTCTGCGGTCAGGCGCGTGTTGACGGGGATCGGGACAGCGCCGGCGCGAATGGCACCCAAAAAACAGGTCGGCCAATCAATCGTGTCCAGCAGGCACATCAGGACACGTTCTTCTATCCGCACGTTATGGGCGGCCAGGACATTCGCGAATTGATTCACCCGCGCATCCAACTGTGCATAAGTCGTGGGCCCGGATATATCAATAAAGGCCGCCTTGTCGCCGCGCCCCGCTTTCAGGTTTCGCCCGATCAGATCATCGGCAGCATTGTATAAATCGTCCGTCGCAGAGTGCACGGCCATGTCGTTCCCTCCCATAGGTATTTGATTGGTGAGCCTAGTTATTATTCTTTTTTGGCTCTTGTGAACTCAATTGCGCCATTTGGTAGCAGATAAAGCACCACGGCCTTGCCGCCCTTTACGGTTGGATAGTGAGCGGATCCAGGTTCGTAAACCAGCCATCCCTTGCCGTGCTCATCGAATTCAGCATTCGGATCTTCCGGCAGAATCAGGTCGATTTCGCCACCCGGATGGGCGTGGTGGGGCCCGCGACAGTCATCCATGACGACGACATCGACAGAAAAATCATGGTTCCCCAGGCTGGGCTTGATCGGGCGACTGTAATGAATGCCCCGATTTTCATTCTCACACAGCCAGCCTTCGGCAATTCCGGTCTTACAGGCGGTCTGGATCTCTTTTACAACAGACCCATCATGGGGAAATGTCTCATTCAGGAAGGCGCCCAATTCCGCGTTCAACGGGCGGGTGCCAATCGTGGTCGCGACGTCGTGCATCAATGAATTGAAGTCGTCTTGCATCATGGATCCTCCGGTCAAATGAGGTTTTGTCAGGTCAGGCCGCTTCCAGGGCCTGTTCGAACCAGCCTTCAGCCCATTCGGCGGCCATGTCTTCCGGCAGATCGCCGGAAGAAGCGTCATGTTCAACACGGTCGCCCAATCGGGTTGCCCCTAGCTTGGTCAGCAGGTCATCAAATTTACGCCCACCGAAACAGAATGTCTGCATATAGGTCATGTCGCCCAGCGCGAAGACGCCGTATTGCACGCCTGTCAGGTCCGGTGACTGTGATTCCAGCGCGTCAAAGAACTTGCGCGCATTGTCGGGCACTTCGCCCTGACCATAGGTCGACGTGCAAATGATGTACAGCGGCCCTGCAGCTAAGGCTGTGGGGTCCAGGTCGTCCATTAGCAGGATTTCCGGGTCTGCGCCTTTATCTGTTAAGACATCGACGATTTCATCCGCCACCAATTCTGCCGTGCCGGTCATTGTACCGACGAGTATCTTGACCTCGTTGCTCATTCGCTGCCCTATCGCTTCTGTTTATCCCAACCATTCAGGCCCTTGCTTGGCGCTGCTTTTAGGAACTATAGTGCATGTTATAGAAAGTGAAAAGAACCATAGTGCATTTTGTGATCTTCTTTCAGGGTGCAGTGTTCTTTTTGGGGGGACGCGATGAGTGAAAAGCAGACCGAAGATCCAGCGCTTCGGAAATATTTATCCGGTCTGGGCGAGCGTGTGCGCCAAGCGCGGGCCAAACGGGGTATGGCACGGCGTATTCTGGCCCGGGACTCTGGTGTGTCAGAGCGATATTTGGCGCAATTGGAGGGCGGATCCGGTAATCCAACCGTTGCCGTCCTGCGACAAATTGCAGAGGCTGTGGACTATCCTCTAACAGAACTGGTGACAGGCGATGGCGTACCGGAAACGGCGTCAGAACTTGTACCCCTGATCGCACGGCTGCGGGGGTTTGGACCCGAACAACTGACACAGGCCAAGCTGGCGCTGGATCGAATTGGCAATGGTAAGGGTGCTGTTGGGGATGTCGAAGCGGCGAAGGCCAAGCGGATCGCCCTGATCGGGCTGCGGGGGGCTGGCAAGTCCACATTGGGCCGTCATCTGGCGATGCGACTGAAGGCCCCCTTTGTCGAGCTCAATCGGTTGGTTGAGCGGGATTATGGCGGCAGTATTGGCGAAATCCTTGCGCTGAGCGGTCAGCCAGCCTTTCGGCGATTGGAACGCCGGGCATTGGAATCGACAATCGCTGACAGTGACACGGCTATCATCGCGACGGGGGGTGGGATTGTTTCAGAACCGGCAACATTTCAGTTGTTGCTGGATCGCTGTCATACAATCTGGATTCAGGCGCAACCCGAAGAGCATATGAACCGCGTCATCGCCCAAGGGGATTTCAGGCCCATGGCACGCAATGATGAGGCGATGGAGGATTTGAAGGCCATTCTGGCGGCGCGGGAATCCGCCTATTGTCAGGCAGATGCCAGCGTGGACACCAGCGGCAGTTCCGTCGAAGACAGCCTGATCCTTTTGGAAGAGGCAGCCCGATCCCTACTGCGCGGGTAGATCTGTTTCCTGCGGTTCCTTGTGCAGGAACAATTTATAGAATATGGGCGCGGCCACCACGACATAAACGATGCGGACAATGTGATGGGTTGCGACGAAGGCGACATCGATGCCTAAGGCCAGCGCGACCAGGCTCATCTCTGCCAAACCGCCTGGTGAATATGCCAGAATCGCGCTTTGGAAGGGAACGCTCCCGATCTCATAGACCAACAAGGCGAATGCGACTGTTGTCGTCAGAATGATAACGGTCGATCCCATACCCAGGGCGATGGTGCGGAATACCTCGGACCGGGCGACGCCGATAAAGCGACAGCCAATGATCGTCCCCATGATCCACTGGGCGCAATTCACGATCAACAGCGGCGGTGTTGCGGCGGTCATACCTGCCAGGTGCAAGCTGGCGCTGGCCAACATGGGGCCGACCAGCATCGGGGCCGGGATGCGCAATACCTTCGCGATTGGATAGCCAACCAGGCCACAGGCCCCCAGGATCAAATAGTCCTGCCAGGCGACCGCGCTTAAGGCGACGCCAAAGCGCGATCGATCCGTCATGTCGATATCACTGACAAACCGGAAGGCGATCGGGACAATCAGGACGGTCAACAGAATGCGGCTGGCATGGGTCAGAACTATTCGTCGTTCGTCCCCGCCCATTGCGCCGCCAACAATCATCATTTCATTCAAACCGCCCGGCATGGCTGCGAAATAGGCCGTAGGGCGATCATATCCGCCAACTTTTCGAAAGAACGGATAGGCGCACAGGCTCGCCAGTCCGACAAAGCCCGCCAGAAAGGACAGACTGATAAACCATTCCCCCGCACGATCCGCCATATCAGGCGAAAACCCCGCGCCCAGCATCACGCCCAGAACCATAACCATGGGCTGGCGCAGTGGCATCGGCCCCTGGATCGGCAGTCCGATGATTGATGCTGCCGTGCACGTGATCATCGATCCCAGCATCCAGGGCAGCGGTAATGTCAGCCAGTTTGCAACAAAGCCACCACAGGCGCCCAGTCCCATCGCCAGGGCGATCCTGCCGAGATTTCTCGGGTTTATCGCGATCATACAAATTCTTTCACTTGGGCAAATCGAGCGGCGAAACGCCATGCCGGATATCATCACAGCGCATGATTGATCCGACCAATAGGCATGGTGCAGAAGTGCGGTTATGCAGAACTGTGAGTCTTGACTATGCCATGTTTAGCCAAGGACCGGACAGAAAACCAGCCCCTGTGCCGTGATCAGAAAGCCTAACAGCTTTTCCGCCCACTCTTTAACGTGGCACGTCTTCTGGAAAGTATTTGAACAAGGTCAGGATCGGATTGGGGGCCGCCTGACCCAGACCACAGATGGACGCATCCATCATCGTCTTGGACAATTGCTCCAGCAGCGGCACATTCCAGGCATCCTTCTGCATCAGTTTCACGGCCTTTTCCGTGCCAACGCGACAGGGCGTACATTGGCCACAGCTTTCATCCTCAAAGAACTTCATCAGGTTCAGGGCGACATCTGCAATATTGTCCTGATCGGACAGGACAACCACGGCGGCGGACCCGATGAAACTGCCATAAGGTTGCAGCGTATCAAAATCCAGCGGGATATCGCCCAGGCTGGCTGGCAGGATACCACCGGACGCGCCGCCGGGCAGGTATCCCTTGAACGCGTGACCGTCTTGCATGCCATCGCAATAGTCATCGATCAATTGACGGATCGTGATGCCGGCGGGGGCCAGTTTGACTCCAGGATTCTTGACGCGACCGGATACGGAAAAGCTGCGCAATCCCTTGCGTTCATTGGCACCTTGGCTGGAGAACCAGTCTGCACCATTTTCCAGAATTTCCGGTACCCAATGCAGGCTTTCCACATTATTGACCAGAGTGGGGCGACCAAACAGCCCTTCCTGGGCAACATAGGGGGGGCGATGACGGGGCAGGCCGCGTTTGCCCTCGATTGATTCGATCATCGCGCTTTCTTCGCCACAGATATAAGCCCCGGCACCCCGGCGCAGGACAATCTTCGTGTGGTTGCTCAGGCCGGCCGCTTCCAGTTTCGCAATCTCTGTCTTTAGCAGGGCGATGACCTCTGGATACTCGTCGCGCATATAGATGTAGACCGCTTCTGCCTCCACCGCCCAGGCACCGATCAGCATGCCTTCCAGGAATTGATGGGGTGTGCGTGTCAGATAGTGATGATCTTTGATCGTGCCGGGTTCGCCTTCATCCCCATTGACTGCCATCAAACGGGGCTTGGGGGCCATGCGCACAAACTTCCATTTGCGACCCGTGGGAAAACCTGCCCCGCCCAATCCGCGCAGATTTGCCCCTTCCAGCACTTCGATGACCTGTTCAACAGAAATGCTGCCATTCAGGCAACTGTTCAGATGTCGGTATCCCCCCGCCGTGCGATAGGCGGCCAGATCCTGATAATCTGGAATTTCTGGATGGCTGTCATGGGCGTCAGCCGCCGCGGCAAGGGCCGCAACGCTGGTCTGGGTATGATGCTTGTGGCCTACTTCGGCGACTGGCGCTTCGTGACAACGCCCCATGCAGGGCGCGCGCAAGACCCGAACATCCTTGTTCACCTGACCCGGCAGATCCGCCAGAATCTTCTGGGCACCCATCAACTCGCAGCTTAAGGAATCGCAGACCCGGATCGTCAGGGCCGGTGGGGGAACTTCCCCTTCCATCACCAGATCGAAATGGGCATAGAAGCTGGCAACCTCAAAAACCTCTGCCATGCTCAGCTTCATTTCCGATGCTAACGCATTAAGGTGGCGTGCGTGCAGATGGCCGTAAGTATCTTGAATTAAATGCAGATATTCAATCAGCTCATCACGTTGAAGCGTCCGCCCCGACAGCAGGGCCTGTATTTCCTCCAACGCGGTTGGATCCAGTTGTCGCCCCTTGGAATGCGGGGTCGTCTTTCTGCGGCCAAATCCAGGGCTGCGAAATTGATGGACGCTGGTGTCGCCATCCGACATTGGACTCTCCTAACCGGTCGCTGAAAACATCTTCGAAACTTGTGGCATAAGGAACAACGCCACAAGGGACGATGACTGTTTACCGGATAGTCACCACACCATTCTGGTCACTGGGCGTCAATATCTGCATCCGCCGCGACCAGTCCGATGACGGATGTGTCGATCAGAACCTTGCCGCGTTCTTCAAAATTGACTGTGACCCGTGTTCCAACGCAGGATTGAACCTGACCAATGCCCCAATCGGGGGCGTCCGGGTGGCGTACATACACACCGGGAACCAGGTCGCCTGGCACCAGCGTATTGTTGTCTGCGTAACTTGATAGCATTGTATGGTCCTATCTTTAATCCGCCTACGGATTGTGCAGTGCAGCATTTTATATCGTGATTCGCAAGTAGGGGCATTAAAAATGTCACATTCCGACCCGTTTCATCATTCTGTCCAATTGGCTGATCTGACGGCATCCCGACTGATCCATGAAATTGTTGGTCCCATCGGGGTGATATCCAATGGGTTGGAACTGATGGAGGAATTGGGGGCAGACGCGGGAGACGACGCGATGACCCTGGTTTCCAGCAGTGCGATGAATGCCACCAATCGGTTGAAATTCTACCGAATAGCCTATGGCCGCTCAGGGGTCGAGATCACCAGCATCGCAGAATTGCGTGCCGTGGCCGTGGCTTTTATGGCAGATCAGCCGCGCCATGATTTATCCTGGCCTTTACCCCCGGCCCTTCCCAGCCTGTCAGAGGGGATGGGGCGGGTTATGTTGATCCTGATCGAGATTGCAAAGGATTGTCTGCCTCGCGGCGGCCTGGTGCGCGTTTCTGTCGATGGTGGCACGGCGACTGTCATCGCCCAGGCTAACAGTCAGGGGGACGTGGCCCAGATGCCAGACGCATTGGGGCTGGCTGTGACAGGCACAGCATCTCTGGAAAGCCTTACCCCGCAAACGGTGCATGGCGCCCTGGCATGGTCGTTCATTCATGCCATTGGCGGTCAAATTGCGTTGCAGGCTAATGATGGGTCTGTACAGCTTTCTGTTGGGTTATCCATTGATTAGGGGTTGTGGCGACGGGGATCTGCATTAAGTGTTTTGTTGCAGTGGGTTGGCGCCGAGGGTAGTGTCACACAGCATTGTCGCCGTCTTGCGGAGTATTGCCATGAAAACCTGTCTCGTCGTTGATGACTCCCGCGTCATTCGCATGGTCGCACGAAAGATTCTGGAAGATTTGGGCTTTGACGTCACAGAGGCAGAAAATGGCCAGATCGCATTGGACATTTGCCAGAAATCCTTGCCCGACGGTGTTTTGTTGGATTGGGTCATGCCGGTGATGGACGGGTTGGAGTTTATGAAGCGGATGCGCGCGCTGCCAGGGGGATCCGAGACAAAGGTCGTCTTCTGTTCGACGGAATCCGATGTTGGGCGTATCCGTGAAGCCATCGCAAACGGCGCGGATGAATATATCATGAAACCCTTCGACAGCGAGATTGTGCGCTCTAAGTTCATACAAGTTGGTTTGCTTTGAGGGAGAGATTTGGGTTCAAGCCTGTGTTGATGAGAAGGAGCAATTATGAGAATTGAGAATTTTGAATTGCTCTCTACTCTGTTAAAGCAACAGTCTGGCTTGGTTCTGACGAAAGAGAAGGCGTATCTTTTAGAGACTCGCCTGATGCCGGTTGCCCGTAAACATAATTTAGCGAACTTGGATCAGGTTTGCGATGCGGTGCGCACCCGTCAGGAGTCTGCAATGATAGCAGATATCACCGAATCCATGATGTCGTGTGGCACACAGTTTTTTCGGGACAAGAAGCCTTTTGATCTGTTCAGCACGGTGGTTCTGCCGCAGCTAATGGCAGCACGTGATGAGTCCAGGAAAATCCGTTTTTGGTGCGCGGGCTGTTCCAGCGGCCAGGAAGCGTATTCTCTGGCGATGCTTCTCAAAGAACAGCAAGAGCAGTTGCAGGGATGGCAGTTTGAGATCTTGGCGACAGATTTGTCTGAAGGAATTCTGGCAAAGGCGAAGGCCGGGATTTATTCCCAGTTTGAAGTTCAGCGCGGATTGCCCATCCGGATGCTGATCAAATACTTTCGACAGAATGGTGATAAATGGCACATGGATTCCGGTGTACGGTCCATGGTCGACTTCAAGCCGTTCAATCTGCTGGAGCATCCACGAGCCTTGGGTCGGTTCGATGTGATCTTGTGTCGGAATGTGCTGACATATTTTGATCAGCCTACCAAGGCGAAGACCTTGTCGCATATCGCTGACGTGCTGGCAAAAGATGGCGTGCTGTATCTGGGCCTGTCTGAGACTGTTATGGGTGTTTCTGAGGAATTCAAGGCAATCCCCGATATGCGTGGACTGTATCAGCATGCGGATGCCGACCTATAGAATATCTCAATTTTATGCGGGACCGTTCCAGCTTTTCATGAATTGCCGCACATCAGGTCTGGCGATGCTGCGAGGGTCTTCGGCGGGTGTTCCCAGATAGACAAAGCCGATCATCTTGTCCTTCTTTTCAAATCCCAGACCCAAGCGCACGGTTTCATCGAAGGCGGGCCAGCCGGTCAACAAAACCGCCCCATATCCGGCCGCATGGGCTGCCAGCAGGAAATGTTCCGTCGCGCAGGCGGTGGCGACCACTTGTTCGATGACTGGAACTTTCGGGTGACCTTCCACGACACTGACCCCGATGGCGACGATCAGCGGGGACCGCAGGGGCTTGGACCGGATCGTTTCGATCATCTCATCATCAACAGCTGGGTCCCGCTTTCGCATCGCGGCTTCAAACAGATCTGATAATTTCGCACGATCATCGCCCCGAATAACCTTAAAACGCCAGGGTCGGATTGCCCCATGATCGGGTGCGCTCATCCCCGTTTGCAACAGTGCGGTCAGGGCCGCATCATCCGGTGCGGGGTCAACCAGCATCTGTGCTTTGACGGAACGGCGGTTGGAAAGAAAGTCCAGAAGAGCGGTCGGGTCGGTCAAGATACACTCCAGTTAAGAATCGTTCGCAACAAACTAGATGGCATTGAAATCATAAAGGTCAAGGCATCAACTCAGATTAAACCCAATTTTCCGGATGAAGTCTCCAAAATCCGAACGCTCCGGCTCGGCATATTGCCGGGCCTTGTCTTCGGACCAAGTATAGGGTTCCTGCTTCCCAAACCGCTCAGTATTACGCTGGCTGGTAAAGGGGCGCGTCTTGTTGCGCCGCAGGTCATACTCGGAAATTCCATCCAGAATCGTATCATCCTGAAACCGGTCGCGATGAACAGTATGCGACAGGCCCAGGCGCGGGCTGATGCGTGGGGGATAGACTGGGTGGCCCAGTGTCATGCCACAAATCGGGAAGACATAATCGGGCAGATTGATCCGCTGAGAAACGGCCTGTGCGTGGTTGCGCAAGGCGCTAATCGGGCAGGTGCCCAGGCCCAATCGCTCTGCTGCCGTGATGAAGGCCGACATCGCAATGGCAGCATCCACCGCACAATTGAAAAATGCATCCAGGTGGTCATTTGCAAAATCATGCCCCCGCATCTGATGGATCTGGCGCAGACGGCGGTTATTGCCCAGAAAGATCACAAAATGCGGTGCGTTCACGATCCAGGGCATGTCCGGGAACAGGCTGTTGATCCACGACCGCAGGGCAGGGTCTTCGATAAACAGGATATCGCGCTGTTGCAGGTCGCTTTTCGTGGGACTGGCCAGGGCGGTCGCCGCCAGACTGTTCAGCACGGCATCTGACACAGGCTCCGCCTTATAGACCCGGCAGGATCCCCGTGCCTGCATATCTGCCAGCGTATCCAATTCAGAGTCCAGGTCCAGCGTGCCAACGCCATACCGGGTGGTCAGCGGGTTGCGTGTATCAGTCATTGGCAGGTCTCCCCTTGCCCCGCGCCCGCCAGGGCAGGATCAGGGATAAGACGAATCCGGAGATAAACCCGCCGATATGGGCCTCTCCTGAGACGGTCTCTCCCCCCGGGCCGGGCAGGACATAATACAACAAGTTCATGGCAAAGAAGATGCCAACAAAGATCAACCCGGCTTTGCGGTTGCTGAAAGGGTGGGGGACAATTTCCTGTCCCCGGCGCAGGAACACCATGCGCGATAGGGCCCCGACCAGCGCGGAAACGCCACCCGATGCCCCGATCAGATATAGCTGTGTATCGCCATAGATCAGTGTAACCGCCAGCGCCCCACCGGCTGTTCCCAAAAGGTATAGCGCGATGAAACTGAGTGTTGGAATCTGGCGGGCCAGTGGCGTGCCAAAGGCCAAAAGGAAGGCCATATTGACCAACAGGTGCATCCACCCGCCATGGACCAGGCCATAGCCAATCCATCTTGTGGTCAGAACCAATGGGTCCTGATCAAAGTATTTCAGATCCGCAGGATTGAAGACGGAAAAGAACATCAGTGTATTGACCCAACTTCGCGGGCCAAACAACTGAAACAGAAAGGCAGCGGCTGTAATCCCGATCAGCCACAACACGACTTTTGGTGCATTGAAGGCAGGGGTGCGGTGCTCGGGCGGGATGGGCGTAAAGGGCGTGTTCATAGGGTCATATTTGGGCCTCTTGGGCCAATCTGTCCAGTTTCTCGTCGCGCAATTCATAGACCAGGGCATTTTCAGGCAGGGCTGCGCCGATGCGGTCATATAAATGGCGGGCGGGGTTGTTTTGATAGACCGCAAGGCCGATGCAGCGTTGTCCCTTTTGCTTTGCATCCGCTGCGATACGGGCCAGCATTCGCCGTCCCAAACCGCAGCCACGATGGTCTTCGACAATGAAGATGTCCAGCAACCAGGTCGCCTGGGTGCCGGTATCGGTATCAAAAAACCGCTGACACAGGGCGTATCCAACAGGCTTACCCTCCGCGTCTTCGGCCAGATATCCAAAGACCAGCGGGTCACCCCCCTGCATCGACGGCAGGATGGCCTTACCGGAATAGGGTGGATCATCGATGCCGAAATGCGCATTCAGGGCGGTTGCCATTTCTGCCAGGGTATCCACGTCCTGCAGCGTGGCTTTGCGAATTTTCAGCATAACTCTTCCCTGCATTCGGATCGGTGAAATCTATTGGCTTTCTCGTTTGGGGCGATAGACTCCCCGTCAAAGATCATAACGAACCACAGATTACAATTGCAGGGAGGCAATATCGTGAATCTCGCACTCTGGCTAGAGCGTGCGGCAGCCGCGCAGGGGCATCTGCCTTCGATCGGTGTCGGCAATCGCACCATTCGTACCTTTCGTGACAGCGCCGTGCGGGTGATGACCCTGGCCGGAGCCATGCGGGATGGATTGAATCTAAAACCGGGGGATCGTGTGGCCGTCTTTGCAAAAAACGGCCCGGACTATGCAGAGACATTATACGCAATCTGGTGGGCCGGTCTGACCGCCGTGCCGGTCAATGCGAAACTGCATCGCAGTGAGGTTCAGTATATCCTGGAACATTCCGGGGCTAGGCTGGTTTTCACCTCTGACGATGTTGCGGAAACGACGGCGCAGGGATTGCCTGACGCGGTGCCATTGATTTCCTTTGGCAGCGCCCAGCATCAGGCTCTTCTGCACGCGGAAGGGCGACCGTTGCAGGAAGCTGCGCCTGATGATCTGGCCTGGCTGTTCTATACATCCGGCACGACCGGGCGGCCGAAAGGGGCGATGCTGACACATCGCAATCTGATGGCGATGACATGGGGGTATCTTAGCTGTATTGATCGCCTGCAACCAGGCGGCGCGGTGCTGCATGCTGCCCCAATGAGCCATGGATCGGGTCTGTATATCCTGCCCCATCTGGCCCGGGGATGCTGTCAGGTGACACCGGAAAGTGGCGGCTTTGACCCGGCGGAGATTTTTGACACCATTGCGGCCTGGCCCGGTACATCCATGTTTGCCGCGCCCACGATGGTCAATCGCTTGACCCGCCATACCGGCCCGTGCCCAACGGATAATCTGCGGGCGCTGATCTATGGCGGGGCGCCTATGTATGTTGAAGATGCTCAGGCCGCCCTTGAGCGGTTGGGACCAAAGCTGGTGCAGATTTATGGTCAGGGTGAAAGCCCGATGAACATCACCTGTCTGGAGCGGGAGACCATAGCCGATACCACCCAGCCGCGGTATCTGGAGCGTCTGGGATCTGCTGGACAGCCCTATCCGAATGTTGAGGTTCTGGTCGTGGATGAAAACGATGTGCCCGTCCCGCAAGGAGAGACTGGCGAGATCATAACGCGCAGCGACAGCGTCATGGTTGGCTATTGGGACAATCCCGAAGCAACGGCGGAAACGCTGCGGGGCGGCTGGTTACATACGGGAGATATCGGGCGGTTTGATGCCGATGGGTATCTCAGCCTGATGGACCGGTCCAAGGATGTGGTGATTTCCGGCGGCACCAATATCTATCCCAGAGAGATTGAGGAGGTTCTGTTGAACCATCCGGATGTTCAGGAGGTCTCCGTGATTGGCCGTCGGGATGATGAATGGGGTGAAATCGTTGTCGCTTATGTGGTGGGTACAGCGCCACCAAAGGATCTGGATGCGCTGTGTCTGGAAAAAATCGCGCGCTTTAAGCGACCGAAAGACTATATCTATCTGGAAAGTCTGCCGAAGAACAATTACGGCAAGGTGCTGAAAACGGAACTGCGCCAGGCGGATGCACAGCGCTGAAGGATAACAGATGGCCCGCAAGAAAAGCCCAAAAGCCAAATCAACGGTCATGTCGGATATTCCAGACGCCCAGTATCACCCGCCTGAACACACGGCGGATGGGGCGGCAATGCTGCATGAGCGTTCGTTTCATGGTGCTGCTGTGGAGGATTTGGGACCGGAAATTGAAAGTTTTCGCAGCGAAGAATTTCCCTATGCCAAGACCCTGCCCAAGAAGGACTATCAACAGCGCAAGGAAGACCTGCAGATTGAATTATTGAAAGTACAGCGTTGGGCCAGGGATACGGGACAGCGTATTCTGATCCTGTTCGAAGGACGCGATGCGGCGGGCAAAGGGGGCACGATCAAACGGTTCATGCAGCATCTCAATCCCCGTGGCGCGCGTGCGGTCGCGTTGGAAAAGCCTACCGAGGAAGAACGCGGACAATGGTATTTCCAGCGCTATATTAAACATTTACCCACAGCGGGCGAAATCGTGATGTTTGATCGGTCCTGGTATAACAGGGCTGGTGTTGAGCATGTCATGGGCTTTTGCACCCCAATGGAGTATCTGGAATTCATGCGCCAGGTCCCGCAATTGGAGCGGATGCTGGCCAATAGCGGTATCCACCTGTTCAAATATTGGTTCGCTGTCACCCAGGAAGAACAATTGGCCCGGTTTAAGGCGCGCGAAAAGGATCCGCTGAAGCGCTGGAAACTGTCCCCCATTGATAAGGTCGCGGTGACGAAATGGGATCAGTATACCGAGGCGAAAGAGGCGATGTTCTTTTACACAGACACCGCCGATGCCCCCTGGACGGTGGTTAAATCCGATGACAAAAGGCGGGCGCGGCTGGCGACCATGCAGCATTTTTTGCACCAGTTGCCCTATACAGATAAATCGATGGAGATTGTGCAGACCCCTGATCCGCGCATCCTGGGCCCCGCCAGTCATTTGATCGGTGAAAATCATCATATGTTCGGGGAAAGTCTGGCAGAGCGTCTGGGCGCTTTTGACAGCTATCCGCTTGCCCCAGGGCGCAGTAGAAAGTGAGTTCCATGAAAGCCGTCATTGTTCCCGTCACCCCGTTTCAACAGAATTGTTCCGTCATCTGGTGTGAAAAGACCATGAAAGGCGCGGTCGTCGATCCTGGTGGAGAGGTTGATCGCATCCTGGCTGCTGCCCAAAGTCAGGGTGTGGAGATTGAGAAGATTCTGCTGACCCATGGACATCTGGATCATTGCAGCGCTGCGCGCGTTCTGGCCGACCGTTTGGATGTGCCGCTGGAAGGTCCCCATAAGGAAGACGCGTTCTGGATTGATCGGCTGGCGGAAGATTGTGCCAAGTATAATTTCCCACCAACCACGCCGTTTGTTCCCGACCGCTGGCTGGAAGAAGGGGAAACAGTGACCGTTGGCGACTGCGTGCTGGATGTCTATCACTGTCCAGGTCACACGCCGGGACATATCGTGTTCCATGACAAGGAAGGCGGTATTGCCTGGGTGGGGGATGTTCTGTTTAACGGCTCTGTCGGGCGCAGCGACTTTCCGCGCGGCGACGGCCCGCAATTGATCCAATCCATCGTGGACAAGCTATGGCCGTTGGGCAATGACACGGTCTTTGTGCCCGGTCACGGTCCGTATTCAACATTTGGGGAGGAACGCCAATCCAATCCATACGTTGCAGATCGGGTTCTGGGTTCCTAGCGGTTCATCGAATATAAGTTTAATCAAACAAAATCAGGGAGAGGGTATTTTATGGCGGGTCGTCTGGAGGGCAAAATCGCGTTGATCGTAGGCGCCGGGTCTATCGGACCGGGCTGGGGCAATGGTAAGGCGACGGCAACCTTGTTTGCGCGGGAAGGGGCGTCTGTCATGTGTGCGGATGTCAATCTGGCCGCAGCGGAAGAAACCGCGCAATTGATCCGCGACGAAGGCGGCGTGGCCGAAGCGGTGGCGGCGGATGTGTCCAGCCATGCTGATATCCAGGCAATGGTTGAAGCCACCGTTGCGCGTTTCGGGCGGATCGACGTGCTGGATTACAATGTCGGGCTGGCCCATGTTGGTGGCGTTGTGGAACTGTCAGAAGAAGACTGGGACCGCATGCATGATATCAATCTGAAAGGCTGCTTTTTGACACTAAAGCACGTCATTCCGTTGATGGAGGCACAGGGCAGTGGGTCGATCATCAATATCTCCTCCATCGCCTCCATTCGCTATCTGGGCTTTGCCTACACGACCTATTACACGACCAAGGCGGCATTGAACCAATTGACCAAGGCGCTGGCGGTGCAATACGCGCCAAAAGGCATTCGGGTGAATGCGATCCTGCCGGGCCTGATGAAGACCCCGATGGTTGAGAAATCCGCAGGATTGGCGAAGGAATATGCAGGCGGCGATGTCGATAAAATGTGGGCGGTGCGCAATGCGCAATGTCCTATGGGCCATATGGGGGATGCCTGGGATGTTGCCTATGCTGCCTTGTTTCTGGCGTCTGATGAATCAAAATATGTCACGGGCCTGGAAATGCTGGTCGATGGCGGGATAACGCTGAAATGCAGTTAAGGATGAATTGATGCACCGCTTTGGATTGTTGTTGATATCACTTTTGGTCGGCCTTGCGGCGACTCCCGCCCGTGCGGAAATCCCCTATCGGTATTCAGTGCAGGAAGGATTCATTGTCGCCATTGACGATGTGTCCCGCCGCAGTGTGCCCCAGGATGACCCGGTCGCACGGGCCGCATTGAACGGCTTGGCCAATCTGCTGGAAAGTGACGCCTATCGCATCCCAGTGGAATATGGTCGCACCCTGGCCTGGAATCAGGGGGAACGTTTGACCATTGGCATGGATCGCGACAGTCAGCGGGCATTGTATAAACAGGCCCGGTCCAGCGATGCCTCGCGCCCGGTGCCTGCCACTATACTGTTTTTACGCCTGATGGTGCGGGACCAGCCCGATGGGACCGCAACGGCGGCTGCGTGGCTGGATCTTGTTGACGTAACGCGTGGCGACGTTCGGGCGCGCTATGCCTCAGACCCAGTCAATATTGCGTTCCAGGATGGATGCAGTGAAAATCCGGTCTGTCGGGCTACAGGCGTGGTTGAATCCCTGATGCCGTTTTTTTCGAATTCTGCCGACCAGATCCTTCAGCTTCTGGGCCCGGCGCCGCCCCGTGGGTATGGCGATGTGCCACCTGCCTGGCTGGTCGATGCGATACGCTATCGTGTCGATTTCCGCGATATCCCAGACGACATTCGCGCGGATGCCGTGGACGCCCTGCAGATAGAATTCCCTTACTATCTGGCATCAACCATCGACCGCGATGAGCCTGGGCGTTTTGTTCTGACCTATGAAACCCAGGCCCCCAGCTGGTGGCTCGCCGACCGACTGATGGAGGTCTTCGCAGACCTGTCTTATGCCGCCAGGATAGACCCCAGACCCAACGGCCTTAGGATATCGCCGGCGGAGTAAGACCGCGCATTTCCTCCTTCGAGACGCTGCACTCTTCAGGGTGAGGGCGCGTTTGTCTGATACATCGTCACCCCGGACCTGATCCGGGGTCCAGGGCGGCAGGCGCGATTTGTGCGTGTGGCCCTGGATACCAAGGACTCACGAAAGAAGTGCAACACTGCTAGAACGGTGTTGCGATGGGAAATTCATATGATCAGCTCTGTCTTTCGGAGCGTATAGAGATCTACCGCCTTCATGAAGGCG
>NZ_JBLZHT010000013.1:0-60817 GCF_048892525.1 Hwanghaeella sp. LZ110 | reverse complement strand
CAATCAGATATCGCCGATATCCAAAACGCCCAAAACCAAACGCCCCGAAAATGTCTTGGGTTCAAAACCCCCTTCGAGGTATTTAACGAAGGATCAATAACCGTTGCACTTCAAACGTGACTCCACCGGGGCGCAATGGCGGTAGACGTTGGCACCAGAACACGGGAAAGATCGGGTACCAGAATGCGCAACGGACGACTGCCCAGTGCAATTTCCATTGGCGCCTGACCGATCAGATCACCATCAGACTGAATGGGTTCCCCAACCGGGCCATCAATACGCACCCGCCGCGCCCGCAACAGCGTCGCATCCGGCAGTTTAGCGACACGATTGGTCAACAGGGCAAATCCATATCGAACCAACGCCCATCGACTGGTACCCTTCAACAGCACGACACTGATGCTGTCATCACCCAGCCTGGTATCAGGGGATATCACGAATGGCCCCGCATAGTGACTGGCATGGGTCACAATCGCCAGTCCCGCCTGATGGGTGTGGCCGTCAACGGTAACCGTGATCGTGGTTTCGGCGTTACGTACAATTTCCCGAACCGCCGCCATCACATAAGCCATTTTGCCAATAATGCGTTTCAGCTTGCTGTTTACTTCCGCGACCACGCGCGCGTCGGGCCCTGCGCTGACCATCAACAGGAAGCCACGCGCGCCCGCCAGAGCTGGATAAATCTCAGCAACGCGCCCCTGTGACGGCATTTCTGCGGCGCGCTTCAACTTCAATCCCAGGCCTAGTTCAAAGGCAAAGACATTTGCAGTTCCCAGAGGAGCAATGGCCATCGGGATCGGGCGCCCGATCAAACCATTGGCGACCTCATTAATTGTGCCATCCCCGCCTGCGGCCACGACAACATCAACTGTGGCAACATCAAGTTCCGCTGCAATATTCGTCGCATGACCGGGCCCTTCGGTACGGCGCAAGACGACATCATGACCGCGCGCGCGCAAATGCTTCAAGAAACCACGAAGACGACCGCGCTGACGAAACCCTGCAACAGGATTATAAATAACCGCCACCCGCCTGCGAATCGGGTCCGCAACTTCCTTTTTATTTACCACTGATAAGGTTCTCCATTACGACGAAACAAGGGAAATAGAGTGTCTTAGATGTAATTTCTATTTCTTTTTTGTTAAACTTAGGTGAAAGAAAATAAGAATTACCATAATTACTTATTTTCTTCACACTACACCCGTATTCCCTGCGGATCGAAAGATTTAAAGGCGGATACGGATATGCACGGGTTTCGCGGCGTCAGTCGTTATCGCACAGTATGGATCTCTGACACCCATTTGGGAACCAGGGGATGCAAGGCGGAATTCCTTCTGGATTTTCTGCAACATACGGAGTGTGAAACACTTTACCTGGTTGGCGACATTATCGATGGATGGCGCTTGAAGAAATCCTGGTATTGGACCGCAACACAAAATGACGTTGTACAAGAAGTTCTGAGGAAAGCCCGCAAGGGCTGTCAGGTAATCTATGTTCCTGGCAATCATGATGAAGTGCTGCGCGACTACACCAACCTGTTTTTTGGGGGCGTGTTGGTCAAGGATGAAGCAATCCACAAAGGTGCCGATGGACGCAGCTATCTGATCATCCATGGGGACAAGTTCGATTCCGTTGTGAAATACGCCAAGTGGTTGGCCTATCTGGGGGATTGGGCCTATACGATCCTGCTGTCGACCAATCATTACTTCAACCAGGTGCGACGTTGGTTAAACCTGCCCTATTGGTCGCTGTCTGCCTTCTTGAAGCAAAAGGTCAAGAACGCCGTCGAATTCATCAGTAAATTCGAAGAAGCCGTCGCGCATGAGGCCAAACAACGCGGCGTAGATGGTGTGATCTGTGGTCACATCCATCATGCCGAAATGCGCGAAATCAATGGAATATTGTACTGCAATGATGGCGATTGGGTCGAAAGCTGTACTGCCCTGGTGGAACATGCCAATGGCCGCATGGAAATCATCCAATGGACGGACAACACAGCACATGTCCCGGTCCTGCAGGACCATAGAATGACTGCGAAGGCACCTGTATGAACGCCGTGACATCAAAGAATATCAGCGTGACAACGGCGCAACCCGATATCTCCGCCGTGCCGGGCCAGCGGCTGGTTATTGTCAGCGATGCCTGGCTGCCACAAATCAATGGCGTGGTGCGCACATTGGATCGCACCCGACAGGAAATGGAAAAGCTGGGGCTTGAAGTGCATGTCATCGGCCCGGATCGTTTTCGGACCATCCCATGCCCGACCTATCCAGAAATCCGGCTGGCGATGAATGCCTTATGGGCCCTGCCGAAAATGCTGAAGGACCTGATGCCGGCTGCCATCCACATCGCAACCGAAGGTCCGCTGGGATCTGCGGCAAGACGCTTTTGCAAAAAGCACAAGCATCCCTTTTCCACCAGCTTTCATACCCGCTTTCCAGAATATATCCATGCCCGATGCGGCCTGCCGGTTTCCATCACCTATGCCTGGATGCGGAAATTTCATGGCGACGCATCGGTGACCATGGTCACCACGCCGACCATGCGCACCGACCTGGACAGTCGGAAATTCAAGAATCTGGAAATCTGGTCCCGGGGCGTTGATCTGGAGCTGTTCCGTCCGCGCCCGAAAGACATTCTGGATTTCCCCCGCCCAATTTTCATGAATATCGGCCGGGTTGCGGTGGAGAAGAATATTGGGGCCTTTCTGGAATTGGGTCTGCCCGGCACCAAGGTCGTCGTTGGTGGCGGCCCCCAACTGGAAGAACTGAAGGCCGCGTATCCTGACGTTAAGTTTCTGGGGCCCAAGACGGGCGAAGACCTAGCGCGCCACTATGCCGCCGCCGATGTTTTCGTCTTTCCCAGCCGAACGGATACATTTGGGTTGGTTCTGCTGGAAGCCCTGGCATCCGGGGTGCCGGTCGCGGCCCTGCCAGTGCCAGGCCCCATCGATGTGATTGGTGACAACAGTTGTGGTGTTCTGGATGAAGACCTGCAACGCGCCGCCATGCGGGCCCTGGAAATTGATCCTGCCCTGTGCCGTCGTCATGCGGAAAAGTTCAGCTGGGAAGCATGCTCCCTGCAATTTTTGCAAAACCTAACGGCAAATCAAAAGCCAAAACCTGACCAATCATCCTAAGCCATTTCGCTTATTTGGTCGCCAGCAATTGAATCCCGGATTTACCAAAAGACCAGGTTCGCTTGTGCATCACATCCGAAAAGCCAACGCGCTTTAAGAAGGGAACAATATTTTCCCGCGTGAAGTACAGTTTATGATCGGGTGCACCCAAAAACCGGGTCACAGCACCATCAGGCGTCAGATATTCTTCCAAATCCGGCGTTGTCAGATACAGTACCCCGCCCTTGCGCAACAGTTGAAACAGGCGTGCAGCAAAATCGAACGGGTCGATCGTGTGCTCGATGACTTCAGAACAATAAATTGCATCGAACTCCCCGGGCCCTGAATACGCCTCCAGTGATGTGCAATGGAACGGAATTTCTGGAAACAGTTCAGCGGATTGACGGGCAAGATTCTTGCTGATTTCAATGCCTTCCGGCAGAAGCCCGATTTCTTTCGCCATGGCACAGAACAGACCGACATTGCTGCCGACGTCCAGTACCCGACTTCCACCCGTCATGTGGCGTTTCAACCATTTAGCACGGGATTTGGATCGGCGGGCTTTGCTTTTCCACTTCGGCGTCATAACACGCATATAGTCGCCGCCAATTTCGTCCTGGATGTCATCAATTTCATCCACGGACGGCATATGCTGCAGGCAGACAAAACCGCTGTCGGGGAACCGTATCCAAGTCACTGTGCCCCCATCCGGATCAGATTGGACACAAAACTCCTCGATACGATCCGATCCGGAAATCGGACAGGTAAGCGTCACTGTTTGAGAGGTCATGGGCGATCAACTATGTAGACAAAAAGAATAACGATGGCGCAAATATTCGCGCCGATTATAAAAAGACCATCCAGCGATCCCGCCTTAATCGGCACCCAAAAAACCGCCACCAGGATCGGCAAAAGGCAAACGCTGATCGCCAGGAGTATTTTAGGAATGTTCATTCCGACTTAAGCCTGTTCCAGCATAAAATTCGACCCTATCCATTGGGTAGCACCGCATCCGCAACACCCGGCATAAACCCAGCACCAAAGCATTCCTGATGCATTGCCTTGCGTATACCGCACTATCCCCAGCCTGTCCACGTCCGCCTGATGATTTGCCGCCGCTTCATTAGGATGGGTTACCGGCGTGACGCCCCGTGCGACCCATGCTATAGGGCGGATATCGTGAAAACCTTAAACCAGCGAACCGGGATCAACGGTGGCACAGAACGACTCCCAGACACAAAAAACAGGTAGATTTCGGTTTGATCCGGTCACCAAGAAACTGACCTGGCGCCTTTGGCGTGACTATATGTCCGAACATCTGCGCATGATCATCCTGGCGACCTTCTGGATGTTGTTGGTGGCTGTGGCCAGTGCCGCCCTGGCAAAGCTGATTGAACCCGCCTTGAACGAGGCCTTTATCAATCAAAGCGAAGTCTGGATCTGGTATTCTGCGCTTGGCTTTTTTATCGCATCCTTCTTCCGCGGACTGGCAAATTTTATGCAATCCGTGCTGATGCAAATGGTGGGTTTGCGGATCATTGAAAAAATGCAGAACCAGATGTTCCGATCTCTTCTGCATATCGAGATTCGATATCTTGAGCAGGAGGGAACGGCGCGCCAGTTATCGCGCTTCACGTCCGATTGCTATGTTCTGCGCGATGCCGTAACGAAGGTTTTTACCGGTTTTGGACGCGATTCAATGACGCTGGCGGCAATGATCGGGTTGATGGTTTATCAGAACTGGCAATTGTCGTTGTTTGCCCTGTTCTTCTTTCCAATCAGCATTTTCCCCATCGCCCGCATCGGTCGGCGCCTGCGCAAAGTATCCGAAGCCACCCAGGTGGAATTCGGGCAGATGACATCTGTCCTAGACGACAGTTTGAAGAATGCCCGCCAGGTCCGGGCCTATTCCATGCAGGAATACGAAGCCAAACGGGGATCCGGCGCATTCCTGACCACCTATAAGCTGCTCTTAAAGGCGGTGCGCACTCGCTCGCTCAGCTATCCCATCATGGATACGCTGGCGGGATTCACCTTGTTTAGCATCATTGCCCTGGGGGGATATCAGATCCTGGCGGGGGAACAGACCGTCGGGTCATTCATGTCCTTCTTTGTCGCGGTCTTTGTCGCCTATCAACCCTTGCGCAGCCTGGCCAGCCTGAACAATTCCCTTCAGGAAGGTCTGGGGGCGGCAAAGCGCAATTTCGACCTGATTGATCATGTGCCCGCCATTCAGGACGCGCCCGATGCGGTGGAAATGACCCCCGGCCCGGGTCGGGTTACCCTGAAGGATGTGCATTTCGCGTATGATGCGGATGCACCGGTTCTGGATGGCATAACGCTGGACATCACGGCGGGTGAAACGGTCGCATTGGTTGGGCCGTCGGGTGCTGGAAAATCTACGATCCTGAACCTGATCCCACGGTTTTACGATGTGACCGCCGGACACGTCCTGATCGATGGTCAGGACATTCGACAGGCGACCCTGACGTCTGTCATGGGACATATCGCCTTGGTCAGCCAGGAACCGGCATTATTCAACGACACGATCCGCGCCAACATTGCCTATGGCCGTTTTGGTGCCAGTGAAGACGACATCATTCAGGCGGCCAGGGACGCTGCCGCCCATGACTTCATTCTGGACCTGCCCGATGGCTATGACACGATGGTTGGCGAGCAGGGATTGCGCCTGAGTGGGGGCCAACGCCAACGTATCGCAATCGCCCGGGCGATGCTGAAGAACGCCCCGATCCTGCTGCTGGACGAAGCAACATCGGCCC
Organism: Hwanghaeella sp. LZ110; assembly: GCF_048892525.1. Lineage (NCBI taxonomy): Bacteria > Pseudomonadati > Pseudomonadota > Alphaproteobacteria > Rhodospirillales > Aestuariispiraceae > Hwanghaeella > Hwanghaeella sp. LZ110. The sequence continues at coordinate 54,919 of NZ_JBLZHT010000013.1, read as the reverse complement.
TGGACGCGGAATCCGAACAAAAGGTACAGGAAGCCCTGTCCCGCCTGATGATTGGGCGCACCACGATTGTCATTGCCCACCGCCTGGCTACCATCCGGCGCGCTGATCGCATTTATGTCCTGGATAAAGGAAAAGTTGTCGAAACCGGCAGCCATGCAGAATTGATCTCACAGGACGGCCTGTATGCCCGCCTGTCGAAGATTCAGTTCCAAGACCAACCCAAAGAACAGAGTGAAGAACAGCCATCCGCCCCCAGCGTTGCCGTGGCTCAGGATTAGGGCAACCATGTCACTGATCAAGGCTCTTTCCAAACAGGCATGGGTACACAGATTGATCTGCAGTCTGCTGGCGGCCTATATCCGCTTTGTGCGACTGACGACCCAATGGACCGTGGAAGGAACCGAGGCGCGGGACCGTCTGTTTGCCGAGGGGAAGCCCTATATCATTGCATTATGGCATAATCGTATCTGCATGATGCCCTATGCCTATGCGGAAAAAGCCGATCAGTTATGTGTGGTCACGTCTGGTCATCGCGATGGTCGGCTGGTCCTGGATACGATGGAGCGTTTTGGTTTTGATGGTATTCCCATTGACAGTAAGGACGGTGCCAAAGCCACCCGCGTGATAATCAAGCGATTGAAAGCGGGGGGCCATGTCGGCATTACGCCCGATGGCCCGCGCGGTCCCGCCTTGGAGGTGAAGGAAGGCATTATCTTCATTGCCGCGATGGCGGGCGTTCCAATCGTCCCGGTCAGTTACGCTGTTAAGAAACGCCGCATGCTGAATACATGGGACCGTTTCCAGGTCCCCTTGCCGTTTAATCGGGGAATCTGCCGATGGGGAGAGGCCATCATCTTGCCTGCCAAGCCGGATGCAGAAACCCGGGAACGGTATCGCCAAATGCTTCACACAACCCTGCAGGATCTGACTGCGTCTTGCGACCGGGATATGGGGCATGTGCCATGATCGCCCGCAGCCTGTATCGCATCAGCACAGTCCTGGCGGCCCCATTTATCGCGCGTTACATGAAACAGCGCCTGGCCGAAGGAAAAGAAGACCCCCATCGCTTTTGCGAACGCCAGGGAAAGGCGACGCTGCCCCGCCCTAAAGGACCGTTGATCTGGATTCATGCCGCCAGCAATGGGGAGGCCATGTCAGCCCTGCCCTTAATCGATCTGTTATTGGAACGGGATCCCAACGGGCATGTTCTGTTGACCACCGGCACCGTGACCAGTGCCCGTCTGATGGCCGACAAACTGCCGGCCCGGGCGATGCATCAATTCGTGCCGGTCGATCGATCCGCCTGGGTCGCGTCCTTTCTGAGCCATTGGAAACCTGATGCCGGGATTTGGGTGGAATCCGAATTCTGGCCTGCCCTGATCTGGGAAATGCGGGCCGCTGGCAAGCCTGTCGCCCTGGTCAATGGCCGGGTTTCCAAACGCAGTCTGGCCCGATGGCGGCGCATACCTGGCATTGCCGCCGATTTGCTGGCCGGATTTTCCCCCTGCCTGGCACAATCCCCGGCCGATGCGGATCACCTAAAGGATCTGGGCGCATATCAGGCGGAATGTGTTGGGAATCTGAAATTATCCGTTGCGGCACTGCCTGCTGATGCGGATGCCTTGTCGGCTGAACAGGCTGTGCTGGATGGTCGACCTGTCTGGCTGGCAGCCAGCACCCATCCCGGGGAGGAAGATATCGTTGCGGAAGCCCACGAGAAACTGCGTGAAACCGTCCCATCCGTGGTCACAATCCTGGTTCCCCGCCATCCAAAACGGGGCGGTGAGATATCTGAACGCCTGACCCGGCGCGGCCTTAAGGTGGCCCAGCGCAGCATGGGTCAAACGATATCGGGCGAAACCGATATTCTGGTTGCCGACACGCTGGGCGAATTGGGCCTGTTTTTCCGACTGGCGCGGGTTGCCTTTATCGGGGGCAGCCTGCAGGGCAATCATGGGGGTCACAATCCCATCGAGGCCGCCCGGCTGGGCTGTGCGCCCCTATACGGGCCAGACATGGCTAATTTCAGCACGGTTGCCGCAGATCTGGATGCCGCAAAGGGCGCCGTCACCGTAGCGAATGCACAAGACCTGGCAGATCACGTTGCCCGACTGCTGACCGATGATCAGGCCCGCAATCAACTGGTCATTGCCGCACAACGGGTTGCACAGGAGGGGGAAGGGACCGCCCTTCGTGTCCTGGCCAGACTGGAGCCGGTTTTACCCCCCGTCACACCCCGCCCGAAAGGGGATAGGTGATGCATGCGCCGGATTTCTGGTCTCAATCTGATCCCGGCATTCTGTCACGGCTGCTGTGGCCGACATCCCTGATCTGGAGCGGCGTTAGCGCCCTGCGCCATCGATACATTTCCCCCGTCAGAATGGACATACCCGTCTATTGTATCGGAAATGTGACTCTGGGGGGCGCTGGCAAGACGCCCGTTTCCCTGGATCTGGCACAGCGGTTGATCGAGCAGGGCGCGCAACCGCATTTTCTGTCCCGCGGCTATGGCGGCAGTGCTTCAGGCCCGCTGCGGGTGGATCCGGCCCATCACAGCGCTGCACAAGTCGGGGATGAACCACTGTTGCTGGCCCGGATCGCGCCCACCTGGATCGGGGCAGACCGCGTCGCATCCGCACGCATGGCCCATAAGGCTGGTGCAACGCATTTAATCATGGACGATGGATTCCAGAATCCAAGCCTGCACAAAACGGCATCCCTGCTGGTGGTCGATGGCGCGGTTGGGTTTGGTAATGGCTGTGTCTTTCCAGCCGGCCCCTTGCGTGAACCGGTTGCGTCCGCGCTGGCCCGGACAAACGCAGTGCTTATTCTTGGGGATCAGGCCGCGCCGCATCTGAAAAGGGATCTGAGCGGATTCCATGGTCCGATCCTGTCGGTTCATGTGGTGGCGGATCGACCTGATGCACTGCCGATTGGGGCAAAATGCATCGCTTTTGCTGGAATTGGGCGGCCGGAGAAATTCTTTGCAACCCTTCGGGGGCTTGATCTGGACCTGCTTCTGACGCAAGAGTTCCCGGACCATCATGATTTTAGTTCACAGGACATTGAGGCACTTGAGAAACAGGCCCAAACGCTGGGGGGAACCCTGGTGACGACAGAGAAAGACGCAGTCCGACTTCCAGCAGCGTTTCGCAGCCAGGTGGTTTCGGTCCCAATCACTTTGGACTGGCCGCCCAGTGTTGATCCTTTGTCTCTTCTGACACAGGGGCACGCGCATGCTGTTTAAGCAAGCGCAACAGCGCCGGGGCACCTTTCGCGCCGTCACCTATTACATCGAATACTGTATGGCACGTGCCGTACTGGCGCTTTTGGCGGCGCTGCCAAGAACCGTTGCCTCCGCAATAGGGGGGCGATTGTTTCGTCTGGTCGGCCCCTTTCTGAAAGCAGACAAGATCGCCCGCCGCAATCTGGCGCAGGCTTTTCCAGATTGGGGTAAGGCCAAGATTGATGCGACCGTTTGGGAAGTTTGGGACAATCTGGGGCGGGGGGCCGGGGAGTTTCCACACGCAAACAATCTGAATGTCTTGGATCCCGACGGCCCTATTGAAACAATTGGTCTGGAACATCTGTGGGAAGCAAAGCGCAAGGGCGCTTTTATGATGGTTTCCGCCCATATGGCGAATTGGGAGTTGGCAACAACCGTTGCAAGCCAGCATGGATGTCCTATGACCGCCATCTATCGCCCGGCGGATAATCCCTGGATGGATCGATACTTTCGCGATATCCGCAGCGGCTTTACCGGGAAACTGCTGCCAAAAGGGCGCAGTGGCATGCGCGATGCTGTTATGACGCTGAAGGAAGGGCGACCCCTGGCCCTGTTGCTGGATCAAAAGCTGAATGAAGGGATGGCAGTCCCTTTCTTCGGGCGCGAGGCTATGACGGCAAGTGCGCCCATTGAAATGGCCCTGCGCCAGGGCGCGCCAATTCTGCCGGTACGGATTGAACGCATTGAGGATACCCGGTTCCGGGTGACCATTCACCCACCCCTTGTTGCGCCTGATACAGACGATAGACAAGCCAAAGTGCGTGCCATTCTGGTACAATATAATACGCTGCTGGAAGCTTGGATCCGCGAACGGCCCGGTCAATGGTTCTGGCTGCATAAACGCTGGCCGAGTGAGCCCCGCACCGGAGTCCTGGAATGACAAAGAGCCCTTTCAAGGATCACTTTTCCAGCACGGCAATAGACTATTCCAAGTTTCGCCCCGACTATCCGCCCACTCTATTCGATGATTTAGCGGCCCGCGCACCGCAACGGCGGCTGGCCTGGGATTGTGGATGCGGGGGTGGTCAGGCGACCAGACATCTGGCGCGCCTGTTCGACAGGGTTGTCGCAACCGATCCCAGTGCGGCACAGTTGTCGACTGCACCACAATTTCCCAATGTCACGTATGGCACAGCCCCTGCAGAGCATGCGCCCATTCTGCAGGATCACAGCGTCGATTTGATCATCGCCGCACAAGCCGCGCATTGGTTTGACCTGCCTCGTTTTTACGGGGAAGTCCGCCGTGTCGCAGTCCCTGGTGCGGTGCTGGCGCTGATCACCTATCGTCCGACACAAATTGTCGACCCCGCCGCAAATAGGGCGCTGCAGGATTTTTACACCACAACCGTTGGCCCCTATTGGCCCGCAGACCGCCGACATGTCGAAACCGGCTATCAATCACTTGATTTTCCCTTCCCGGAAGAGCCCGGACCAGAGATGAAAATTGAGGTTCGGTGGGACCTTGAGCAATTGGTTGGCTATGCTGGAACATGGTCAGCGGTGAAAGAATATCGCGGCCAGTGTGGCGAAGACCCGCTGCCGATCCTGCGGCAAGGCCTCGCTTCGGTATGGGGCGCGCCGGGTGACAAGAAGACGATCTTCTGGCCGCTTTCCTATCGCATTACCCGCCTGCCCTGAGATGAGCTAGAAATCTTTCGGCATCGGCCCCACGAACAGGGTTGCGTCCAGCCGATTGTCAAACCAATTGATACGCCAATCCAAATGCGGCCCGGTGGCGCGGCCCGTCGCGCCGACAGTGCCTATTTCATCACCCTGTTTGACCTGTTGCCCAAGCGCGACTGAAATGCTTTTCAAATGCAGGAAGGTGGACGCCAGCCCCCGCCCATGGTCAATCATCAGTGTCCCGCCTGAGAAATACAGGTCCGGTTCCACCAGGGTCACAACCCCATCCGCAGGCGCGACAACGGGACTGCCCTCCGGGGCTGCGACATCAACGCCATAATGCGGCTGTCTTGGTTCACCATTCAGTATTCTTTGGCTGCCAAACACACCGGTAATTGGTCCCCGCGCTGGCCAGATCCAGCCACTGTCATACCAGGTTTCCGGGCTGTTCTGCGCCCGTGCAGCCCGAACTTTTGCCGCTTCAGCAGCAATTCGGTCCAGCACTTCCTGGGGGGGTGTTACTTTCTCTTCCGGCAATCCATCCAACCGCTGAACATCATACTCACGGGACTGGATATTCATTGGATAACGCTGTTCGGTGCCATCGGGCAGGACCACGGTCAAGACGGTATCGGCGGGTTCATCACGGTGAAAGCCAATCAGAAAACGACCATCCGGCCCGACGATCACATCATGATCGTCATAGCGCACCTGACTGCCCGGCGGGACTGTCCCTTTGGCAAAGCCACCCTGGATCAGGGTACCATCCAGCGAAAGTGTTTGTTGCGCATATCCCGTTATTGGCAGGAAGAGAGCGAAAACAAAAAGAATCCGGCGAGCGAATGGAGATATCATTTAAACAACTCCGGTTGGACAGAGGTCGGGATCGGCGTTTTTGCCGGTTTCCTGGATTTTTCACCCTTGCCAGCAGGGGCGACACTTGCCCCGTCTGTGACCAGGGCAGAGACACGCGTATCTTCCTGAAACTCAATCTCAACAGCCATGCCGCTGCGCACCGCATCCCCTTTGGTGATCAATCCGCCATCAGCGCCCCGCACAATGGCATAGCCTCGTGCCAGTGTTCCCTTATAGCTGAGTGCCTCAACCGCCGATCCTGCGCGCGATACACGATCCTGCCAGCCGGTAAGGCGGCGGTCCATCGCTGCCTGTATTCTGTCGCCTGCACGCATTTCCAGCGCCTTACGATCCGCCCTGGCGAAAATCGCCTGTGTCGTGCCGTGAAGACGCTGTCCCTGGTCAGAAACCTGTGCCATCGCACGGGACACCAGTTCTGCAGGGGACCGCAACCGCGCAACGCGGGTCTGCAACCGCTCTTCTGCCGCCCGCACCAAACGGGGGGTGGATTGATCCAGCCGTTCTGTCAGATCATCCAGTCGCTGCATGGCCGGTTCCATCAATCGACGGGGCTGGGGCAATCCCCGCGCCAAGCTTTCCACAAACCGAGTCCGGTTTTCGATATTCCGGGTACCGGATTGAATCATCCGATGCGTGAACCCTGCTAGATCCGCCATTAATTCCGACCGAACCGGCACAGCGATTTCCGCAGCGGCGGTTGGCGTTGGTGCACGTTTGTCGCTGGCATAATCGATTAATGTTGTATCCGTCTCATGCCCGACAGCGGAAATCAGCGGGATGTCACTGGCAGCGGCCGCGCGCACAACTATTTCCTCATTGAAGCTCCACAAATCCTCCAAAGAGCCGCCGCCCCGCGCAACGATCAGGACATCCGGGCGGGGGATTGCACCGCCAGGGGTAATGGCATTGAACCCTTCGATCGCAGCCGCCACCTGCGCTGCTGCACCGTCCCCCTGAACCAATACCGGCCACAACAAGACATGGCGCGGAAACCGGTCGGCCAACCGGTGCAGTATATCGCGGATCACCGCCCCGGTCGGCGATGTGATCACACCAATCACCTCGGGCAGGAACGGCAAGGCCCGTTTGCGGCTTGCATCGAACAGTCCTTCTTCGGCCAGGCGACGCTTGCGTTCTTCTAATAATTTCAGCAGCGCGCCCTCGCCCGCCAGTTCTATATGATCAATGACGATCTGATATTTCGACCGCCCGGGATAGGTCGTCAGGCGGCCCGTCGCGATGACTTCCATGCCGTCTTCCGGTCGAATATCCAGCTTGCCCGCACTGCCCCGCCAACAGACAGCATCGATCACTGCGTCCTGATCCTTCAGTGCCATATACAAATGGCCGGAGGCCGCCCTTTTGAAGCCCGAAATTTCCCCCCGAACCCGGACAAGAGAATAGGCATCTTCCACCGTACGCTTCAGCGCCTGGGAAAGTTCGGACACAGAGAGTTCTTGGACATTGCGCATCATAGCGCCCTTAGAATGACATGCACCGCGCCAAGATTAAATCACTTGTTTGGTGGAAATTTATGCACGCTTAAATGGTCTTTCTTTTGTGTGTTAAATTTTAACATCAATTATACAACTTTTACGTGCTTATATTATTCAATTCTCTTGCATGATATTTCAACATTTTCTAGTAGATACTTATCTTTGCAATCTAAAGGGAGAGGGTAAAATGACACTTCGCGCACAAAAGAGTGGCCTGAAAAAACTAGTTTCAAATAATGGAATTTCGATTTGGAGCTATCATTGTACCAATCATATACTTGATGTGATGATAAAACCGCGATTTTTTGCAAGGCTTTCTGATCCCTTTGAACCAGGCGATATCATCTTGGTCGACTGTCCTGGATACTATGAAATACTGCGGTTCCTGGGATACCCACCGCGTCCGGTTCATCGCCCCGGGGGCGGGGTACTACAGGTTGAAACCAAGCAGGAATCCGGCTTGATGACGTTACGAATTGTCGGGCGCGGGTTAAGACGGTTTGTCAATGCCGGGGAAAATGCTATTCCGGGATTCTTCGGGCCTGATTCCGCCAGCATGTCCCCGCAGGTGCCGGAACCAGACATACCGGCTGAAACGGATCACAGCGGTGCAATGATCGCATGATCCAAGGTCCGAAGACGGCGGTGCCAGATCGGCCCGCCGTCATCGTGTTCCATGCTGGGTCGGCGCGCCTGATCAACGTCGACGTCCAACCGCATTTAGATTGGGAGAAACCATATGCGTTGTCTTGTCATCGGCTCTGGAGGGCGTGAGCACGCATTATGTTGGGCCCTTGCGGCATCGCCTCTGTGTGACGCATTGTTCTGTGCGCCGGGCAATGCAGGTATCGCCCAGGATGCCCAATGCCGCCCGGTCGCCGTCGATGATTTTGACGGAATTGAGGCCCTGATTGCGCAAGAGGCGATTGATTTTGTCGTCGTCGGTCCCGAAGGGCCCTTAGTGGATGGTCTGGCAGATCGCCTGCGCGCGAAAGATATTGCCGTCTTCGGGCCCAGTGCCGCCGCCGCCGCGCTGGAAGGATCCAAGGGGTTTAGCAAAGACATCTGTGCAAAATACAATATTCCAACCGCCGCCTATGGTCGGTTTACCGATGCGCAGACTGCCAAGGACTATATCCGTTCCCAGGGTGCCCCGATTGTTGTAAAGGCCGATGGCCTGGCCGCCGGAAAGGGCGTCACCGTCGCAATGACCGTCCAGGAGGCATTGGATGCGGTGGATGCTGCCATGGTGAACGGCATCTTTGGTACCGCTGGGACGGAAGTGGTCGTCGAGGAATTCATGGAAGGGGAAGAACTGTCCTTCTTTGCGCTGGCGGATGGTGCAACGGCACTGCCCTTGGCATCTGCCCAGGATCATAAGCGTGTAGGCGACGGTGATACCGGGCCCAATACCGGCGGCATGGGTGCCTATTCCCCGGCACCTGTTTGTACGCCAGAGATGGAAGCCCGAATCATCCGGGAGATTCTGACCCCGACAATCGATGCAATGCGAGCAGAAGGCGCCCCCTTCCAGGGCGTGCTTTTCATCGGCTTGATGATCACAAAAACCGGTCCCCGGGTGATTGAGTATAATGTCCGGTTCGGAGATCCGGAATGCCAGGTCCTGATGATGCGCCTGCAATCAGATTTGCTGCCTGCCCTGCTGGCAACGACCAATGGCACATTGCGCAATTTTGATCTGCGCTGGCACGCGCAGTCTGCCATGACCGTTGTGCTGGCCAGTCAGGGTTATCCCGGCACCTATCAAAAAGGCACCGTGATCCGCAATATAGAGGGCGCAGCGGCCGCACCCGACGTCGTCGTGTTTCATGCCGGAACCGCGCGCAATGACGCCGGGGAGCTGATCGCAACCGGGGGCCGTGTGCTGACCGTGACGACGATGGCACCGACAATTACCGAGGCAAGAAACCGCGCCTATGCCGCAGTTGACCTGATTGAATGGCCGGAAGGGTTCTGTCGCCGCGACATCGGTCATCGCGCGCTTAATCGCGAATAAGGGATACAGGCGATGCCGGACGCCATTGCACGCAGCCTGGATAAAGTTTCAATTCTGCTGGGCCTGCCTGTCTGGATAATTCTTCTGACACTGGTCTTTTTGATCGTCATGACGATTGGAATACGACTGTTGGCGCGCAACAGTGATGATTCGGAATCCAAACTGGACTGGCGCCGGGACCCGGAGGAAATGACCGATTTATCGCCCAATCTAAGGCGGGCGCGGATGCAAATGATCGGTGCTGGCCTGGGAATGGTGGCACTGCTTTTCATTGCCCTGCTTAGCCTGCTACAAGACTGACACGCTGATCCACCCAAGTGCACAGCCCAGAAAATAGAAAGACATACCATGACCGTTGAGACCGATCCGCTTGTCCTGATTCAAGACCTTGTTGAGCGCGCCCTGAAAGCAGGCGCCGATTCAGCGGATGCGGTCGCCGGACTGTCGACCAGCATCAGCCACGCCCAGCGGCTTGGTAAAACAGAAAAGCTGGAACGTCAGGAATCCCAGGACCTTGGCTTGCGGGTGCTGATTGGCAAGCGCCAGGCGATAGTTTCTTCCAATGACTGGAAACCGGACGGATTGGCGCTGTTGGTGGAGCGTGCCATCGCCATGGCTAAAACCGTCCCGGAAGACAGCTTTTGTGGCATCGCAGATCCCGATCAGATCGTTGGCGACACTTATCCAAAGCTGGAAATGTTTGATCCAGTGGAACCCAGCGCCGAGACCCTGATCGCCCGGGCGACGGAAACAGAAGATGCGGCCCTGGCCGTCGCCGGGATCACCAATTCTGAAGGGGCAGAGGCCTCCTGGGGCCAATCCCGCATCGCATTGGCCGCCAGCAATGGTTTTGCCGGGCGCTATCAAGGCAGCAATCACAGCATTGCCGTGTCCGTTCTGGCAGGAACCGGTACTGCCATGGAATCAGATTATGACTATTCCAGCGCAATATTCGGATCTGACCTGACCGATCCGGTAGAAATTGGCCGCAGCGCAGCAGACCGCGCCTTAAAGAAACTTGGCGCGCGCAAGCCCCCTTCGGCAAAGGTGCCGGTCGTGTTCGACCCCCGCGTTTCCGGAGGGTTGGTGCGCCACCTGACCAGTGCAATCAACGGGGCTGCGATTGCCAGGGGCACCTCCTTCCTGAAAGACAAAATGGGTCAGGCAGTCATGTCATCGGGAATTACCATTGTCGATGATCCCCACCGTGCGCGCGGCCTGGCGTCCAAACCCTTTGATGCGGAAGGTCTGGCAAACAAGCGCCGCAATCTGGTTGAAAATGGCGTTCTACAAACCTGGATTCTGGATTTGCGCGCGGCCCGGCAGTTGGGGTTAACATCGACGGGGCACGCCAGTCGCGGCACCAGCAGCCCCCCATCACCATCGACCACCAATCTGCATCTGGAGCCTGGCACCGTTTCCCCAACAGACTTAATATCCGACATCAAAAGCGGGTTCTATATCACCTCAGTGATGGGTATGGGCGTGAATATGGTGACCGGTGACTATAGCCGCGGGGCTTCCGGCTTCTGGATCGAAAACGGACAGATCGCCTATCCGGTGAACGAAGTCACCATTGCTGGCAATCTAATGGACATGTTCCTGGCGATGACGCCAGCGGATGATCTGGATTTCAAATACGCCACCAACGCGCCGACCATTCGCATAGACGGCATGATGGTCGCAGGAACTTGATTGATTACAGTGAGCGCCGTTCCAGATCCGTCCCCTGAACGGAGGCGATGTCATTCAGTCGTGCTGGAACCTTAAGATCAGGTTCGACCTGTATCTTGGATTCCGCTTCCGACGCCCTTTTCAACCATCGATGCGCCGCCGTCAGATCACCATGTTCAGCCTCTTCAAGCCGCGCCCATAGGCGACACAGAACTGGCGGAACAGGATCCCCCAGGATATCCGTCGCCTTCGCCAAATGGGTGCGGGCCTCCCCCCACAGGGAGGCATCCAGGGCCGCATCGGCTAAAGCGATATGACTTTCCGCCGCATCCGGTGACAGCGACAGCAAAGTCTCAAACCGTTTCACCTTTGCAATCGGGGTGGCATCACTTGCCGCCAAATTGCGGTATGCCTGTGCCAGAACCGGCGTGGGCTGTTGTTTCCAGGCGGACTCGATCAGTTTTTCCGCCTTTCGGGTATCGTTGCCCTGCTGCATCAAATCGGCAGCCAAGGCAACGGCAGCGTCATTGGACGGATCTGCCTTCATCGCCTTTTTGACAATTTTCAGCGCGTCCCCATTCTGACCGGACTCCTTAAGGCGCGCGGCCTGACGCAGGGACAGGCGTGCCCGCAATGGTTTTGCTTCCTCGGTAGATAATGCCCCGGTTTTTTCCGCATCTTCCAGCGTCGCCAGAGCGCGATTCCAGAAACCGGCTTCCATTTGCAGGTCCAACAATTCCAACAGCACCCATTTCGCCGATGGCCGCAGCTTGCGCGCATCTTCCGCCAAAGCCAGCGCGCGTTCGGAATCTCCGTCGCGCAAGGCCTGTGTCATCAATCCCCGAATGCCCAGGAAGGACACTTCCGGATTGCCACGCATATCTTCGAAATACTTTGTCGCTGCCTGATTATCGCCGTTCAACTGGGCGGATTGGGCCTGCAACAATTTCGTCAGCGGCGCCTGGGTCAATAGATCCGTGGACCGTCGGGATTGGCGCTTTGCCTCAACAGCGTCGCCGGCTGCAACAGCAACCATGCCCAGAGTCAGGGCGCGATACCCTTTCATTTCCCGAATGGCTTTGCGATGGGCGCGCCATCGACCGGGGAAGCGAAACACAGTCTGGCGAATCCGCTCTGCATAGACCAACAGCAAAACAAACAACAGCACGATCAGGGCAAAAACCCCGACTGGCATATCAACCGCCCAGCCCTGCCAGTCAAAGGATACACGTCCTGGATTCGTCGCAAAGAACACAGCCAAGGCACCAAGGACACCAATCTTGATCAGAAAGAAAAATACGCGCCACGTCATGACGGATCTCCCGATTTGGCAGGTTCGGGTTCAGGTGATGTCGCAGGGGCAGGGGCAATCGCCAGTCCCGCAGCAACAGCATCGCGCAAATCCGTCAATGCAGCCTCAGCCGCCAATCGCGCCTCAGCCTCATTCAGCCAGGCCGCGATGGTTTCAGACGTTTCCCGTCCCTGGGACAGGGCGGCGACAGCGCTGGCCAGATCCCCCCTGTTCAATGCGGCTTCTGCGCGGCTGACTGGCGGGGCATCTGCAGCTTCCCCTTTCTTGCGGATGGAAACCAGGGACCGCGCCCCCTCCATCAAAACATCCAGGACATCGCCATCGGTGCGGTTGACCTCGGACTGCATCGCGGGTGCATTCTGCTGAAAAGCAGACATCAACGCCGCACGGGTTACCACACCCCGGGTGGCATAGGGCTGCAATTCGGCAACGGCACTCTTGATAGCCGCATCACCCCTGGCCAAACCAGTCAACCGATCCAGGGCATGAGTAAACGGACGGCCCGCAGATAAAGCGGATTCTACATCGCCAACGGCCAAAGCAAGACCGGCCTGGGCTGCGCCTTCCAGAGCGGGGCGGGCTTTCAGAGCTGCGATATCTTCTGCATTCTGTGCCGCTTTCGCATCCACGCCGGCCAGACCAGCCGTGGCACGCTCTGCCTCTTTGCTGACCTGTTCCAGCATGCTTTCAATAACGCCCATACGCTCCAACAGGCGGGCGCGGGTTGTCTCATCCCGTTCGACCGATGCGGCAAGGGCATTGCGCGTTTCCGTCAGGGCATTAGCCGTTTCTTCACGGATCGCCTGCAAGGATTCTGCCGCATCACTTAATGCCTCAACATCATTTTCCAGACTGTCCAATCGGCTGGAAATGTCCCCTGGGACGACCGCGCCATCCCCCGTCGCGACCGGGCGTGACTCTACCTGTGACAATCGATCAGAAATCGAGGAGAGCGTCGCCTCTATATCAGAGGGGATATCCCCGGAAACTGCCACCGCGGGCGGCTCCACATACTGCGCCAGATGTGTATCGACATAGGGGCCCCAGACGGGCCGTGCAACAACCGCGACGAGCGCCACACCGGCGACCAACAAAGCGAGCTTTCCTGAACTGTTGGGGCCAGACTCACCTGCGCCAGAGGCGGCCGTCGGTGTTGATTGCGATGGAGCATCTGATTGTTGTTCAGCATCGGGACGATCTTCATCATCCAGTGCTTCATCAGGCGTCGCCTCTGCAGCCTGCCCCCCCGCGTCTTCAGTCCAGGGAGACATCACTGGTTCAGACACCGCCGGTTCAGACGCCTCCGGATCAGATGCGGTTGGGCGCTTTTCCGCAGGCATGGCGACACTGAGGTCAATCTGATGGGCCGAGGCGGCGGTTATGATATCGCGCCACCGGTTTTCCGGGATATGGCCCCGGTTCTTCCATCCCTGTACCGTACTGACCGCGACATCCAGCTTGTTTGCCATGGGGCGAATACCCCCAAAAGCATCAATTACGGCATCGGTATCAAAATCACTGACCGCTTCTGCGACGTCAATAGATGCATCATCCTCATTCGAATCGGTTTCAGGGGTACTGATTTCGGGGGCATTCTTTTCATCAACACCCTCGTCGCTTTTCTTGTCGTCAGCCATTGTCATCATCCTACCCAGTTGATTTCCGACCCCAAACAAGGCCTTGATCTCTGCGATCAGGGCGGGCGTATCGGGTGTTGCCGCACGCTTGATCCCCAACCATTCTATTCGCGCCGCAGCCTGCGCAACAGCGTCACTTAAGCAAACCGCCGAAACCGTACGCGCACAGGGTGCACGTCCTTCGCCTTGAAGTACAGTAACAAACGACTCCGCCGTTCGGGGAGAAAAAAATGTCACCGCAGCAATGCGCCCCGTATCCAATGCCGAGCGACAGGCTTCGCTGAACGCCTGTGTTTTTACGGATCGATATAGGGCAACACGCTTGACCGTGTAGCCCAGCGATTCCAAATCACCCTTTAAATCACCCGCCGTAACAGAGCCCGCCGCATGAAACAGGGCGCCGCCTTGAACCGGAAAGCGCGCGCGCACGGTCTCTATCAAGGCCTCCACATCGCCGCCGGATGCCTCAATATCCTCAAACCCTGCCTCGGTTGCGGCCTGGGCACTGCTGGCACCAACCGTCACGACTGGTAGGTTGCGCACCGAACTGATCCTGGCGAAGGCCCGAACGCCATTCGCGGATGTAAACAGAATCACGCGGCAATCCGTCAGATCAACCACGACATCGGAGACAGGCTCAATCCGCAGCATCGGTTCGACCAGCGCATCAAATCCCTCTGCCCGCAAGGCATCGACCAATCCAGTCGCATCCTCTACCGGTCTGGTAATCAGGATCAGGGGGCGGTCCACCTGCGCGACATCCAGATCAGTCGAAGAAACCATCACCCATCTCTTTCAACAGGGCATGCCCGGCGTCCTGCGCCAGGGTGACAGCCTGATCCACGGGCCCTGACCGTTCCACCGTCAACAGGCGCGCGCCATCTTCCCGGGCAACCAGGCCCCGAAACCGAACCGTCGACCCACTGATTTCAGCAAGACCGGCAATGGGCGTGTGGCAACTGCCATCCAGGACATCCAGAAAGGCCCGTTCCGCATGAACCCGAAGCTGGCTTTCACCATGATTCAACGGGGCGAACAATTGGGCCAAATCAGATCGCGCGCTGGCAATCGTGACCCCCACCGCACCCTGGGCACAGGCTGGCAACAGGGTTTCGACCGCCAGCGGGGCCGTTGCCAGATGCGCCATGCTCAAACGATTCAGCCCTGCCATTGCCAGCAAAGTCGCATCGGCGACGCCTTCTTCCAGCTTGCGCAGACGGGTTTGCACATTGCCCCGGAACAAGACGACTTCTAAATCCGGGCGCTTTGCCAGAATCTGAGCTTTCCGACGCAGAGAGGATGTTCCAACTTTGGATCCGGGCGGCAAGGCCTCCAGACTATCGGCCTTATGGCTTAAAAAGGCATCGCGGACATCCTCCCGCTTCAAAACACATGTCAGCGATATTCCCTCGGACAGCCAGGTTTCAACATCCTTCATCGAATGGACCGCCGCATCACACCGGCCATCCATAATGGCGCGATCCAGTTCTTTGGTGAACAACCCCTTACCCCCAACCTCCGCCAAGGCCCGATCTTGAATCTGGTCGCCAACCACCGTGATTTCAGCGATTTCGACCGTCAAACCGGGATTTGCCGCAATCAATCGATCGCGAACATCATAGGTCTGCAACAACGCCAGGGGTGAGCCCCGCGTGCCAAGGGTGACGGAAGTCGGTACAGTCTTGCTCATAAAACAAACCTCACACAGTAAACCAGGACATGGATTATCATGCCCAAATGAGACAAATGCCAAGAGAACCTGTAGCGCATCCGGACGTCATAGGCTACATCCTGACGGTGATGAAATCAGTTGCGTTCGAATTATCTGTGTGAGGAACCAAGAATGTCAGGCCATGTCGCAATTTTAGGGGGCGGTGCCTGGGGCTCTGCCCTGGCCTGTGTTGCACGCCGGGCGGGTCATCCGGTCCATGTCTGGGTCCGCGACGCCGAAACAGCGGCTTGTATTCAAGACGGGTCAAACCCCATCCGCCTGCCAGGTATCCCCCTGGCGCGCGGCATTACCGCCGGAACAGACTTGGCCTTTGCCGTGTCGGGTGCAGACTGTATCCTAATCGCGGTCCCCGCCCAGGCCCTGCGATCCGTCGCCCGGGCAGTCGCCGCCCATGTGCCTTCAGGCATGCCCATTGCGATTTGTGCAAAAGGTGTGGAACGCAAAAGCCTGAAGCGTATGTCGGAAGTCCTGGCGGAAGAAATTCCTGCTGCGCGGGCCTGTATTTTCTCTGGACCGACCTTCGCCGGAGAGGTCGCAAAGGGATTGCCCACGGCGATAACACTGGCGGCACAGGATCTTAAAGCCGCTGAAATTATCCAGACCGCCGTTGGATCCGGCAGCCTGCGCGCCTATCTGTCGGACGACCCGATAGGCGCGGAAATCGGTGGTGCCGTGAAGAACGTCGTCGCCGTTGCAGCGGGGATCGCGACCGGGCGCGGCCTGGGGGAAAATGCCCGCGCTGCCCTGGTCAGTCGGGGCCTGGCGGAAATGATGCGCCTGGCCGTGGCCGAAGGAGGACGGGCGGAAACCGTCATGGGCCTGTCCGGCGCCGGGGACTTAATCTTAACCGCGATGAGTGCAACATCCCGGAACACTTCTTTTGGCATCGCGCTGGGGGAAGGCCGGTCCGCGCAATCAACCCTGTCCCAGCGCAGCGCCGTGACCGAAGGATACTGGACAGCCCAGGCCGTTGTTGCCCTGGCAGCGCGTGCGGGCATTGAAATGCCCATCGCCCAGGCCGTCAATTCAATCCTTGGGGGCGATGTCGACATTGACGAAGCGATTGGAAAATTACTGGAACGCCCCGTCACTGTTGAATTCTGATGTTACAGCATCATGCACTCGTATGAGTTCACACATAATGGTTCTACCAAAAGCCCTATTCAGCCGGGACGCCAGGTTTATCCCCAGATACCACGTCTTCCCTGTTTTCAGGTGTTTGGGTGCGTTTGGACCGGCGGCTTAAATTGTCGCGCATTTGCAGCCAGCAGGGTGTGACAACCAGGGTCAACAATGTCGCAAAGGCGAGACCAAATACAATCGCCGTAGACAATTGCACCCACCACTGTGTTGACGGTGCCCCATGCGACACATGACGGGTTACAAAGTCAATATTGACCTGCATTGTCATAGGCAACAGTCCCAGGATCGTCGTCACCGTTGTCAGCATCACTGGCCTTAGGCGCTGTGCCCCGGTCCGCAGTATCGCATCCCGCACCGTGGCGGACGATTTCTTCAATTGATCAAATGTATCAATCAACACGATGTTGTTATTCACGACAATCCCAGCCAGGGCGATGACGCCAATTCCACTCATAACGATGCCAAAGGGCTGGGAAATAACCATCAGGCCGATCAGAACCCCAGCAGTCGACATGATGACTGCAAACAGGATCAGGAAGGCTGAAAAGAAGCTGTTGAACTGGGTCACAAGAATGATCGCCATCAGGAACAGCGCGACGGCAAAGGCCTTGACCAGGAAGTCCTGAGCCTCCTGCTGTTCTTTGTCCTCACCCTTGAATTCCACAAAGACCCCATCTTTCAGGGGGCGTGATTCAAACCACTCCCGCAAATCCTTCACAATTGTATCGGGCAACAGTCCTTCCGCCACATCTGCACGGACGAACCCAATGCGGGATCCATCAACACGGCGCAGAATACCGGTATTGGGCTGGGCCGTGCGCGTAACAAAATTCCCAGCAGGAATGCGCCCGGACTCCGTCGTCACACGCAACCGGTCCAACTGATCTATGGACCGGAACTGCTCCGGGAACCGGGCGACAATATCGACCTCTTCATCGCTGTCATCAGGGCGATAATCAGAAATCTTCAGGCCATTTGTCACCAGTTCAATAAAGCTTCCCAGAACACCGATACTGGCGCCAAACTTCGATGCCTGCGCCCGATCAACCTTGTATTCCCATTGGATACCCGGAATGGGCCTTGAATCTTCGATATCGGTCAGCCCGTCGATACTGTCCAGTTTTTCGCGAACCTGTATGACAGCTTCATCCAACAGGTCAATATTCCGGGCCGTTAATTGAATCTGGATTGGTTTCCCGACCGGAGGACCGGATTCCTCTTCACGGACCTCAACAATAATTCCAGCCAGATCGGCGGTGCGCTCGCGAATATCTGCCTTGATATCCGCCGCCGGGCGCCGCAACTCCCAGTCCTTAAATTCAATCGATATCTTACCGATGACGTCTTCTGCTTCGTCATCCCGAACCGGAAAATTGCCGCTGGATACATAAACAGATTTAAACTCGCCCGTTTCGGCTCCCAAGGCCAGAACCCGATTCTCAACCTGGCGGGTCAAGGCATCTTTCTCGTCAACAGCAAGATTGCCCCGGGCATGTACATTCACAATCATCAGTTTCGGTTCAATTTCCGGGAAGAACTCAACGCCATGGCCTTTGACCTGATAGAGTGCAACCGTCCCCACCAGCGTGCCTGCCGCTAACAACAGCACCAGCCAGGGTGCCCGCAGACAGAGGGACAGGACAGAAACGTAAACACCCGTCAAACCGCCGACCTTGCTGGGATCCATGGTCTGGTCAACATCGCTGTCGTCAAAATTTGAAGGGCCGGCCAGCGCCTGAGCCTTTTCCGGGTCCCCTTCGACACGTTCCAGCAGTCGCCCGACAACACCGCCTAACCAATACCCCAGAACAACCCCCAGCACAGCACCAACCAAACCCAGAACGGGCGCGATTGGGGTATTTGGTCCCATTATTTCAATGGCTATGTCAGAGACGATCCCAAATCCCACCACAGCCAGCGCGAGGGTCATCACCACACGCACCACCACGGCCAGATTGGCCCCAAGGACGGGTACGAAAATTAATGCCATCGCCAGCGACGCCGTTAATGTTGCAATCAACGTAATGGGCAGGAACTTCATGAACTCGCCGACTACACCGGGCCAGAACAACAGGGGAAGAAAGGCCGCCAAGGTAGTCGCCGTGGACGAGATAATGGGCCAGGCCATCCGTTTTGCCGCCATGCCGTAAGCGGTCTGCTTGGGGACGCCTTCCGTTAGTTTCCGATCCGCAAATTCTGTGACCACAATCGCGCCATCAACCAGCATCCCGACGGCGAGGATCAGCGCGAACAATACGACCACATTGACCGTCAGCCCCATAATGGAAAGGGCCATGACCCCGGCCAGAAATGATCCCGGAATAGCCAATCCAACCAACAGGCCACCACGCACACCCAGCGCGCCGACAACCACAATCATCACCAGCAAGATCGCAGATAAAACATTGTTCTGCAGATCCGTCAGCATGGTTCGGATGTCTTCGGATTTGTCATTGGAATAGCCAACGGTCAGACCGTGCGGCCAATACGGGCGTTCCTGCTCAACAATTTCCTGCACGGCGGCAATCGTCTCAATGATGTTTTCCCCCGTGCGCTTCACGACTTCCAGGCCCAGGGCCGGATTGCCATTGACCCGCGCAAAGGTGGTGGGATCCTTGAAACTGCGGCGAACCTGCGCAACATCGCGGACCCGAACGATGGCGTCCCCACTGTTCACGATAGGCAGGTCCAGAATGTCATCGGCAGATTCAAACAGACCCGGCACCTTAATGGCAAAGCGCCCGCTGCCGGTATCCAGCGCACCCGCGGCAACCAGACGATTTGACGCCCCGACCCGGGCCAAAAGATCTTCAGGTTCCAGGCCATAGCTTTCCACCAGTACAGGGTCTATCAGAACCTCGACAACCTCTTCACGCTCTCCCGTGATGTTGACTTCCAGAACGGTTTCCAGGCCTTCAAGCCGATCCTGCATGTCCCGTGCAATCCGCAACAACATGCGTTCCGGCAAATCACCCGATAAGGTGACGACCAGCACGGGAAACAGACTTAAGTTAACTTCATTGACGGTGGGATCATCTGTATCTTCCGGCAGATCGGGACGCACCAGATCCACCTTATCGCGCACATCGCTAAGCGCCGTATCAGAATCAAATCCTGCTTCGAATTCCAAAAGAACGTTGGCCCCACCTTCATATGCGGTGGAGCGCATTTCCTTTGATCCCTCAATCCCGCGCAATTCCTGTTCCATGGGGCGCACCAGCAGGCGTTCTGCATCTTCCGGCGAAATCCCCTCGTGATGCATGGAGACATAGATGATCGGGATATTGACGTCTGGATCAGATTCTTTCGGGATGGTGATATAGGATATTGCGCCGGCAACCAGAATGAATGCCAGAAGCCCCAGAACGGTCCGGGAATGTGACAGGGCGGCGCCGATAATGCTCACGAACGATCTCCCGTCGTGTCGCCGACACTGACCGCCGGGGCGGGATTGGCCGGTGAGCTGGGATCTGTTGAAAGATCATCCGCCTCTACCGCCTTCACCTTAACACCGGGCGCGACAAATGCCTGTCCAACAGTGATCAGTGTCACCTGTTGCGGCAGTCCATCGATCCACATGCCATCGGCCGTATCCTCAACAATGTCGATTGGATAGAAAATGACCCGGCTTTCCGCATCAATGGCCTTAACGCCTACCGTACCCTGATCATCCAATGTCAGCAGCGCTGGGGAGATCAGATGTGCCATAACCTGCTGCGCGGGTAACCTGACTTTTGCCGTCACACCGTCCCGCAGGACAGCATTTTCATTCTCAACTTCCAATTCCACTTCGAATGTCCGGGTAGCATTATCCGCCGTTGTCGCGATCCGGCTGACGATTCCGGTCAGGCTTTCATGTGACACCAGGTCAATCGGCGCAACGACCCCCATTTCAATGCGACTGATTTCTCGCTCGGACACCTGAATGGTTACAACGATGGGGTCAAAATCAACAATCCGCGCGATTTCATCGCCCCGCTGAACATAGTCCCCAACCTCAACTGCCCGGGATTCAATGATCCCATCGAACGGGGCTTCCAGCGTGGTGCGCGCCAAGTCCACCCGGATTTCCTCCAGTGCTGCCTTCGCAGAAGACAAGTTGGCCTCAGCTTCCGACCGGGCCGATTCTGTTTGGAACCCTTTGCCTGCCAATTTCTTTGCCGCGTCATATTCAATCGTGCGCTGGCGCACCAGGGCCTCTGCCTTGTTCAACTGGGCATACCGATCACTGGGCGCCAGTTTCACCACCAAAGCACCCTTATCCAGGCGGCTGCTGACTTCCGCCCCAATTTCTATCACACGACCTTCTGTTTCCGCACGCAATACAGCGCGCCGATCCACTTCAGTCCGACCGGTATAGGTCAGGATCGCCCGATGCGGCACAGCTGATGAATCCTTGATACGAACCGACGGCAGCTCCTTTGGAGCAGAGTCTGCCGGAGCGTCCGCCGCGGCATTCTGCGCCTCGGTCGTGCCCTGGGCGCTGGCGAATGGGTCATTTTCCATCTGCCCTGAATAAATCCAAGCCACCGACAGGACCGCCAAAGCCACTGCTATGATCAAAGAGGGTTTCAATCGCACCTTCATCGGTCTTCCTTTGTCAGGTCCAGGAACCACAGCCAAACGCTATGGTTCCCAATTCAGGGTCACTGTTATTCCGCCGCAGATGACAGGGGAGATTTTGCGTATCCCGCCACTGCTATGAACGCCTCTCTATTGGCAACCAGATAGTCCAAGGAAGCCTGATATACGGCCATCCCAAATCCCAACACCAGACTGCGCCCCATCGTCTTTTCAAACTGCGTGCCACATTCCGCCATATGATCCAGTTTTTCCCGGTAATAGGCGATGCGGGCATCAATCACGCGGGCAATCCAGTCTGGGCTCTGCCAGTCTGCAAAAAACAATACGAAAAGCAGGTCAGATTTGATCTTATCCTCGCTGGGAATCTTTTCGCGCATCGCCGCTTCCAAATGGGACCACCCGGCATCCGTGATGTGATACACCTTCTTGGCCGGTCGCTTTTCCTGCTGATGGGCCGTGCAGGTCACAAGGCCTTCCTTGGTTAATTTCGTCAACGCGGGATAGATCGAGCCGAAACCCCCTTCTGCAAAGTGACTGAAGGGTCCCTCTTCAAAAGATTTCCGGATTTCATATCCGCTGGCATCCCCCAACATCAGGACGCCTAGACAGGTGGTTTTAATATCCATCATTCCCCGTGTGCTGAGCGCACGATTCTTTCCCAAACGCAGTATCGCCTTCGGGCAGAAGGGAAATATCCCATCTCAATTTCTATATCAAGTAAAAATATATCAAATTGATATATAGCGGATTAGGGTGTGCCTTCAGTTCTCTTTGGCTTCTTCAATCCAGGGAATTGCTGCTATGGGCACGCCCTCCTCAACCAGCTCTTGGGCTTCTTCACCGGTCGTTTCGCCATAGATCCCGCGTTGTTCGGTTTCGCCATAGTGAATTTTCCGGGCTTCTTCGGCAAAGCGGGTCCCCACATTTTCGTGGGTGCTTTCAATTTTTTCCCGGAATTCGCGTAACGTTTCCCGGGTTTTGCGCATGACTTCCGCCTGAGCCGACGATTGCGTTTTGCCTGAAGAAATATTCGGGCGGCTCAACGCCTTTTCAATCTTATGGCTGCCACAGACCGGGCATTCGATATCCTTGGCGGCATTCTGTGACTCGAAAGCGCCAGAATCCTTGAACCAGCCTTCAAATTCATGATCTTTCTGACACCGTAGCGTAAAACAAATCATCGTTTCGACCATTTCTCTATCAACGCCTCTTTGGGCAACGCCTCTTTGGGCAACGCCTCTTTGGGCATAAGATATGATTTGGCCCCGAACGCCACCGCTTGCAAGAAAAATTCCAACTATGGGAGCCCCCATGTCAGACCATTTAGTAACGAAACATGCCGGATTTCAGGACCCAAGCCCCTGGATTATGCGCTGGGCGGATTTGGCCCCGACGGGCATGTCCGTTCTTGACCTGGCCTGTGGGGGCGGACGTCATGGCAGGCTGTTCTTGGACCGTGGATTTCCTGTGACCTTTCTGGATCGAGATATCAGTGCGGTTTCCGATCTAACCGATCAGGCCGGGGCGACATGCCTTCAGGTTGACCTGGAAACAGGCGCGCCCTTCCCCTTAAGGGCACACAGTTTCGGGACCGTGGTTGTGACCTGCTATCTGCATCGCCCTATTCTGCCCGATATCTTAGACACGGTCGCAGCCGGTGGCATTTTGTTGTACGAAACTTTCGCCCAGGGCAACCAGGCCTATGGCCACCCGGCGCGCGAATCCTATTTGCTAGCGGAGGGTGAATTGCTGGATGCCGTGCGACAGAAATTCACGGTGCGCGCCTACGAACATGGTTATGACGCCATACCAAAGCCTGGCATTCGCCAACGCATCTGTGCAATCCGGAAATCTTAAGGTTTCAGCTTGTATCCGGTGGCCAGCAGGCGGGCCGCGATTGAATAGAGAACCAGGAACAGCCCGGCCGTCACTGCGGCGCTGAGCCAGGGATCTGATTCCAAGCGTCCGGTTGCGGACCAGCGAAAGCCATCCACCAGATAGTAAATCGGATTAATCTGAAAAACGGATCGCCAGGGTCCTTCCGGCACAGCGCTGAGCGGGAAGAACGTGCCGCTGAGAAAAATCAACGGCAGAACGACGAAGGTTTCCTTGCCAGAGAATGAATCCCATTTCTTGGAGAAGACAGCGCCAATCAGGCCCAGCATGGAAAAAATACCGCCTGCGATGCACAGAAAATACACCGCTGCCAATGGATGGACAGGCAGGCGCAGCCCGAACAAGGACATAACCAGCCAAATGAAAAGGCCTATGGAGACCGAAACCGCAATTGCTGTCGCCAGATAGGCGGTCAAAATCTCCATCGGTGTCAGGGGGGCCCCCAGGATATCCTGCAGCCCGCCGCTTTCCAATTTGTCGAACATGATGGAATAGCCTGTGGTTTCCAGCGCCCGCTGCATAACGGCAGAAATCACCAATCCGGCCCCCAGAAATTCCAGGAAATTCCATCCATCCACCGCCATACCCTGTTCCCCGGCGGCCAGGGAAAAGACCGTAGCGAACAATGCGGCCTGAATAGCGGGCCCCACCAGTGCCATACCAAACCAGCGCAATTCGCGAATTGCCTCGCGTCGCATCAGGCCAAGCAAGCCCACCCAATTGACCCGCCCGAAATGACGCGGCCGGGGAATGGCCCCAAAAATGGACGCAACACGCGCCACTGGGTCGGATGAAGGTGCAGACATGCCCGCGTTGCTTTCGTTAATTTTTCAGCTTGTAGCCGGTTGCAACCATCCGCCAGGCAATCAGCGCCAGGACCAAATTTATGCTGAACATAACCAGCATGCCCAACCATGTCGGTGCATCCGCCACGCCAATCATGCCGCTGCGAAACCCGTCGATCATATAGAAGAACGGATTGAAATACGCGATGGTGTGAAATGGCTCGGGCAGTCGCTCAATCGAATAAAAGGTGCCGCTTAAGAATGCGAATGGGGTGATGACGAAATTGGTGATCGCCGCCATATGATCGAACTTATCCGCCCAAATCCCACCGATGATCCCGATCAGGCTGAGCATCAGGGACGCGGAAACCGCGTGATAGGCGACCAGTCCCCAATTGGCGACATGAAAGGGCACGAAAATCCACATGAACAATCCGGTCGTCATCCCAACAAGCAGGCCCCGGGAAACCCCGGCCAGCGCATAGGCTGACACCATCTCTATGGAATTGATCGGCGGCATCAAGACATCGACAATGTTCCCTTGAACCTTGGATATGACCAAAGAGGAAGATGTATTGGCGAAAGAATTCTGAACCATCGCCATGACAATCAGACCGGGTGCCAGAAACACGGGGAACAGGACGCCCCGAACCATCTCAACAGCATGCCCCAGCGCCAGGGAGAAAATTGCCAGAAACAGCAAAGTCGTCACGACCGGCGCGGCAATCGTCTGGGTCGCGACATTCAGAAAACGCCGCACTTCCTTCATATACAGACTTTGCCAGCCAATCCAATTGACGCGCCCAAAGCTGCGGGGTCCCAGATGTCGGCCAGCCTTTGATGTACCGCCCTGGGATACGCCAGACTGTTCCGGCGTATTCGACGCAGCATTCGGGGTTATCTCGCGAGTCAAACTCATGGACAGGCCATCCTGTATCGGTTTCTAGGAAGTGTGCTAGAACCTAATACCCCACCCCTGAAACACAAGCCCCCTGTTGGCACAACCCCCTGAAGAGCGGGATCTAAACCGCTACAACGCCGCTTTCGTCGGCCAACAGATCGAAGGATGCGGCCATCAGGGCCTTGGTATAGGCGTCCTTGGGCTGATCAAAGATTTGTGCGGATGGGCCGGATTCTACGACCTTTCCATCGCGCATCACAATGACCGTATCGGCCATCGCACGCACGACTTTCAAATCATGGCTGATGAACAGATAGGCCAGCTTGTGTTTGCGTTGAAGGTCACGCAACAGATCGACGATCTGTGCCTGAACCGACATATCCAGGGCCGATGTCGGTTCGTCCAGAACCATGAAACGGGGCCGCAGAATCAAGGCCCGGGCGATGGCGATGCGCTGGCGCTGGCCACCGGAAAATTCATGGGGATAGCGATGGCGGCTTTCAGGGTCCAACCCGACCTCTTTCAGCACATCAACGACCATCGCATCGCGGTTTTGGGCATTTTCACCGATTTTATGAACTTCCAACCCTTCGGCGATGATTTCACCCACCGACATGCGGGGGCTTAGACTGCCATAGGGATCCTGGAACACCACCTGCATGCGGCGGCGCAGGCCCCGCAGGGCGCGGCCATCCACAGCCTCAATAGGCACCCCCTCAAAGGCAATCCCGCCTTGAGACGAAATCAGGCGCAACAGCGCCATTGCCAGGGTTGTCTTGCCCGACCCGCTTTCCCCCACAACGCCAACCGTTTGACCTTCATGGACTGTGACATCGATGCCATCTACGGCCTTGATATGGGACACGGTGCGCCGCATCAGCCCTTTCTTGATCGGGAACCAGACCTTGACCCCATCGCCTTTCAGGATCAGCGGCGCGCCTGGCGCAACGGGTTCTTTCTTCCCCGTTGGTTGGGCTGCCAACAGCGCCTGTGTGTAAGCATGCTGCGGGGACTGGAACAGGGCGGTGGTATTGCCGGTCTCCACAATCTCCCCCTGTTGCATGACGCAAACCCGGTCGGCGATGCTTCGCACGATCCCCAGATCGTGGGTGATGAACAGCATCGCCATGCCGGTTTCCTGTTGCAGGTCCTTCAACAGTTTCAGGATCTGCGCCTGGATTGTGACATCCAGCGCGGTCGTCGGTTCATCGGCGATTAACAGGTCTGGCTCATTCGCAAGCGCCATGGCGATCATCACCCGCTGGCGCTGCCCGCCTGATAATTCATGAGGATAGGCACTCAGCCGGCTTTCAGCATCGCGTATCCCAACCTTTTCCAGCAGTTCAAGCACCCGCGGGCGAGCCTTCGCCCGGTTATAGCCCTTGTGAATGATCAGTGCTTCGGAAACTTGCTTTTCCACGGTATGCAACGGATTCAGGCTGGTCATCGGTTCTTGGAAGATCATTGCGATGGCATTGCCCCGGACCTTGCGCAATTCGGGTTCCGCCGCGCCCAGCAGGTCCTTGCCCTTAAACAGAATGCGACCATTGGGATGGCTGGCGGCTGGATAGGACAGCAATTGCAGGATCGACAGCGCGGTTACAGATTTCCCGGACCCGCTTTCCCCCACCAAAGCCAGCGTTTCCCCCTTGTGAATGGAAAACCCAACATGACGCACAGCCTCTATCGTGCCACCTGGGACCTGAAACGCGACAGAAAGGTCTTCGACTGTCAAAAGCGGCTGAGCCTGAGTGTCGTCGGTAGGGGTCATGGCTGTGCCTGTTTCTATTTAGCTGTTTTAGTATCAGTTTTCCGGGGATCGAAGGCGTCGCGCACACCCTCCCCGATGAATACCAGCAAGGTCAACATGATCCCGATGGTAAAGAAGCCCGTCAAGGCCAACCAGGGCGCCTGCAGGTTTTCCTTACCCTGCTTCATAAGCTCCCCCAGGGATGCCGATCCCGGCGGCAGGCCAAATCCCAGAAAATCCAAGGCCGTCAGGGTCGTCACCGACCCCGTCGTGATGAAGGGCAAAAAGGTGATGGTCGCCACCATGGCATTGGGCAAAATATGGCGCAGCATGATGGTTCGATTGCCAACGCCCAACGCCTTTGACGCACGCACATAGTCAAGATTGCGCGCTCGCAGCGTTTCCGCCCGCACCAAGCCGACCAGCGCCGGCCAGGAAAACAGCATCATCAGCAATAACAGCCACCAGAAATTCGGCTCCACAATAGAGGCCAGGATGATCAACAGATACAGGGTCGGCAGGCTGCTCCAAATCTCAATCCCGCGCTGGCCCAACAGATCAATCAATCCACCGAAATAGCCCTGGATCAGGCCTATCGCGATCCCGATCACGGAACTGACCGCCGTCAAGGCCAGACCAAACAGAACTGAAATGCGAAAACCATAGATCAGGCGAGCAACAACATCGCGGGCTTCGTCATCGGTACCCAGCCAATGATTGGAATCCGGTGCCGTCGGCGCAGGGCCGGTCAGATCATAGGCCGGCGTATTGTTGCCATAGGGAATCAAGGGCATCAGATACCATCCCTTTTCCCGGATCAGGTCCTGCACTGCGGGATCGGTATAGACCGCCTCGGACTCAAAAAAACCGCCATAGGTGGTCTCTGGCACCTGCTGCACAATGGGGACGTAAAAGCTGCCATCATAATAGACCAGAATGGGTTTATTGTTGGCGATCACATCCGCAAATAATGAAAAGACAAAAAGCACGAGAAACAGGATCATCGACCAAAAGGCCCGCCTGTTATTCTTGAAATGATCGATACGCCTGCGGGTGATGGGCGACACCCGCATACCCAGAAAACTATAGCGGGGGATGGTGTCTGCTTGCGGGGAACCAGTGGCCTGTGACACAGATCAACCCTCCCGCTTTTCAAAGTCTATGCGGGGGTCCACCGCGACATACATCAAGTCACCGACCAGCCCCATGATCAGGCCCAGCAGGGTAAACATATACAATGTGGCGAACATGACCGGATAATCCCGGTTGATCGCCGCTTCAAAACCAAGGGCCCCCAACCCATCCAGGGAGAAAATAACCTCAATCAGCAAAGAGGAGGTAAACAGGATGGAAATGAAGGCTGCGGGAAATCCCGCAATAACGATCAGCATCGCGTTGCGGAAGACATGACCGTACAGAATGCGTCCTTCGTCCAGACCCTTCTGGCGCGCGGTGATGACATATTGCTTGTTTATTTCTTCCAGAAAAGAATTCTTGGTCAGCATTGCCAGCGTGGTGAAGGCCCCGACAATCATGGCCGTCAATGGCAGGGCCAGATGCCAGAAATAATCAACAATTTTGCCCCACAGAGTCAGGTCGTCAAAATTCTCTGAAACAAGACCCCGCAGCGGGAACCAATCAAAATACTGCCCCCCCGCGAACAGGATGATCAACAAGACGGCGAACAGGAAATTGGGGATGGCATATCCAGCGAACAGAACCGCGGATGTCCATGCATCAAACTGGCTGCCTTCCCGGATGGCCTTGCGGATCCCTAACGGAATCGCAACCAGATAGGTGATGATCGTGGTCCACAGCCCCAATGAAATTGAAACCGGCATTTTGTCCAGAATCAGATCGATCACCGTGCGATCGGTAAAGTAACTGGTGCCGAAATCAAACTGCAGATAATTCACAATCATCGTGAAAAAGCGCTCGTACCAGGGCTTGTCAAAGCCGAACTGAGCCTCCAATTGCGCCAGGAATTCCGGCGGCAAGCCCCTGGATGCGCGGGTTTGATTGTCCCCGCTGGTGGCTGCACTGTTTTCAGATCCGCCTGCCAGATCCCCAGCCCCACCAGAGACACGCTGTAGGGCACCGGGAGCATTCCCCTTCAGTTGAGAGATGATCTGATCGATCGGGCCGCCGGGTGCTGCCTGAATAACGGCAAAATTCAACAGCATGATCACGAACAGGGTCGGGATGACCAAAAGCAATCGGCGCAGGATGTACGCGTACATATGGGTTAATCCCTAATCAACGTGATCACGACCAAGCAGATCATCGCGGTTCACTTACGCCCGTTGCGTTCAAGGGCCGCATCCAGGTCCGCATCAACCCACCAGAAATTAGGGGATGTTCCCTGCATTGGCGTTTTCTCCGGAAAGCCGAACCGGTTCCAATAGGCAATTCGGTCGACCTTGCTGTGAAACATGGGAATAACATAAAAATTCCACAACAAAACACGATCCAACGCATGCGTCCGCGCCACCAGCACATCCCGGCTGGGGGATGCGATCAGCTCTTCAATCAAGGTGTCAATTGCGGGGTTCTTGATCCCGGCTGTGTTGCGACTGCCTTGTCGATCCGCCGCTGCGCTGCTCCAGAATTCACGCTGTTCATTGCCGGGTGAATGAGACTGCCCCCAGCTGCCGATGATCATATCAAAATCGAAACTATCCACCCGCGACTGATACTGGGCTGCATCGACGACACGAATGGAAACCTTGCCGCCCAGTCGTTCGACACCGCGTACCAATGACTGGGTATGGGGGGTGAACAGGTCCTGATTCAACAGTACTTCGAATTCAAATGGCGCGCCTGTAGACGTTTGCGTCAGGACACCATCCTTGATGTCCCATCCTGCTTCTTTCAGCAGTTCAAGGGCTGTGCGCAATTGCTGGCGGCTGTTCCCGGACCCATCAGTGACGGGCGGCTGATAATCTTCCGTAAACACACGTGGCGGCAACTGATCGCGCAACGGCTCCAGGACCTTCAATTCTTCCGGTCCAGGCAATCCCGTCGCTTCCAGATCAGAATTCTCAAAATAGCTGTCGGTACGGGTATACGCGCCATACATGATGGTCTTATTGACCCATTCGAAATCCCACAGATAGGTCAGTGCCTCACGTACTTTGACATCAGAGAAAATAGACTTGCGGGTATTCATGACAAAGCCCTGCATGCCGGTCCCGCGTTCATGGGTAAATTCACGCTTGATCAGGCGACCATCTTTTACCGCAGGCACATCATAGGCAGTCGCCCAGAACTTCGATGAATTCTCTGACCGCCAATCTATAGTGCCTGACTTCAGCGCCTCCAGCATAACCGTTCGGTCGCGAAAATACTCGTATCGGATGGTATCAAAATTGTTCTGCCCAACATTCACCGGCAGATCCTTGCCCCAATAATCCGGCACACGCTCTATCGCAATGGATTGACCGGGGCGCACCGCGCTAATTTTATACGGACCGGACCCCAAAGGCGGCTCCAAGGTGGTTTTATCAAACTCTCTATCTTTCCAGTAATGTTCGGGCAGAACAGGCAACTGGCCCAGGATCACCGGCATTTCCACATTCTCGCCAGGCACCATGTGAAACTGTACAGTCAAGTCATCCAGGGCTGTGACTTCTTCAACATTGGCATAGTAATAGCGATACAGCGGGCTGCCCTTCTCCCGCAGTGTATTGAATGTCCATATTACATCGCTGGCGCGAACCGGAACCCCATCATGGAACCGCGCGGCATCGCGCAATTTGAACCGGACATCGGTGATCACACCTTGTGCATCACTCTCCACCTCAATCCACTCTGCCAGCAGGCCATATTCACTGTTGGGTTCGTCCATGCTGGTCGTCATCAGGGTATCGTATATGGCGGAACTGCCCGCCCCAGGATTGCCCTTAATGATGAAGGGGTTCAGGGAATCAAATGTGTCTGGCACACCAAACACCACCGTCCCGCCCTTGGCCGCATCCGGATTTACATAGTCAAAATGCTTAAAATCTCCGGGATACTTAATCTGGCTGTGAATTGCCCAACCATGGGAACGGACGACCTCTTGTGCATGTCCGACCGACGGTCCAAAAGCATATCCAATTAGAAAAAAGGCGAAACAAGCATGTTTCAGGGTACACAGCATATATCCAAAGTCTCCCGGTGCTGCCGTTATTCAATCCGACTTAGGACATTAATGTGGCGCAGATCATCAAAAGCGCAAGCGTTGCGGCGCGAATACCTTAGAATTGCCTTGCAGTGGACACTATCAGGGCAAAAACGCCCGCAAGGCCGCGTCCCGCAACTGTGTGCCAGATGCCGCGATGACGCTGCCGTCTGAATCAATGGTTAGTGGCTGTCCGTTCCAATCTGTCATCGTCCCCCCCGCGCCGACAATCACCGGCACAAGGGCGCAGTAATCATAGGGTTTCAACCCGGTTTCAATGACCAGATCTATCGATCCAGACGCGATCAGCGCGAACGCATAGCAATCAGCACTGAATCGGGTCAAAGCCACCGCATCTTTCACTGCCAAGAAACCGTCCTCATTAGGGCCGTTCAGAAAGAAGTCGGCATCTGTCGTATAGAATATGGCCTTATCAAGATCAGATTTCTTGGATGTTTGAACAGCCGCGCCATTATAGGTCGTGGGATAGCCCAGGGCCCCGATCCAGCGTTCTTCCTGAATTGGCTGATCAATAACGCCCAATATAGGCACACCATCGACGCAACAGGCGATCAGAGTGCCAAACAACGGCATGCCGGAAATGAAGGCCTTGGTACCATCAATTGGATCCAGAACCCACACGGCAGGCCCATCCAACCGGGTGGAGCCATATTCCTCCCCCAGAATTCCGTGGTCTGGAAAGGTTCTTTCGATTTCTGCGCGCATCGCCGCTTCAATTGAGCGATCCGCGATCGTGACGGGACTGTCATCCGCCTTGGAAACAATATCCAATGGCGTGCGAAAATACTGCTGTGCAATCGGCCGGGCGATATCTGCCAATCGATGTGCAAGGGCAATCCATTCTTCAGGGCAGCGTTCCATGTTTTCGATACCAGTCACGGTTTTCCCTCATCAAAGCCGATAGCAGTCGGGTAAAAAAACGGGCGGCGAAGGATGCCTCGCCGCCCGTATGATTCTCAGCAACACCGACCGCTTACGGCAGGGGGGCTGGATTTGTACTCAAAGTCCGCAGATAGGCGATCAGATTTGCGCGATCTTCGTCTTTCCGAACACCACGGAAGCTCATCTTCGTGCCCGGCGCATAATCCGTCGGGGCATAAAGGAAATGGTTCAGCGCATCATAATCCCACTCCCCATCGAGTGCCTGGAAAGCAGCGGAGTAACTAAAATCGACGCTGGCTTTCTTGCGCATCACAACATCATAAAGATCCGGGCCGACCTTGCTGCCGGCGCCTTCTTCAAAATTGTGACAGGCGACGCATTTCTTTGCGACTTTTTCACCATCAGCAATATCGGCAGATGCCAACATTGGCAAAATGTCGCCAGGTCCTGCAGGCTCAGCCGGTTCTGCGGCCGCCGCCACCTCCGTGCCCGTTGTCGGCTCCGCGATCACAAAGGCCTGGCCTTCGACGCCTTCCGGCAATTCCACATGATACAATGACTCCGCTAAAATCCCGGAAACCATGGCCAACAGGCCAGCCGTCAGGACTGCTGCGGAAATCTTGTTGATGAAAAGCGCATCTTGTTTCATTGATGATCCCCGATAATTGCCGACATTCGCCGACCTGTATCTGCGTTTATCGTCTAACCCCACACACTTTAACCACAGTGCCCGTACAGTCTAGCCCAAACCAGTCTCGTGATGAGATTGCCAAGTCTGGGGAGCGATATATCCTGTCCGAACCCGATAATCAACGGTACCAATAAGCGGCGCGTCGTCGCAGTATTCAAATCACCCAGTTTTTGTGTTCCAGGAACCTGATTCCATGTCAAATAATCCAATTGTTCTGATCCCCGCGCGCCTGGCGTCGACCCGTCTGCCAAACAAGCCCTTGGCCGATATCGGCGGAAAGCCAATGATTGTGCAGTGCATAGAACGTGCGCTGGAAGCTGATTTGGGGCCAGTCGCCGTCGCTGCGGGTGACCCGGAAATATATGATGCGGTACAGGCGGCCGGCTATACCGCCATCCTGACCGATCCCGCCCATCCTTCAGGGTCTGACCGGATATATGAGGCGGTTTGCCGCCTTGATCCGGATGGGCAGCATGATGTTATCATAAATGTACAGGGTGACCTGCCAACATTGGATCCGGTATCGATTCGCGCCGCAATGGCTCCGATTCAGCAATCGGAGGGGGTGGATATCGCGACCATCGCAGCCGTCATCGACCGGGAGGAAGAGCGATCCAATCCTAATGTTGTGAAAGTCATTGCCGGTTTCCCAGAGGTTTCAGATCTGGATTTTACAATCGCCCGGGCGCTGAGCTTCACCCGTGCGATGGCCCCGTGGGGGGATGGTCCGCTGTATCACCATATTGGCTTATACGCATTTCGCCGCCCGGCCCTGGCCAGATTCGTGGGATTACCACCCGGTATTCTGGAGCAACGCGAGCGTTTGGAGCAATTGCGTGCCCTGGAGGCTGGGATGCGAATTGATGTCGCCCTGGTGAGAACGGTGCCCCTGGGCGTGGACACATCAGACGATCTGGAACGCGCGCGGGCCATTCTGATGAAAAACAACCTGAACCCCTGACAAAACACGTTGCCGTACCCACCCGAATCACGGTCCTGTTGCGTCAGTTATTCTAAAAAACAGATACTATGAGTTCACTGAACCGGCGGAGAGTGATGAAAAAGACGGATAAGTCACAATCCATGTTGTCTCGTAGCAGAATACCGCTAAGGGTCGCATTCGCAGGTGTCTGCCTTTCCGGGCTAGTGGGATGCGTTGGCGGGAATATGGGTATTTCCAGCGACCGGGGCCCAACCGCGGGTGTTCAAGCGGTATCGCCCAGCGACCGTACCGCCGTGGCACCAGAGGGGGAGCTGCCCCCTAACGTTTTGACAATCCCCGATCTTCCGGTCCCGCCCGGCTCTCAAGTTGTACTGACGGATACGGTTATTGTTGGCGATGACCTGTCCTGGACTGGGCAGGTTGTTTTGGTCGGCGATGCCAGCCAACCAGTCCAGATTGTCGAGTTCATGCGCCAGAACATGCCGCAATACGGCTGGGTCGAAACCGCGATCGTACGATCACGACGCACTTCGATCACCTATGTTAAGGGGGATCGATTCGCCACTGTTCGCATTTTGCCGCTGACCAGTGGGGTTGAAGTGGATGTGGTCGTGGCCCCGGCGGGACGCACCGCGGAAAAAACAACGACCGGATCACAGGGCTTTATCTCCCAGCCCCAACCACCATCACCACAACAGCGCACAACACCCGGCCCGGTTATCCTGACCCAATAGCCACCATTGCATTGCCGCAATACAGATCGCGCCACTGGCCCGGAGACAGGCCGTTGGTGGCGCGGAATTGTCTGGTAAAATGGCTTTGATCGGCGAATCCCGCAGCCGCAGCGACTTGCGCCAATGGCAGAGCATCCCGCATCAGGTCCTTGGCAACCTCCAGGCGGCGTTGAATGAGGAACCGATACGGACTGGTGCCAAAGCGCCGCTTAAACATCCGCGCCAGGGTGAAACGGTCTAAACCACTGTCTCTTTCGACCTGTGCCATGCGGTGGGACTGTGTCGGCGCGTCACTCAGCCGGTCATGCAGGCGCTGAACAATCACCGCTTCTATTTGTGATGACTTGGAAGCGCGAAACCGCCGCATATTATCGCTGTTTTGAAATAAGGCGCCCGCCAGCGCCACCATGGCATCCACCGCCGCGAAATCCTTCGCCGCCCGATCCGGAGTATCGGCAAGGGTTAACATCTCCAGCACCGCCAACCGTAGAGCGGGATCTTGCGTCACAGCCTGTTTGTTGAATGGTAACCAGTCTACGCCATGCGCTGCGGCGATATCCTGGGGGGACACGACAAATGACCGGTACCCGAACGCCGTATTGTCGCCGGAACGTCCGTCATGCAATTCATCTGGATGTATGACGAAGATATCCCCTGGCATCGCGTGCCACGTTTCACGACGGTATTCGAAACTCTGGACACCAATTTCCGTGCATCCAATCGTATACGTATCATGGCGATGTGGGGAGAATGCAACGTCCTGGAAATAGGCATGCGTCCATTGCAGGCTGCCATATCCAAATCCCGTCTTAATCCAACTTTTCTCCGCTCGCGCCACGTCGCACCCGCTGCACAATTGTTCAAGACGCCCTTTCCGAAATAGGCCATGAATACTGTGCACTGCAATGGGAAATGACAAATGTTATCAGATCTGATCAGCCTGTGGCTGGCCGCCATACCGTTAATGCTCAGTCCGGGACCGGCTGTTTTGGGGGTGTCTGCCATGGCATCGGCCTATGGATTGCGGGCGGCAGTCCCCTATTGGGTGGGTATTGTTATTGGCACAGTGTCGGTCCTTCTGATCGTCGTGCTGGGCATCACCAGCGTTTTCTTCGCCATACCAGGCGTCAAACCAGCTTTGGTAGGGCTTGCCGCGATTTACATTCTCTACCTGGCCTATCGGATTGCCACAGCACCGGTTGCCAGTCTGAAACGTGACACAGAAAGTCGCCCCAAATTCACAGCCGGATTTATCATCGCTGTCGCCAACCCCAAAGCCTTCGCCGTGTTTGGGGCGTTATGCGCCAGTCACACCATCGTGCCGACACAGCCGGTACTGGATGGGGGGCTGAAATTTATCGCCTTATTGATCATGGCGGCAATCGCCAGTGGTTCCTGGCTGTTATTCGGATCCCTGCTGGCAAGATATCTGCAAAATCCAACCCTCAGCCGGGTCGTAAATATTTTCTTTGCCCTGCTATTGGTCCTGTCTGTGCTGAAAGCATTAAGCAGTTTTATCTGACTGCCCACGATGGGCGCGTCGCAGCCCCAGGCCTGCGGCAACGGCCAGGATGGCAGAGGTGGCAAAGAAATACAGACCCGGCGCGACTTCAACCTCTGCCACC
Organism: Hwanghaeella sp. LZ110; assembly: GCF_048892525.1. Classification (NCBI taxonomy): domain Bacteria; kingdom Pseudomonadati; phylum Pseudomonadota; class Alphaproteobacteria; order Rhodospirillales; family Aestuariispiraceae; genus Hwanghaeella; species Hwanghaeella sp. LZ110. The sequence continues at coordinate 19,149 of NZ_JBLZHT010000013.1, read as the reverse complement.
CAACTGGATTTCAGTGTCACAACGACGACAGCCAGGACCAGCACATCCAACATCGTCCATTTCCCAATAGCATCCAGAAACGCAATGCCCCGGCGTGCGGCAATGCCGGATCCTTCGGTGAACCGCCACAGGCCATAACCGATGATCAGTTTTGCCGGGGGCAGGACCAGCGTGAAAATCAAGACCAGAACGCCAATTGCCGTTTCATCCTGCTGAAACAACCCGCTGACGATCCCGATCAGGGACACATCATTCTGGAACATGAACAATTCCGTGACATGCAGGACGGGCAGCGTCACACCAGCACCCCATAATCCCAGCGCCAGAATGAACCCAAACCCCGTCAACCGATCCATACCTGATGCATGTTTATGTAATGGCACCGCCGTCTCCCAGCCTCATTTCGCAATTCGAAATGGAGTTCTGTTTACGGTTAGAATGCGCCTGCGACAAGAAGGGGTTTGTGAGCCTGCGGCGAGTGCGATAGAAGCGCGACATTCAAGTCGTGATTTATGAAGGATATGCCGCTATGTCGATACTGGAACCATTGCCTTTAGACATCGCCGAATCGAAAATCCTGCTGCTGGAGGGTATTTCCGAACGCGCAGTTGATCATTTCACTGGCTTTGGATTTCGCAAGGTTGAACGGTTGACCAAGGCATTGACCGGCGATGCGCTGTCAGAGGCGCTGGCCGATGATGTGCGGATTCTGGGTATTCGGTCCCGCAGTCAGGTGACGGAAGAAATCCTCAGCAAGGCGGAAAAGCTTCGGGTTGTCGGCTGTTTTTCTGTCGGGACCAATCAAATTGACCTGGATGCGGCGCAGCGGCGCGGCATTCCAGTATTCAACGCGCCGTTTTCAAACACCCGCAGCGTAGCTGAACTGACCCTGGCGGAAAGCGTCATGCTGTTGCGCCGGACCTTTCCACGCTCCACCGCCGCTCACGCCGGAACCTGGGATAAGTCCGCGACGGGCAGTATGGAATTGCGCGGCAAGACATTGGGCATCGTCGGATATGGCAATATCGGGACACAGTTGGCGGTTCTGGCCGAAGCCATGGCGATGCAGGTGATCTATTACGATCACACCGACAAGTTAAGTCACGGTAACGCCCATCCGATGGAAAGCCTGGATGCCCTGTTGGAAAAGGCCGATATCGTTTCATTGCATGTCCCGGAAACGCCCCAGACCAAGGATATGATCGGGGCGGCGCAGTTTGCGAAGATGAAGCCAGGCAGTTATTTCATCAACAATGCGCGTGGCACGGTCGTGGATCTGAATGCCCTGGCCGACGCCCTGAAATCCGGCCATTTGGCAGGCGCAGCGGTTGACGTATTCCCGGTCGAACCCCCTTCCAATGCAGAACCCTTCACCTCCCCCCTGCAGGGCCTGGATAATGTTATCCTGACTCCGCATGTTGGCGGGTCCACACTGGAAGCGCAGGAGCGGATCGGAGAGGAAGTTTCCCGGAAACTGTCAGAATATGCGAATAATGGCTCAACCGTCGGGGCGGTTAACTTCCCACAGGTCCAATTGCCGCCGCGCAAGGACGTTACCCGCTTCATTCAGGTTCAGCGCAATCTGCCGGGTGAACTGCGCCGTCTGAACGATGTTTTCGCCAATCGGAATGTGAACATCGCCGCCCAGCATTATCAGACCGAAGGGGAAATCGGTTATGTCGTGCTGGATGCGGAAGGACGGGTCGCCGATGCAATGGACATTGTTGCGGAAATCAAAACCCTGCCAGGAACCTTGCGCGCACGGGTGCTGCGGTAAAGCGCCTGCTATCCAAGTTTTTTAGAGCCGGGAAAGCTTTGCGTGAACAACCATGCCCGGAATTCTTCCGCCGGCATCGGCTTTGCGATCGCATAGCCCTGGACAAAATCGCATCCAAGGTCGCGCAGAAGCGTGACGACCTTTTCGTCTTCCGCCCCTTCTGCCACCGTCTGGATGTTGCGCGATCGACACATGGCAATTGAGGCCGATACGATTCCCTGGGATTCCTCTGATTCCAATAGATCCGTGATAAAGCACTGATCGATCTTGATCGTATTAACGTCGATCCGCTTGAATTGTTGCAGCGACGAATATCCCGTTCCAAAATCATCAATCGCTATTTTATAGCCAATTGCTCTGAGATCTTCCAGGGCACGGCTTGTCGCCTCGAAATCCTTGACCAAACCTGTTTCTGTCAGCTCAAGTTCCAACCCGTTAAACGCGCTGCCAAGGCGCTTTGGCAATGAATGGAGAATATCCAGGATCTCTTCATCCACCAGATCATCGGCGGCAAGATTCACCGACATATCAATCGGTATCCCCACCTTTCGCCAGTGCTCCAGTTCCTGAACGGTCTGACTGAGCACCCATTTGGTGACGCCACTGATCAGGCCTGACTTTTCCGCCAAAGGAATGAAACGATCTGGCGGCACATAGCCATGCTTGGGACTGTTCCAGCGGATCAGCGCCTCGGCGCTATAGATCATGTTATCCTGAAGGGACTGTTTAGGCTGATAATGCATCGACAGGCATCCACCCTGATCAAGATCCTTATACAGATCATCCATCAGGGAAAGATTGCTTTGGCGTTGCAGTAAATCAGCCGCGTCAAACGTTGCACCCCCATGAATTTCAGTTGCCGCCTTTTCACAGGCAAAAAGCGCCTTATCGAAAGGGGCCTGTTGATTCAGGTCATTGCTCTCAACCTCTGCGACCCCGATTGCCGGACGCACCGGAAGCCGCACATTGTTGATCCGGATATAGCGCGGAATGGCCTTGGCAAGAGCCGACAAGAAATCAGCGCCTTCCAGCAATGATCCGGGACGAACAACGCCAATCGCCGTGGAACTGATATGTAAGACCGTTGCCGTGTCATCGAGCAATCGTTCCTGAAAATTTGTAAATACCTGAATCGCCGACGCCTTGGCCGTCATAAACCCAAAGACTGCCTGGATGTCAGAGTAATTGCGGATGCTGATGACACAGACAATATATTTTTCAGGCACTTTTTTATAAGGTGCCGCATGGATACTGAATTTGCTGGCATATTGCAGGCCGGTCGACTCATCAATCTCTGCCAGGCCTTTGACGCGTTTGTTCTCGGCGTTCAATAGCGCCGCTACGATGCCAACAAATGTGCCAATCGAAACATAGAAGGCGCACCGTATGATCCAATTCTCGGTCGTTTGCGGCAGGCCCCGTGCCACATCCAATGGCATATACGGCCCCAGAAGTAGAGCCGCAATCAATCCCACCAGAATACCGCCTGGCATATTGAAAATCATACCCGCCAGGGCAATTGGCATCATCATCAGATAGGGCCACACAAATTGCGTTCCCCCACCGATGAAAACGACATGGGTGGAAATCCCCAAAACCAATATGATGGATAGAATTGCGATAATTTGTCCACCGGGCCCGACATTCGGATGCATTTGAAGTCTGGCCATTGTGGAAAATGACCGTGGATGTCGAATCGTCATCTGCGTCTTTCATGAAGAAATAATCGATGTGAAAATGCAGGGTTCGATCATTCGATTTTTACTATATCAGAAATAAAAAATATTAATATTTTAATATTCATTTTACATGATCTAAAAATAACTTAAATTGCTTATGTGTTGATATTGTTCATCTTTATTTTTTACATTAACCTTTTTTTGCTAATGTTTTTATACCGAAAGCCACATATTACGGCGCTGAACATTGATAAAGTAATGTCAATGTTCAGCGCCGGTGAGAATAATCCTGTGGCCTGTATTGGCCGTTCTTCACTTTGTTGCGGAAAGGCAGCCGCGTAATCCGTCCGCTATATCCTGCATCAGGGTAAAATACAGATCTGTACCGGGCGTAAGCGCCGCCCCCAATGGGTCGAGTACTCCCGACGCGATACCGCTGTCATTTGTCACTATTGAAACCAGTTTCGATGGAAATTGAGGCTCCGAGAAAATGCACCTGGCACCGCTGGTGCTGAGTGTTTCCTGCAATGCCTGAACCCGTTCTGCACTGGGATTTGATTCCGGGTTAAGCGTCAGCATGCCAACGGCATGAAGGCCATAGTGATCCTCGAAATAATGATAGGCGTCATGAAACACAGCAAAGGGCTGGTCCGCGATGGGTGCCAGTGCGACAGACAGGGTCTTATCCAGGACCACAATCCGCGATTCCAGGCTCTTCGCATTCGCCTGGTACTGCACGGCATGGGCCGGGTCCCTTTCAGCAAGGGTTGCTGCGATGGCCTGCACCAGTGCGATGGCATTCTGCGGATCCAGCCAGATATGAGGATCTACGCCACCATGGTCATGCCCTTCTTCATGGTTATGTTCTTCCTCATGATCATGCCCTTTCTTATGATCATCATCGTCATGGCCTGCATCATGATCTTCGTTATGATGTGCCTCCCCAAAGTCGTGCTTGTCCCGGGGTGGCAGGACCGAAACACCGGGCGACTGCAACAGGGCGACGGAGACCGCGTTAAGACCCAATGTCTCAACAGGTTTTTTCAGGAAGGTTTCCAAACCGGGCCCTACCCAGAATATAACGTCTGCCTGCTGCAGGGCTTCCGCCTGGGATGGTTTCAAGGAATATGTATGCGGTGATCCTGCCCCCGTCACCAGCAAGCTTGGCGTTCCAACACCCTGCATAACACCAGCGACAAGGGAATGGATCGGTTTTATCGACACCACAACCGATGGCGATGTGTCTGCAACAGACACGGATGCAAGACCGCTCATCATCAGCCCAAGTAAAGCCGCTAATCCACTGATCTTGTTACCCACCCTTCGAAGCATCATAACCGCGACTCCCAATGAAATGTTACATCATTACATGAATTGCGTTACGGTATAACGTATGATAAATAGTCAATCAAGTGGGAATACCCTGTGCCAGCGCACGAAGTGATCCAATGCCCGCTTTTGACCATCATCTGCCCTGATATGCGGAAAGAACCACATTATGCCAGGAAACAGCCATGCAATAGATGGCTTGCCAAAGCAGTCTACACCCCCTGTTTCCTCACTGTATTCCAAGGGTCAGAAAATGGCTGATATATTGGTACAGGCACAGCAGATTGGCGTTCAGCGAAATGGCCGGTGGCTGATCCGGGGCATTGATCTGACGGTGCGGAAGGGGGAAATCATCACCCTGATCGGCCCCAACGGATCGGGGAAATCCACAACGGTGAAGACGGTTCTGGGGGTGATCAAGCCCGACGAGGGATCGATCACCCGTGCGGCCAATCTGCGCATTGGCTATGTCCCCCAGCGACTGGCGATAGATTGGACCCTACCCCTGACCGTTGATCGGTTGATGTCTCTGACTGGTCGGATTTCCAGGGCCGACCGGCGGGCGGCGTTAGAAGAGGTTGGGATCGGGCATCTGGCCCAGTCAGAAGTCGGTGCCTTGTCGGGTGGTGAATTCCAACGGGCGCTGTTGGCCCGCGCCCTGGCCCGCAAACCCGATCTGTTGGTGCTGGACGAACCTGTCCAGGGTGTCGATGTCGCGGGGGAGGCAGCCTTATACACCCTGATCGATGAAATTCGCCACAAGATCGGCTGTGGCATCCTATTGATATCGCATGACCTGCACGTGGTGATGGCGGCGACCGATACCGTCCTGTGCCTGAACGGCCATATGTGTTGCAGCGGCACCCCGCAATCTGTTGCGGAAGATCCGGCATATTTGCAGCTGTTCGGGCCACGCGCGGCATCTATTGCTGTCTATGCCCACCATCATGATCACACCCACCTGCCAGACGGGCGCGTCCGGCAACAGGATGGCCGCATTACCAAAACCTGCCATGAACCGCACGATCATTCCCATGAAACACCGAAAAGCGGGGTGAACGGGCATGTTGGATGATTTCTTCACCCGCGCAATAATCGCAGGCATTGGCATTGCGCTTGTTGCTGGACCGTTAGGCTGTTTCGTGGTCTGGCGGCGTATGGCTTATTTTGGCGATACGCTGGCGCATTCGTCGCTTTTGGGTCTGGCGCTGTCTTACATATTATCCATCAATTCGACCCTGTCTGTCTTTCTGGTTTCTGCGCTGATCGCCCTGTCATTGTTGTACCTGCAACGCCGGGCCAGCCTGTCCTCTGATTCGATCCTAGGGCTGCTGTCCCATTCCGCCCTGGCCCTGGGGCTGGTTTGCATCGCCTTTCTGACCTGGGTCAGGCTGGACCTGCAAGGCGTGCTGTTTGGGGATATTCTGGCCGTGTCGAAGACCGATATAGCGGTTATTTATGCGGGTGGAGCGGCTGTTCTGATCGCCTTGATCGTGATCTGGCGTCCCTTATTCGCGACCACGGTGAACCGTGAACTTGCAGAAGCGGAAGGGGTTGGACCGGACCGAATCAACGCCTTTTTCGTTATCCTGCTGGCCCTGACGATCGCAATCGCAATCAAGGTGATTGGCGTCTTACTGATCACCGCGCTGCTGATCATTCCGGCCGCTGCGGCCAGGCGGTTCGCCACCGGCCCAGAACAGATGGCCGTGCTGGCCGCCGGGATCGGGGCCTTGTCTGTTGTGGGTGGATTATTCGGATCGCTGGAATGGGACACACCTTCTGGCCCATCGATTGTCGTTGCGACCTTTATTGCCTTTCTGGTTAGTTTGGCACTACCCTCTGTCGCTCTTCGACAGCGCCTGCGTCGCCTTTGAAAGAAAGTCATGCTATGAACCATTCCCATCAGGACACCTCACCGCCCCGTGCGCTGACAAAGAATGAGGCATTGGTCTATGGCATCCTGAATGCAACGGATCAGCCGCTCAGCGCCTATGCCATTCTGGATCAACTGCGCGATGATGGGCTGCGCGCGCCGGTTCAGGTTTATCGTGCGCTGGACCGATTGCTGGAATTCGGCCTAGCCCATCGGCTGGAAAGCCTGAATGCCTTCGTTGCCTGCAATCACGATCACCCAGAAGAGGCAGCCCAGACTGCGTTTGCAATCTGTGAATCCTGCGGCAAGGTAACGGAATTTACCGATCCTTCCCTGGACGAGTATCTGGCACATTGGGCCAAGTCAGAAAATTTCACCCCGACCAGCACCACCCTGGAACTACGGGGGCTCTGCGCGGCCTGCCGATAGAAGTCAGTTTTAGCCAAAAAGCCGGGAGGTTGTTAGCCAGTCCGTCATGGCCTCTATCCGGTCAAGGCCCCGCATATCTTTGTGTCGCATCAGCCAGACATCGCGCGTCATTGTTTCCATGGCGGTTGACCCCTCAACCCTGATTAGGCGCTTATCTGAACCAGCAATAATATCTGGTAAAATTGCACATACGGGCATTTCTGTGACTGTCGCAAATGCCGTTTCCAAATCATGCATCAAGATGCCGGCGGGCCGACCCTTGGATGATTTAGCGACTGTTTCAGTCCATTTGGCTTGCGGCAAATGACCCACCACCGGATCATAAGTCAACCATGGTCGATCCCCTAAAGGTAAATCGGGAAAGGCCCGTGTCGTATAAGCAGAGAAGGACATGCGCCCAATTCTTTGAGCCAATACGGCGTTCCCTCCCTCTCTTGGTTCACCAAACCGGATTGCCAGATCAATTTCTCGACGGGTCAGGCTAAGATTTTTGTTTTCCGGCATAAGACTGATTTGAATATTGGGATAGTCGTCGTTGAAGCGACCGATATTCGGCAAAATGATTCTGGTCAGGATGAACGGAACGGCGGTCAGTCGAATTGTTCCCCCCAGGATCGACTCCTGCCCCAGCAGCTTATCAGCCTCCTTTGCGAACCGTTCCATCCCCTCTGCTTGTTCCACCAACGCGGTCGCTGTTTCCGTCAGTCTCAATATTCCATTTCGATCCCGCAGGCATAGGGGCGTGCCTGACTTTTCTTCCAGCCCCTTCAATCTGCGGGAAATTGTTGTGGCATTGACCCCCAACAGAGAAGCCGCCGCCGAAACGGACTGCCCCCGCGCAATGGCCAGGAGGATGCGATAATCATTCCAATTTTGATCCTGCATAATTGCAGATGATAGATGCAAATTAACGCATTGAAAATGCAATTTCGCAGATTGAAGTTTAGACCTCATCAACAGGAGGATATCATGCTTCACACGATACTGTTTCAAGACAACCCAAACGCTGACCCAGACATTCGTACACGCCACATGGCCAATCACCTGGATTTTCTGATGCAGAATAAGGGCATCATTCAAGCGGCAGGCCCATTGAAGGACAAGGATGGGTCAATCACAGGTGGGCTGTGGCTTGTGGACGTCAATTCCACTGAAGATGCATGGCACCTGATTAAGTCCGACCCGTTCTGGCCGACCGGCCTGCGCGATACGATTGAGGTGAAGCAATGGGTGCAAGTCTTTGCTGAGGGCCGAAAGCTACTGTGACCCATACCATCTGCTGCCCCCTAGAATACGCGCCTTTCATCAGCTGATCACTTTATTTAAATAAGCGCTCAAAAAAAAGAATGGACGCTGATTGCCATCCTCTGTTATCCTTTAGATTGGATAATAAGAGGCGGTGTGCGTGCCGCGCGGATGGGTTATGGCAAATCAGTATGATGCGATTGTTGTAGGCGCAGGCCATAATGGCCTGACGGCGGGCTGTTATCTGGCGCGGGCTGGCCTGAAAACCCTGATCGTTGAGAAGAACGATTGGATCGGTGGCGCGGCGGTCAGCCGCGAATTGCATCCCGGCTGGACCTATTCCAACTGTTCCTATGTCTGCAGCCTGCTGCGCCCCGAAGTGGCACGCGACCTGGATCTGGGTCGCCATGGCCTGCAGGTGACCCCCTATGAGGGCGGCCTGTCCTTTATGGAGAATGGCGACTATTTCGGTTATTATGCGGACCACGATGCGCTGCGCCGGGAGATTAAGCGCCATTCGCCCCGCGATGCGGATGCCTATGACCGGTTTTCCCGCTTTGTGCTGCAGCAATGCCGCTTCATTCGCCCCCTTTTATTGCGCAGCCCGCCAGACCCTGTGCGGATGCGCCCGCGCGATATTCAGGAATTACTGTATTTGCTGAAGCGGTTCCATGATATGGGCCCGCGCCAGATGGCCGATACGCTGAGATTCTACACAGCCTCCGTCGCAGATTTCCTGGATGAGTTCTTTGAATGCGAAATCCTGAAGGCCCATCTGGCTGGCAGTGGCATTATCGGCACAGGCCTTGGCGTTTATTCGCCGGGCACGGCCTATGTCCTGCTGCATCACTATATGGGGGAAGTCGATGGCAGCATCGGTGCCTGGGGCTTCAGCCGGGGCGGCATGGGCGGCGTCAGCCAATCCCTGGCCTCTGCCTTCAAGGAAGCAGGCGGCGAAATCCGCGCAGGTAATGGCATTGAGAAATTCCTATGCCGCGAGGGTAACGTCGTGGGTGTCGCGCTGGACAATGGGGATGAGATTACGGCGAAAACCGTGGTATCCAACATGGATGTCCGCCGCACCTTCCTGGACCATGTAGAAGACGGGACGTTAAGCGACGATTTTGTGAAAGCCGTGAAGCGGTTCAAAATCCGGGGGTCCTCAGCCAAGCTGAATATTGCGCTGGATGGCATGCCGGAGTTCCCTGCCTTGCCGAAAGGCACGATTCTGACCCAGGGCGATATGCATGCCAGCCAATCGCTGGACGAATTGGAACAGGCCTATGACGAATGGAAGGCGGGACGCTGGTCCACCGACCCCTATTTCGACATGCTAATCCCGTCACTGATCGATCCGACGCTGGCCGCGCCGGGCAAGCATATGATGACGGTCTTTGTGCAATATGCCCCCTATGAGCTGGCGAATGGCGAAAGCTGGGATGGGCCGAACCGGGACGCCATGGCCGAATCCGTGATTTCCAAAATCGCGAAATACAGCCCCAATTTCCGGGACCTGATCGTTCATAAGGAAGTGCGCAGCCCCTGGGATATCGAACGGGAAGTCGGCCTGACGGAAGGCAATATCTTCCAGGGCGAATTAACCTTCGACCAATTGCTGTTTAACCGACCGGTGCCGGGTTATGCGCAATATCGGTCCCCGATCAAAGGACTGTATATGTGCGGATCCTCCACCCATCCCGGCGGCGGCGTTATGGCAGCCCCCGGCGCAAATGCGGCACGGGAAATCTTAAGCGATTTGGGTCGCGGGCAGCGTGCAGCATGAGCAACTATGACACCATCATCATTGGGGCAGGACATAATGGCCTGGCGGCCGCAACGCGACTGGCCCAGTCCGGACAAAAGGTTCTGGTTCTGGAGCAAGCAGCAACACCAGGTGGCGCCATTGCCCAGAGTGAATTGGAACCCGGTGTTTTCGCACCCCGCTTTGCCCATTTGCTGATGGGACTGGGCACACCGGAAATCAAGGCTTTGGGCCTGCAGGATCATGGGTGCACACCCGCTGTAAGTGACATGCCAACCATTGCCTTGTGCCCGACAGGTCGACACGTCGTGTTGCAGGGTGGCACAGTCCATTATGCCGATGGCACCCCCCATCCAGACGCCGCCCAATATCAGGCCTTAACCAAACGACTGACAAAATTTGCAGCGGGCATCGCGCAGATTTCAAGACAGGCCCCGCCAGCCCTGACCGGGGGCGGATGGCGTCAAGCGGTTGATCTGGGAAAAATCGGCCTGAACATGCGGTTGCAGGGCAAGGATGACCTGCGTGAATTCATGCGGGTCGCGTTGTCGAATGTCTATGACGCCGTTCTAGATGAAATCACGGACGGACCTTTGGCCGGTGTTCTTGGGTTTGATGCCATCCTTGGCGGTCACATGGGTCCGCGCGCGCCGGGTACGATGTTGAGCCTTCTGACCCGCATGCGGGAAGGGGCGCGGCGCAGCCTGCCAAAAGGGGGCATGGGCGCGCTGGCGGCCAGTTTCACCAATGCCGCCATCGCGGCGGGCGTTGAAATTCGCTGTAACAGCAAAGTCTTTGAAATCAGCGTGGCCAATGATCAAGTGACCGGCATTGTGCTGCAGGATGGCAGCAGGCTGGCCTGTGATCAGGTCCTGTCCAGCCTGGATCCGAAAACCACGATGCACCTGTCCCATATTCTCCATTATGATGCGGAAATGGTGCGTCGTGTCCGGCATATTCGCACCAAGGGTGCTGTCGCGAAGGTCAATCTGGCCCTGTCCAACGCCCCGAAAATTACGGGTCTGGATGAAAGCCTTGCCGCAGCACGCTGGGTGATGGCCCCGTCCATGGATGCCTTGGAACTGGGGTATAACGGCGCAAAGTATGGCCGTCTACCAGACGATGTAATTTTTGAGGCCGTGGTGCCCAGCCTCAGCGATCCTTCCATCACGACTGGCGGCCATCATGTCCTGTCCGCTATCGTCCAATATGTACCCTACGAGTTGAAACAGGGCTGGGATACCAACAGCAATACCGATCTGGGCAATCGCGTTATCGCCGCCCTGGATAACATCGCACCCGGACTGGCCGATAGTGTCACGGCGCGGGAAGTGATCAGCCCCCAGGATATCGAGATCGAAACCGGCGCACCGGGCGGTCATTGGCACCATGGCGAATTAATTGCCGATCAGATGCTGATGATGCGCCCCGCCCCTGGCATGGAACGCTATGCCCTTCCGGTATCGGGCCTGTATTTGTGCGGCGCATCGGCCCATCCAGGCGGTGACGTTACGGCGCTGCCGGGCCTGAATGCCGCCGATGCGGTGCTGGCCGGTTTGAAACGGAAGGCTGCGTGATGAACAAGGTTCTTAAGAATTCAACCATGCGACAGACCCCCGTTCAGGTGCCACGCGGTTTGGTGCCAACCCCTTTCCACGCGCGTCTGGAACCTGCGAATATCACCCAGGATTGGATGGGCTGGTCCGGGTTCCTGTCTGCCCGCAAGTTTCAATCGGTGGAAAGCGAATATTTCGCGATCCGCAATCAGTCGACCCTGTTTGACCTGTCGCCCATGCATAAATACAGGATTGAAGGGCCCGACGCCTTAACCGTGGTTAATCGTCTGCTGACCCGGGATGTGCGCAAGCTGAAGGACAATCGTGTCGGCTATGCCGTCTGGTGTGACGAAGATGGCAGTACCATTGATGATGGAACCATCTTCCGCTTCACTGACACCCATTTCCGCCTGTGCTGTCAGGAACCGCAATATACCTGGCTGTGTGATGTCGCCTGGGGTTTTGATGTCACCCTGACCGATGAAAGCGAGACCGTGGTTGGCCTGTCGATGCAGGGGCCAACCAGCTATTCCGTTCTGAAAGCCGCCGGTTTTGAGGGCACAGAGGGCATGAAGCCTTTTGATATTCAGCATTTCGATGATGACATCATGATTTCCCGAACCGGCTTTACAGGCGATCTGGGATATGAACTGTGGGCTGACTCAGAAAATGCGCTGCCGCTGTATGATCGACTGATGAGCGCCGGTCGGAATTTAGGGTTACGCCCGATTGGCTATGACGCACTGAATATGGCCCGCATTGAAGCCGGGTTTATGGTGACTGGTGTTGAGTTCCAATCCATTCATCATGCACTGCGCCCGACGCGGGGGCGCACCCCGTTTGATTTGGGCCTGGATCGGCTGGTGCATTTCGACAAGGGGCATTTCAATGGCCGCCGCGCCTTGCTGAAAGCTAAGGAAACTGGGCCACGTTATGCTCTGGTCGCCCTGGAAATCGATGGGAACAAGCCAGCCCATCAGGCCTTGGTCTATCACAAGGGGAAGACGGAGGCCGGCCTGATCACGTCGGCCCTATGGTCGCCGATCTGCAAACGCAATCTGGCGCTGGCCATGCTGAAGGCCCCCTTTGGCATCGATATCACGACGGATCTCAAGGTTGAGATCTATCATGACAAGGAAGGGAAGTATGACCGCGCCATGGTTCCGGCGAAAATTGCGGACCGTCCCTTCTTTAACAACCCGCGCCGCGCGGCGACACCGCCTGCCCTGTGCTAACCAGCCTTGTATTAAGTTCAATTTTTTGGAGACACCCGTTATGAAGTCGCTTAGCAATTCAGCCGCAACCATCCGCGATTATGACAACACCCATTTCATGCACCCTTGGGAAGGAATGGCGGAGTTTGGCAGCGCGGATCGCACCATCTCTGCCTCTGCGGAAGGCATCTATGTCTATGACCAGAACGGGCGGAAACTGATCGACGGGCCCGGCGGCATGTGGTGTTCCCAGATCGGATATGCCAGGCAGGATATGGCCGATGCGATTGCAGATCAGGTCATGAAGCTGTCCTATAATTCGCCATGGAACACGGCCAGCGCGCCACCGGCCTTGCTGGCCAAAAAGCTGGCGGATCTGGCACCGGGCGACCTGAACACCGTGTTCTTCACCACCGGGGGCTCAACAGCCGTCGATACCGCCATCCGCTTCATGCATTTCTATAACAATCGCCTGGGTCGTCGCGACAAGAAGATCGTCCTGTCGCGGGTACGCGCCTATCATGGATCGACCTATTTGTCGGCTTCCGTCACCGGGCGCGATCAGGGCAGCAACAACCTGGATATCGAAAAAGACCGCGTGCGCCTGTTATCCGACGTGAATCCCAATCTGCGCCCCAAGGGCACATCCCTGGACGATTGGTGCGATGCCAAACTGGCGGAGATGGAAGCGCTTATCCTGGAAACCGGTCCGGACAAGATCGGTGCCTTCATTGCCGAGCCGATCCTGGCATCCGGCGGCGTGATCATTCCCCCGCCCGGCTATCACAAGCGGACGCTGGAACTGTGCCATAAATACGATATTCTCTATATCTCTGACGAGGTTGTGACGGCCTTTGGACGCTTGGGGCATTGGTTCGCGTCGAAAGATGTGTTTGATATTCAACCGGATATGATCACCTGCGCCAAAGGCATCACGTCAGGCTACCTGCCGCTTGGTGCCTGCCTGATATCCGACCGGTTGCTGGAACCGATCAGCGGTGAAGGTCATGAGAACACATTCTTCAACAACGGCTATACCTATTCAGGGCATCCCGTTTCCTGCGCCGCTGCCCTGAAGAATATCGAAATAATCGAGAACGAGAAAATTCTGGAACATGTGCGGGCGATTTCCCCCCGGTTCATGGAAAAGCTGAATGCCCTGCGCGATCTGCCCAATGTCGGGGATACACGGGGAATGGGTCTTGTTGGCTGTGTCGAAGCCGCCGTAGACCCAAGTGACGATCAAACCCGCGCTGAGCGTTTGCAAGCATTTGGCAACAAGGTTGACCAGAAATGTGAAGAACTGGGCCTGATCGTGCGTCCCTTGGGCCATATGTGCGTTTTCTCGCCCCCTTTGGTTATTACTGAGGGACAAATAGACGATATGTTCGCTATCCTGTCGGAGGCGATACGTCTGGTCGCGACCGAGTTTTAAGCGCGACCACCGGTTCCTGTCGGCATTCGGTCGAAGGGAATCAATTTAGGGAATGACAAGAACAGGGAGACTAAAAATGCGATTTACCACCATCAAAGTGGCGTTGGCCGCCGCGACTGCCGCATGGATTCTAGGGGGATCTGCGCAGGCAGCTGATCCGGAACTGGTCGTGTTTGACTGGTCCGGTTATGAAGACCCGGAATTCTATAAGGGTTTCACAGAAGCAAATGGAGCAGCCCCGACTTTTGCCTTTTTTGGCGATGAGGAAGAAGCCTTCCAGAAACTGCGCGCTGGTTTCCAGGCTGATTTGGCCCATCCGTGCTCTCAAAGTGTATCGCGCTGGAAAGATGCCGGCCTGATCAAGCCGATGGATGCCAAGCGTCTTGATAATTTTGGAGACCTGAATCCGGGCCTGCGCGACATGCCGGGATTTGTTGAAGGCGATAAAATTTGGATGCTGCCGATCGATTGGGGGAACACCGCGCTGACCTATCGCACCGACCTGATCAAAGAATCCGAAGTTCAATCCCTGAAGGCCTTCGCCAATCCGAAGTTTCAGGGCAAGGTCTCTATCGGTGACAATGTGGATGACGCCTATGCGCTGGCCTTTCTTGCTACCGGCGTGACGGATTGGACCAAGGCCACTGACGAGCAGTTTAAAGCCGCCTCTGACTTCCTGCGCGAAGTGCACAAAAATGTCCGCTTCTATTGGCAGGATGGTGCAACCCTGGCGCAAGCCATGGCTTCTGGTGAGGTTTCCCTGGCCTGGGCGTGGAATGAAACGCCGGTTCGTCTGCAGGCTGAAGGGCATCCGGCTGCGATGAAACGGGATACGGATGAAGGACTTTCCACCTGGGTCTGCGGGTATTCCATGATGGAGAATGGCGGCGGCAGTGAGGACAAGGCCTATGCCTTCCTGAATGCTTGGCTGTCTTCACAGACTGCAGATTATCTGGTCAATGCCTGGGGCTATGGTCATTCCAACCAAACGGCTATGAATGCAATGGATCAGGCAACATTGGCCAGCATGGGCTATGACAATGTCGATTCCTTCCGGGATAAGACCTTGTGGCAGGCCCCGGTTCCGGCCGAATTGCGCGAAAAGATGATTGCTGAATTTGAACAGATCAAGGCTGGGTTCTAATCCATTCCTGGTTTGTGTGGTTAAATTGAAATTGCTGTGGGCGCGAAGGGATCATACCCTTTGCGCCCATAGTCTTTTGGGAGAGGACAATGCTGGATGACGATTTAAACTATGATGATCGCCACATCGCCTTTCTGGAGGCTTTGTGGGGTGAGGGATTCCTGAGCCCTGGCGGACCGGAAGAAGTGGCGCGCATTCTGGCCGGGCTGGATCTTACCGGTAAGACCATTGTGGATGTCGGCAGCGGCGCAGGCGGCATTACAATTGCCCTGGCCGGGCAATATCAGGCGGGCAAAGTCATCGGGCTGGATGTGGAAGAACCCGTCTGTGCCCATGCCAGACGTCGTGTTGCCGATGCGGGATTGACGGAGCGCGTCGAAATCCGCCAGGTCACGCCGGGCCCTTTTCCCCTGCCCGATGCCTCTGTTGATATCGTTTTCAGCAAGGATTCCATCGTCCACATTCCCGACAAGCACGCCTTAGCACAGGATGCCTTTCGCGTGCTGCGCTCTGGCGGATGGTTTGCTGCCTCGGACTGGTTGATATCCCATGACAGCGACCCCAGCCCGGAAATGGCCGCCTATATCGCACAGGAAGATTTGGGGTTCGGCATGGCCTCTCCCTCCCGCTATCGGGACGCCCTGTCTGCGGCTGGATTCGTCGACATTCAATTGACCAATCGGAATCCCTGGTATCGGGATGTCGCCAAAGAGGAACTGGCGCGTCTGGTCGGTCCCGAACGCCAAAAATTTGAGGCGACCCTGAGCGTCCAGGAATTACAGGGTATGATCAATACCTGGGAGGCGATGCTGGTTGTTTTGGACTCTGGCGAACATTGCCCGCATCATTTCCGGGCGCGGAAACCACACTAAAGCTTGCTGACAGCCTCTACGGCGATCCACAGGCCTAGCGCTGCTGTCGCTGTTCCGGTGACCGATTGCAGGCCCCGATGTGTCCAGGTCATCGCACGGGCCGACCAGGCCAGGGGCACGGCCATTAGGGAGGACAGCAAGGCCATTCCCACAAGCGAGCCGACGCCAAATAAAGCAATATAGGCGAAGCTAAGCGCACTGGATTGCATCCCAGCTGCGGTCACGACCAACAGAGCCGCAGATCCCGCCATGCCATGGGTCATGCCGATCAACAAGGTGCGCCATGGCAATCCCGCCGGATGACCATGGTCATGTTTCGGGGCAGGGACTTCTTGAGGATGAGTATCCTGAACAGGCAGGGCATCCTTCGCATGGGAATGGGCGTGTAGGTGAACGGTGCCGTCCTGGTGACGGTGGCGATGAAAATGCAGCCGATCGCGCGCAAGCCGATAAATCACCTGCCCCCCCAGGATAACCAGCATTCCCCCGACCAGAACCTCCAAAAGGGTCGAAAACCGGTCTGGCAGGGCCGCGCCGAACAGGATCGCACCGCCTGCGATGGCGATCAGGGTCAGACAGTGACCAAAGCCCCAGATAACCCCGTGTCGCACGATGCGCCCAACGGAACGCTCCCGCGTGGCGATACAGGACACCGCAGCGACGTGATCGGCCTCAAGCGCGTGCTGCATGCCGATCAACAGCCCGACTGAAAGAATACCTAACATGAATGAATGCTCCGATGGCCCCTGGTGACTGAATTCGTCAGGGGCTATGACCTTTCCCCGGAACAAGGCTTCGGGTCAAGTGCGAAGCAGTGGGATGTGAAAGTTTATGCGGGCAGAACCGCCGTTGCTTCAATTTCGACCTTTGCCCGGTCTTCAACCAAGGCAACAACCTGGACCATGGTCATGGCTGGGAAATTTTTCCCTAAAGTCTCACGATAGGCCTCGCCCACTTCTTTCAAACGGGCAAGATATTCGCGTTTGTCCGTCACAAACCATGTCAGACGCACCAGATGTTCCGGTCCCGCGCCGGCTTCCGCCAGGATCGCAACGATGTTCTTCAAGGTCTGGCGGACCTGTTCAATGAAATCATCACTTTCAAAGACCTGATCGCCGGTCCAACCGATCTGACCGCCCAGGAACAGGGTGCGCCCTGCTGGTGCTTCGATGCCATTGGCATAGCCAGAGGCTTTCTTCCAGGTGCTGGGATGTAATTTCTGATGCATGATCGGTTTCCTTACCCTAATTGCTGACGTCTATTCTGGTGCGTTCCAGGCCTGCGCGTAAATCATCCGGAAATGGGGTTGGCTTCATCACATTGATGTCGACATGCACCAGGACCTGTTGCCCCGACAGGCGCAACCCATCGGGTCCATGAATTTCAAACCGCGCTGTCAGGCTGGACCCACCCAGCTTTTCAATGCCATATCGAAAGGTTACGACATCGCCCAGGCGGCTGGGTTTCTTGAAGTCCGCCTGCAGGGACACTGTTGGAATGCCGCTGTGGCGCTCCCCATGCAATTGGGCGAAAGAAACCCCCAGGAAATCCTCGAACCATTCCTCAACAACATTGTTCAACATTTCAAAATAGCGGGGATAAAAAACAATGCCCGCCGGGTCGCAATGTTCAAACAGGATTTTGCGCGTTGTCTCAAAAGCTGGCATCGGTATCCTCTTTTCTGTTGCGCAGAGTGTCGGGCTTGAGAGAAAATATTTCAAGCTTAAAATGTTTTTGCAAAGGAGTTTCAGGATGCAGTTTTTAACCGTGAATGGGTGCACCCATCATTATCGCCTGACTGTGCCGGAATCGGCTGCGGATGATGCTCCGGTTGTCGCCTTTGCAAACTCATTGGGAACGGATTTCAGGATCTGGGACGGTGTCACTGACCGCCTGCCCCAGACCGTGCGGACCTTGTGCTATGACATGCGCGGGCACGGTTTGACGGCCCTGTCGGATGGTCCGGTCAGCATTGAGGCACTGGCAGATGATTTCATTGCCCTGTTGGATGCGCTGGACATTTCGACCGTGCATATGGTTGGTCTTTCTGTCGGGGGCATGGTCGCCCAAAGCGTTGCTGCGAAGGCCCCGAACCGCATAGCAAATCTGGTCCTGTGTGATACGGCCCATAAGATCGGCAGCCCGGATGTCTGGAATCCCCGCATCGCCGCTGTCCAGAAGGATGGCATGTCTGCCATTGCTGAAGCTGTGCTGCTGCGATGGTTTGACCCCAATTTCAAGGCGGCAAGCCCGGAGATCTATGACGGCGCCTGGGCGATGCTGACCCGTATCCCGGCACGGGGTTATACGGACCTGTGCGCCGCCATTCGCGATGCGGACCTGACGGAATCAACTGCACAGATAGAGGCGAAAACCCTATGCCTGTGCGGCAGTGCCGATCTGGCAACCCCACCGGAACTGGTCAACGCCCTGGCGGACCTGATGCCCAATGCCCGCTATGAAGTAATTAATCAGGCAGGCCATCTCCCCTGTCTGGAAAAACCCGACATGGTGGCACAGAAGATTATAGATTTTCTGAAAATTTAGAGACCCTG
The DNA here is from genome assembly GCF_048892525.1 of Hwanghaeella sp. LZ110. Lineage (NCBI taxonomy): Bacteria > Pseudomonadati > Pseudomonadota > Alphaproteobacteria > Rhodospirillales > Aestuariispiraceae > Hwanghaeella > Hwanghaeella sp. LZ110. The sequence goes on along the minus strand of NZ_JBLZHT010000013.1, from coordinate 276 downwards.
AACGACCTGCTCAACAGACATAGTCAATTACTCCTCTCCCCTTTGAGGTGGGGAGAGCCGCATCTTTTTCTCCTCCTCCCTTGAGGGGGGGAGCCCCATATTTTACCCCTCCCCCCTTGAGGGGGGGAGCCCCATATTTTACCCCTCCCCCCTTGAGGGGGGGAGCCCCATATTTTACCCCTCCCCCCTTGAGGGGGGGAGCCCCATATTTTACCCCTCCCCCCTTGAGGGGGGGAGCCCCATATTTTACCCCTCCCCCCTTGAGGGGGGGAGGCC
>NZ_JBLZHT010000012.1:0-92525 GCF_048892525.1 Hwanghaeella sp. LZ110 | reverse complement strand
GGGATGCCAATCGCGAATTCTATAATCCGGAATTAACCGCGCGGACCTGGACCGGGAATGAGCATTTCGGCAAGACCTATCTGCCGGGCCACATTACCGGACGCCCCTGGATGTTCCATCCGTTCAAGGAAGACGGCTGTGGCATCATTGCCGGCACCACCAACCATATCGCCCCCTGTGACTGGACCCAGTTGGTCGTGGAAAACTCCAAAATCACACAGATCAATGAAGGTGGCGAATTTGGCCGCAAACTGCGCGATGTTATGGAGCAGACCAAGGACATCCAATATCCGACCTTCCCGGACAAGGGCATCATGCATTGGTGGGAAGCGTCCATCGGCACGAACCCTCATATCCATCGCCCGCGCAAGGACTTCCCGTCAGGCTTCGTCAATTGCCTGTATGAACGGGTGCGCTCCGGCGTCATTCATATGGGCTTTGGCACCATCATCTCGTCCATGGCAGAGCGGGAAGCCGCGCGCATGGGTCATCTGGTGGGCCATTGGCACCTGCATCTGTATTTCCCGACCTATACCTGCGAAATGGACGGGGATAACGAGAATATCATTGAAAACGGTCGCCTTCAGGCACTGGACGATCCAGAAATCCGCAAACTGTGCGCCAAATATGGCGATCCGGAACTGTGGCTGGATGAAAGCTGGAATCCTGCTGTCCCCGGCATCAATATGGATGGGGATTACTGGGACCATTATGCCAAAGATCCGCTTCACTGGGTGAAGACGGAATTGGAAGTCTGCCGCAACTATCATCCGATGTTCATGAAGATGGTTGGCGCGGACGACAAATATTGCCACGGTGCCGGGGCCGATTGGTGGAAGGGCGGATGCTGTGATCACAGCGGCGTCTCTGCACCCGTCCTACCCGGAAATTGCTGTGGACATGACCACGACTGAGAATATGTAGCATAATACAGTCTTGTGTGGCGTGTTTGATACCCGCCTCAATATAGCCTGTGCAGGCTATATTGAGGCGGTTTCTACAAATCAGCTTTCCGTCAATATTGACCGATTGCGTCAGTTCTTGGCGCGCGTGCTTTTTGCAATATCCGACTGAACATCCCTTCAAAACTGGAAATTACCTCATCCCCATCACCCTGGATCTAGGATCCAGTTCTACACTTCTTTGCCGCTAGTTTAATAAGATTAACTGATTAATATATTAAATTTATAAGATTGTCTCACAGCACCTTAGCACATATGACTTCATAAATGGCGGGCTTGCGATCACTAGGACAGGCATCTGCCACCATGATAAGCGAGCAAAACCTCCTGATCGCGCAATTGATGTGGGAGAATAGGCAAATACAGCACGGTAAGACGCCCTACCCGCCTATAACACGTGAAAGCTATAGGATGGCGTCCGACGTCGCACGTACAGACACAGATACTTGTAAATGAGAGGTTCCAGAAATGAAGGTTGGATTGATCGGGGTCGGGCTTATGGGCCATGGCATTGCCAAAAACATCGTCACAAAGGGATGGGAACTGAGCTTTTTGGACCAGGTCGGAAATCAGCCGACGACAGATCTGCTCGAACTGGGGGCCAAACCCTATGACAAGGCAGTCGATCTTGCGGCAGCGTCAGATGTTCTTGTGCTATGTGTCACCGGCAGCCCTCAGGTTGAAGATGTCCTGACCGGATCAGGGGCGGTTCTGGACGGTCTGCGGCCAGGCTCCATCGTAATTGACTGCTCGACCGCGATTCCCAGTTCAACCCGCGCACTTGCGGCTAAGGTTGGCGATAAAGGTTCCGATTTTGTCGATGCGGCGATGACAAGAACACCGAAAGAAGCGGAAGAAGGGCGTCTTAATCTTCTGGTGGGCGGTAAGGAAGAATCGATCACACGGATCCGGTCCCTGCTGGAGAGTTTTGCTGAAAACATTTTCATTGCGGGAGATGTTGGCAGCGGTCACCAGTTGAAGCTCATTCACAATATCATCTCGATGGGAACTATAGCGCTGATCGCTGAAGTTGCTGCCTGTGCAATTCAGGATGGGATGGACACCACCGCCATGGTGGACTGTCTGCGCAAGGGGGGCGCAGGCGGCGCAGCTTTAGAGCGCGTGGCCCCCTATATCCTTGAGGGAAACGCCGACCTGCTGCGCTTTACAATCAACAACGCCTACAAAGATGTCGGATATTACAACACAATGGCCGAAGAAATGGATGCGGCACGGCTGATGTCGAAGGCCGCCTATGACACGCTCGCGGGGCAGATCGATCAGGGTAAGGGCAGCGCCTTCATGCCGGAACTGGTGAAATTACTCCAGTCGCCGTCTCAGTAAGATCAAGTCATAGGCACGGAAAACAAAGCGCCTGACCAGGGCCGGACAACCGGAAAATACATCAGATAATCTGATCAATCATTAAAACTAATCAGATTGTGTGAAATGTATATCAATTCTATGTAGTGCTGAGCACATTCAGAACGAATCTCTGACGACGTGCAGGAGACGATATGACAACCGTTTATGTAGAATGCGTTGTGCGCAACAAGATTGCCACGATCACGCTGAACAACCCGCCGCTGAATGTCTTCAAAATGGAGATGACGGGCCAACTGGATGCTGTTCTGGAAGATCTGCGTCGCGATGATAATGTTCGCGCCGTCTTGCTGAAGGGGGCGGGGCGTGCTTTTTGCGCCGGCTCCGACATATCTGAATTCGAGCATTTTTATAAACCGGGCAATGTCGTTGAAATGAAGCTGCGCCGCCAGAATGCGGTGTTTCAAAAGCTGGAGGCATTTCCCAAACCTGTCGTCGCCGCGCTACATGGATTGGCCTTTGGGGGCGGTCTTGAAATTGCACTGTGCTGCGACTTGATTGTCGTCGAAGAGACCTGCCGGTTGGCATTGCCCGAAATGCGTCTGGGCGTATTTCCCAGCAGCGGGGGGCCTTATCGCACAGTTCGCCGTATCGGCCCAGCGCGCACAAAGCAGCTGATTTTTTTGACAGAACCTATCGATGCAAAAACGGCATTTGATTGGGGATTGATCGACCGCCTGGCTTCGAAAGATGAGGTTATCCAAGTAGCCGAGGCACTTGCATCCGAAATGGCCAAGCGACCACAGAGGGCGTTTTCCCTGTGCAAAACCCTGATCGCTGATGCAACCCGCCTCTCAACGGCGGACTTAATCGCGCGGTCCCTTGATGCCAGCGATCAGGTCTTCGCCTCTGCTGATTGCAGGGAAGGTGTACGCGCCTTCTTTGCCAAAGAAGAGCCAGATTTCGGGCATCAACAGAATGATACGACCATCTGACCATGATGAAACACCGTGTGCATCAGGCGTCGGGGTTTCAAATTTTTGAAAGGGAAACAGTGATGAACGATACGACCACCCGCGCAGCACTAAAGGTGCCAGAACCACTGAACCTGATTGATAATAACTGGTCGCCGCCACAAACGGGACAGGTCCTGCCTGTTATATCCCCCATCGATGGCTCGATCTTTGCCGAAATCGCCGATAGCGGCCCGGCGGATCTAGATCTGGCTGTTGCGGCTGCCAAACGGGCTTTTGAATCAGGTCCCTGGGCGGCAATGACGGCTGTGGATCGCGGCAGACTGTTATTGAAGCTGTCGACCCGTATCCTGGAAGAGGCTGAATCGCTGGCCCAACTGGAAACAAAGGACAACGGCAAGCCGATCAAACAGTCCCGCACGGATATGATTATGGCCGCCCGTTACTTTGAATTCTATGCAGGCGCGGCCGACAAGTTCCATGGCGAGGTCATTCCTTTCATGAAGGGATATGATGTCGCAATGTATCGCGAACCGCATGGTGTCGTCGGTGTGATTCTGCCCTGGAATTACCCAGCACAGCAGATTGGGCGTTCCATTGCGCCAGCTCTGGCCATGGGCAACACTGTTGTTCTGAAACCATCGGAAGATGCCTGTCTCAGTGGTCTTCGGATCGCGCAATTGGCCGTCGAAGTCGGCTTTCCGAAAGGCGTTCTGAACGTGGTAACAGGCCGGGGAGAAATCGTCGGCAAGGCCTTGTCGGAACATCGCGACGTTGACTTCATCTCCTTCACGGGCTCGCCTGAAGTTGGTGCAATGATCCAGATCGCCGCGGCTCGCAACTTTATTGGTTGCACGCTGGAGCTTGGAGGAAAGTCACCCCAGATCGTCTTCGAAGATGCCGATCTTGATGCGGCGATGCCCGTGCTGGTCAACGCCCTGATTCAGAATGCTGGACAGACCTGTTCGGCTGGAAGCCGCGTTTTGATCCAGCGCAGCATTTATGACCGGGTTACGGAAGAGTTGAAGGCACGCTTCGAGGCCATCGAAGTTGGCCCTTCCGGAGAAGACGCCGTGATGGGGCCTCTCATCTCAGCTAAACAGAAACAGCGGGTTGAGCGGTATATCTCGGACTGCAAAGAACCCATTATCGCCCGGGGGCGCATCGGTGCACATGCCCCACAGAGTGGCTTCTATGTCGAGCCCGTTCTATTCGGTCCCTGTGACCCTACATCGAAGATCGCACAAGAAGAAGTGTTCGGTCCCGTCCTGTGTGTTATTCCCTTTGAAGATGAGGATGAGGCAATCGCCATTGCAAACGGAACCGAATACGGGCTTGTCGCATCGATGTGGACCCGCGACGGCGCACGCCAAAAGCGTGTGGCGGCGGCCTTGCACTGTGGACAGGTCTTCATCAACAATTTCGGCGCTGCCGGCGGTGTCGAATTGCCATTTGGTGGCGTTCGGAAGTCAGGCCACGGGCGGGAAAAAGGCTTTGTCGCGTTGCATGAATTTTCGCGCATCAAAACTGTTGTGAACTATTTTGGCTGACTGAGGGCCAACTGTCCGCAGGGGCACCTCATTGAAGGATACTGTCAATGAAGATCGCTATTATCGGGGCGGGTGCAGTCGGGTGCTATTATGGTGCCATGCTTGCCCTTGCCGGTCATCACGTCGTGCTAGTCGGGCGCGCTTCCTTCGTCGAAGCCGTCACACAACATGGCCTGATTCTGGAAAAGGATGGAAAACGGCTAGTGGCGCAGGTGGAGGCAAGCAGCAATCCATCCGCAGTCACGGGGGCGGAGATGTTAATGGTCTGCGTCAAATCTGGCGATACGGAACAAGCCGGTAAAGAGATTGCGCCTTATCTTGATCCCAAGTGCCGCGTGCTCAGCTTACAGAACGGTGTTTCCAACGCCGAAACGCTCTCCGATATTTTTGTACAGTCGGTGTTGCCCGTAGTTGTTTATGTCGCCAGCCGCATGATCGAACCTGGCATTGTGCGCCATGAGGGTCGCGGCGACCTGGAATTGTCCGGGCAGGATGCCATGGACATTGCCGACATCCTGAATACCGCCGGTATCGAGACACGAATCTCAAAGGACGTGATGACATCGCTCTGGGCAAAACTGGTCGTCAATTGCGCCATCAATCCGCTCTCTGCCATCACCCGGTCACCCTATGGAAAAATGGCCGCACAAGAGGGAATACCAAATCTAATGGAAGACATTGCGCGCGAAGCCCTGGCTGTCGCCCGGGCGGAAGGCATCCACGTCCCAGACAACGTATTCGAGACTATTCGGAGCATTCCGGTCACCATGGCAGGGCAATACTCTTCAACCGCCCAGGACCTCATGCGGGGTAAGCAAACAGAGATTGATTTCCTGAATGGGGAAATCGTGAAGCGCGCCGCCAAACACGCAATAGCAGTCCCCATAAACCGCACCTTAATGTTACTTGTAAAAAGCGCCGAGGGCAGTGGCATGGATAATTCTAAAAATTAACCGGGAATATGCTAGGGCGTCCGTCGATTGGTGATAATATTTACACAAAATGGAAGTAAGACGATGAAAGTCCAACATATTGCCGCTTTCTCAAACGGTCCGCACGGTGGCAATCCCGCAGGTGTCATTCTCTGTGATGGATTGCCCGATACGTCGGTGATGCAAAAGGCCGCTGCAGAAATCGGTTATTCTGAATCCGTGTTTGCTGCGCCTGAAGGAGAGGCTTGGCGGGTACGATATTTCGCGCCGAAGGTCGAAGTCGATTTTTGTGGCCATGCCACGATCGCGCTTGGTGCCGCGTTGGCGCAGCAAAATGGAGCAGGCCTTTTCACGCTCGATCTCAACCACGCGCGTATCACCGTCGAGGGGCACCTGTCCAAAACAGAATGGGGAGCTTCCTTCCAGTCCCCCCCGACTCACAGTGCGCCCGTGGCAGTGACCGTTCTTGAGGATGCGATGGCGCTTTTTGGATTGAACCCCGCCAATCTTGACCCACGAATACCCCCTGCGGTGGCGCATGGTGGTGGCGATCATTTGATCCTGGCGCTGAAAGACCGCAAGACATTACACAAAATGCGTTATGATCTTGCAAAAGGCCAGATTTTGGCCCGGCGCGAGAGATATATCACCTTTAATCTGATTTACGCTGAGACCGCGCAAGTGTTTCATGCCCGCAACCCGTTCCCGCTTGGGGGCGTCTACGAAGACCCGGCGACAGGTGCCGCTGCAGCGGCTTTATCGGGATACCTGCGAGACATCGAATGGCCCCATAAAGGCAGCATTACTATCCATCAGGGTGACGATATGGGAATTCCATGTCGTCTGATGACAGAGATCACGCAACAGCGCGGTGCGAGTATCCGGGTGAGCGGAAGCACACGCACTATTCGTGAACCGCAACTTCTGGAGATTTAGAACATGTCACAGACACCGGAACAGAAACTGACATCCCTGGGGATCACCTTACCAACCGCACCCGATCCCCTGGCGGCATATCGGCCGGCTCGATTACTGGGAAACATTCTCTATCTTTCCGGACAGGTTCCGCGAAACCCGGATGGTTCGTTGATTCTGGGGCGTCTGGGTCATGATACATCCGTTGAAGACGGCTATAACGCTGCGCGCAATGTCGGCCTGCAGCTGCTTTCCGTTGCAAAATCTGCGATTGGTGAGCTTTCGCGCATCGAGGCTGTTGCTAAGGTAACCGGCATGGTCAATGCCGAACCCGACTTCCATGACCATGCCAAAGTGATTAATGGATGTTCGGAGCTGCTGATCGAAGTATTAGGCGAGGCTGGCTATCATGCCCGCTCTGCCGTGGGTATGGGGTCCTTGCCATTCGGTGTCTCAGTTGAAATCGAAGCGATTTTCCACATAAAGGCAACATGACCATGAGAGATCGTGGAGTCGATATTTCCAGCATTCGGGCGCCGCTGTTCGTCCCTGCAAATCGTCCGGAGCGCTTTGAGAAAGCAGCTCAGTCAGGCGCCGATGCGGTAATCCTTGATCTTGAAGATGCGGTCGCCATTGATGCCAAAGATACTGCGCGCGCGGCATTGCGCTGTGACTTCACCGACCTTCCCATAATCGTGCGTATCAATGCCGCTGGCAGCAGTGCTTATGACGCAGATCTGGCCGCCGTCGCGGCCCTATGCCCTGATGCGGTTATGATACCCAAAGCGGAAGACCCCGAACAGTTGGAGACAGTGGCGAAATCGGTATCCTGTCCGGTCATTGCACTCATAGAAACCGCCAAAGGGCTGGCCTGGGCGCGAAAGATTGCGGCGACACCCAGCGTGCTGCGCCTGGCTTTCGGGTCGATTGATTTCTGCGCCGATCTGGGTTGCGCACATAGCCGCCAGATATTGGCGCCAGTCCGCTTCGAACTTGTCCTTGCGTCCCGTCTCTGCGGTATCGCCGCCCCTCTCGATGGAGTCACCGTTCAGTTGGATGATCTGTCGATAACCCAAGAGGACGCCAGCCATGCGCGGGATATGGGTATGACCGGCAAACTGTGTATCCACCCAAAGCAAATTACCCCTGTATTGAGCGCCTTTGCCCCAAGTGACACTGAAATCGCCTGGGCGCGTCGTATCATACTCTCTGGAGACGGTGCGGTTCAGATCGATGGTGTTATGGTGGATGAACCCGTCCGACGCAAAGCAAGGGCAATCCTGCGGGCCGCACAACAAGACCTGTAGCATTGTGATACAAGATTTCAGAAGTGTCGCTTGTCCAAAGCTGCTCTAGATTTGCCGAACAACATCTGTCACGGACCCATCGCGATATTCTGATACCGCGACGACCCGTTCCCCTTTCGAATGTGTCGGCTGTCGTTCAGATGCTGCTGCAGCCTGGACGCGCAAGTCTTCAATATTGCACAGTGGAAGGTCCGTCGTCCTCAGCCTTTCAACCAGGTCTGTGCGTTTCGGATTCACTGCAATTCCGGCCTCCGTCACCAAAACGTCAACCGTTTCTCCAGGCGTCGTTACGGTGCCGATACGATCCACAATCTTGGGGAATCCTGCTGCCGTCAGGCGTGTCGTGATGATTGTCAGTTTCGCGCCGGCAGCCGTGTCGGCATGTCCACCTGAACCACCAATGATCGTCCCATCTGCGCGTGTCGTCACATTGACGTTGAAATCAATATCAATTTCAGCAGCCCCCAACACCACAGCATCCAACATATCCACAACTGCGCCACGCCGACTGGGACTGGCATAGACCGATGCCGATATCCCCTGATGTCGGGGATTCTTTGCATAGGACTCAACGGCTGCAAGATCGAAACACTGCACATCCAACAGCGCCTCAAAAAGGTCGTTTTCAAGCATTTTGACGTGAAACCCCGTGATGCCGCCGGATGCAAAACTGCCCTTGACGCCCGTTTGCGTCATGCGCGTGGCCAGTGCAGATGCCGTAGCAATCGATATACCCCCTGCCCCATTCTGCAATGAGAATCCTGGCACCATAAGGCCGCTTGCCTCAATAAGGGCAGCGGTGCGGTGTGCAATCTCAAGACCCAACGGTTCGGTGGTTGGCTTTGTCGTGCCCGATAGAATGCCTGCGGCATCGCCAATGCTGGAAACTTCCACGACCCAGTCGACCGCCTGTTGATCGATTTCAATCTGCGGGACGGGATACGCCATCAGAGTATCTGTAACAGCAACAACATGCCTGGCTGCTGCGACATCAGCCTTTGGATATCCCATTGTGCCACAGGCGCGGGGACCGGCCGTACCCGACACATTGCCCGACATATCCGCAGCCGGAGCCGCCACGAACGCCACATCAATCGACAGTTCCCGGGACTCTATAGCACGGGCACGGCCCCCATGCGTGTACAGGGTTGCTGGCTTGTCCAGCATGCCACGCGATATGGCCTCCGCCACTGGACCGGAGATGAAACCGGCAGAAATTCCTGTAACCGTCCGGCGCTGTATGTGTCCGACCAGTGGCTCATGGATGGCAAAAATCGATGACGCTGCGACATGAATATCCTTCAAGCCGCGCTTCTCGGCCACAGCCAGAACCATATTCAGAACACCATCACCATTCCGCAAATGATGATGAAATGACAAAATAGCACCGTCGCGGATATCACAAGCTGAAAACGCTGCATCTATATCCGCCAAAACCTTGTTTCGGATGGTCTGCGACGCTTCCGTACTATAGGCGCGGATACCCCCATATCCTTCAAGGTTGGACGGTAAAATCGAGTGTTCCATGGGACTTGTCACTTATTCGCTTGATCGACTGAGACGGGTTCATCGTGACACCGATCAGCGCCAAAGGCATTGCCGGGCGACTGCCGCAGCCGCTGTCCGTCAAATTTGATCGGATTTGCCAAAAGGCGCATGTCGGGTCGCATATCATGCGGAACATCCGCGACCATACCAACCTCCGCCACGAAAGGATTCTCCAGCGCATCGCGCACGCTAAGAATGGGCGCAATTGGCAAAGTGCCCCGAAATTCCTGAAGCCAGAATGCCGTCGGCGCCTTCGCGAATTCGATATCCAGAATTTCGGTCAATGCATCCCGGTTCTGCGACCGCTGATTCTGATCGCCAAAGCGGGGATCATCTTTCAAGTCGTTGCGGTTCAATTTGTCTAGTAACAATTCCCAGAAACGCTGAGTCATGCACATCACATAGATCCAGCCATCTTGCGCCGTGAATGTCTGAACGGGGGCAACCGACAGATGTGAACCACGGGCGACCCGGTTGCTTTCAAGCCCCTCATTCAGATACCACGTTCCCGCATATCCCAATTGATGCAGCGCCACATCGAACAGACTGACATCAACGTCGCACCCTTCGCCGGTTTTATCGGCCCTCCGCAATGCTGCCAGAAGCCCCAGGACGCCAACAGTACCGGTCATGAAATCAATAATTGAGACGCCAAAGCGCGTGGGGTCAGCGGAAGGGTCACCGGTCAGATGCATCAACCCGGCCTCCGCCTGCATCAGATAATCATAACCCGGCCAGTTGGCACGGGAATTGTCCCGTCCATAGGCGGAGATATGCAAGCAAACGATATCCTTTTTTTGCGCCTTCAGTGTTTCATAGTCGATACTCAGCTTTGCCGGCTGATCCCCCCGAAGGTTGTTCATCACGGCATCAGCCGAGCGGACAATCGCCAGGAAAGCTTCCCGATCTTTGGGGGTTTTTAAATCAAGCGCGATACTGTTCTTATTCGTATTCCACCCCTGAAAGACCAGACTGTCATTCTCCCCCAGGAAATACGGTCCCATTTTACGGGCGGGATCACCCTTTGAAACGGCGTTCTCGATCTTGAATACTGTCGCGCCCATATCTGCCAGATACATCGACCCGTAGGGGCCGGCGGCGAAATGCTCAACAGTAACGATCTTCAGACCTTCTAATGGCTTCACCTTTGATCTCCTTTCTGGACGAACCCGGCCAAGTCGCAAGACGCATCCCTGGCGAGGAAGTCACATTCACACTTGGTTTCCCACCGGTACATGCGCCGCGATCCGGTCCCAATCTTCCTGAAACTTTACCGGGGTCGAGGGGAGGAAAGACGAAAGTCCTGACGGCAACCTCGATTGATCCCATGGCAGATTTGATGCTGCTACATTGTCTGCTGGGCAAAATGCCAATAGTGCGTTATTCAAACAATCTTATTAATCTGAACGTTAATTCAGTTTTTATGATAATACTTCAATGAGAACTGGGGAGGATATGAATGTCGGTCAATCTTAAACTACTGCACACGTTCGCACGCGTCGCGCATTTGAGCAGCTTCAGCCGCGCTGCGGAGGAGCTGGGGCGCACGCCATCCGCGATCAGCATGCAGGTTGCAGAGCTTGAGGAACAGATCGGCCTGAAGCTGCTGGAGCGCACGACGCGCAATGTCACCCCAACTCCAGACGGTGCAATTCTACTGGAACGGGTCCAGGACTCAATCCAGCGCCTGGAGGCTGGTATAGTGGAAGCACGAGACGCTGCCGAGCGACGGCGCGGGCGTGTGGTTTTTGGCTGCGCCCCGACTGTTGCGGCGGGCACGCTGGCTTCTGTATTGACTGAGTTTCGCACCAGGTTTCCAAAGATCTCACTGCATATACGCGAAGTGACATCCAGCAATCTGTTAGCGGCAGTGCGAAATCGGGAGATCGATTTTGGCGTCACGCCTTTTGTGCAGGCCAAGTCCGATCTGAAATTCAAACGGTTGCTGCGTGAACCGCTGGTCGCACTGGCCGCACGTGATCATTTCAAAGATTTACCGGACGTTTTGTCCCTTAACGATCTAACGCAATTGCCCCTGCTTGTGATGCAGGGAATGCCCGTTATTGTTCTGCAAAATGGCCAGGAATTGCCAATGCTCTTGACGGAGTACCTGGAACGATCAGGCCGCCCTCTCAGGATTGCCTGCAGTGTTCGGCAGGCAGCGACGCTTGTCGATTTGGCAATGTCAGGATTGGGCGTAGGGATTGTCCCCAGGTTGGCGGTACCGCCAACCCTGTCGCACGAAGTTCGAACGCTGCAATTAACGGATCCTGAAATCGTCCGCGATATTGGAATCGCCACACTAAAAGAAGAAGTCTTGAGCAAGCCTGCCCTGGCATTGGCAGATATTTTCAAGGTACGGCTGGCCGAAACCACTCCGGCCAGGACTGTATCGTGAACCAACCGCGCAACGCGTTCAGTCATGCCCCCGATATCACCGTTTCCAATACAGAATTTGGATTATAGAGGTGCGCACAAGCCCTGAACAAAGGAACCGGCATAACCTTCGCTTTCGGAGTGAGCGCGATTCCAAGATCAACCTACTTGCGGTAACTCCGTTGGGACGTCGACCAGACACTCAGCGCGTCCGGGGCGCACGACCATGAAGTCCGCCAGCATCAAGCCGACATCACGCTTCCAGGACGGGTCATGCAAATCAATGTTATTGCCCATCGTCATGCCTTCCTGAAGTTCCCAATCTTCGGTGCCAGCGCCATTGCCAGCCGGGCTGCCGCGCCCTTCGGGATAAACCACCGTCGGGAATACCGGTGAGTCTAAGCCCATGCCATGCCACCCCAGTTCCACGTAATCCAGGCCAGCCTTTTCCGCTGGACGCCGGATCATGCGCCATGCCTCTTGGAAGCTTCGACCCGCTGTTAGGGCCTCTTTGCTGGCCTCCAGACATTCTACCGAGACGTCCCAAATCCGACGCAATTGGTCCGGCGCCTTTGGACCGAGATAGGCTGAAAATTCCGTGTGACAGCGGTAACCTGCATATTTTGTATGATACTCCGTGATAACAACGTCCCCTTGCTCCAGCATGCGCCCGACCGGCGCAAAAGGCTGTTCCGAAGCATGCAGCAAATGCCACATCTCATCGACCGGATGCTCAACTGGCCCAGAAGACATGAACAAATGCAGGTTTGGTTCGGCACCGGCTACGATCTGGGCTTTGAGCACCTCGCTAAACAATTCCCGTTCGGTCAGTCCTGGGCGTGCATTTTCAATGAAAGCGTCCAGCGCAATTCGGGCACAACGCCCGGCCTCCCGCAGCATATCAATTTCGACTTCAGATTTTATCAGCCGCATTTCGGTCAACATGTGACTGGCATCAACGATCGCACAATTCGGAAATTCCCGATTCAAGGACCGCTTGTCACCTTCCAAGATTGCGGCGCTGGAAAGCGTATTGCTGAACACCGCATACCCTATTTTTCCGCGGTCCAACTTCCTGTCTCGGATCTCTGCGGCAACAACAGACCACCCCTTGCGGTCCCTGATATCTGTTACCCATTCCTGTTCGGAAAGGGTTCGCCAGTAGGGGCGTCCCATATGCTCTGGCCCAATCCACAGCACTGGATCCCCCTCAATCGGGAAAAGACCAACGGCCCCCATATAGGATCCAACCTGCATGAGGTAGCGAAAATTGATCATGCCCATGCCGTTCCATAGGTCATTGCCCATCAAAACGATGGCATTGATCCCCGCTATTTTCATTTTTGTGCGCAATTGCTGCCAGCGGCGGTCACGTTCAACTACCGGAACGTCTGTCAAAAGACCAAGCTCCGCGCATTTATCCCATAATACCTGTATCGCCTTCATATCATCTTTCGACAACAAGACCGGAAATTCGGAATAGCTGCTGAACCATGCGTCGTAGAAACCTGGCTCAATATTGTATTCCTTGCCAACCGCGTTAAATGCCTCCTCGGGATGCGCCAAGGCATAGTCCATTGCGGCACGCAGCACGCGAGAGAATTCCTGGTAGATTTCTGGGTCGGCATTCAATTTATCGCCATATCCAGCAAGAACCGCTGTGACCATACGAACGCCAAAGCTGTCTATAAGATCCTTCGACACTGCCCCAAGCGGATGATAATCACCTGTTTTTGATGCCTGATACACCTGGGCATGGATCAGCGTGGCCGCATCGACATTGCCAGCAGACAGGACCGCCGGCACCCCGGGGGCTGGCATTTCAACGAATTCAGCCCCCCTTGAGCGGCCACATTAAATCCATGCGCTTCCGCCAAATCAATTCGAATCAGCGTGATTCCAGCAGAGCCCAAAGAATACAGGGCGAGTTTTTTACCTTTGATATTCTCAATCGTCTTCAAGGGGTTATCGGCGGGAACCCATATCCCAGACCCCGCTCCCGACGCATGAGACTACAGCCCGGTGCCGATGATGCGTAGGTCCAGCCCTTTGGAACGGGCGCGCGGAATGGCGATTGCCGCCGTCTCAATAACATCATAGGTCTGCGCAATAGTTTCCTGGATAAGCGCTGGAATCTCCAACGCCGTCGCTTCCACTTTGATCTTGTCAGAGGTTATGCGACCATTCTTGATCGCCCATAGAATCGCTTCGTGAGAGGGATCGGAGAGATACCCGAAATTCACTGTGGTTTCTGCCTGCGTCGGCCCGGCAATCATGACCGCGAGGGCGATAAAAATCAGTAGTTTTTTCATCTTTGTTTTCCCTGTTGATGCATTTCGCCGCGCTTGATTAAGCGATCTGGGGTTCTTCCAGCAGCGTGACGAGTTGGTCCCGCCGTTGCGCGAGTTCATCGCTCTTCCCTAAATCACGAGGTCTCGGCTCGGTCACAGTGATGACTTTCGCGACCTGGGTCGGCTTGTGCGTCAGCACGACAATACGATCCGCCAGGAACAGTGCCTCATCGATATCACGGGTGACGAACAATATTGTCTTCTTTCGCTCCGCCCACAGATCCAGAATCTGCTGACGCAGCCTAGACCGCGAGGCATGATCAAGGGCCGAGAAGGGTCCATCCATCAGGATAATTTCAGGCTCCATCGCAAGCGCCCGCGCAATGGCGACACGCTGTTTCTCCCCTCCTGATAACATTGTAGGCATCTTATCAAAATCACCCCCTAGACCGACTTTGCGAAGTTCCGCCCGCGCCCGATCCAACCGCACATTGCGCGGCATCCCTGGATAGCGCATCTCCAGCCCGAAGTCGGCATTCTCCAGCGTGGTTTTCCACGGCAACAGGCGCGGGGACTGAAAAACAAAGGATGTCTGAAACCAGCCTTTTGCTGGCGCCTGTCCGTTCACGCAAACAGTGCCGGATTGGACTGGAAAAAGGTCCCCAACCAATCTTAGTGCGGTGGATTTCCCACAACCCGATGGCCCCAAAAAGACAAACAAACTCCGAGCCTTTGACGTCAAAGGTCAGGGATTCATAGATTGTTGACCCCCCAAGTTTAAGATTGACATTATTAATTTGGATCGCGGCTTAGGTCATAATCTTACTATACAGTTTAGTTAATTTTCATCACAGTTACTCGCAATACCAATTTCACTTCAAGAAAAATTTTAAGCTTCAAATAAAAAGGATACACAGCCATCACCCTTCGGGGTCTGAACGTTTCGATGCGCTGATGGCCCCACCCTATTGATCGTTGGGCCTTGTGAACGAATATCAACTGCCATATGCCCAAAGCTGCGTTGCCGCTAGACCAAATCCCCACCACGCACTACCATCTGAACCGTCTAGGCCAAAACAAGCGAGTCGGAATGGTCGCGTGGAACATCTTTAAAAAATTCAGCGGATGCATAAGAAGTTAAAATCTGAGGAGAGATTATCCAAAAGCTGGACAGCATTCATAACGTGCAGGCTGCAAGGAACCTCTTTCACTCATAAAACACCTATTCAGTGAGCATTTACTCATCCTGGCTGCGGCGGTGATAATGCTATGAAAACTTACGCGGCTTGTTATGTATGCCCGTCTGGTTTCTTATCCGCATTATGGCAGGGGCACCGAAATGACCGATCAGACCGAGAAAATCCCAAATATACATCTGGACCTGCTGACACTAAGCGTGTTCTTAGCTGTTGCCGACACAGGCAGCATCCGCGCGGCCTCTGAACGGCTCCATCTGTCGCCCTCAGCCGTCAGCCGACGCCTTGCCGAATTGGAGATGCATTTTAATCAGATCTTTTTCTTGCGGCATTCACGCGGCGTTGAACTGACCGAAGGCGGCCAGATCATGATGGCGAAAGCACGCGAAGTATTCGGATCAATTGAAACCGCGCGCACAGAAATCAAACGTCTGCAAAGCGGTGAAGCAGGCAGCGTGTTGCTGAGCGCGAATGGATCAGCCTTTGTCAACGGCCTGGCGGAGGATCTTTCTCAGTTTCACACAATTTATCCTTTAATCGGTATTGAATTGTTTGAATTGTTCAGTCCCGATGTTGTCGATACCGTTGCTGAGGGCAGGGCGGATCTGGGGCTGATTGCCCACACATTTCGTCTGCCGTCGAGTGTTGAGACGACGCCATATTGCATGGATACGCTGGTTCTTGCTGTGCCGAAAGGCCATATCCTGGACGGGTCTTCCGGAGTCACCATGACAGATCTGTCGCGTCACGATCTGATTGGGGTTAGCGAAGGCAGTTCCATGACCCGACTGATGCGTCGCGTTGCCGTCACCGGTAACAGCAAGTTCGAATTCCGGCATATGGCCACCACAAATGAAGTCGCGCGCACCCTGGTTTCACACGGGCTTGGGGTCGCCATTATGCCCCACCGTTTCGTGATGCCCTATCTGCCAATCCTACCGATAACAATCGTACCGATCCGTGAGGCCTGGGCCACACGCGAAATCAGCATCGTGCGCAGACGCGGTGAAGCATTGACCAAAACGGCGGAGTTATTTTTCAAGTTTCTTATTGCGCAAGCAAAAGCGCGTGACGCCTCGTCATAATGGCGTTCTTGGTGTTCTCTAATTCGCAACACGGCTACGCTGAATGAGCATTTCAGCGGGAGTACTAGGCGGTGCTATGGTTCTTTAAATCAGACGCGGGGGCAAACCCGCGATCAAAAGGGAAGAACCATGAAAACACCCAAACAAGAGGCATTTCGCCTTTCCACAAACGATTTTTCATTCACATCCACTGGGTTTAAACGCCCGGAATGCGTTTCCTGCGGTGCATCGGGGGCAGTCTATGCAAGCGATGCACGCGGCGGTGTACTGCGCCTGTCGCCAGAGGGAGCGCAGACCTTAATCGGTGAAACTTCTGATGCGCCAACCCGGTTCAAGCCAAATGGCTATATCCTGATGCGAGACGGATCAATCGTCTTTGCGAATTTGGGCACGGCTGGCGGCCTGTGGCGGATTACACCGGACGGCGAACACGAACCGTTTCTGGGCGAAGTGGACGGAGTCGTCCTGCCGACTGTTAATTTTGTCTGGATGGATGACCAGGAACGGATATGGTTCTGCGTTTCTTCCATGCGCCCGCGCGAAAGTGCCTTCGACACCACGGCGAATGACGGCTTTATCGGGTTGATCGATGACAAGGGGGCACGCATCGTCTCCGACGGAATGGTCTGGACAAACGAGTGCCGGATCGCCCCGGACGGACGAAGCTTCTATGTAAACGAAACGTTTGGCCGACGCACGACACGCTTTGACCTCGCCAAAGACGGCAGTTTGAGCAACCGGACCACCTATGCCGAATATGGGACAGGAACCTTTCCCGATGGGATGGCATTCGATGTAGAGGGCGGACTGTGGGTCGTCAGCGTTGTAACCAACCGAATTTTCCGACTGCTTCCGGATGGTAGCCAACACCTTTTGTTCGAAGATTTCGAGCAAGACCATGTGGACAAGGTAGAGGCGAAACTCGTTGCAGGCGATCTGTATTCCGCAACGGTCTATGAGCGGCATTCTTCAACGTTGCTGAATACATCCAGCATTGCCTTCGGTGGCTCGGACTTGCGCACAGTCTATCTGGGCTGTATCGCCGGTGACCGTATTGCAATGTTCAAAAGCCCTGTTTCGGGCCTTCGTCCGGTGCATTGGGACTGGAGCTGATGCAGTCCAAGACGAGTCCCGATCCGGCGGAAACGGACACCACGCCGCATATCGCAGGCTGGATCGCCGTGATCTGCGTTACCAGCCTGATACTCTTAATCAATCTCAGTGTCCTAATCGGAATGATCGGAACCGGTCCGTTGATCAGCTTCGATTCTGATGTATTCCTACTTGGAGGTGCGATTTCATTGGCGACGCTGGCTGATCTTCAATGGCAGATATTTGCGCTGATGCTGCTTTCTGCTATTGGCCCCCTAGTGGTTACAGGCGCACATGTACGTGTCGACTTTCTGGCGGAAACTTTCACAAACCGTACGCGACAGATGATTGATATCGCCAGTCATCTGATTTTCGGGTTGCCCTTTGCGCTGATATTCCTCGCCCCTGCATGGCGCTTCTTCTCACGCTCTTGGGCAATTGACGAGAACGGGCTGAACGGCGGTATGCACGATATCTATGTGATTAAATTTGTGTTGTTCGGTTGCTTTGTCCTGCTGGGATTGTGCATCGTGTTGCGGCTGGTATTGGACGTAAAATCCTTAGGGGAGCGCCAATGACCGCAGATGTCGTTATCCCATTGCTGATGATCGCCTTGCTGATCGCAGGTATCTTATCAAGCTATCCGGTCGCACTGGTCCTGGGGGGCACAGCTACGCTGGCATTGCTAGTCTCTGACCTACCAATATCCTTTGCGAATCTACTGGTTTCACGTGTTTACGGCAATATTCTGACCAATTGGCTGTTTCTGAGCATACCGATGTTCATCGCGATGGGTTTGCTGCTGGAGATGTCGGGATTTGCCGCACGCGCCTTGGTGGATTTACAACGTGCCTTCGGAAATCGCCGCGGTGGATTAGGAGTCGCTGTAATCCTTATCGGTGCATTGATGGCGGCGGCAACCGGCGTTGTGGGGGCATCTGTTGTGATGCTGACCCTATTATCTCTGCCGAAAATGCAAAATCAGGGTTACAGCAACGATCTGGCCGGCGGTATCGTCGCTGCATCTGGAACGCTTGCGATTCTTATGCCCCCCTCAATTATGCTGATCATTCTATCGGACCAGTTGGGTGTGGGCGTTGGCGATCTTTTTGCAGGCAGTATCGTCCCGTCCGCAATCCTGATCGGTCTATATCTGGCATACACGATCTTGCGTGCGACACTGTATCCGGATCACGCACCGGCAGCGCGACAGACTGAACGTTTCAATGTCTGGCAGATACTAATCGGTATCGGCCCCTTATTGGTGCTGATTTTTTGCGTACTTGGCGCCATCATTTTCGGCATCGCCTCCCCGACAGAGGCAAGCGGCGTTGGTGCCCTGGGCGCGGCGCTGCTGACGTTTACCAACGGGCGGATGACCGGACCCAATATGCGCCGGGTCTCGATCGACACAATGCGAAACACCACGGCGGTACTGTTCCTCGCCATTGGCGCGACATGTTTCAGTGCCGTTTTCCGTGGGGTTGGCGGCGAAGACCTAATCGTCAACGTGCTGGAACATGCCCAACTGGACGCGTGGGGCACGTTGATTGTGCTGATGATGGCAATGATTGTGATGGGATTCTTTCTCGACTGGCTTGAGATCGTACTGATTCTGTTGCCGATTTTTGGTCCAATTGTGGCCGGTCTGGATTTCGGTAATGGGCTGGACACAAACCATCAAATGATTTGGTTCGCAATCATCGTCGCGGTAAACCTGCAAACATCATTTCTGACACCGCCTTTCGGCTTTTCGCTTTTCTATATGCGCAGCGCTTCACGGGGGACAATCAGCAACCGCGACACCTATCGCGGTGTACTGCCCTTCGTAGCGCTCCAGCTCCTGACACTACTGATTATCATAGTGTGGCCTGGAATCTTAATATGAAAACCAACAAAACCAACTAAGAAACTGAGGAGGAATACCAATGAAGAAGACGATAATAGCGGCCATGGCCGCTGTGCTGATCCTTTCTACAGGGCAAGCAAATGCTCGGGATTTCACCCTGCAAAGCGCATTTCCAGATCTTGGCGTATTAGGGACGGCGGTGAACCGCTTCGCTGACAAGACCCGAGAAGTCAGCGGCAACGACCTGAACTTCCGGGTCTACGAGGCTGGCAAGCTGGCGCCACCGCTGGAGGTATTGGACGCGGTGGGCAACGGATCCCTGGATGCAGGGTGGAGTTTTGCGGGGTATTGGGCCGGTAAGATGCCCGCGGCACCTCTTTTCGGTTCAATCCCCTTTGGTCCGAGCCCGATCAAATTTGCCAGCTGGCTGTATGCTGGCGGCGGGTTGGAAATCTGGCGTGAACTCTATGCGCCCTTCAATGTCGTGCCGACACCCTGCGGCCTTATGGTATCGGAAGCGGGAGGATGGTTCAGCAATCAAATCAATTCCGTCGATGACTTTAAAGGTTTGAATTTCCGCATCGGTGGGCTCGGCGGCAAAGTTATGGAGAAACTGGGGGCAGTGCCATCTAGCCTGCCTGCCGGTGAAGTCTATCTTGCGCTTGAAACAGGCAAGCTGGACGGCACAGAGCTTGGCTATCCCGCATTGGACGTGACGACTGGCTATCAGAACGTCGTCAAGAACTACTATTTCCCCGGATGGCATCAACCCGGTGGCGGCATGGAGCTACTGATGAACAAGGATGTCTGGGACAGTATGACCGATGCGGAACGCGATACGATCGAAACCGTCTGCCAGTCCAATACGGCTTGGTCATTGTCCGTTGGTTCCATTCAGCAGAAAGATGCGCTGGAGACGATCCGCGCTGCAGGTGTGACAATCCGACGCTTTCCAGACGACGTTTTGAACGCCTTGCGCAAAACGACCGAGGAAGTAATCGCAGAAGAAAGTGCGAAAGATGAAATGTTCCGCCGGGCCATCGAGTCCTATCGTGCCTTCAGCGACATCTATGATAGCTATGTCAAACTGAACTCAATCGACTGACACGAACCTAGAGGCAGGGTGCTTTGCACCCTGCCCGTTCGCATAACTCCATCGACAGGATTGGTTCGATTATACCCACAACGAGACTAAAAATTATCTTCCGCGATCGCCTTACACGACTTTTTTGAGGAGCAGACAAACCAATGCAGATTACCTTGACAGAGGTCGGACCAAGAGACGGCTTACAGAATGAACGCCGTTCGGTGTCAATTGAGCAAAAAATTGAGCTGATAACCCGCGTCGCCGCTGCTGGCATACGGCGCTTTGAGGCCACATCTTTTGTGTCACCTCGCGCGGTACCTGCACTATCGGATGCCGAAGATGTCTTGCGTGGAATTCCACAACGGGAGAAACTTATCCTAGAAGCGCTGGTGCCGAATATGCGGGGTGCCGAACGGGCGGCGCAGGTCGGATTGGACGAATGGGTATGTTTCGCCTCGGCCAGCGAGAGCCACTCGCAAGCAAACTCCAACACGAACACCGATGAAGCCCTCAATCGCCTGATCCCCGTCATTCGGCTCGCAGAAGAACAGGGCGTCACGGCCGTTGGCGCAATCGCGACCAGCTTTGGCTGTCCCTTCGAAGGTGAGGTACCCGCCGCACGCGTGGTCGAAGTCGCCCGTCGAATGGCTGACATGGGTATCAAAACCGTGAAGCTGGGGGATACAATCGGCACCGCAGCGCCATCGCAAGTGACCCGACTTATCGATGCAGTGCGCACCACTTTACCCGATATTACAATCGTTCTGCATTTCCACAACACGCGCGGCATGTCCCTGACTAATGTCCAGGCTGGCATCGCCGCCGGGATTGATCGATACGAAAGCGCACTTGGCGGCGTAGGTGGATGCCCTTTTGCCCCTGGTGCCACCGGCAATGTCGCTTCAGAGGACTTGGTCCATTTTCTCCATCTGGAGGGGCACCAAACGGGTGTCGACCTGACAAGACTCATAGAGGCCGGACACTGGTTTGAAACCCTTCTGGACCGCCAATTGCCTGCGCATCTGCTGCGCGCCAAACCGGTCGGCGAGATCTATAACACGGCGAAGTAAATCGGGGCTCATGCCCAGCCCGACATTTTAAAAAGGATTATACAAATGAGTCTCTCTGGCGCGCGGGTCATCGACTTGACCCGCATTATATCTGGCCCGTTTTGCACGCAGCTACTGGCTGATCTGGGGGCTGATGTAATCAAGATTGAGACCCCTTCAGGCGATCCGCTGCGCAAACAGGGCAAGTCGGTCGATGGGTTGAGTTGGTACTATGCCGGCTATAACCGAAACAAACGTTCCGTCGTACTGGACTTGCGCCAACCCGAAGGCCTTGACGTGCTGCGCGAAATGATTCAGTCCGCCGACATTCTTGTTGAAAATTTTCGCGCTGGTGTAATGACCAAAATGGGATTGTCCGATACCGAGCTTGAGCAAATCAACCCACGCCTCGTGGTATGCCATATCAGTGGATACGGGGCGGACGGGCCCTATGCTGAGCGCCCCTCCTTTGATTTCATTGCCCAGGCCATGAGCGGCTTCATGAGTGTGAATGGAAACGTCACGGATATGCCAATGCGTACGGGGCTCCCTATTTCCGATCTCATTGCCGGGCTCTATGGCGCGCTTGGGATCACCGCGTGCCTAACGATTCAGCGTGACGCGCGAACATTCCACAGTATAGATATCGGTCTTACAGACGGGCTTATCAGCTTGCTCAGTTACATGGCCAGTGACACGCTGGCGACAGGTGAACCGCCACAGCGAAGCGGCAATGATCATCCGCTTGTCGCCCCCTACGGACTCTTTGAAACTGCGGATTCCCCAATTGCGGTCGCACCGAGTAACGATACGATCTATGCCCGACTTCTTGCCGTTTTGGGTCGCGATGATCTGCTGACCGACCCCCGTTTTGATACGAATGCGAAACGAATGGCTGATCGCGCCGGCATTCGTGCCGAGTTAGCTCCCCATTTCAGGACGGCGGGCGCTGCGGAATGGATCGAGCGTCTGAACGCCGGAGGGGTGCCTGCGGGCCCAGTGCTTCAGATCGCCGAGATGTTCGAAGATCCTCAGGTCAAACACCGCGAAATGGTCCTGTCTGTTCCGCATAAAGACCACGGCGATGTGCAAATGCTGGGCTTTCCGCTGAAAATCTCACCAGGCGGCTGCGCAATCCGTCATCCGGCACCACGGCTGGGTGAACATACTGAGACGGTCTTAAGAGATTGTGGACTGACATCTGAGCGCCTAGAGGTGCTGCGCGCGAAAGGCGTGATCAATGCCCCGCAATAGCGCGGCCTTGATTACTCAATACGTATAACGACCAGTATCTAACCAACATGTTGCGGGACCCATAGACTGAGGCCTGGAATCAATACCACCGCGATCAGGACCACCAGAGACCATAACACGAAGGGCCAGATCCGGCGGATGATCTGTGCAACGGAAACCTCTCCCGCCGCCCCTGACACGAACAGCAACAATCCCACCGGAGGCGTCAGCATACCGATCATCAGGTTCAGCAGGACGATCATCCCAAAATGGATCGGGTCGACCCCCAGATTGTCGCCAATCGGCACCAATGTTGGCAAAAATACGATCATCGCAGGCAGCGGTTCTAGAAAACAGCCGACCAGTAACAATAGCAGATTGATCACGATAAGCACGATAAGAGGATTTACGCTGATCGTCGAAATAGCATCGGCAATCTGCAGATTAATTCGACTTTCCGCGATAATCCAAGCCAACGGCCCAGCCGCAGCCAACAGGAACAGGATCGCGGCAGCGGAGATACCCGCATCGCGTGTTGCCTCATAGACGCCTCCCGCCGTCAATTTCCGGGACAGGACCATCGACACAATCAGCGCCCAAACGGCCGCAACAGCAGCCGCTTCGGTATCCGTAACAATCCCGAACCGCATTCCACCCAGGACGACAATGGGCAGTGACAAGACAGGCAGAGCAACCAATGTGGCACGACCGCGCATTGCCAAACTGGCTTTGGGGCGACAGTAACCGCTATTCTTTTTAGGCTGCATTGCGCAAATTGCGACGAAGCCAACAAACAACAGAATCCCAGGCAATACACCAGCTAGAAACAGACGAATCACTGACACATTTGCCATTGCCGCGTATACGATCATCGGCACGGATGGTGGAATAATAGGCCCCAACATCGCGCCAGCAGCAATCACAGCGCCAGCATATCCTTCATTATATCCCTCGCGCTTCATTGCCGGGATCATAATACGCCCGGTCGCCGCCGCATCCGCCGCTCCCGAGCCCGACACTCCTGCCATCAGCAGATTCGTCAACAGAGATACCTGGGATAGCGCTCCGCGCATATGGCCAAGTAATGAAAGCGCCCATTCGATCAGCCGTTCTGTCAAACCGCCGCGATTCATAATCTCGCCGGTTAGGATGAAGAGTGGGATCCCCACAAGCACGTATTTGTCTACGCCCGCGACAATCTGCAACGGCATAACCGTTCCGTTGACCTCCCTGACACCAGTCAGAATGGAGATGTAGGAAGAGGCAACCATTGTAAAGCCGACATCGAAGCCGACAAACAGAAGCATCAGAAAAATCAATACGACTGCAATGGTCATTTCGCGCCTCCGCGCCAGGCATCAATCAGCGATCTGGTAATCCGGCAGACCAGGATCAACACGACAAGGCCCATTCCTATATTCAACCCAAGATAGATGGACCAATAGGTGAAAGGTGTCCCGATGATTTCTTGAAACGCGCCAACTCGCATAACCGGGGCACCGAACCACACAAGGCTTGCCGCCAATACGGCTATCAGTGCATCAAAGACCAAACCACGTATGCGCACCACATACGGATGCAAAATACCCTGCACAAGATCTGCTGCGACCGTCTGTCGATGCAGCAGTGCGAGTGGGAAGCCCAGAAACGCCAGCCAGACCATCGCAATCTTGGCAAGCTGATCATAGGCCGAAAAACCGGACCCGATCAGATAGCGATCAAGAGCCTGCAGAAACATGGCCACCAGAATAATGACCGTGAGCAGAAACACCGCAAGCCCGAGCACATCCTTGAAAAGCATCGCGACAGACCGGATCATCCGACCTGCCGCAACACCATTTCGAGATAAACCTTGGTTCACTTGATCGCCTGGATTTTGGCGATAAAGCCTTCTGGCCAAACCGTTCCTTCAAACTTGGCCGGGATACCTCTCAGCGCTTCGCGAAAGGCGTCACGATCAGGAACAGTATAGGTCACACCGGCGTTCTTGAATATCTGCTTCGCCTCTTGCTCCAGCTTCAATTCCTCCGCTGAAGTGACTTCACCGCCAGCTTCCGCCGCCTTGGTGATCGCAGCTTGATCTTTCGGGCTAAGGGACTGCCAAAGTTGCTCTGATATGAACCAGCCTGTCGTCTCATAGCTGTGGTCGGTGGCGGACCAGTATTTTGCAACTTCGTGGAATTTCAGCGGCAGAGCGAGATCAAACCCGTTATCCTGCCCTTCGACCAATCCTTTAGACAGCCCGGTATAGATTTCCGTCATTGACATTGGCACGGTTTGCACGCCCAACGCTTTGAACTCTTCCTGGAAGAGGTCAATACCCGGGACTCGCATTTTCAGCCCCTTCAAATCCTCCGGTTTCTTAATCGGTCCCTTCGTCGTCTGGATCGCACGGGGTGAACGATTGCCCCAGGCGCCGACGATCCGAACGCCGGTTGTCTTGGCGATATCATCGTATATCTTTCGGAATACGTCATTGTTCAGCGCCTTTTGCGCATGGGCGCGATCGCGAAACAAATAGGGTGAATAGATCACCTTCAACGGACCCGACCCTTTTAGGAACAGGGCAGATCCAAGGCCAAAATAGCCCATCTCAACATTACCGAGCTGCATGCCCGTCAACATCTGTTGAATATCGCCAAGTTGCCCATCGGTATAGACAACGGCGGTCAGATCACCACCGGATTCTTCAGAAAGAACGTCGGAAAATCGCTGCATTGCCTTATCCCACGGACTGCCCGCAGCAGAAATAGTGCCAATCCGAAGTTCACGCGCCTGAGACTGAGTGCTGATGATCAGAGAACACACGAATGCGAGGCCAAATGCGGCCGTATAAACAAGTTTTTTCATTTTTTCCTCCCAAGGGCTTCTTGAGGTGCCCATCACATCATCAACTGTAAGATGGCGTGCGATCGGTGACTATTCTTGATTACGACTGCGTATGTTGCGTTATACGCAACACAAATTCAGATGCCCCTATCTTTTTCTCAGACTCACTCCGCCTTTTCTGTCGGTGCATGTTTTTCGCTATGTGGTCAGGTAATCCACACCAAGGTTTCGCCGGATATACGCGTAGAGGGTATGTATCCCGGTCGCATTAGACCCCCTGTCGAAGGACGACGTCATTCCGTTTAATATTAAATTAGTGGTTATTCAATCTAAGATGATTTTGATTATCCTATGGAAATGCAATCTCCGACGCCCGCTTTGCAGACGTCGGAGATCTGTTTGACGCCAGCACCCTATACATGCTCGATACATTAGAGAATTGGATCGATCCGTAAGTGCTGAGCTCATGGCATTGCTCAGAACCGTCAAAAACCTTTGCAGAACAAGCAGGGTGGCTTGAAAGCCCAGAAAAGCCCGCCCCCTATATTGAGGATGATTATTATTTACATTATAGAACGGCCTCAACCCAATCTCAGTATCCACCCGCGGCGGGAGTAGATCATGCACTTTAATCGCAGATATTTTCTGGCTGGACTCTTAGCTTTTTCCTGCTTGTTCGGCATGCCGCACGATGGTTTCGCTGAAACGATTATCGTTAAACATGCCCAGGGCGAAACAGAAGTTCCGCTATATCCGAAAAGGGTTGTGGTCTTTGATCTTGGTATTCTGGATTTGCTGAACAGCCTGGACATCCCGGTCACGGGTATCCCGACCGGTCCAAAACCAGAATACCTTCAAGCCTATGATGACGACAGATACGCCAAGGTTGGTACCTTGTTTGAGCCCAATTATGAGGCCGTCAACGCCCTGTCACCCGATATCATCCTTCTTGGCGCACGATCCGCGTCGAAGCTGAAAGACTTGTCGAAAATCGCACCAACACTGGATTTAAGTTATGATCCGTCGAAGCAAATCGACAGCATTATCGACAATGCAAAACTGCTGGGGCAAATCTTTGGCAAGAATGAAAAGGTCGCCGAACGATTGGCGGCCATTGATGCGAAACTGCAAGAGGTTCGCAAGGCGACCGCATCGGCAGGAACGGGGCAATTGATTCTGACCACCGGTGGTCGGATGAGTGCCTTTGGACCCAATTCGCGCTTTGGCTTACTGTATGATGAATTTGGCATATCGCCCAGTGCGCCATCGCTGGATATCGGCACCCATGGACAGGCTATTTCCAACGAATTTTTGCTGGAAACAAATCCTGACTGGCTGTTCGTGTTAGACCGTGATGCGGCCATCGGTCATGACAGCGCCTCGGCCCGAACTCTGCTGGACAATGCGATCATGCATCGAACGACGGCCTGGAAACAGGATCACATTGTCTACCTGTCTTCGGATGCCTGGTATCTGGGCGGTGGGGGCATAGAAGCTTTGCTTCGCAGCATGGAAGACATTCTGTCAGCCATGCGCAGACCATAATGACGACGGGTCGCGTCGGTCCCGAGATACGAACCTCAATGAAACTTCTATTATGCTCCCTCATTCTGATCGGTTTGGCGATTACCAGTTTGTTTGTCGGGGTCAGTAATGGGGCATTAAATGCGCTGATAGACGGGTTTGGTCAAAACACAGGCGGTATGCAGGAACGAACGGCAGAAGCCGTCACGGTTATGGTCACAAGCCGTATCCCTCGCACGGTAGCGCTAATTCTGGCCGGTGTCGGCCTGTCGGTTTCCGGTCTGATTGTGCAAATGCTGGCACGCAATAAATTTGTCGAGCCAAAGACAGTCGGAACGTCTGAATCCGCAGCATTTGGACTATTAATCGTGCTTCTGGTCGCTCCAGAAATGCCAATTGCAGGGCGCATGTTGGTCGCGATGGGATTTGCCATGGCGGGAACGGCGCTGTTTTTGCTACTCCTTCAGCGCATTTCCTGGGGATCAATTTACATAGTGCCGCTGGTCGGCCTTATGCTGGGGGGCGTTATAGAAGCTGCAACCAATTTCTTCGCCTATCGAACAGATATGATGCAGGCACTCAGCAATTGGACCGTTGGGGATTTCTCCAACATTTTGCAGGGGCGGTATGAATTGCTTTGGCTGTCTCTTGTCCTGACCATTGGCGCATATCTAGCCGCTGATCGCTTCACGGTCATTGCAATGGGAGAAACTGTCAGCACAAGCCTGGGCCTGAACTATCGGCGGACTGTCGTTTTTGGCGTGGTGATCGTATCCCTGATAACCGCCGTGGTCGTTGTCACCAGCGGCATGATCCCTTTTGTAGGATTAATCGTCCCCAACCTGGTCACCCTGATCATGGGCGACAATGTGCGACGCAACCTACCCTGGGTCGCGCTGACCGGGGCATGTCTGCTGCTGGCGTCCGACATTGCGGGCCGTTTGATCCTGCATCCCTATGAGTTGCCGGTTGGGACGACCATGGGCGTCATTGGTGGCGCTGGCTTTTTGGCACTGTTGCTGCGGAGCATGCGCCGTGACCGGTAAGGGAACAGCGACACTGTGGGCGTCGCTGCAAATTCGATTGGCGGTCCTGGCAGCAATCACCGTCCTGAGTGGTATCCTATTCATGACGATTGGCGTGCAGGGCAGTTGGGAATTCGTCATGACGTTCCGGGGTGCGAAACTAGCGACCATGATCCTGGTCGGCACTGCAATTGGAACATCAACGGTGATATTTCAAACCCTGGCCCAGAACCGAATTTTAACCCCCTCCATCATGGGGTTTGATTCGCTATACATTTTAATACAAAGCCTTCTGGTGTTTTCAATAGGTGTGACCGCTGTCGCCAGCATGTCGACAGCAATGCGTTTCAGTCTCGAGGCCGTTGCATTGATCCTTTTTTCTGTATTTTTGTACCGGATGTTGTTTTCTGGTGGAACGCGGGGCCTGCACCTTCTGATCCTGATTGGGATCGTGTTTGGTATTCTGTTTCGAAGCCTCTCTGGATTCCTGAAATGGCTTATTGATCCCACGGCCTTTACGGTTGTGCAGGATCGCATTTTCGCATCCTTCAACCGACCAGATCCAGATATACTTATGATTTCGGCTGGCGTCACAGCAACTGTATTTCTATTGGGTTGGCGGGCCTTACCGATGTTGGATGTTCTGGCGCTTGGCCGCGAACAATCCACCAGCCTGGGCCTGAATCATCGCCGCGCCGTGACGATTGGCCTGATGGCGGTATCAGTCCTGGTCGCAGTATCGACGGCCCTGGTTGGACCGATGTTGTTTCTGGGCCTGTTGGCAGCGCATTTGGCCTATCTGGTGATTCCCAGCCATCGCCATGCGTTGCTTCTGCCCGGCGCAGCCTTGACCGCAACGATCTGTCTTATTATCGGACAGACCGTGTTGGAACATGTGCTGTCCTACGACACAGCCTTGGGAGTGGTAATAGAGTTTGTCGGGGGCCTGTTCTTTCTTATTCTTTTACTGCGTGGGCGATTACAATGATTGAGATCAGAAACATCACCAAAGCCTATGGAAAGACTGTCGTTGTGGATGATGTCAGCTTGACGATCAAGCGCGGTGGTGTCGTTGCCCTGGTGGGCGCAAACGGGGCCGGGAAATCAACTCTTCTGTCCCTGATCAGCCGCCTGCTTCCAGCAACATCTGGTCAGGTAATGCTGGATGGTCAGGATATCGCGCGCACCCCTGGATCCGTCTTGGCACAAAAACTGGCCGTGCTTCGGCAGGATAACTCCTTAACAACACGGATGTCTGTTGAAGATCTGGTCAGCTTCGGCCGGTTCCCGCATAGCAAAGGGCACCTTACATCAGAAGACCGAAAGCAAATCGAACAAGCCTTGCAGTATCTGGACCTTTGTTCGATCCGCAAAGATTTTCTGGATGAGATTTCTGGTGGACAAAGACAGCGCGCCTTTATTGCTATGTCCCTGTCACAGAATACAGATTTTCTTTTGCTGGATGAACCCCTGAACAATCTGGACATCAAACATGCTGTGACCATGATGGGGGTCTTCCGCAGCATGGCGGAAGACTTTGGCAAGACAATTGTGGTTGTCCTGCACGATATCAATTTCGCATCCTGTTACGCAGACAGGATCATTGCCATGCGGGATGGCCGAATCCTGCATGACGGCCGTTCGGACGATATTATCGTACCCTCTGTCATTCGTGACATATATGGAATTGATACATCGATCCATCAAATTGAAGGACAAAAGCTGGTTTACTATTTCAAACCAGTTGATACCGCTAAGGCGCTTTCTGATTAAAAGCAAAGTGAAGGCCATGGATCATCAGTTGCGGGATAATCGTTCCATGATCTTCCCCCTCAAACACCTTAAAGGCGATATCCAGTTCGGGCTGATTTGACATCAACGCCACGAAATCCTGCGCATTTCCGATCATGCGGTTATCCTTTTTCCACTGACGCCTGATTTCCGCCTGTGGATGCGTTTCTTCCGCTGCGGTGATATCCTCTTCTTCGCCCCCAACGCATATATACAGCCGCGCCTTCACGGAGTTACCTGCTGCCAAATAGGCCTTAGCTTCTTCCATCACCTGTTTCTGGTTGAACCAAATCGAAGGGCTGCCCGCCAGATACGTATCGAATGATCCTGGCTGTGTCAGCATCACATGCAGGGCGAACAATCCACCAAAGGAATGCCCCATCAGTGTTTCCTGCGATTTATCCACCGGGGCACGCTGGTCAACCAACGGCTTTACTTGAGTTTCGATAAACCGCAGAAAGGCATCTGCCCCGCCAGTTGGTGGCCAAGGCTTGCCATTAGGGCGCGGTGGCATCGTGACATTCTCCGAAGGAGGGGTCAGGTCAAAGGTCCGTCGCTTCAGATCATATGGGGCGTCCGTTGGATAGGCGATACCAACCAGAATAGCGGGGGTTATTCCAGTCGAATCCTTGTTTAGAGACCGTGTGCTGACCAAATCTGACGCCATGCCGAACCAGGCATTGCTATCTAAAAGATAGATTACAGGAAAACCGGATTCAGGTGGCTTGGAATTGGGCAAACGAATTTGTATCTGATACGCGTCGCCTGTTTCGCGTGACGTTATGATATGCAATTCACTGTTTGGAATTGTAACCTTTTCCGCAGCATGAACATCCGCAAATGCCATCAGGCCAACCAACCCACCGATAAAAAGCGTCCACCGCGCCTGACGAATCATGATCCACCCCTTACAAAGTAAACTGTGTGTAAAAAACCCGACAGAGCGGGATCGTAAAACCCCGCCCTGTCCATTTTTCGAATTTTCCTGTGACTAGAATTTTGCCGTCATTTTCAGCAAGGCGCTGCGGGGTTCCCCATAAAAATTGAACAAAGCCGTCGATCCGGTCCGGGAATAATACTCATTATTCAGTAGGTTATTCACGGTCAGGGTCGCTGCCAGATTCTCCGTCACATCATATCCTGCCATCACATCAAAAATGGCGTAACCATCCCGTTTGATCGTGCCGTTATCAGCACCCGAAAAGGCTTTCATCCCACCGCCCAGATATAGGCCATCCACGATGTCAATGTCCTGCTTTGCCCAGATCTGAAGCTGATGCTTCGGTGTTTGCCCCCGCAGCACGAAGGACTGAATGCTGTCTGGACCGCTGACATAGGTGATCAGACTATAGGTGTACCCCGCCATGACTTCCAGGCCAGGCATAACAGAACCACTGGCTTCCAATTCAAAACCGCGGACACTGATGTCTGCCCCGGCATCACCAACTGTCGCGTTATTGCCATCCGCGTCCGTCGCATAGTTTTCATTCACAAGATCAAACACAGCGGCAGATGCATTGAGCCCCTGATAATTGCCCTTAACGCCAATTTCATACTGGCGACCGGTTCGGGATCCAATCAGATTACCATTCGCGTCCGTATCGGTTTGCGGCTGAAAAATCTCTGTATAGCTTCCATATGCAGAGAGGTTCTGCGTGAAATCATAAACAACACCTGCATAAGGGGTCAGTTCCGCATCAACCGTTTGCGATGTTTCCGTGCGGGTCAAGAGATTGGTATTGGTGCTGTCATACCAGGTGCTGCGCAATCCACCAATCACGGTCAAAGGATCGAAGGGTTTAACCCGAACCTGTCCGTAGACGCCATACTGGTTCGTTTCGATCTGTTCCTGAGTTGTATAGTTGATTGTCGGAATGGTCAGGTTTCGGTTCCAGTTGAAGATGTTGTTCGTATCTCCATTGGCAACACCGCGACCATTGTTCAGGGATGTGCTTTCATTCTGTTTATAGTCAACACCGGCCAGCACATTGTGCTCTTGCCCAAACAGTTCCACGGGCTGGCTGATATGCGCATCCAGGCTCAACGAGCTTTCTTCAAAGTCCTCGGCATAGACTGTGACGCCCGTAATATTACCATTCGCTGCGGCGGCTGATCTGGAATAGGCATAAAGCGACTCTGCTGTACGTTCAGAGTACAGACCGGATAATTTAAAATGACCGCCATTATCGAAGAAATGTTCATATTCTCCCATAACATCCGTGATACCGCTTTCAAACGTGTTCCAATCGGCACCCGTTGTTGTAGACGTATCAAGATTAATCAGTGTGCCATCCGCAAAACTTGGAAGACCGTTAAAGGGCTGCAGGTCACGTTCCGTCCGGCTGACGCTGAAGGTCACCATATCGGACTCAGTGATATCCCCCTCGATAACCAGGTAACCAAGGCTCAAATCATTGTCATTGTTATCAACCCAGGTCTTCCCCTGATCACGGGTTGCAACGACACGGCCGCGCAATGTCCCCTCCTCCGTCAAGGGAGAGGATATATCACCAACCCCACGAATTCCGCCCCAGGTATTGCCAGATGCTTCAACAGATGCAGCAAATTCACGGGTTGGCCGCTTCAGACTCATATTGATCGCGCCGCCCGGGTCCCCCGCACCATCGAACAGGCCCGCCGGCCCTTTCAGAACTTCCACATGGTCGATGATCGACATATCAGGCTGAGTTCCTTGGCGGCTGGAAACAGGCGCGGATAGTCCGTTGAAATACAGCTTATCAACCTCAAAACCGCGCGAGAAAATGCTGGAACGTCCATTGTCATTGTCCAGCACGACAATACCTGGCGTCTTGCGCATCGCCGTATCCAGCGACGTGACATTGCGGTCCTTCAGATATTGATTGGTCAGCACCGTTGTTGATTGCGGAACCTCTTTTACCGTACGAGCGTCTTTTTCCCCGACGCTGATCAAGTCAGAAGCATAGCTGCCGGAATCCTCTGTTTCGTATCCTGAGCCAACGACATTGAGCGGGTCCAGAACAATTGCTTTCTTAGAAGATGTCTCTTCTGCATTTGCCAGCCCGATGGGACCCAACGTGGTTGCCGTGACAAATCCACCAATCAGCGCCAGAACTGAAACTTGGCTATTCCAGAAGGAACGATTCTTTCTCATACTATTCACCCCACTTTTCCAAACAGCATCAGGCCCCAAGCGGCGGAATTATGCTTCGTCCGCCACCCTTCATCATCCAATGCATTCTTTGCGCGCCCATCGCGCACCACTATTCACTCTGGGAAAGCAACGCTTGCCTTGAGTTGCGATTAATTATTATAATCATATGAGAGAAGGGAGAAGCAGACCATCACTCCGCTCTTTGCGACGGCATCATTCTTGTTTGCAAAACGCTCGTGCAAGGCACGCCAAATGGTTGAAAAAGCGCCTTCCTAGCCCCTCAGCCGTATGTTTGGATCAGTCCACTCATCAGAGATAGGGTTGAGAACCAACAGTTTGAGTTTTAAAGGGTTATCTTAATGCCAGCGAAACAGAAAGCAGACGCAATGCATTCAATTGATGTGAACGCACTAACCAAAAGTGCGAACAGTGTCAGTTCAAAGTTCCAGATTATCGCGCCACAGACAGTTCAAGGTCCCGTTTTACAGGGTAGTTTTGAAATGCGGTGCCTGCGCCCAGGACTGGTGCTGCACGTATCTGACGCCATCGATCAATATGATCTTGTGACACATTCTGAACAACAACCTGGCTTGACCTTACAGATTTTCCTGAAAGGGACAGTAGACGCCACTGTAGACGGGCAACCCCTGATGGACAGGGAAATGGGGGCGGATTCAAACCGACCGCGCGCCTTGATCATTTCGCGCAACAAAACATCCCTGTTGGAGCGTCGTGGACATCGGGGCGACCATATCCGCAAGGTCAGCCTTCGGGTGACAAGCGAATGGTTGTCCCAAAGCGATTGGCGTCATGATGAAAAGGGGAATGCAATTGATCGCTTTACCCGCAAACATCTTGCACAGCATGTCTGGCCCCCCTCCCCCCGGCTGATCTCCCTGGCAGAACTTATTCTGGAAGCGGCGATCTCTTCAGCGCCGATGGCAAATCTTCATCTGGAAAGCCTTGCGCTGGAATTGCTGGCGGAAAGTCTGAAGCAACTGACACCGGGAACTAACGGCACTTCGCACACCCCCCTTGTCGCCATCGATCAGCGCCGAATTCGAAAGGTTGAACAATTCCTTGAAACCTGTGATGGCTTCACACCGCTTCAGGAAATTGCTGAGGCGACGGGTCTAAGCATCAGCACGCTGCAACGCTTGTTCCAAACCGTACATGGCATGAGCGCCTTCAAGTACATTCGTCAGCGCAACCTGGAACGCGCCATGGTCGCGCTGGACCGGGATCGAATTTCCGTAAAGGAAGCCGCTTTCCTGGCGGGATATTCCAGTGCTGCCAATTTCTCAACCGCATTTCGCAAAGCTTTTGGGCGCACACCACGCCAAGTGTCATCATAATATGTTTTGGAGCATACATCAGAAACGCCATAGCCAACCTATCAGAATGGATGGCGTTCGCGATTAACCCAACGCGCCGGCAACAGGAGATCCCGCAGACATGATTCACTGTCACACCAACATCGAAACGATAAATGCCAGCAAGTATCTGCAACAACTGTGCAAGCATTTCCGCCACAAAGTGACAGTCCAATACGATGCCACCTTTGGCCGGGTGGAATTTCCAGGTGGCCTATGCCTGATGACAGCAAATCAAAATGTACTGTCATTTTACTGCAAAGCTCAAAAACCGGAAGGTGTCGGAATGATGCAATCCGTCCTGGACCAGCACCTCGTTAAATTTGCCTGGCGGGAAGACTTAAACGTCACCTGGCAAGACGGCCTCCCTGACCCCCTGCCCGTAAACCCCAACCTTGAAGAGATCGGGTGAGCTGCAGCCATAAAGATTCTCCAGATTTGGGAAGAATTCGTCGACGCGCATGAGACAAACTTAAACAGCGTTGTTGGTTACCGGAAGGCCATATCATCCCAATAAAAAGAAGCAGACGACTGCCCCCTGCTACCCTATTGCTTACCCGCACGCAAAAACGGCCTAGCGGTGTTAGCGCTAAGCCGTTGTTATTGTTTGGTTGCGGGGGTAGGATTTGAACCTACGACCTTCAGGTTATGAGTTAGTTTTTTAGGGGTCCTCTGGGATACGCTGATATTCTCTATATAGTCATATATCATTGTTAAATATAGTATATTTTCTGTTTTATATTCGCTCACTGACTCTCAACGGTCTTGCATTTCGCTCTCACTTGCTTCCTATATGCTTCCTGTTTTGATAAAGGAAGCACTATGACCCGTCTTAGCAAACGCACCGTTGATACCCTTTCGCCAGGTGAGAAGGAGTATTTTGTCTGGGATGAGGATATGCCGGGATTTGGCCTTCGTGTCTGGCCAACGGGTCGCAAGGTCTATCTGATACAGTACAGAGACAGTGGTGGGCGCACCCGGCGCAAGGGATTGGGCAAGCATGGCGTCGTTACCGCAGAAGATGCCCGTAAGGAAGCCCGTGAGCTATTGGCATCGGTTGCCCGGGGGGCGAACCCCTCAGGCGATGCCAAGCGCAAGCGTGTGGCCCCTACAGTCGAGGAACTGTGCGAACGGTTTATGGATGAGTATGTCCCGTCTCACTGTAAGGCATCCACGGCGAAAGAGTATCGACGGAATATCGATCTCTTCATCAAGCCGCGTCTGGGCAAGATGAAGGTGGCAGAGATTGAACGCTCGGACATTGCAGACCTTCACCATGCCCATAGGGAGATATCGTATCAGGCGAATAGAACTCTTGGCGTCTTGTCCGTCATGTTTAACCAGGCCGAAGTGTGGGGCCTTCGTCCAGACGGGTCGAATCCATGCCGCCATGTGAAGAAGTATGAGGAGAAGAAGCGGGAGCGCTATCTCTCTACTGAGGAACTCATACGGTTGGGACAGACGCTAAATGAACTAGAGGCATCGGGTGAGGAGCCCCTGCCCCCGATCCACTGTATCCGGCTTCTCATCCTTACGGGATGCCGCCTTAGCGAGATACAGACTTTACAATGGTCCTATGTACAGGGGAACCGTTTAAGGCTCCCCGATTCCAAGACCGGGGCGAAGAGTGTTTACCTGGGACCAGCCGCGCTGGAAGCCCTAGGAAAAATCGAGCGCTTTGATGATAATCCCTACGTAGTTACGGGAAAGCTCCCAGGCACGCATCTAACCGACATGCAGCGGCCTTGGCGTCGCATACGTAGGAGAGCGGGATTAGACGACCTTCGTATCCATGACCTAAGGCACTCCTTTGCATCCAGTGCCGTAGGGATGGGAGAGAGCCTTCCTATGATCGGAAAGCTTTTAGGTCATTCCCAGGTGCAGACCACAGCGCGCTATGCCCATCTTGCCGATGATCCTGTACAGGTATCAGCGGATCGGATATCGGGGGAATTGGCTAGGCTTATGGGTGGGGGCAATAGCTAACCCTACGTACATAGGGACCATGCTTAAAAGCCTAAGGCTTCGTTTCCTTAGCTAAGAAAACTTGGACCATAGCCCATACTTATGAAGGGTCTACTCACAGTCTCTAAGGGACGCACTACGCCGATAGCGTTAGAGACGAGTTTCGTCCAATTTATCTATCTTACGCTCAACGGTTTATTCACCCTAAGGAAGAAGGTACGCTAAGTCTGCAAACCGTCCCTTAGGCACGAACTACTCATGATAACGTATCTCGAATTTCATAATCGCTATATGCTACTCCAAGCATTCGACCTCCTAGGCATTAAGATATTTGGAGACGACTGGGACGGTCACGAAGCATGGGCACGACCTTCAAATGGAATCAACTCGCTTAAAGAACGTCATAGACGATTGAGAGATCAGATTGAGCAACTTGAATTGGAGATTGCCCCATTGAGAGTGAAGTTTAGCTTGGCACTCGACCGAGCGGAACAGGATAAGTTTAGCCATCAAGCGGCGGCACTTCAGGTAAAAAAAGACACGCTGTATGAAGAACTCCGCAAGCTGCCAAACAACTTTGATACGCTAGAAACTGACCAAGCGAGATTTGATCGCCGCGAACGAGTTCACAATACTTTATGGGATGCTGCCATAAAGAAAGACCTAAATCTTTTTTGTGGTCTTTACACAATTATGGAACTAGGAGCTTGGTCTAAAGAACCAGGCTTCCATTTAAATATAGGCCTCTCGATGGTTAGGGCACCTCAACGCTATGGCCGTAGGCGTGGCCCAGTATCGATTGAAAAGACGCAATTCGAGAATTGGCTACAGGATGTAGAAGTTCTGATTCCTTCTAGCAGGCCAATACCCGATCCAAGTCTGCTAGAGCAAGTCGGGGCCTTTATACAAAAATCTATTTCCGAGAATCCGAACCTCCGAAAAGATGGCATTCGGAAACTGGCACAAACGCAGTTTCCAAGGCTATCAGGTGAACTATTCAAGACTGCTTGGAAAACCTCTGCGCCTGGGACCCACACAAAAGGAGGGCGACCGAAAGGTAAAAAACCATCTGATTAGACCCACATGATTTGTCTTACGTAACTTTTTTTCAATAGTAACACGCTGATATTTAACAAAAATAAATCAGAAGGATTTACCCAACTGATTATTAAGAAATCGTAGGGACTATTAAGACTTTTTGAAAGAGGACATCTTCCGGTCAAGAGGTAAGCGCATTCGGGCGCATGCCAATCACTAGGAAGGTACCAAAATGTTAAACGACAATTTGAATATCAAAGACTCGTCCTATTTGGACAGGCTTATCAATGAACAAGAAGCCGCCGAATTTCTCGGATACACAATCCGGGCTTTGCAGAATTGGCGAGTACGAGGCGGCGGTCCCCGTTTCGTAAAGGTCTCTGGCCGGTCTATCCGCTATCGCCGCCGCCAACTGATCGAATGGGCGGATTCCAAGATGGTCAGCCATACGTCGGAAGTGGCGTAAGGCGATGGGGTTGAGCCTTTCCACAAGTTTTGCCCTGGCGGGGCTGGCCGCGCCGTCAGGGATTTTGGGGACGGATGCGGTCCAGACAGACACAGAGCGTAAGCTCTCTCAGTCTGGCTCCGCACCCGCCACAAAAGAGGGGCAGGCTCTGAGCCTGCCCCTCCCTTTCTGTCTACCCGTCCCTAAAACCCAAAGCGGCCCCGGCGCGCAGCGTCGGAACAAGCACGCGCTAGCGTGCGCTCTTTCTTTTCTGGTTTTGAACATTCGGAAACCCAAGAGGGGGGTCCTTGTAACACCCCCTTCTTCAATGACATGGCGCAATCAGGAGTAGTAATATGTAAGGCGTGGGGTGTCTACTGAATGTGATTGCGTTGAATGTTGATAACCTCGACCATATTGATGTACAGTTTCCTTGGAAGGCCTACCGTCTTGCCAGGAGATACCGAGAAGAACTCGGGTTTAAAGAACTTAGGGACAAAGCCACTGAAACTCGAACGCGACTAGAACCCTTAATCGGACTCGACTTCGCGACCTCATAAAGGAATGACCGGGGATGGTCCACTAACGTCTCGGAATCAGCCATAACCAAGGGGAGTTCGTGACGGTCTCAACGGCACTGACGCGGTCATCTTAACTGTGACACGTCATCCAACGACCGGCAAACCTGACGCCACGCCACGTAAGTTAACACAAAAAAACAAACAAAAGGGCGACACTAACGACCCCCCAATTTCTGTCAGCGGCGGAAGCAACAATGTTTCCGAAGAAGTAGCCAGTTCCAACCAGTATGCCAGCCCAAAGAGCTGCGGACGCTGCGTTTAATATAGTAAAGGTTCGCCACGGAATTTCTCCCAAACCAACAGGTATTGCACCTATCGTGCGCATTCCCTTAGGGTAGCGATATATAAACAAGTACAAGATGCCGTATCGGGCCATAAGGATACGCGCTCTTTTTATGGCTTCCTGGGTCCAGGTCCATCTTGCGAAAATGTGCTCACCATAGCGCCGCGCCAATGCAAACCGCAGCTCATCGCCCAGATACCCACCCGCAAAGCTCAAGATCAGAACGATACTTGGGTCCAATGCGCCCTTGTAGGCCGCGAAACCCGCGAATAGGGGGAGTGCTCCACTCTTCAAACTGCAGTAAGCGGATAGGCAAGGCGTAAACCAGCAAGCCATACTCTTCCAACAAGGCGAGAAATGTTTCCATTGCACCTTATTTCTTCACAGGTAACGCTGTGGCGGCTTGAAGCTACAACACCCGGCGTATCTTTTGGACGGCCACTCCTGGAGGTTCATGCTGATCGATTGTGGTAACGAACTCTCCATTAGCATTGTATACGAACACGCTGGCGGAATGGTTCATTGTGTAGCTTTCATCCACCGTTACGCGCTCATACGTGACTCTGAATGATTCGGCGGCTTTGAGCGTTTGACCAGCCGAGCCCGAATAACCGGTGATCGCTGTATGGAAATTGCTGACATAATCCGCCATCACCTGAACAGTATCCCGTTCAGGGTCAACCGTAATGAAAACTGCCTGGATGGGAGACGTTTTATCGCCAAGTTCTTCCAGCCATCCCGATATGTTGGATAGGGTTGTTGGGCAGACATCAGGACAATATGTGAACCCAAAGAATACAAGAGTGGGGCGTCCGATCCAGTCCTTCGGGTGTGTCCGACCTGAATGATCCGTTAGTTGGAAGTTCATTTCATAAAATGGAAGTGGGAGAGATTGTGATGCAACTGAATAGGGGTCGATAGCTCGCCCTGGACCATCGACCTGCCACCAACCAATGAACAGTGTTATCGCGACTAAGCCGAGGCCGCCTGCAATATACACAATCAATTGACGAACTGCGCCGTTCATTGACCAGTATCCAGCTGACTTCCGCGCGGCTTTGATTTCGGTGATTGATCTTCTTCCTGGTTAGATTTACTGGATTGCGTTTTCATGGTGAACGCAAGTAAGCACACTACACCTACCGTGATGAAAATATCCGCGACGTTAAAAACCGGCCAATGATACGAACCAACATATAGAGCGATAAAATCCGTGACCGCTCCGTCATGCATTCGATCAACAACGTTACCCAGCGTGCCTCCGATAACTGCGGCGAATATGTACATCTTGCCCCGATGTCGCGTACGCCAAAACCAAAACCCAAAAACCCCAATGATCACAATAGCAAGCCCTGACAGTATCAATGGCCCCCATACCCCGAGACCGCCAAGCAACCCAAAACTAACGCCGCGATTATAGACAAGCACAAAGTCGAAGAATGGGAGGATGGGAATACGTTTAGGAGGGTCCATGATGACTGTTAGCACGTACCACTTCGTGCCGATATCAACGCCAGTCAAAAGGACGGCGAATAGAAAGGCCGCCATGGCGTTTCGTACATGATGTCGCATTATCAATCTCTATCCATTTGAAAAACCAACGTCGGGTGGCGGATTGGGTAAGTCTGAGTTTTGTCAATCTGAAAACTTTGGGCCTGAGGCGGCTATCCCATAGACGGGAACCGCAACATCAACTGGCCCTGCATTCTCAAAGTGCAGGGTCATTGATATGGTTTCCCCCTTTTTCAACGGATTTTTCAATTCCATGAGCATGATGTGCAATCCCCCTGGCTCCAGGATGGCCGTTGTTCCAGCAGAAACTTCGACATTACCCGCAGGACTCATTCTCGCAAGACCGTCTTTAACCTCTGATTTATGGACCTCAGCCATACCAGCGGCAGGTGTAGTGACCATTGTAAGAACGTCGGTAACGGCTCCACCGTTTCGAATTGTGAGATAAACAGCAGTTGGTCTTGATACGCCAATTGACGCGCGAGCCCATGGTTTCTCTACAACAAGATCGGACGCATAAACGTCGGCTGCAGACGTCAATAGAACCGCGATAACTGCTATAAACACGAAAAGAGCGGTCTGTTTTATTCTGAACATCAGCAATAATCCTTACAATCTTTTATTTAGTTCCGTGACAAAAACCTCCGTCGCGGTGCCGTACCCGAAGGTTCGTACGAAGGTACCGTCGGGTGAGATGAGATAGACCGCAGACGTGTGAGCTACGGCATAGTTGCTTTGATCTCTATCCGGCTGTTGCTTTTCATAATAGGCCTTAAAGGTTTCGACGGCGCTGGCAATCTGTTTCTCGGCGCCGGTCAGCCCAACGATAGTAGGATGGAATGCCGACACGTACTCCGCCATACTTTCAACGCGGTCACGCTCAGGATCAACTGAGATAAAAAGTGGTGTCACGCTAGCTGCCTTCCCACCAATCTGATCTATGACCACCGCAAGGTCCGAAAGCGTCGTCGGGCAGATATCAGGGCAGTTCGTAAATCCGAAGAAGACTAAGAGCCACTGCCCCCTGTAGGTCTTCTCGGTGACTGTATTCCCTTGGTGATCAACAAGCATAAAACTTGGCGAGAAGGCATTCGATTCGGATTGTGACGATGCCTCAAAAACTGGGTTTCCTGTG
This sequence comes from Hwanghaeella sp. LZ110, assembly GCF_048892525.1. Lineage (NCBI taxonomy): Bacteria > Pseudomonadati > Pseudomonadota > Alphaproteobacteria > Rhodospirillales > Aestuariispiraceae > Hwanghaeella > Hwanghaeella sp. LZ110. Next base: position 51,122 of record NZ_JBLZHT010000012.1, on the reverse strand, counting down.
CCGCGCCAAACAAAGAAGCCGATATACACGGCCAACATGATCGCAACGGTCCCCCAGAGAATGTATCGGATTTTCTTCAATTGTCTTCAACCTCAGACCGCACGAGTTCATAGAGTTGCTGGGGACCAAATTCTTGCAGCGACTTTCCGTTCACAAAGAAAGTAGGCGTACCTTTTACGCCAGCTGCTTTCACATCCGAAGCATCTTGATCAAGCACCCTTGTAACTTCTGGTAACAAGGCATCTTTCTTGGCGCGGGTTATATCCAACCCTGTACCGGCAATGACGGACCAAACGCTATCTGCTGCGCGTCCGTGCGGGGCCCAAAGGGGTTGAGTCTGGAGTAACCGTTCTAGCACCACTTCAAACTTTCCTTGCATGCGTGCAGCTTCCAGAATCCGAATAGCGGCTTCAGATTGCGGATGAAAATTGGCGTATCGCAGGACAACTCGGACCTTGCCTTCGAAATTTGACATGATGTTTTTAACGTAGGGATGAAAGGCACGGCACGCCTCGCACGCTGGATCGAAGAACTCTACAATCGTTACCGGAGCGTCCACTGGCCCAAGGACGGGTGCATGCGAACGCACAAGGAAAGTCTCATCCGCTGCATTTCTAACAGCGTTTTTGTCCACCGTTGGAACGTACATATACGCTCCAAGGCCAAAAATACCGACAGCCGCGATACCGGTTGAAACGAGAATAGTCCGACGATTCATGACAACCTCTTCAGATAAGGGTGCAGAAGGAGAAAAGTGATAGCGACGAACGCCGCAAAGGACAAAAACGGCAACGGGACAATGCCGAAAACCGTCTGTTTTGCACCGGCGCATGACGGCCCACTTAGCTCACAAGGTTGAATTATTTCCGGGACAATCCCGATAAAGAGCAAGCTGTGCCAAAAAGCGATCAGTCCGCCCACGATTGAAATCGGCAACACGTAACGGTAAATGGTTGTATCCTCCAAATAAGCGGCGATACCCAGGATCAGGGCCAGAGGAAACATGGCGATACGCTGATACCAACAGAGAACACAAGGCGTCTGCCCCATAACTTCACCGATAAAAAGCGCCCCCAAAGTCGATACGAGAGCAATGATCCAGGCCAACGAGAGCGCGGAGTTCTGTAAGGATCTGCTGGTCACCTGCTCGTGCCCTTCACTCTGCTGGAGCGGTCGCAGCATGATGCCGCCGCTCCCTCAGTGCCTGTAAGACGATTTGAAATGCAGACCATAGGAATAGCCCCGCCATCAGGGCTGCCACGATCAAATCCGGCCACGCGGACTGGGTGAGGAATACGGTACCGGCCGCTCCAATAACTGCGACATTGCCGATTGCGTCGTTTCGACTGCATAGCCAAACCGAGCGAACATTCGCATCCCCGTCCTTGAACCGAAGCAAGATAAGAACACTGACCACATTTGCAGTGAGCGCCAGAATTCCAATCGTTCCCATAATCGGGGCACTTGGCACCCCAAGGATCAAAACTTGATACGCGGTCGATCCAAATACCCATACGCCCATAGCAGCAAGGCTGATCCCTTTGATAAGAGCAGCGGTAGCGCGTACCCGGAGTGACATGCCGATCACAAAGAGAGACATCCCGTAGGTCAGAGTATCTCCCAGAAAATCTAACGCATCGGCTTGTAACGCTTGTGACCCGGCAAAGGCTCCGGCTGCCATCTCGATGAAGAACATCGTGGCGTTGATGGCAATCACCCACCACAAAGCCTGTCGGAAATCCTTAGACGCCCCATCGAACTTCGCCTCTGTTCCACAACACCCACTCATATTGGTCTCAATCCTCTTGTAGTAACCTGATCGAACCCTCATTCTAATTGCTATAGTTATTGTAGGTTCAAGAGGAAAATTACATGGCCGTTTTATTGACGATCGGACGGGTAGCGAAAGCCACCGGCTGCACGGTGCAGACAATTAGGTATTACGAGCAGATTGACCTGATTCCAGCCCCAGACCGATCAGTGGGCAATCAGCGCATTTATGAACCATGTCATGTCGACCGACTATATTTTGTGAAGCATGCCCGCGAACTGGGGTTCTCACTCGCCGCTATACGCGAGTTGCTCAGCTTGTCCGATGATCCAAACCAGTCGTGTGCAGCCGCTGACATTATCGCCCGGGACCAACTGGCACAGGTCGAGCGAAGAATTACGCAACTGGAATCCTTGAAAACAGAGCTTGAACGCATGATCAAACAGTGCAGCGGTGGCCGCATTGAAGACTGCAGAGTGATCGAGGTGCTGGGAGATCACCACCAATGCCTTACTAACCATAAGAACGCTGTTGGATGACCTCTGGGAAGAGTTTAGCAAAATAGGCAGCCCCAAAGTTCTTTGGAGCAATCCGTTAGCAATGAACAGAAAGTTAAGAAACTTCGGCTTTTGGCTAGCAACAAATCTTCCCGATTGCCACGGAATACGTCCAATATGGTAGCAAACGCAGAACTTGTGCTCCCTAATGCGCCTCCACCCCTGCTTCCTATATGCTTCCTAAAGCAGAAGCCCCGCTGGTGAGAGCGGGGCTAAGTGTTTGGAATATTTGGTTGCGGGGGTAGGATTTGAACCTACGACCTTCAGGTTATGAGTTTGAAGTCCGCTTGTTCTCTCAGGATGCAGGGAGATGGATAGAGATACTTTCTTATTGATATCATTATCTTTTTTATTGACTCGATGATTGACCATGTCACACCATGATGGCTCAAGATACAGATATCTTGCTTACCTATTGCTTACCCAATGGAGGGAGTAATGTCAAAGCTCGCCAAGGCCACGATCGATAAGACACGTGAAGCGGCCCGCATACAAGGTCAGGAGATCGTTGCATGGGACACCACGATGCCAGGCTTTGGCATTCGGGTTAAACCGTCGGGCACGGTGAGTTTCATGATCCAGTACCGCAATGAATACAACAAATCACGCCGCCATACGATTGGCCGCTTTGGCATAATGACACTGGAGGAAGCCAGGACCGAAGCCCGAACCCTTCTCAGCGCATCGAGCCGGGGTAGAGACCCTCGAGCAGATCGCCTGCGCAAGCGAAACGAGAACTCAGTCGCAGATCTGGCAGCCCGGTACATGCAAGAGCACTGTGAGGGACGCTGCAAGCCGTCAACCATCGAAGCGCACAACTGGCTGCTGAATAAGTTCATATTGCCAAAAATGGGACGGTTTCTACTTTCCGAACTGACCAGTGCTGATATTGGTCATCTACACCAATCCTTAATAGGTACGCCCTACAACGCAAACCGGGTCCTTGGACTTCTAAAGGCCATGCTGGGACATGCCGAGTTGTGGGGCTTGTTGGAAAAGGGTGGCAATCCAGCAGTATCCATCCGCCCATTCAGAGAAAAGAAGCGCCAGCGGTTCCTCTCCCGGGAAGAGCTTGCCAGGCTGGCGAAAGCAATTGATGACAGCGAGAATGAACGTCTTATCTCACCGCATGTTGCAGGGGCGATCCGCCTGTTAATCGTAACCGGCGCACGATCCGGTGAAATCATAAACATGTGCTGGAGTGATATCGATTGGGATCGACGTTTGCTTATCCTGCGCGAACACAAAACAGATGTTAGCGGCATAAAGGCACTTCCTCTCAATGCGATTGCGCTCGATATTCTAAAGGAGATACCCCGTGACCCAGAAAACCCCTATGTGATCACAGGGCTCAGAAAAAATGCACCCCTGGTCAATTTGCAAAAGCCATGGCGCAGGATTCGGAAAAGAGCTGGCTTGGACGATGTTCGTATACATGACCTGCGCCATTCTTTTGCAAGCTTCGGCGTAACAACTGGAGCATCGCTTCCTGTTATTGGCGGATTGCTGGGCCATCGGTCCATGTCGGCCACGTCTACATATGCCCATCTATCTCAAGATCCGCTTCGGGATGCATCTGACAAGGTGGGGGTATTGGTCGGAGACATTATGCGTCCCAAAGCGGTGCTTTGATGATCAAGCTGTTGGAGGCAATTATATAGCGATGACACGGTAAAATCCTGTAATCTGTGGTAGTTTACAGGTTGGCTGAAGGCAGGATTGCATGTCGAAGTGCCAAAGGCAGCTTCAACTCTCAGACAGCCACCAGTTTTTCGGATCAACCCTTAGCCAAAAACAGGAGATGTTCCATGGACGGTGATGATGATCAGACTAAGGACGACAAGCCAGAAGAAACTAACCCTCACAAAAACATCGTGGCTTTAGGGCATTACCGCAGTGCCAGCGGCCAATTTACCGGTGGCTTCATGCTAACCAAGAAAGACGGCGAAACAGAAATGGTTACAACAGAGTCCTTTGTGAGCAAGAAGCCACCCGCCGATTGAATCTCAAAATTAGGTAAGCAAGGGTAAGCACTCGAGGTCATGCGCAGTGCAACTCAATGTAACACAACCAATCAACCGGGTGCAGGGCGTTGCCATCTCAAAGTATCTCTATCCATCTCCCTGCATCCTGAGAGAACAAGCGGACTTCAAACTCATCCTTGAGGACCATGTGTGCCAAACCAAAAAATTCAAACATCCATAGACGTCGACACAATCCACATTCAATCAGGATTTGCATATTTTATGCTCTTCACATTTTGAAAGAATCATTTCTACGATTTTTTATTATCAGATTGGAACCTGATCATTAGGAGGATTTCGATGTTTCGCGTCCCACAAAATTTTGAGTTCTACTTTCCAAATACGTTCGAGAAGACACCACTTCTTAACTCGGCTATTGTCCTGGCCGCAACACCGATAGTATTCGCAATATACTCAAGTAATTTCCTTGCTCCGCACAATGCAATGGTAGCTTTAGCATTTTTTCCACTTTTGTTTGCAATAGGATCTCTTTCTTCTGTGTATTTTATGAGCAGGCACTTTCTCTTCCAGTGGAGCATTCGTAAATCTGGTATTTCTAGAGAAAAATGGACCGTTGATCAAAATGGCAATGGTATTGCCTTGGAGAGTTTATCAAAAAATAAACAGATTGTTTACCTAATAGTAAATGGTTGGTTACATAAGCATGAACGAAATAAAATTAGGATACTAAAAACTAAGAAGAATTTTGGTATTCCCACGATGGTAATATTAACGGACAAATCCGCGACTTCATTACGAACAATTGAAATAAGATGTGATGATCTCGCCTTAGAAACTGCGCTATATTCTTGGATTTGTATTTACAAGCGTACTGGTGAACGCCATTCCGAATCTACAGTAAATGCCCGTAATGCAGAGGCGGTCAATCAAATCGAAAACTCTGATAGGGTCGATACAAAACACGATACCATTGCATCCCAAAACAAAGAGCAAGAGACGGAGAATACGAGTAAATTAGATTATCCATTCTCAGGTGTAAATTTAACCACAGAAGAGCGTAGAATTCTAGACATGCTCTCACAGAACGGCGCAATACGTGTAAATAAAGGCGAAAAGAACAATGCTGTTGACCATATTAGAAATAAAACAGCATTAATGAAAGTAATGGAAAAATTAAAAGAAAATGGTGAGATTGAGAAGTGCATAAATCACTATACTATAATTCTTTTTAACACATACTATAAAGGATTTAGTTCTTCTGCCATCCGATCGCATGTTGAAACGGCAAAAAAAATGCTCGAAGAAAAAGCTTTACCTAAAGATGGAAAATGAGGGTTTATGTATGAAAAGCTGTAATTCAAATTACTCCTACTGCTCCAAGCTGGACATCCGCATTAACCCAACAATTTTGCTAAATGGATCATGCGATCTTCAGCCTGACGGCTTGAAGTATCAGTTTTTGAGTTCCAACGCTTAGGTTTTGGTGTCGGTCGGGTTAGGATCTGCGATCAGGGGCAGACTGATCCTGCAATTCGTCGGCATTCATGGAAGATCAGTCGATCCATATTGTAGGTGAGATTTGCCGAGGTCAGTATCACGTCGGCCCGCTTGATCTTGATGGTTCGAATGAACAAGCTATAGCGGTTCTTCTGGTGTGCAAAAACATGGTCGATGCTGGCGCGGATCGAGGGCTTTTGGCGTTCGCACGAGCGGTGGCTTCAGCATCGGATTGCCCGCAGGTTATGACGGCGATATCCAGATGACCGACAGCACCTCAGTGCGCATCCATCAACATGCCGCCAACTCAAAAAAGTAACCTGGATCGCTGTATCGGCCACTCGCGTGGCGGCCTAACGACCAAAGTTTCACAAAGCAGTTCGAAATCGGTAGTCCACTCTCACCCATCAAGTAAAGTACTATTCGCCTCCATTCCCTGACTTAGGTATGGCCTAGGTTAACTGTCAGTATATATTGTTGTATTCACACCTTTACCAAAGAAAAATTTTTAATTTCATATCAATAAAATTCAATTTTGTCGTATAATTCTAATTTTATATTTGATATTTTGCGAATAATTCTAATTTTATATTGAATTATTCGGTAGTTTTGATTGTTAGCATTTGATATTGCGTAAAGTCTCTCAACAGAAGGGACTTCCGCTATGAATGAGAATGTTCAAATGGGTGTTTTATATACGCCTTCTGAAGTGTCCAAGATAATTGGAATATCAAAATCAACTCTCGCCAATTGGCGCGTTACCAGAAGTGATGGCCCTCCTTTTATTCGAGTAGGTGGCCGAGCCATTCGCTACTCCGCCAACGACTTGCTTGAATGGCTCGAAAAGCAAAGACGTACATCCACGGCGGGCTAGCGGCATGGCCCGCAATCCAACAAGTTTTCGGCTGTCCTCGGACGCACTAGCTGCGCTGGAATTGCTTTGTATTGAGCAAGGCTGCTCCCGCACAGAAGTTATAGAATGGATGCTTTTGGGCCAAAGCAGCTCAAAGCAACGCCGCTCATCTGGGAAATTGCAGTCACGGCAGAATGCCAGGCACCATTCAATGGCCGATACTATTGTCCTTACTCGGGCGGCTCACTCTCTTGTCGTATCTGGCAAAGCCGACGAAGAGAACAGCGAGCTTGCCCGAACGCTACTGATCCACGCGGCCACACTCATCAAACGTCATAACCGTGCACGAACGGGCGGTGGGTCAATCGCTTCCGTGCTGGATCCCCATGTGCTGCCACCACCGAACACCCCACACCCGCGCCTTGTCGCGACCATCATAGAAAGGATCAACAATCATGATCACCCGTGAAACACGCGGGCGGACCGCCGCCAATGTATTGCGCTATGTGCTCCGTACAGGAGCCCATGACGATCAGGACGATACCAAAGTCACGGACATCTATCTGCTGAACAGTGGATTATCGGTACTGGGGCCCATGAAAGCCTCTGAGGCCATGCAGATCGTATCGGAAATATCGAAGACTCGCGACGACCTGAAGCACACGGTCCTGCACCTCACCTTCTCTCCCTCCCGAGCGGAGGAAGGCCGGTATCTGGAAGATACAAAGGATACCCTGATTCAGTCGTTCTTCGCTGCGACGGATGCGCTTGGCGTAACGGATAGAGTGACCCTTCTGGCCTTCCATCAACCAAACATTCCGGCTGCAGCAAGTACCCCATCGGTCCATCTCCATGCCGTTATCGCCCTTCCCTCTCCTGAAACAGGGCGAAGCGTTTCCATGCACCGCATTCGGGAGCGGCTTAACGAAGCCTGTCCGTTCGAGATGGAGATTGAAGTCGCCTCGGACAATGAGGTCAAAAAGGAAGAGGTCAAGAGTGAGGCGCCTCCGCCGCCCGTTGTCCCCTTCGAACCCCCTCGCCCAGTAACACCACCCCGCAAAAAGCGTCGGCGCGTGCGCGATGATTTCGAGATGTGAGGTGAATGATGCCCCGGGCCAAAAATGTAGTGCGATACGGTGTAAGTCCCTCTCACAAATCAGGGGACCTTATCGCAGCGGCAACCGCATCATTATGTACAGCGCGAGCCACAGCGAAAACCGCAGCAACTGGCACATCGATCTGCGCAGCGAATTCCGGGGCGCTGCCATGAAAGAGCCCTTCGAAATCCGATTGAAGCGAGCAGCGGAAGAGCTTGCCAACCAAAAGCGGGAACAAAGTCTGCGTCAGGGTGTGGGGCCGTTCGTGCGGTTGAACCGCGATCTGCTCCTGACACTCCATGCGGAACTGGGCACCTGGTCGAATGTCGCGGAACTGCTTTCGGGCGAAGGCCTGCGATGGAAAACCGGTAGACCAGTGACGGGCAGCCAGTTGCGATCGCTCCTGTCACGGACCCGAACGCGACTAAACAAAGTAGCTAGCCAACCTAGCGCAGATAACCTTGTTACCGGACCGTTACCGTCGAAACCCTTGATCCAGAACATGCGGCCAAGGAGCCGGGATAGTCCGCAACAAAAACCGATACGCGGCCTCTCCGATCTCCTCGATACCTGATATATAAAGGAACCCCCCATGAATACGCACGACACATCCTCATCGAAAAGACTGTACCGGACCCTTACCTCACCACAATGGGGTGAGAAGATTGATCCTAAATCCTGTTCTGTGATTGTCTGCAACAGGACCGGGGGTCAGGGGAAGACCCTTATCACTCAGTTGATTGCTCTCGCCTTCGAAGAGGTGGGAATTTCCAAATTTCTTGCCTCCGCAGATTCGTCGACCGCCGACGCGGTATCAAAACTTGGCAAGATCCACCGCGGTTCTGTCCTGGAACTCGGCATCGGCGCTGAATTCGATGCGGTACGGTCGGATTCGTCGAAAGTTGTTTCCCACTGGGACCAACTCGGCAGCATTCTGGCCTCGGGCAATGCACTCGTCGATATCGGTGCGAACCTGGTGGATACAGTCTGGAACTGGGCCCATGCCCGCAATGCCGGGGAAGTGCTGCGCAGTGCAAAGGCGCCACAGATTGTCCTGGTCGTCCCGGTGCGTGCACAGGCACAGGCTATCGAGGATGCGCTTGCCGTCCTGGAGCGTTCCATCCGCGAGGATGCCTTCCTTCCGATTGCAGCCCGTATTCTTGTCCTGAACGAAGCCAGCGGCGGTTTCGAGCGATATGGCAGCAGTGGTGATTTCGAGCGACTGAGCGCAATGAAGCACAATGCAGGTCTGAAGATCGTCCGCCTGCCACAGTGCCGCAGCGAGATATGGCCCTCTCTGGAACGCAATTACACACCCCTGCGCTCCATCATCCCAATGACCACTCAGGATGTGGCGCAGGAGTTTCATCTCGACATGTTCGCGGCCAGCGGGGCGCGGGCGGATCTGCTGCAATGGATCTCGCACGCCATCGAAAGCTTCCGTGTTGCCGGATTGATCCCCCTTGAGCAGGGAGGCGGTGATGAATAGTCAAATGCCCGTTCCGCTGCGGATGGCAGCGTCAGAAGCCCAGCAGGAGTTCGTCACGCGTGTCCGGACAAAATCACGACGGCTGTTGGGTCTCCTTGTCGGGAGCTTTGTACTGGGCGCCTGCTCGCTCGGCGCGGTCATATGGAGTTTACATCCTCCTTCCGATCATCTGGACAATCTCCGTGCGATGAGCGGAAGCGAACGACAGATTCTCAAACGATTGCAGGCCATTGGGTTGGATCGCTTCGATCTGTCAGAACCGGAACTGGAGGCCCGGCTGGGTCTCTCCAACGAGGCCATGGCATTGACGATGAATCTGGATCGACCGGTCGAGGGCACGCAATGGCGCCACTATCTGCCGGAATGGACAGGCCTCAAGGACGAGGCTCTGATCGGCAAGGATGGTGCCATCCAGATATTTGTTCGTCATATCGCCAACCTACCTGAATCCAAGATCGGTCCGGTTCTTGTCCTGATCAACGACGCCGTCACGGCAGTTGGGAACGCACCAACACTGTTACGCTGGCTGCTTTCACTGACACCGGAACAGCGCGCCGACCTGGACAAGACGACAATCGAGTATTTGGGCACCCGGGAAGGCCGCGATCTGCTGCAAACGGTGGCGGCGCTACAGCGGCCGGGGCTCGACCTTGTGCGTGCCGCGACCAGCGCCAATGCCCGAATCCTGACGAACCTTCTGGCGGTCGCTCCAGAGCGTCTGGATAGTCTTTATCGGATAGAACTGGCCTACAGGGGCAAATACGCCAATCATGGCCCTACCCCGTTCCCCTGCCTCAGTATCGTGCGAACGATCCAGGCAACGAATGGTAAAAGTCTGTCGATTTGCCAGGTTGTTCTGTATTGAGGATGGACGTGTCCTTTCCCAATGGCTGCCGACCAGACGTTGGAAAGTATCACATATGACCACCATACTTGTCATTGTGGTGCCCGGCTCCTGTTGCGGAGGATCGCAGATGATGATACTAAAGCTTGGCACTTACATTCTATTGCCGAGTTTAAGGAACATGACTGAACCGACCCAAGGAACGCTGAAGGATCGCGCGCTGACAATCGCCAGGGAACGCGGCATCGCGCGCGCCCGCGATTTCGATGCAGGGGGCGTTCCCCGTGCCTATCTGCGGCGACTGCAGGATCAGGGGCTTCTGGTGCGCATGGGGCGCGGTCTCTATCAGCTTGCCGATGCGGAATGGTCCGAGTCTCATAGCCTTGCGGAAGCCAGCCGAACAGTGCCCCATGGCACCATCTGCCTGCTCTCCGCGCTCAGATTCCACGAACTCACGACCCAACTGCCGCATCAGGTCTGGATGCTGATCGGTCACAAGAAATGGGCACCGAAGAACCCGCCTGTATCCCTCCGTATTATGCGCGCCACCGGCGAAGCCCTGACGGCCGGTGTGACGTTTCATACAATCGAGCAGGTAGACGTCCCCATCACCAATCCGGCCAAGACGGTTGCAGACTGCTTCAAATACCGCAACCAGATCGGTCTCGATGTCGCTATCGAAGCGCTGAGAGACTGTATCCGAAACCGCCGCGCCACAATTGACGACCTCTGGCATTTCGCTGCCATCGACCGCGTGCAGAATGTCATACGGCCCTATATCGAGGCGACCCTGTGACCCCGAAGCCACCCCTCAAGAATGTCGGCGCCTCGGTCCGTGCACGACTCACTCACGCTGCCCGTGAGCGCAAGGAAAACGTTCAGCTTGCGCTGACCCGTTTCGCCATCGAACGACTTCTCTACCGGCTGAGTCTGTCGCCCCACAAAGATCAATTCGTCCTCAAGGGTGCCATGCTGTTCAGTCTCTGGACACCCACGCCGTATCGAGCGACCGGCGATCTCGATCTTCTGGGATATGGCGATGCGTCGCCGGAGCGGATTGCTGCTAACTTCCGCGCGGTCTGCGGGATCGACGTCGAGGACGACGGCGTGGTCTTCAAGCCGGAAACCCTGCAGGCCGAGCCGGCCCGGGCTGAAGACGAGTATAGCGGCGTCCGGATCACCATGACCGCCGAGATCGCCGGTGCGCGCCTGCCTATCCAGATCGACATCGGATTTGGCGATGCCGTGACCCCGGCAGTGCTGGAAATCAACTATCCCTCGCTACTCGACATGCCAGCGCCGCGATTACGCGCCTATCCGCCAGAGACGGTCGTAGCCGAGAAGTTCCAGGCGCTGGTCGCACTCGGCATGCTCAACAGCCGCATGAAGGATTTCTTCGATCTCTGGGCGATCTCGGAGACGTTTGCCTTCGATGGATCGATCCTCGCGGATGCAATCGCAGCGACCTTTGATCGCCGCCACACGACCATCCCTGTGGAGACGCCCGTCGCGCTGACGCCAGCCTTTGCCGAAGACGCCGCGAAGCGGGCACAATGGCAGGGATTTCTTCGCAGAACAGCCCTTTCCATCGCACCAGGGTCGTTCGTTGAGATGCAGACCAAGGTGTCAGCATTTGTTTTGCCACCCGTCCAGTCACTCGTCGTCGATAAGCCGCTCGAGTGTAAATGGGTCGTCGGCGGTCCCTGGAAATAGTGAAAAGGCGCGCCCCTGTGTGAGGGGCGACTGGTCAATGGACTTCGTCTCCGATCAGTTCACGGCCAGTCGCCGCTTTCGGATTCTGGCCGTCGTCGATGATTGCACGCGCGAGAACCTGGCGCTTGTCGCAGATACTTCGTTGTCAGGGCTGCGTGTAGCTCGTGAGTTGGATTGCCTTTTCCGCGATCCGGGAGAATATCGCATCAAGTTCCGATGCGACTTCAGCAAGGCCCTCGCCCCCTTCCGACAGATACGGGGAGAATACAAATGACGGTGCCTTATAAGACAAGGTCGCCCCGCCGTCCGGATCTTCGGTGACATAGAACCGAATTGGGGCCTCAATCATTGCCGCCTCACTGAGCGGCAATATCCGGATCGCAAAATCCACGCGAAAAACGCCCACCACTCGATTACCTGGAAGCTCAACGCCACGTGACGCAGCGGCAGCGGTCGGTCCCGCTTCTGTCACGAGCCCCATTTTATTGTCCGTCACTGCCTGTTTGAGGTCCGCCAGCAGAAGATCAAAGGGTTTCTGACTGTGCTGGATTACCCAACCTTCGCGCGGCTGCAAAGCCTGGGCAGAGGACACCATCAGCATCATGAACACGGCGAAAGCGACGATACGATACATGAAGAAGGACTCCTTAGGTCAGAGACGGCTTATGGTGCATTGTGATGGATCGGGGCACCTGGATGAAATGCACGAAAGGCGAAGGCGAAAGGCACGTCATAGGAAACATCGACAAGACCACCCTCCGCCTGTTGGCGTTGAACTGTGACGATTCCAACATCCCGGCCCTTGTCGATACGGGCTCTGTCCAGGGCTGATGCCTGACCCGACCGCCAGCGCAGAACAAGATCATCGACAATGATTTCTCCACACTGACGCAGCAAACCCAGGCTCCAGGCCTCATCGCGCCCGACCACGCTCACCACCCGCATCAGGGGTAATCCAGGTCCATCATATTCGCCATCATACAGAAATGGGCGTGGCAATCCGTCATATCCGACATAGGGATTCCGCCCATAATCACGGATGGTTGAGTCCCTCGGAACCAAAACACGGCCCGTCGGATTTCGCGCAGCGAATTCGCCGAAACTCTCCAGTCTCGCAGGAAGACGTGCCAGTTCGACACCGGTTTTCGCACCGATGATCGCTCGGCCCTCGAACTGCTGCCACCAGCTTTCTGTCAGCCGGTCATACATGACCATGTCCGAATTGCGCAGTTTTCCAGTCGTACCAAAGGTCGTCTCGATACCCTCGACGCGTCGGTCGAAGACGATACCAGAATTGCACAATGGACAGAAAGTCACTGAAATCGGGGTATCAGCAAGCGTATCATTGACGATCTCATGCCACATCAGAATGCTCAATGGATAGGCGCGGGCCTCTCCATCGATACGCACGCTCATCACCGGTTCCCTGTCAGCATAGAGATCTCCCCCCTGAGGGACCGGCGAGAAATGGGGATCGTCTATGGCAAGGATGCCATCCTTTGGCGGACCACCCGACAGAATCTCCCGGAAGGCGACTTCCGCGCGGCTGAAATCTGTATTCGGCCATTCCTGCAACCAATCGCGTGGAGGGAGGCCATTCTCCTGTGCCTGAAGTGGGCCAACAACAATCATGCACAGAAATGCAAGCAACGAACCCGCTGCAAGATACCGATCAGGCATGCCGATTATAAATAAAACTCGATAACAGGATGACATCACTCACACGCGCCTTTCTCAAACCAAGCCTGCCTGCATTGGCCGGAATGCCTTCTGACCCAGAGCATCCAGCTTCCTATACAACAAAAAACCATCTCGATTCGGAATCGTCACAGCATCGTGAGACAACTTGATGCCAGGCATTCCCGACAATCGGTTATGGGTATGTACGGATCGGTCGCCTGTTATTGGAATGCCGGTTCCAATTCTACAGTTCGCAGAAAGCGAACATCCATTCAAGGGAGTGACACCAATGAGTTTCAAAACCTATCTACTGTCGACAAGCGCCGTATCCCTGATGGCAGTGGCAAGCCTTGTAACAACAGGGCATGCAGGTTCCGGGGAGATAGAACTGGCAGATGCCGTTTCCGCAGAACATGTCTCCATCGATGCACAGATGGACGGTGGCGGGTCCTGCAACCCCTGCGCGGCAAAAGCATGCAACCCCTGCAATCCCTGTGCAGCCAATCCCTGTAACCCCTGCGCCGGTGGTGCGTTAAAGGTCAGTGCAAGTTGTGTCGTACCAAGCGTCAAGGCGAAGGCTTATAACCCCTGCAATCCCTGTGCGGCAAAAGCGGGCAACCCCTGTAACCCTTGCGCTGCCAAGGCTTGCAACCCCTGCAATCCCTGTGCGGCAAATCCCAGCAACCCATGTGGCGGTTCGGTCGCAGCGGTAGAAGTAAGTGATGCAGAAGCGCGCGCTGCCTATGACTGCCTGAAACCGGAAATGACCGCAGCCTTTGCCGGATCAACGGAAGCAGCCGGTGCCGCCCATTTGAACTGGCCGCATGTCAGCACCGGACCCTATCAGTCCATCACCCATGGCGGTCGTTATGTCAGCAATACGGCCAACGATGTCGCCGTCGTCGCCTATATGAAATATGAGGAGATCGGCAAAGCACCTGTCGGGTCCATTCTGGCAAAGAACAGTTTTGCCATTCTGGAAGATGGCAAGGCGGCAATCGGTCCCCTCTTCACCATGACAAAGATGGAAGAGGGATGGAACCCCGAGACGGGTGACTGGCGATATTCAATGGTCATGCCGGGCGGCTCCACCGTGGGCGTAACCAAGGGTCCTAATGCCGCCAATATGGACTTCTGCCATGAATGCCATATCGCGGGCGAAGAGTCCGATTACCTGTTTTTCTTGCCAGAGGACTTTAGAAAGTAGGAGGCGGCCGCGCGGACGTACCGAACTGGAAAGGGCACCATCGATTCACTGATGGTGTCCTTCCTTGAGTATAGGCCTATGCACTTGTATTCAGCCGACATGGCACAGGCTGTTTCCGGATATGAAGTGCCACCTTTATGTCTTCCGGATTGTAAAGGAACCTATATCAGGAAACTGACATCTATGAGCACCATTCATTGCAATACAACCGGGATTATTTTTAAAGAAATATCGGAAATTGCGCGGGGGCTGAAGACCTGTGGTCTCTGTTGGAGAGTTACATTTCTTCTGTTCGTTTCGATTCTGACGATTGAGGCAATCTTGCTCGTATTTTCTGCAAACCAGTTCGAGAAAGCGCGACTGGCCGAGGCAGAGAGAGAAGCGCTTGTCACCGCTAGAACGATAATCAGGGCATCTCTGATAATCGATGATATGCATAGCCTAGATAACACATTAACCGATAGCGCAATATCCTACAGCGCATTCGAAGAAATAGGTCCTATTCTTCGTAAAAATTCATTACTGTCGGGAGCGGTCGTTTTCGATGAAAGCGGAATGCCGAGTGCGAGTTTTGGCGACCGACCGACCATTACACCATTCGATGAAAAGGATTCACGTTTATCTATTGATGGAACCATGGATATTCTATGGAAACCGAAAAGAATGGATGGATCTCGCTTTGTCGCAGGTCGTGTCGATGTGACACATATACCGGAAATGGTTCAGGCACATGTTCTGAAAATTGTCGGGTTGGTCTTATTAATTTCCCTATCGCTGACTCTTACTTCTATGATCATTCTCGAGCGCGTGCTTTTACGCCCGATACGCTGCGTGAATACGGTGCTTTCTGATATCGCCCGTAACCCCGGAAATACATCGGAAGACGCCCTGTTCGTAAAAATGGGAAAGCGCCAGGTCGACGAATGGGTCGATGTTCGAAAAAACTTGATTTTCCTGACCCGATGCCTTCGACAGGCTTTTTTAGATATCAAGGAGCAACAGGATCAGTTAGCTGAAGCGGAAAAAATCAAAAAGATAAGCGATGCCAAGTCAGATTTCCTCGCCAATATGAGCCATGATCTTCGCACCCCGCTGAATGCGATAATTGGATATTCTGAAACGATAAATATGGAAATCTTCGGGCCTGTCGGAAGCGAACGATATCGTGAGTATATCCAGGATATACTAGAATCTGCCAGTCAATTAAAATTTTTGGTAGATGACCTTCTTGATTTAGGTCGTATTGAAGCGGGCACCTTTGAATTGGACGAGCAATGGGATAACCTACTGGATACCGTTCGACGTGCAGTTTTTAAGTGCGAGTCAACCTATTCTGGAGTGCCTGCAAAAACGATACAGATGCATACTGGGAATGTAAATCCAGGTTTAGAAATTTTCGCCGACCAGAAGGCAATGAACCGGATACTTACAAACCTTGTCGGCAACAGCCTTGATCACGCGGGTCCGACAGCGAAAACGCGTGTGGTCATCTTTGGGACAAGCGAAGGGCGATTTTACATCGAGATAGGCGACAATGGATGCGGCATTGATCAGGACGTGGTCGCACGGATTACCGAGGCATATTTCCAGGCCGGACCCAATATCGGACGCTCCGCTTATTCCAAGCGTAAATCGACTGGATTCGGACTTGGCCTTACGATGACCGCAAGTCTATTAAGGCATCACGAGATGGGGTTCGTTATCGAAAGCATTAAAGGATCGGGGACGGTCTGTCGTGTAGAAATACCGTTGAGCAGGACGAGACAAACTCTAGTGTCGGAAGCGTTTAATTAGAATCGGGATTCCCAAAGGGGACGAATTGTGATTCATCATGATGGCTGGGATAGGAGGCCAGCCATGATGTCTCGGTCATATTCTCTTGATCTTCGGGAGCGTGTTGTTGCGGCGGTTCTCGGTGGTGCAACGACGCGGTCGGCGGCGGCCCGTTATGGCTTTTCGGTTGCGACGGCGATGCGCTGGTCGCAGCGGGGGCGTGCGGGGCTCAGTCTTATGCCCAGTAAACGGGGCGGCCACCGACCGAGCCTGTTGGTTGGCGATGTTGCGGCCTGGCTGCGTGCGCGGATACGCGAGAAGCCGGATATCACCTTGCGGGCATTGACGACGGAGTTGCAGGCACAGGGGACGGTGGTGCATGTCCGCTCGGTGGGGCGGTTCATGCGCCGCGAGGGCCTCAGCTATAAAAAAAGCGCTGCTGGCGAGCGAGCGGAATGGGTCGAAGACCGCTGCGCCGCTGGTCCTTGACGGCCCGATCAACGGCCTCGCCTTCACACCTGGCTTTGTCAGAAGAAACTAGATTGAGGCAATTTGAGTATCCGGACAGCTTCCTTAGATGACAAGTTCCCCATTCCGTTATTTCAAGACGTCACCCGAGATCATCCGGCTCGCGGTCATGATTTACGTTCGGTTTCCACTGTCACTTCGCAATGTTGAAGACCTGCTCCATGAGCGCGGGATCGAAATCTGCCATGAGAAGGTGCGCTATTGGTGGAACCGTTTCGGGCCAATGTTTGCCGCTGAAATCCGGAAACGTCGCGTTACAAACTGTTCATATTCAAACTGGCGGTGGCATCTCGATGAGGTGTTCGTGAAGATCAATGGAGAAACCCACTATCTGTGGCGGGCTGTTGACCACGAAGGAGAAGTGCTGGAATCCTTTGTTACGAAACGCCGCAACCGTAAGGCTGCATTAGCATTCTTAAAGAAAGCAATGAAACGATATGGCCAACCGAAGGTCATTGCGACGGATCGACTGAAGTCCTACCGGGCGGCAATGAAGGTCGTTGGTAATCAAGCAGCCCAGGAAGTTGGTCGTTGGAAAAACAATCGCGCCGAGAACTCCCACTTGCCATTTCGTCGACGAGAGCGAGCCGTGTCCAGGTTTAGGCTCAGACGAAGTTTGCAGAAACTCTCGTCCATCCACTCTGCCATCTTCAACCGCTTCAACTTTCAAAGGCACCTTGTCTCAAGAGACGAATTCAAAATTCAACGTGACGCTTCCCTAATTGAATGGCAGCAGCGTTGTGCTGCGTCATTCGACCGACCTACGGGCAAACTGAGACGAGTTCGCATTTGTCTGATGGTGTGGACGGCTCCACCCGAACGGCATCACGATGTGCCATATTGGTGCTGTTTGAAACCAACAGTGGGAAGGAGCCATCCACATGACGACTACAACACTCGGGATTGATCTCGCCAAGTCAGTTTTCCAGTTGCACGGTGTGAATGCGCAAGGCGCCATTGTTTTGCAGAAGAAACTTCGGCGCGGAGCGGTTCTTTCTTTTCTGGGTAAGCTCAAGCCTTGCCTGATCGGCATGGAGGCTTGCGCCACATCACATTATTGGGCGCGTGAGATTGCAGCCCTTGGGCATACGGTGCGCTTGATACCACCTTCCTATGTGAAGCCTTACGTCAAACGACAAAAGAACGATGCGGCTGATGCAGAAGCAATCTGTGAGGCCGTCACCGCCTGTCACGGACTGAAAATCCTCAGCCACTGTCCAACTGACGCCCGTATCCCGCGCGCCGGCCACGATTGCCCTGGCCAGTGGATGTTCCGATTGCTCTTCCGCCGCGGCGGCGAGCACGAGCGCCCTTTCGCGGCTCATATCGTTTAAAGCAACGACATCGACGAGCTTCGGCTTGCCCTCAGTCAGGGTCCCGGTCTTGTCGAGCACCACATGCGTAATGTCCTTGAGGACCTGGAACGCTTCGCCCGAACGGATCAGGATACCGCGTGTTGCGGCAATACCGCCGCCCCGGATCAGCGCCAGAGGCGTGGCCATGCCGAGGGCGCAAGGATAGCCCATCACCAGCACGGTAACGGCGGCATAGATGGCGCGCACCCAATGCGGCTCGCGGCTCCAGCTATCCGGGCTGAGGCCCCAGAACAGGAACGCAGCGAGGGAAACGACGAGAACGGCTGGCACGTAGTGCTTGAGCACCCTGTCCACCAGCACGACGATGCCGGGCTTCATCGCCTTGGTTTCTTCGACATGGCGGGCGACCTGATGCAGGAAACTGTCCTCGCCGATGCGCGTTGTCTCGATTAGAAGCGCACCGGTCTGGTTGATCGACCCACCGATGACCTCGGCGCCAACGGCCTTTTCCACCGGCACCGACTCGCCGGTGACGATCGCCTCGTCGATGGCGCTTTCACCCTCTATGACCTTTCCATCCACCGGCACCCGCTCGCCGGGGCGCACACGCACATGATCGCCCACGGCGACTTCTTCGATGGGCACTTCCCGCTCGGTCCCGTCGCGGATGACATTCGCTGTCGGTGGCTGCATGGACAAGAGCTGACGCACGCTTTCCGACGCCTTGGTGCGCACGATAATCGACACGAAACCCGACAGCAGATGATAGGCGGTGAGGAACACGACCACCCCGAAGAAATCGACGGCCGGAAAGCCGACGAAACCATACCAGCCGAACCAGGGCATGGGCGCACCGAGCAGACCGCCGATATAGGCGCCGATGGCCCCGGAATGCGCACCCGACAGATAAGAGCACATGCTGATTGGTGATGCCGCGCTTGCCCGCGCCCCAGGCCATGCGGACGATACGCCGTCCGTTCCACAAGAGCACGAAAGTGGCGATGGCCCAGGCGGTCCATACATGCCAGTCGCGCATCTGCCACAGCCCCAGCCACATAGCGCTCATCGCCATGAACAGGATAAGCGCGGCGGTGGCGGCCATGGCAAGATCGGTTGCTTCCTCGCGGATCGCGCGTTTCTGCTCCTCGAAGGCGCTCGCCTTGCGCGGATCGCGGATGGTGAAGCCGAGGTCGGTCAGCGTATGCTTGATCCGCGCTTCGTCGGTCTCTTGCCGATCGAAGCGGATCAACACCTCTTCATGGGCGAGTGAGACATGCGCCTCGCGCACGCCCTTGTCCCTCATGAGCGCCGAGGAGATCGAATTGGCACAGAACGAACAACTCATGCCACCGATCTTGAGCTGGAGCGTGCCAGAGGTAGATGTTGGGGCAGATGCTGTCGCATTCATGGTGTCACCTCTTCAAGCCGGTCAGCAGGTCGTCGGAGAGGAACAGGTCGCTGCGGCCATTCTCGCTGCGGATCGCCAGCATATTGGCCAGGAACAGTGCGTCGCCGGTGTGGAAGGTCGGGTCGCTCACCCGCCAGACACCGTCCTCGAAGATCACTTCAGAGGCAAAGACCGGCGCTGTCGATACTGCTCCGGGCAATATGGGATGGGCGAAGTGCTCCGCCGGCTCTCCTTCCAGATAAGGCGCGACCACCAGTGGCAGCGGGCTCGCCTGCATGAGGCCGGAGCGAACAATCACGCTTTCGAAAAAGCGGGGAAACAGCGCAGAAGCCTGCTCAGCCTCAGCATCGGAACCGTGCCAGCGCACGGCATTGAGAGCTGCCACGACCGCACCGGCGGATCGCGGGTCATAGGTCACCGGCGCCTCGCCACGGCGAAACAGCTCTGCCTCGTCATCCCAAAGCGGTATCAGCCGGTCGCTAAACAAATTCTGCGCCGCCTCGGCAAAGGCTGGTTCGGCCAACAGCCGCCTGGCCTCTGTCAACCCGTAGATGGCAAGCGCTATATCCTCGATGGCCGTGCCGGGCTCCCCGTCAGGTTTTTGGCCAGGCTTTCCGCATAGGTGCGCGCCAGCGTCAGCGCCTCGCCTCTGAGCGCCGAATCATCGGTGGCCAGGGCGAAACGCCCCAATGCCACTACCGCAAGGCCGCGCTCGGCTGGGGTCTCAGGTGGCATTGCCGTGACGTCCGCGAAGGCTTACCTCAAGAGCGGGCGATAGTTCTCGGCAGCCGTCAAGTCCCGGTAGGCGGCGTGCCAGTAGTCATCGCGCGCACTCGTTCCGGCCAGCACCATGTTCGACGCCGCCCACAGCACGGCAATCTGGTCGCGTGGAACCGCCGCGCCAAGGTTGCCGCTAGATGCCAGCGGCGCGAACAGCCCATCGGCGCTCGTCAGCCGCGCGCCAAGCGTCTGCGCCTGGGCGCGTGCCTGCGGAATCACCATCAGGGCCGCCAATTTATTGTCCGGTAGGTCATGGAACTGCATGTGGAACTCGGGGCTCGTGATCTTGATCATCGCCCAGGCCTGTGCGGCCGGGTCGAGTGTGCGGTCGAAGGTGGACGCGTCCCAGGCCAGCGTCCGAGGTACGGCGAAATCCGGCGTGCCCACGAAGGCCGGCCGAGCACCAGCGTAAACCGGGCCAACCGCCGCCATGTCCGGCATCTCGGGCCGGGTGACGAAACCGGCACGGCGCAACCATTCGTCGCGCTCATAGGGTGAAATCACCAGCGCCTCGCCGAGGCCGGAAAACATCACCGCGTTGGCAAGGTTGGATAGCGCGGCGAAATACACCGCCGGGCGGACATTGCTTTCGTCATAATGGAATTCGTCGGCAGCCCGTGCAGACGGCGCAAATGCAAGGTTTGTAACGAGCGAGGCGGGAACGGCGTACGCAGCGATTGTTCTCGTCAAAGCGGAAAATAGGGTCATGGCGGCCTCCGGTACGGTGATCCCGCAACCATGCGGGATGATCTCAGGGGCCAGCCTACCCTCCGTACTAAACTACGGAGTCAAGCGCTTTCTTCTGCCGGACTGTCAGGCCAGTTCCGGCACAGCGGAAAACAGGCCGAACCAGATCGACCAAAGGCCAAGCGCGATGAGCAACCCCCCTGCCCAGAACGGTATTTTGGCGGAAAGCCCCGCGAGATGGTCGAACAGACGGCGCGCCGGTTTGAATGCCACAGCCGCAACGAGCGGCAGGGACAAGGCCAGACCGAACACTCCAAGCGATATGAACCCACTCAGAGCCGCGTCGCCGCTGGCGCCATCGGCCCCTGCAACGCCGAGCAGAACCAGAAGCAATGGCGCGGCACAGGCGGGAATGTTGAGACCGAAGATAAGACCGAGCCCAACCGAACCGCGCGCACCACTCAAACCGGCGAGCCGCGGCCCGATCGAACGCATGAGAAATCCGGCGCGCCCGATGAGATAGAGAATCCCGATTGCCGCATAAACAAGACCGAGCACGATCCAGGCTCCGCGCTGGAACCCGATAAATGCAGACCCGACCAGCACCGCCGCCACGCCAAGAGCGCCGATGAAAAGCGCGCGCGTGAGCGCGAAAACCGCCGTCTCGGTGAATTTCTGCGCTCTCTCCTTGCCTTCCAGATATTTGATAAAGATCAGGCTGGAACCGATTGAGCAGGGTTCAATGAAGCCGAACAGGCCAAGCCCTGCCGGTAGAATGAGAAGATTGAACAAACTGAATTCCATTATAGCCCGCTTTCGCTGATGTGATATCCGGCCTTTGCGGCCGCTTCCCTCAACCGCCCGACGCTCGTGATGCCCTTGTCAAAACTGACGCTAACTTCCCGGCGTTCGAACGAGACGCTGGCCTCGCCGACACCCGGTTCGGCGCCAAGCAGCGCCTCGACGGTCCGCGCGCAGCCCACACAATGCATTCCATCGATCCCGAAGATGGTCCTGACCAATTGTGTTCTGGATGCCGCATCGTCCAGGTGAGGCGCAGTGTTCATCGTTGGTCGCTCGCTGATCGCGTCCATGATCGTGCAGGCGCTCAAATCCCCGCCACCGGGACATCTGGCGATGAGCACATCGAGCGCCGAGCGAATGTCCTCCAATTGTGCGATCTTGCCGTCCACATCCTGGCGCTTGGCGACAGCCTGCATACGCACATCAGAACAGTCTGCATTCGGATCCGTCTTCAACGCCAGGAGTTCGGCAATCTCGCACAACGAGAATCCGAGTTCCTGTGCCTGCCGGATGAAGCGGATGCGCTCGACAGTCTCGCGTTCATAATGGCGATAGCCGCCGCCGCTTGGACGCAATGGCTGTTCGATCAATCCTCGTCGTTCGTAAAACCGGATCGTCTCGACGCCGACACCGGCCTGTTCGGCGGCGCGGGCTATGGTCATCGCTCTTGCCATGCTGTCTCATCTCCCCATAAACAATAGACTCCGTATATTGGTACGGGGTCAACAATTGAAGAGGCGGTTCACGACAGTTTTGACCGGATCAAATGTTGTCATCCCGCGCAGCAGGAGAGCTTTGCGACGTCCTTGTCGAAGCCTTGGGCGGCGAGCTTGAGCCCTTCCACGGTGGTGAGATAGGGAAAGATCGTCTCACCCAGTTCCTTGGTCGTCATTCCATACTTGATCGCCAGCACTATGGTCTGGATGCTGTCCGCACCTTCAGGAGCGAGAATCTGCGCTCCCAGCAACCGATCTGACTTTGCATCGGCCGTTAGCTTGATCAGCCCGCGCGTATCGCGGGCGGCCAGCGCGCGCGGCACCTGATCGAGCGGCGCAACCGATGTCTTGATCTCGAAACCGCGTTCGCGAGCCTGTTTCTCCGAAAAGCCGACTCCAGCCACCTGTGGATCGGTGAACACCACCCAAGGCATGGCGGAATTGTCATAGATGAGGCTGTCGCCGTTCAAAGCGTTCTTCGCGGCGAGCTTGGCGCCATAAGCAGCCATATGGACGAACTGGTCGCGCCCGGTGACGTCACCCGCGGCGTAGACACCCTCGCGGGTGGTGCGCATACGGTCATCGACAACAACGCCGCCGTTGCGGGCCAATTCCACACTACTTTCGACAAGACCAAGGTCGGCGGTGTTAGGTACGCGCCCAGTGGTCACAAGAACCTTTTCGGCGGTTAACGTTTCAATTCGACCATCCACGTCAACGCTTAACGCGATTTCGCCGTCACCGCTTTTGATCCCGGAATAGCTGAGGCCAGCGCGTACAGTGATGCCTTCGCCGACCAGATAGCCGGTAAGCGCCTCGGCAATTTCCGGTTCCGCCTCAGGCAACAGGCGCGAGCGCGTGACCAGCGTCACCCTGGTGCCGAGGCGCGCGAACATCTGCGCCAGTTCGCAGCCTATATAGCCGCCCCCGATGACCAGTAGCGAGCGCGGCTGTTCCTTAAGCTCCAGCGCAGTGGTGCTGGTGAGGTAAGGAACGCGCTCCATGCCGGGGATGGAAGGAATCGCCGGCGATGCACCCGTGGCGATGATGATCTTGCCGGTGCTGATCGGACTTCCGTCCACCAGCACGCCCGAACCATTGAGCCGTGCGGCGCCTTCCAGATATGCGACACCATCGTATTCGGGCAGCAGGTCGATATATTTCTTCTGCCTGAGCGTCCCGACCAGATCGTCCTTGGCCGCGACCAGTGCGCGCCAATCGCTGACATGGGCCTCTCCGGCAAGCCCCGGAAACCGACTCGAAGCGCCTGCGCCATGCACCGCCTCAGCGGCGCGGATCATGGTCTTGGAGGGTACACAGCCGACATTGACACAGGTACCGCCGATCGTGCCGTGCCCGATGAGGGCGACCTTCGCCCCCTCTCCGACGGCCGTGATCGCGGCGGAAAAGCCTGCTGAACCAGCCCCGATAACGGCAAGATCGTAGGTGCGGTCAGCTCGCGGCGCGCAGCAATCGTTCATCAGTGGCTCCTTTCAGCGCGATTGTTGCGGAGCTTTGCGCGCCGTAACAGAAGGTAGGCTGCCAGTCCGGCCACCAGAATGGGGAGAGCGATCCATACATAGCCGAGATAGCTAGCCAGGGCGGCGAGCACGACGCCGCCGCTTGATACCAGCAACAGGGGAACAAGGCAGCACAGCACCGCAACCGCTCCACCGATCAACCCAAGGCTTACATGGGACGGATCGCTCATCGGCTCATTCTCCGGCGATATGTGCCGGATAGCCGGCGTTCTCCGAGGCGGTCGCGATGGAATCGATGCTCGCCTCGGACGGATCGAACACGACGGTTGCCGTCCTGGCATCGAAATCGACCGTCACCAACCGAACACCCTCAACGCTTTCCATTGCCTTTCTCACCGTGACAGGACAGAGCGCGCAGGTCATACCCGGCACATCGAAGGTGGCGGTCTGTTCGCTCGAAGCAGCCTGAGCCGCTGAAACAAGGACCGGCGACGCGATAGTGGCGACGAGAGGTAGTCCGGATATGCCCAGAACAAGCAATCCAGCGGTAATAAAGAACTTCGATTTCATTGGGGTCTTCTCCTTAATAGAAAAACGGCGCCCACCAATTGATGGTCAGTGCCAGGACGACTAGTACCGTCGAGAGCCACAGGGCGGATTTGGTGATGAGAGCGGATTCAGGCCGTGCGCAATAGGAGCCGTCCTCACAGGCTGGTTTGGCCTTGAAATAGACCTGTCGGAAGCCGAGCCCGATGAAGACGAGCGCCACGCCCGCGAAAATCGGCTTGTAGGGCTCAAGCGCGGTGAGGTTGCCGATCCACGCGCCGGATATGCCAAGTGTCAGCAGCACGAGCGGTGCAATGCAGCAGGTGGAGGCAAGGATTGCGCCGATGACGCCGCCGGTTGCGAACCAGCCCTTGCGCCGATCGCTGGTTTCCAACGCCGCGTCCGGCATTGTTGTTTCAATTTCCATATCGCTCATGCGGTTTTCCCTCGAAGTTCAATTGAATGCAAGCTACAGTCTGTAGCAACTACAGACTCAAGAGGTATTTTGAGATGACCGATCACGTTTCCGGGAAGACATTGCAACGCGCCGAACTGGCGAGGCGCACGGGCTGCAATCTCGAAACCATCCGCTATTACGAGAAGACAGGCATGATGCCCGATCCGCCGCGCACGGCGTCCGGCTATCGCGTCTATGACGAAGCCCACGTCTCGCGGCTGCGTTTCATCCTGCGCGCTCGCGAACTCGGCTTTTCCATCTATGGGATCCGAGGCCTGCTCGATCTCGTCGATGGCGGCACGCAGACCTGCGCCGAGGTGAAGGAACGGACCGAGCGGCACCTCGCCGACGTCCGTGCCAAGATCGCCGACCTCAAGCGGATCGAGAAGGTGCTGGCGGGGACCGCCGCGCAGTGCTCCGGCGAGGAGGTGCCTGAATGCCCGGTACTGGAGGCGCTGGCATCGTGATGGCGACACTTGCAATCTACATAGGAGCGGCACTGGCGGAAATTGCCGGCTGCTTCGCCTTCTGGGCCTGGCTGCGTCTGGACCGCTCGCCGCTCTGGCTCGTTCCCGGTATGGCCGGCCTTGCTCTCTTTGCCTGGCTGCTGACACGCATCGACAGCGATTTCGCGGGCCGCGCCTACGCTGCCTATGGCGGCTTCTATATTGGCGCGTCGCTCTTGTGGCTCTGGGTAGTCGAAGCGCAACGCCCGGATCGTTGGGACGTGACCGGCGCCACGGTTTGTCTCCTTGGTGCGGCGATCATCATCTGGGGGCCGCGTCCCGCCTGACGGCACGCGGCCACACGGCCAGCCTTCTCTCGGTACGCCGCTTTTCCATCACCTCCGACACGCCAGCCGGAGCTTCGTCCGCAGTCCGCGCAGCGACGAGGCTTGGCTTCAATAATCTTAGTCGTTGCTTCAAATTATAGCTCCTGCAAAATTCCAAATAATTCTCAATTGCAGGAACGTTGAATGCTCGAGATTTCCGACTGGCTGCGAACACGATTGAGCCGGCGTATGGTTATGGGAGCGGGCCTTGCGGCCGCAGGCGGGTCCGCTGTCGCCGCGGTGGGCAGTGCGCAGGAGGTCAATTAACCCGGATATGCCGGCGGCAAGCCGCATCAAGGGATGGCAGGTTCGGGCCATCAGTCCGGTCACGGATCCAGCCACGGCGCGATGATGACGGTCGGCGACGTCGATGAGACGCGGAACGGGTTCGACACGTCGAAGATGCTGACAGAGTGGGAGACCGGAACCGTTTCCGATCTTCCCGATGGGCGGACACAACACACCTTCGTCATGGAAGCCGTCGACAAAGAAATCGAGATCGCGCCCGGCGTCATGTTTCCGGCCTGGACCTACAATGGCAAGGTGCCCGGCCCGGCGCTGAGAGCAACCGAAGGTGAAAGGCGAAAGATCGTCTTCCGCAATTACGACTCGCAGCCCCATTCGATCCATTTTCACGGCATCCACTCCGCGCGCATGGACGGTGTCCCCGGCGCTGGTGTGGTCAATCCGGGCGAGGAGTTCGTCTATGAGTTCGATGCCAAGCCGTTCGGCTGCCATTTCTATCACTGTCACGCGCTGCCGCTGAAACGGCATATCCACAAGGGGCTCTACGGGCTTTTCGTTGTCGATCCCGACCCGGCACGCCATGCCGAGCATGCCGATGTTGCTCGCTCACGCCTGCTCGGCACCCCGGAGAATGCCGGCTGGCAGGAACTCGCCATGGTGATGAATGCCTTCGACACGAACTTCGACGACGAAAACGAGGTTTATGCCGTCAACACCGTCGCGCATGCCTATACGAAGCGGCCGATCCGCATCCTGCGCGACAAACCGGTGCGCATTTATCTCGCCAACGCGGTCGAGTTCGACCCGATCAATTCGTTCCATCTGCACGGGAACTTTTTCGACTATTTCGACCAAGGCACTACACTCACGCCGACTTCCAGGACGGTCGATCTGATCACGCAGTGCCAGGGACAGCGCGGCATCTTGGAATTCTCGTTCAAGGACCATGAGCCGGGTCTTTACATGTTCCATGCCCACCAGTCGGAGTTCGCCGAGCTCGGCTGGATGAGCATGTTCGAAGTTGTGGAGCAGGTCGCATGAACGACGTGTCATCAACCCAGACGATCACAGCGGCTCCCAGCGTGCCGCAACCCTCACGCGTGGCACTGGCTTGGCTGATCCTCCCGCTCGCCGTGCTCGCGCTCGCGATTACCTGGCTCGTCACCGCCAATCCTTTGCGAACCTTCGACAACGGCGCGCCACCCGTCGAAAACCTCACCTTCGAAAGGACGGTCCTTTCGTCGGATGGCATCGAGATCCTCGTTCGCGCGGGCGGGTCAGAGCCGATGACGATCGCCCAGGTTCTCGTTGACGATGCCTACTGGCAGTTCGCGCAGGAACCGTCAGGTCCGCTCGCCCGTGGTGCTACTGCCTGGATCCGTTTGCCCTATCCATGGGTTCTCGGTGAAGCACACGCGTTCAAGATCATCACCAACACGGGCGCCACATTCGAGCACGAGATCGCCGTTGCGGTTCCGACACCGGTCAGCAGCGTGTCGATGTTGAGCGCCCAGGCACTCCTGGGGGTGATCGTCGGGATCGTGCCGGTGGCCATCGGGTTGATGTTCTATCCGGCGTTGCGCGGCGTCGGCCGCAACGGCATGAATTTCCTGCTCGCCATGACGGTCGGTCTGCTCGCCTTCCTGATGATCGACGCGGCGGGCGAGGCCTTCGACCTTGCCGGTGAGTCCGCAGCCATCTTCCAGGGGCAAGCCATGGTGGCGCTTGCGGCGGCGGCGAGCTTTCTGTTGCTCATAGCCGCCGGGCGTCGTGGCGGCACGCCGGCCGGGCTGACGCTTGCAACCTTCATCGCTCTCGGGATCGGCCTGCATAACCTCGGCGAAGGACTGGCGATCGGCGCCGCCTTCGCCGCCGGGGCGGCCGGGCTTGGCACCTTCCTCGTGCTGGGCTTCACCATTCACAACATCACCGAGGGTATCGACATTGCCGCGCCGATGCTGAAGAAGCGCCCGCCGCTGTGGACCTTCCCGGCGCTGACCCTGCTTGCCGGCGGCCCGGCCGTCCTGGGCCTGTGGATCGGAAGTCTCGCCTATGCGCCGCAATGGTCGGCGCTGGCGCTAGCGATCGGAGCCGGCGCCTATCTGGCAAGATCCGACGGCCGCGGGGCAGCAGCTCTGCTATCATGGCCGGTCATGGCCGGGCTCGCCTTTGGTGTCACCTTCATGTACGGCACGGCCATGTTGGTCAAAGTCTGAAGCCCTGGCGGACCGCGCTGGCTCGATCAGCGCGGTCACAGCATGCCTAGGTTGCCGCAGCAGTGGCGGTAGGGAGGCGGCGAACGCCCCAACCCAACAGGCGCATCGCGTTGAGGGTGACAAGCACCGTTGCACCGGTATCGGCCAGGATGGCCGGCCAGAGCCCGGTTATACCCACGATGGTGGTCACGAAAAAGGCGGCCTTGAGACCAAGGGAGACCGCGATGTTCTGCCAAATGTTGGCCATGGTCGCCTTGGACAGGTCGATCATTCCGGCGATGTCGAGCACGCGAGCATGCAGCACCGCGGCGTCGGCGGTTTCCAGCGCGACGTCCGCGCCGCCACCCATGGCGATGCCGATATCTGCCGCCGCCAGCGCCGGAGCGTCGTTGATACCGTCGCCGACCTTGGCCACCACTTTGCCCTCGGACTGCAACTCGCGAACGATGCGCTGTTTGTCCTCGGGCAACAGGCCGGCCCGAACCTCGATGCCGAGCTTCGCGCCGATTGCCCGAGCGGTCCGCGCGTTGTCGCCGGTCAGCATGACGACACCGACGCCGGCGGCCTTGAGCGCATGAAGGCCGGCCTGAGCGTCGGTACGAGGTTCATCGCGTATCGCCAGTATGCCGGCGACTTCTGAACCGACAACGAGAACGGAAACGGTCTTGCCGTCGTCATTGAACCCGTCGATCACTGCCTGCAGTTCCGGCTCGATCATGGCACGTCCCGCTGCAGCCGCGGGCGATGCAAGGAATACGTCCTCGCCGCCGACCTTACCCGAGACCCCCTTGCCGGCGATGGCCCCGGCTGATGCAGCGGGTGGAATCGGCGCCTTGTCGGTTTGTGCCCTGGCAAGAATTGCAATTGCCAGCGGATGGCTCGATCCCGTCTCGAGCGCAGCCGCAAGCGACAGCACTTTGCTCTGCGAACGGCCGACCCCAATGATGTCTGTCACCTGTGGCTTGCCTTCGGTGAGTGTTCCGGTCTTGTCGAGCGCGACCGTCGAAATCGAACGCAGGCGTTCGAGCACCGCGCCGCCCTTGAGGAGCAGGCCCTGGCGCGCGCCAGCCGACAACGCGGCGGCGATTGCGGCCGGCGTCGAGATGACGAGGGCACATGGGCACCCGATCAGCAGGATCGCGAGGCCCTTGTAGACCCATTCGCTCCACGCCTGCCCGAACAGGAGAGGAGGTACAATCGCCACCAGGGCACTGACGACGAGCACGCCGGGTGTGTAGTAGGTCGAGAAACGATCTATGAAACGGGCTGTCGGCGCCTTGCTCTCCTGGGCTTCCTCGACCAGCCGCACGACCCGCGCGATGGTATTGTCGCTCGCGCTCGCCGTGACCCGCACCTTGAGGACGGCATCGGTATTGATCGTGCCTGCGAACACCTGATCGCCCACCTGCTTGGATTTGGCCACGCTCTCACCGGTGACAGGGGATTCGTCGATCGCGCTGTGCCCTTCGACGATGTCGCCATCGGCAGGTATCCGGTCTCCGGGACGCACCATGACGATCGCGTTCACTGCGAGGCCTGCTGCCGGTACTTCACGGGTCTGATCGCCTTCGACGAGGAGCGCCGTTTTGGGCACCAGATCGGCCAGCCCCTTGATGCTGGCGCGGGCGCGGCCCGCGGCCACACCTTCGAGCAGTTCACCGACAAGGAACAGCAAGACCACCGTCGCCGCTTCCTCGGTCGCGCCGATGATGACAGCTCCGGTGGCGGCAATGGTCATCAGGGATTCGATGGAGAACGGCGTACCAGCCATGGCGCCGGCCAGTGCACGCCGCCCGATCGGTATCAAGCCGACGAGCAGCGCTGCCAGGAATGCGAAATGACCGGTATCGGGCACAAGCCGTCCGGCCAGATAGGCCACGATCAGCGCAAGGCCGCAGGCCAGGGTAAGTATCGCCTTGCGTGTCCTCCACCAAGGGCCGTCGCCGAGATCGAGGTGACCAGCACCGTGCTCGCGGCCATGATCAAGGGTCTCATCGACCCCTGCCCGCGGTGCGGGACCGTCCAGCGAGATGCTGTAGCCCAGCGATTTGACGGCGCTTTGGATGGCGCTGAACTGAACCGCGTCATGGATCACGTTCAACGTGCCGGCGGTATAGCTGGCACCGACTTCGGAAACGCCCGGGATCCGGCTTACCGCAGTCTCGATCTTGCTCGCACATGCCGCGCAGTCCATTCCTCCGACGCGGTATTTGGTCTTGATCGGTTCTGCCATCTTCGGTCCTTCCATTCGATACCGCGCCATGCTAAACCCTCTAGCCACTAGAGGATCAAGAGGTATTCCATGGCTTTTCCGATTGGCGAACTCTCGCGTCGCACCGCAGTCAAGGTGCCGACTATTCGGTACTATGAGCAGATCGGGTTGCTGCCCGCGGCACCGCGCACCGACAGCAACCGGCGCCTCTATGGGCAAGCCGAGGTCGACCGCCTGAACTTCATCCGGCATTCCCGCGAGTTGGGCTTTGAGATCGAAAACATCCGGGAATTGCTGGCCATGTCAGAGCAGCCACAGTCCTCGTGTCACAAGGTCGACAGCATCGCCAACAGCCACCTGATCGAAATCGACCGCCGGATCGCCAGCCTGACAACGTTGAAGGCCGAGCTGGCGCGCATGATCAGCGAGTGCGGTCGCGGCCGCGTCTGCGATTGCCGGATCATCGAGGTGCTGGCCGACCACGGACATTGCCGATCGGAACACCGATCGTTACAGACTACCCCTCTATCGGCGAATGTTCGAGGATGATCAAGGCATCTCATCTTTGGCCGGGCGTACCGCTCGCCCTCGGCTCGGCCGTTCTTTTCGGCACCTCCGCACCGCTCTCCAAGCTGCTCATGGGATCGATCGATCCCTGGCTGCTCGCAGGCATCCTCTATCTCGGGGCCGGAGCGGGCCTTGCGATCATGCAATGGGGGCGCTCGTTCGTTGGGATCGAGAATCTCGAGGCACCGCTCCACCGAGCGGACTGGCCGTGGCTGGCGGCGGTCATCGTCTTCGGCGGCATGATCGGACCACTTTTTCTGATGCTCGGCCTGTCCCAGACGACCGCATCATCGGGGTCACTGCTGCTCAATCTCGAGGGGCTGGCCACGATGGCAATCGCCTGGGTCGTCTTTCGTGAAAACGTCGATCGACGACTGATCCTCGGAGCGGGCGCGATCCTTGCCGGAGCCGTCCTGCTGTCCTGGTCCGGAACCGGCCTGCGCTTCGACACCGGAAGCCTCTTCATCACGGCAGCGTGCCTGAGTTGGGGCATCGACAACAATCTGACCCGCAAACTGTCCTCGGCGGATCCTGTCCAGATCGCCATGCTCAAAGGACTCGTGGCCGGGACCGTGAACCTCGTCCTCGCCCTGGCTTCGGGTGCCGTCCTTCCGAGCGCGAGTATCATTGCATCCGGCGCCCTGACCGGATTTTTCGGAGTCGGCGTCAGCCTTGTGATGTTCATGCTGGGGCTACGCCATCTCGGCACCGCCCGGACCGGGGCCTATTTTTCGCTGGCGCCGTTCATCGGTGCGCTGTTGGCTATCATCTTCCTGCACGAGCCGCTGACGCTGCAACTCCTGGCGGCCGGTGTGCTGATGACCTTGGGGCTCTATCTCCATCTGGCAGAACGGCACGACCACGAGCACGTTCACGAAACTCTGGAGCATGATCATCTTCATGTTCATGACGCACATCATCAACATGACCATGATGGACCGGTGAGCGAACCGCATTCGCACAGGCATCGGCATCAACCCTTGCGCCACCGCCACCCGCACTACCCCGACCTGCATCATCGGCACGGGCACGGCTGATGGTCCCCGCCGTCACGGTGCTCCCGACGCCCGCGGCCTGAATTCGGCTCCTACTCGATCGAACGATCCGTTCGGTCGAAAGTCGGGAATGCCCTGATCGGAATCAGGGGCACAAGAACAAATAGCTGACGTAGTGTGGCTACCGCGGCGACATACCGATGCCAGCAATCTCCCGGTAGGCATCGTTCAGGGCGCGATGTTCCTGCTCACATACCGGCCTATCGCGATCGAGTTTCTCGAGCGCTGCGAGCATGAATTCGGCGATGTCCGGTCGGTCTTGCTGGCAGGCACACCTGAAGACGCGCAGGATATCACACTCCAACTGCTCGGCATTCGAGGTCATCGCCGTCTTCTCCTTGCCTAGATGCAAGCCTGCGCTATCCAGCAAGAGCAAGGTCAAATCACGATTTCTTCAACTCTCCCCCGGTCGAACTCAGCCGATCGAAGACAGTATCGGAAAGGTCTCCAAAAGCCAGAAGGCGAACGTGGAGAGATATCCCGTCATCATGGCAACGCCCATCGCGATCATCACCACTCCGGCCAGCACTCTCAGACAGCGTCCGAGGCGCCCAAATGCCTTCAACTTGGCGGATAGCGTATCGGTGAACAGCGCGGCAAGCAGGAATGGCACGCCGAGACCCAGCGAATAGATCGTGAGCAGCGCAATACCATCGGCGAGTGTCGCCGACGCGGCGCCGACCGTCAGAATGGCGCCGAGGATCGGGCCAATGCACGGTGTCCAGCCAAACGCGAAGGCCAAGCCGAGGACATAGGCCGAGACGGTGCGTCCGCCGGGCAGATCGATGTGGAAGCGTGCCTCGCGCATCATCCATGCCGGGCGGATCGTTCCGAGCATGAACAGCCCGAACAGCGTGACGATCCCGCCCCCGACGATGTTCAACTCGAACCGGTAACTGAGCAGCAACTGGCCAAGCGCCGAGGCACTGGCTCCGAGGATCACGAATACCGTGGTGAAACCGAGCACGAAACAGAGGCTCAGGCCGAGCGTCATGCTTCGGGCGACAGCGATCTCACCGGAGGGCGAAGCAAAAGTTGATCGGCCGGCGACATAGGAAACGTATCCCGGCACCAACGGCAGCACGCAGGGCGACAGGAACGAGATAATGCCGGCCAGGAAGGCGCTGAGGATCCCGATATTGGAGAGTTCAGGCATTTGGATAAACTTTCAGAGGCGACTCCGGCTTCATCGATTCTGATCCTTCCGGGCCTGGTCGATCAGCCGATGCATGGTTTGCAAGTCGGTAGCGCCGCGCAGGATCTCGTCTCCGATGACGAAGCCCGGCGTACCGTTGATCCGTAGTGCCCGGGCGAGAGCAAGATTGAGCTCGATCTCGGCGTCGATCGTGGGATCTTGCATGTCGGTCCGGAGTTGGTCGACATCAAGGCCGATCTCTTCGGCGACAGCGACGACCTGCGCTTCGTCGGCAGAGCCCGACGCCTGCATCATCGCCTTGTGGAACTGTGGATAGAGGTTCTGGTTGCGGGCCGCGAGCGCTGCCCTTGCCGCGAACACGGAATTCGGCCCCAGAATGGGAAACTCCTTGTAGACGATCCGCAATTGGGGATCGCCGTCTTCGGCCGCCACCATCGAGGGCGCGACCTGCCGGCAATAGGGGCAATTGTAGTCGAAGAACTCGACCAGGGTCACGTCGCCTTGCGGATTGCCGCCGACCGGGCTTTCGGGGCTGTTGAGCAATTCGTCACGGTGCGCAGTAAGGGCCGCCTGAGCTTCCGTCTGTTCCGCCTCCCGTTGCTTCCGTTCGAGGTTCTGCATGGCCTCGACGATGACTTCAGGGCTGGCGACAAGATAGTCGCGCACCCGCCGCTCGAACGTGTCCTGCGGCAGGTTCGCCGACGCGGTCGTGGGTTGCCGGCCTGCCCTGAACCCTGGATCGAGCAGATACCAGGCGCCCGCCGCGATAATCAGCAGCAGGGGCAGGAGGAGAAAGCCGAGGCGTCGGCTCGTGAAGTTCAGATGGTGCATGTTTCTTTTCTCCCGCCTTTCAGAACCAGTCCGTCAGCCATTCCCACCACCCCTTTTCGGTAGGCGGCTTTGGCGCATGCGCGTTGTTGGTGAGCCCGTTGATGTAGAGGGTCAGATTTGTCTTGCTGAAATCGGAACCATGAAAGATTCCGGCATGCCGTCCGTTGCGGTCGATGACATGCGCCATCGGCAACTCCTGGCTACGGCCACTCAGCACGGCAAATCGATCCGCTGCAACGGCAGTTGTCTCGTCGTCCGATGGGATCACGAGCCGCCAGTTCGCCTCGTCCCACGGTGCTTCGATTGACGCGTCAGCATCGTGAACGGTTACGAACGTGACCATTTGCCTCATTGGCGAAACATTCACCTGTTCACGTCCTCCGCTCGCACATTGCCACCCTGCACTTGCGCAAACGAGGCGATGGCCGCCAGGCACGCAACAGCGACAGCGGAAAGGAGGACCGCGTTGCGCCTCATTGCGGTCCCCGCAGATATTTCACCAGCGCCAGGAGGCCGAGGATCAGGACAGCAAGGACCAGAAGCACTACGAGACCGCTGCCGACCATCATCCAACCCATGAAGCCGTCCATTCCGCCCATGAACTCATTCATCGGAATAAACGGAGACCCCGCCCTCGCCGAACGCGTAGGTCTTCAAGGTGCCGGTCTTTTCGCGTGCCATACCGGGAGCGTTCCCCGGCATACCGGGCAGTGTGATCCCGGTGATGTCAGGGCGGTCACTGACCAGCCGCTCGATGATCTCCACAGGTACGAGGCCGCTCACGACGTAGCCGTCGATCTCGGCAAGGTGGCACCCGATACCCCTCTCGGGAACACCCATGTCAACCGAGCGCTTGTCAAAATCGCGATCATCGACGCGCGTCACCATGTAGCCGTTGCCTTCCAGATAGTCGGCATAGGCATCGCAGCAACCGCAGCCCGGATCGCGCCAGATGGTGATCGCCTTGCTGCCTGAGGCTGCCGCGATGGCGGAACCTTGCAGAGGCGAGTTCGCCGAGCCCAGCGACCAGTAGGCGATACCGACAGCGGCAGCCACGGCGATGACGGCGACGGCAATTGTGTTCTTGTTCATGATATTCTCCATTATGCGCGTGCGAGCGCGGTCCAATTCGCGCCGCCATCGCGGCTCTCAAAAAGGCCGTTGCCGGTGACGGCGACGACATGATCGGCATTGGTGGGATGGACAGCGACGGCCAGCGCGCTTGCGCTCGACCGTTGCGACCACACGACTCCGGCATCCTGCGATTCCCAGATTCCCGAAGGCAAAGCGGCGTAAAGCCGAGTGGGCAGCGAAGCCGCGCTGACCAACGCGTTGATCGTCTCGTCTTCAGGAAGAGGCACCTCTGACGGAGCCAGTTTCCCCGAGACAAGTGACCGGAACCAAACCGTTACAAGTCCAAGTCCAAGTCCAATTCACCGCTTGATCGAAACATGTATGTAGATTGCTGCTACACAACACTTGTTACACAGTTAGAGATAAACAGTATCGAAGGCACGTGAGAATGTCGAACCGCACGAAGTCAAGAGAATATTCGACAGCGCCCCCCTTCACGAAGCCGTCGGACTGAACTTAATTAAAGGGCTATTTGACCTTTGGTGTAAATTCTCATCAGGGGAAAGTCATATCGTGGCTATGGGGATTTTATGCCCCCCATAGTCAACTCACAAAAGCATTCGATGATCTTCTCGACCGTAAATGGACCGCCTTGATCATACCAACGGGCCATCCAGTTACACATGCCGAGAATGCCGAATGCGAGTAGTTTAGGGTCGCCGATCTCGCGGAAACTGCCGTCATGCTGACCTGCTTTAATTAGGTCGCACCACATGGCTTCGTAATGTTTCCAGAACAACATCATCTTTTTACGCACGTCGGAATCCACATCAACCAGACCGTCGCGCAGGCAGACTGTCATTTCCAAGCAGTAGCGGTCGAACCGGGCGAGGTGATTGCGCACCGCGCCGCGCAGTTTCTCCTCATAGCTCAATGCATCATCCTCTACAATTTCCTTAAGTCCGAACAGCAGCGATGCACTTTGAGGTTCAATGATTTCGTAGAGAATTTCAGAGCGGTTCTTGAAATAATAGTAGACGCCCTCGCGCGTAAAGCCGACGTCCTTTGCGATGTCGTCAAGGGAAGTGGATGAATATCCGCGCTGATCGAACAGGACAATCGCGGATTGTAAAATCTGATTTCGGCGCACCATGGATTTGCGAGTTGTTTTCTTGGGCGCATTCGGTGCCATATGCTTGCCAAATTCTTTCAAATATAGGGTATCTGCGACTGTTTGGGCGCGAGTATATCTAGCGAAAGATCAAAATCAACCCGCTCTCCCTAGACTCCGAGATATCGTGATTGGACTGCCAAGTCGGATTGTAGCGCCTCGGTGGTACCGTCAAAGACAACGAGCCCATTCTCCAAGATATAATTGTAGGAAGCAATAGCCATTAGGTCGGACAAGTGTTTGTCGACAACCAGGGCGGAAATTCCTCTGCTGCAGATCGACTTGATGCCCTTCCAGACTTCTTGACGGATGATCGGCGCTAGACCCTCGGTTGCTTCGTCGAGAATCAAGAGGCTGGGGTTCAGCATCATGGCGCGCGCGATCGCCAGCATCTGCTGTTCCCCGCCCGACAGATGGTCGCCCCAATTGTTCCGCCTCTCTCTCAGGCGGGGGAAAAGTCGGTAGCAATCCTCCAACTTCCAGACTTTACTCGGTGAGGCATCGGGTAGGCTGCGCTGGGCGAGCAACAGATTCTCCTCAACCGTCAGTGTCGGGAAAATGCGTCGACCTTCCGGCACTAGGCCGATACCTAACCGCGCGATGCTGTAAGGCGTCTTGCCGGTAAGCGCTGTACCCCGGAAGGTGATTTCCCCTTGCGCGGTCGTGGTCAAACCCATGATCGAGCGGATCGTCGTCGTCTTGCCCATACCATTGCGGCCGAGCAGGGTTACGATCTGGCCTTCTCCGATCTTCAGGGACACGCCATGCAGGACTTTGACATGCCCGTAAGAGGTATGGATGTTATCGATGTGGAGCGTCACCGGCTATTCTCCCAAATAGGCTTCTTGAACCGCCTTGTCGGCCCGGACCTCTTCAACCGAGCCGCAAGCGGCGACCGTCCCGTTGACAAGTACGGTTAGTCGATCTGCCAGCGAGAAGACGGCGCTGAGATCGTGTTCGATAAGGATGACGGAATGATCGTGCTTCAGGCCAGCAATCAATTCGGTGACGCGGCGTGTCTCGTCATAGCCGATACCCGACATCGGTTCGTCGAGCAGCACGATGGAGGGACGGGTGGCAAGGACCATAGCGATCTCCAGCATGCGCTGTTCGCCGTAACTCAGCGCGCGTGCCTGAACGTGACAACGTTCCTGTAGTCCGACCAGGGATAGGGCGCGTTCGGCTTCTTCCTCCAAGCGACGGTAGGCGGCGAAGGGCTTCACGAAACGGAAGGCATGGTCGAGATGCACGAGAGCGGCGGTCTTCACATTCTCTTGTGCAGTCATGGAATCGAAGATGTTGGTGCGCTGGAAGGACCGACCGACGCCGTGCCGGGCGAAGACATGAGCGGGTCTCCCCTCTAGCCGTTTGCCCACGACCTCGATCGTTCCGCCGTCAGGTCGGGTAACGCCGGACAGGAGGTTGAGGAAGGTGGTTTTACCTGCCCCATTCGGCCCGATGACCGCGTGGATCTCCCCCTGCTCGAGCGTCCAGCAGACCGAATTGATCGCGGTCAACCCGCCGTAGCGACGGGTCAGCCGATCGGCGACGAGAACTGCGCTCATGGCCGCGCCTCCCCGTCACGTCGTTTCAAGTTCTCTGCCCTTGCAGCTATCCATGGCCAAGCGCCGCCGCGCACCCTAAGGACAAAGAGGACAAGCATAATACCAAGGAAGAACTTCCAATTAGATGTGTAAGTGCCGAGATACTCTTCCAGCAGCGTGATGAGCACAGCGCCGAGAACTGGGCCGACGAGAGTACCGCTGCCGCCGAGCACCAACATGATGAGGATCTGCCCCGACATGTGCCAGGACAGGAGCGTCGGATCCGCGAACATCTGATGCAAGGCGAATAGATATCCAGCAAGGCCGGCGCCACCGCCCGCGATAACGAAAGCTGTGAGCGCATAGGTCTTACTGTCGAAGCCTACAGATTCCAGCCGGGGCGCGTTCAAGCCGATCCCCTTGACAATCTGTCCAAAGGGGGAGCGGATCAGGACAAAGAGAAAGGCTATGAACGCGGCGATGAGTGCCAGCACGAAAAAGTAGAACTGCCGCTCGTTGTCCAGGTTCAGAATTGCGATGCCGAAGAGATCGTAGCTGCCACGCTCCATCAGCACGACCCCGTCTGAGCCGCCTGTGAAAGTGCTATCGTGGACCAAATAGTAAAAAGCCTGCGAGAAGGCGAGAGTGATCAGCACGAAATAGATGCCCCATGTTCGCACCGCCAGAAAGCCGACCAATGCAGCGGCGACCATGGCACCGAGAACGGATAACGGCACGGCGAAGAGTGGCGCGATGCCACCCTTATCGACGAGAAGCGCCATGGTATAGGCGCCGATGCCGAAGAAGGCTGCGTGGCCCAGGCTAATCATCTTGGCATGGCCGACAAGTAAATCTAGGCTGAGCGCCAGCAGTGCCAAGATCAGAATACGGATCGCCAAGTCCATGTGGAAGGGCGAGACGAGAAACGGCAGGACGATCAGGACGGTGAGCGCCCCGCCTGGGATGAGATATCGAGGGGAGTTCATTTGCTGATCCTCGCGCCGAAGAGGCCTTCGGGCCGCAGATACAGGATTGCGGCCACAACCAGATAGATCACGACATTGCTGAGTTCGGGCAGAGTTACCCGACCAATTGTTTCCACCATGCCGACGAGGATGCTGGCAACAAAGGCACCCTTTAGCGAGCCGAGCCCGCCCAGGATGACGACCATGATCGCCGGGATCAGGATAGTCTCGCCCATGCCGGGATACAATGACAGGATCGGCGCTGCGACGATGCCCGCGAAGGCCGCCAGCACGATGCCGAAACCGAAGACAAGCAGGGAGACGAGGTTGACGTCGACGCCCAGCGCCGAGGTCATCTCGCGGTCGAAGACGCCAGCGCGGACCTGGATACCGATCCGGGTAAAGGACAGCAGCAGCCAAACGCTGATTCCGACAACGATCCCGACAACGGAGACAAGTAGCCTGTAGAGCGGATATTCGCGGTCGAAGCCGATTGAGACGCTGCCGGACAGGGCGTCGGGGATGTCGATAGAACGGATGGTCGGGCCCCAGACCATGGTGATCACCTCGTTGGCGATCAGGATTAGACCATAGGTCAGTAGCACTTGGTCCAGATGGCTGCGGTCGCGCAGAGAACGGAAGATCGTTTTCTCGGATGCCATCGACAGCGCGACGATGGCGGCTAATGCGGCCAGCACGCTTAGGATTGGTGGGATGCGGGCCTGCAGGCCCGCATAGAAGAGATAGGCGCCCAGCATGTAGAAGCTGCCATGCGCCAGATTAACGACACCCATAACGCCCAGGATCAGGGACAGCCCGATCGCGAACATGAAATAGAGAAAGCCGAGCTGAAATCCGTTCAAGACCTGGACACAGGCCGAAACGAGAAACTCATCCATCTGGAAAATCCCTCACCGGAATTGAAGACATTCGGCCGCTCTCCCCCTCCTAACACAGTGGGAGAGCGGCCGGTTTCCGCCTGTATCAGAGCGTGCAGTCGGTGGTCGGGGTTGTCAGGCTCTTGGCGGCCGTGTCGATCACAACATTCTGGCCGTTCTGCACCTCCAGGACGTAAATGTCCTGCACCGGATCGTGGTTCCGGCTGAAGGCCATTCGGCCACGCGGGCTATCCAGTGCGATACCGTCCAGAGCACGGGACAGAGCTTCTTTGTCCTCGGTGTTGCCGTCGGTGGTCTTAAGCGCCTCGACGATCGCCCGGCCACTGTCGTAGCCTTGAACCGCATAAAGCGACGGTGCCGAGCCGTAACGGTCCTGAAAAGCCTGCCGAAAGGCGGTGTTCTGCGGATTGTCCAGGGTTTCCGCATAGTGAAGGGTGGTTCGAATGCCCTCGGAGGCCTCGCCTTGAGCCGGGCGGACGTCACTGGTCGTCAGGAAACCGCATCCGTAAAGCGGGATATTACCGTGAAGGCCGAACTGGCTGTACTGCTTGACAAATTCCACCGCAGCGTTGCCGGCGAAGAAGCAGAACACTGCCTCGGCCCCGGAATTGCGGATCTGCTCCAGGAATGGCGCATATTGGATCTCCTTGAGGTCCGGCAGAACCTCGCCAGCGATCTCGCCGCCCGCCTCCTGGAAACTCTCGGAGAAATGCTTCAGCATAAGTGTACCGCCGGCATAATTCGACGCCGCCAACATCACACGGCGGATGCCTTGCTTGTACATCCAGGTGCCCATCGGCGCGCTGACCTGCCAATTGGAGAAGGAGGTTCGGTAAATGAAGGGCGAGCACAGGCCCTGCGACAGCCCGTCATGGCCAGCATTGGCGACGATCAGATGCGTACGTCCGTTATGCGCGACATTGCGAATGGCTGCCGCGACGGCGCTGGAAACCGGACCGACGAGAAAGTCGACGGCTTCCTGCTTCACCAAACGATTGGCACCCTGAATCGCCGTCTTCGGATTGACTTCGGTGTCCTGTTTGATCACTTCTACGGAGCGACCGGCAACCGTGCCTCCTTCCTCGGCCAAGGCGAGTTCTAGACCTTGGGCGATCTCTTCACCCAGTTTCGCATAGACGGACGAAAAGGGCAAAATCAGGCCTAGCTTGAGCGGCGTCGCCGCCCAGGCCGGATACACATTCGGAATGATACTCCCAGCGGCGGCCACGGAGCCCGCCGCGAGAAAACCGCGTCTTGAGATTGTGAACATTTCTTCCTCCCTTGGGTTTTTGGTCAGCACTCTTCCATCGTCGACCCGCTTGGGTCATCCGTCGGACACCACTTCCGGCTCATTCTTGTGAGACGGTATTCGTCAATCTGCGCTACTACGCGGCCTCGATTTTTGAACTCAGCTCCCGCAGTCGGAAGCGCTGGATCTTGCCTGTTGCCGTCTTCGGCAGGTCAGGTACGAATTCGAACCGGGCTGGGCATTTGAAGCGGGGTAGCTTGCTCTTGACGTAATCCTTGATCTCTTCCGCGAGGGCCGCGGAGGCGCACACCCCTTCCCCGGTCTTGCGCAGCACGACGTAGGCGGCGGGACGAACGAGACCGTCGGCGTTCGGTGCGCCGACGATCGCACATTCCTGTACGACGCTATGCTCGGTGATAATGTTTTCGATTTCCGTAGGCGAGACCCAGATCGCTCCGATCCGCAGCATGTCGTCGCCGCGCCCGACGTAGAACAGATTTCCTTCGGTATCCTGGTAATATTTGTCGCCGGTGAAGACGCCGCCGTCGCGCATTGTCTCCGCCGTCTTCTCCGGCTTGTTCCAGTACTCCAACGCCGCGGTCGGGCCTTTGGCGAACAGGCTGCCAATCTCGCCTTGCGAAACGGGTTTGCCGTCCTCGCCCAGCAGCACGGCCTCAAACCCGGGTACGGGCTTGCCGCAGGAACCGGGGACGACCGCACCGGGCCGGTTGACGATGAACATATGCGTCATCTCGGTCGTGCCGACGCCGTCCAAGATGTCTAGGCCGGTCAGTGTCCGCCAGCGGTTGAGCAGGGTCGGCGGAAGGACTTCGCCACCACTGACGCAAAACCGCGTTCGGGAACATGCCTCGGCGATCTCGGCCGCGCTCAGATGCTCCTCGGCATAGGCAATCATGCCAGAGAATAGGGTTGGGACACCCATGAAGACGGTCGGGCGATGCGTGATCCATTCCCGCCAAACACTTTCTGGTTTGATCGGTGCGCTAGTACAGACCGTTGTCGCCTTAGCCTTCAGCGGGAAATAGACCTGATTGCCTAAGCCATAGGCGAAGAACATCTTCGGCGGACACAGGATGACATCGTCTTGGCAAATGCCCTGCATCGGCAGCCCGAAGAGTTCGCAAGCCGAGAACATATGCTGATGGGTGTGCACGACCCCCTTCGGGCTGCCGGTGCTGCCGGAACTGTAGAGCCAAAAAGCGGTGTCATCAGGTGCGCAATTGAAGGTACCGCGAGGCTCTGTGGGATCGGCCCGCCGGTCGTCGAGACAGGAATACCCGTCGATCCGGCCCCGGACGGTCATGATGGCCGGGTTGTTCCGCAACTCGCCGATGGCGGGGAGCATTGTCTCGAAGATATCCGCTTCGACTAGCAGCACCCGTGAGCCGCTGTCGTTCAAGTAATAGATGTAATCCTTCGTCGTGAGATAGGTGTTGAGCGGGACTGGGATGATGCCCTCTTTGATCGCGCCGAAGAAGAAGGCCGGGAAATCCAGCCCGTCGCGCATACACAGCATAATCCGGTCGCCTGGACGGGCGCCGAGGCTGCGGAGAATATCCCCGGCGCGGTCGATATGCTCCAGAAGGTCGCCATAGCTGTGCGCGCGCCCATCCGCGATTAGACAGGGCTTGGCAAGGACCTCGTCGTCCAGGCCATCGAAAATATAGTCGACAACATTGCCTTTGAGTGTGGCGAGCATAATCAGAACTCCTCCCTATTCCCATCACCTTATTCTAATTTTTTTACGCTTGAATAAACTTACATATAAATAAAAAACTTTGTCAAGAGGGTTGTTCTACGATCTATCTGTGATACGAATTTCTTACACCTTCTGTTCAATAAGTCCTGATTATGTTATATATTACAATATGGTAAGCGAAAAAAACTATCGATAAGTGACTGAGCTCTGTAGTGCGTGTCCTTTATGAGATAGGTGAAGATCAATAAATTTAAGAATTTTATATTGACAAAATTTACGCTATGGTAAATTAATTAAATCTCACTTTAGGAGACCCTAAATGAATATCGAAAAACAGGGGATGGTGTTCCCACCCTATACGGTCGCGCCGGACCGGCGCCTAGCGGAGCTGTTCGCGCGAGGTATCGGCGTTGAGGGGGTGCCGGAAA
Source organism: Hwanghaeella sp. LZ110 (assembly GCF_048892525.1). Classification (NCBI taxonomy): domain Bacteria; kingdom Pseudomonadati; phylum Pseudomonadota; class Alphaproteobacteria; order Rhodospirillales; family Aestuariispiraceae; genus Hwanghaeella; species Hwanghaeella sp. LZ110. The sequence goes on along the minus strand of NZ_JBLZHT010000012.1, from coordinate 7,768 downwards.
GCGTGCCGCCCACCTACATGATCTTTCTGCGTGGCGAGTCCATCGGCGCGAATCTGTTCGAGGAACTGGATATTCCCCGGCAGAAGGCACTGCATGGCGGCCAGCGTTACGACTGGGTGCGCCCGGTTAAATGGGACGAAACCCTGCAAGTAACCGCCCGCGTGAAAAGTATCATTGAAAAACAGGGCAAGTCGGGACGGGTTTGGTTCGCCGATATCGAGTTTGCCTATGACGACATCCGCGGCCAGCGGGTTCTGACCGAAATCACGCGGCTGATAGAGAGGGAATGAGATGGAACGCTTTTCGACCGGCGCCATAGTTCTGGATACTGTCGTTCAAGGTGCTACCCGCGACCGGATCGCGTTGTTTTCGCAAGGTACGGAAGACCCCAACCCCATTCACACCGACAAGGCTTTTGCGGAATCGGCGGGATTTCCAGATGTACTGCAACAGGGACCTATGACCACCGCGCATTTCGCGCGCCTCCTGACGAGGCGGGCAGGTCCCCTGAATAGCCTGGACATTACGTTCAAGGCTCCAGTTTTCCCGGAGGAGGATCTTCATCTGACTGCTAAAGTGGATTCCGTTGCATCGGACGGTCTGGTGACATGCACCCTCGCGGCAGTAAAGGACGACGGCACAGTAACGGCAGTCGGTACCGCGACATGGAAATGAGCGAAACAACGACCAGTAACGACAGAACTGCGTTCGCAACAGCTTCGGCGGTCGTGCCCGTCATGGTGGCGGGGGGGTGTGTCGGTCCTTTCGGACGGAAGTCGACGCAGTCCCTCGGCATGATCGCCAGGCCTGTGGTTCGTGATGCGATCGCCTCTAGCGGGTACGACTTTGACGACATTCAGGCCGTCTTTGTCGGCAACGCCTTCGGTGGTGCATTGACAGGTCAAGAGTCGATACTGGGCCAAGTTCTTATGCGCGACCTTCCGCTGAACGGCGTCCCGGTGCACACGGTTAAGAACGCCTGTTCCAGTGGATCGGATGCGGTGCATTTGGCCTGGAGCGCCATAGCCCACGGTCAGTACGATTGCGTACTCGTGCTTGGGGCGGAGAAGCTGATACACGAGGATCGGCGCCTGCCCTTCACGACCCTAGCGACGGCAACCGATCATAAGCCTGGATCGGAGGGACGGTCAGTCTTTATCGACGTCAATGTGAAGCGGGCGCAGGACTATATGGAAACTTTCGGTGCGACGCCGCGTCACTTCGCGCTCTGCGCATCTAAAAACCGGTTCCATGCTTCGCTCAACGAAAAGGCCGCGGTGCGCGAGCCGATGTCTTGGGAAGTTATCCTGGCCGATCAGGTCGTTCTGGAACCGCTGACGCGGGCGATGTGTGGCGGCTTGGTGGACGGTGCGGCGGCGGTAGTTCTGGTATCGGACCGGTTGTATCGCCGGCGCGGTTATGGCGGTGTGCGAATTTCGGCCTCCGCAGTGACATCGGCCGTGCCGAACCCCGATGCGGTTGGCAGCGCGACGGCGCGGGCCGCCAAGCTCGCGTTCGAGCAAGCCGGCATCAATCCCAAAGATGTGTCTCTCGCCGAAGTACATGACCCGACCGCGCCGCAGGAATTCTTTGATATCGAGGAACTCGGCTTATGCGGTCGAGGCGAGGCGATTGATCTTGTTGAACAGGGTGAAACGACGCTCGGTGGACGTCTACCGGTGAATGTCAGCGGCGGGCTTACCGCACGCGGGCATCCGGTCGGCGCAACCGGGGTTGCGCAGATTGTTGAGATTTCCGAACAGTTGTTGATGCAGGCCGGAAAGCGACAGGTCCATAGGGCGCGGATTGGTTTGGCCCAGATGGCGGGCGGACTGCTTGGACCGGATTCGGCGGTGTCGACGGTTCATTTGTTGGAAAAGATTTAACTTAGGGGTTGGAAATGAAGTTTCCCATTCAAGATACCTATCAATTGTATATTGGTGGCGACTGGCAAACGTCTGCCTCCGGTGAAACGCGCGAGATACTCAGCCCACTTACAGGGGAAAAGATCTGTCGCGTCAGCGAGGCGAACGAATTCGATGTCTCCGCCGCTGTGATGTCCGGAAAGGCGGCCTGGCCAAATTGGTTCATGAGCGGCCCTCGCAAGCGGCAGGCTGCGCTGATGCAGGCTGCTGACCGTATCCTTGAGGAAGCGGAGCGTTTCGCTTGGCTTGAGACGCAGAACACGGGCAAGCCCTGGCGTGAGAGCTTGGCAAATGTGCGAACGGCCGTCGACCGTCTTCGTTACTACGCAGGGGCAATCCGTGTCTTAGAGGGCAATCTGCAGCAGGTTTCCAGCGATGTGTTGAGCATGAACATGCGCGAACCGCTCGGCGTCATCGGCATTATCGGCGCTTGGAATTTTCCGCTCAACATGTTCCTCGGCAAGATCGCGCCGGCCCTCGCGGCGGGAAACGCCGTCGTCTACAAACCCGCCGAACATACGCCGCTGTCCACGCTGGAACTGGCGCGATTGCTGGGCGAGGTGTTGCCGGCTGGTCTGGTAAATGTTGTTACCGGGCCGGGAAGAACGACAGGTGACGCGCTTGTTAACCACCCGGACATTCGTAAGATCACGATTACAGGCTCGGTCGAAACAGGCCGCCGGGTGATGGCTGCAGCGGCAACGTCCACCAAGCAGGTCACGCTTGAACTCGGCGGCAAGAATGCGCAGATCGTCTTCCCCGATGCCGATTTGGACAATGCAGCGCAGGGAGTCCTGCTTGGCGCGTTCCTCAATCAGGGGCAGGTTTGCACCTCCGGGTCGAGAATCTTCGTCCACCGCTCGGTTAAGGACGCTCTGTTGAAGAAAGTATTGGCGCTTGTTCCGATGCTGCGCTGCGGCGATCCATACGAAAAAACCACCAATGTGGGCTGCATCGTGTACCGCGAACATCTGGACCGCATCCTCGCTGCTATTGAAAAGGGGCGTCTTGAAGGGACGGAAGTTTTGACGGGCGGAGCGGTGCAGGACATATCGGGCTATCCGAACGGCCTGTTCGTTCAGCCGACCCTTTTCGGGGAAACTGATAACGCTTCGACCCTCGCCACACGCGAAATCTTCGGTCCGGTTGCCACAACCCATGTGTGGGACGAGGAGGAAGAAATGCTCGGCCTCGTCAATCATCTTGACTACGGCCTCGCGGCCGGTATCTGGACCGAGAATGTCGGAACAGCACACCGGACGGCGCAGGCGGTGGAGGCGGGCCGGGTTTGGGTGAACTGCTACAATCTATTCCCCTCCGGTGCCGCATTTGGCGGGACAAAGGCCAGCGGATTCGGACGCGAGGATTCTTTCGAAACCCTACTCGCCTTTACCCAGGTAAAGAACGTGATCATCGACAACAGTAGGAAGCACCGCACTTTCTATTAACCAAATTGTACTGAAAGAAGGAGACGTATCATGCAAAATCAAGTTTTTGGAGAAGCCGGTATTGGTAATGTGACTCTGGACAACTTTCTATCCCAGGATCAAGAATTTCAGGAATTGCAACTCAACTTGATTGCGATCCATGTGGTCAGCGAGGAAGTCGGCGCGGACAAGTTTGAGGAAAGCATCCTCCGTGCGCCGGATCCAAACAACAAAATGCGCATGGCAAAAACGGTAATGGAGGAATACGGCCATCACATCCGCTATCGCGAACTTCTCGACGAACTAGGTTTGGATTGGCGCGAAGTATGCGCGGAAAAAGCACACCTTACTACCTTCGATACGCCGATCGATACTTGGGCGGATCAGATGGCCTTCTTGGCACTGGTCGACCGGGCTGCCGCGCATCAGTTTCGACACTTCATTAAATCCCCGTATCAGCCATTCCGGGAAGCCAGTCAAAAAACCTTGAATGAGGAATACGGCCATGTCGGTTTCGGTATGGACGGAATAAAGGAGTTTCTGACCAGGGGCGAAGAGGGGGCCAAGATTGTCCGGCACACAGTATGGAAATGGCTGCCGGTTGCTATTGCCTCTTTTGGTTCGGATCAGTCGGCGACCAACGACCGTTTGCGTTACTGGGGTATCAAAACCCAGACAAACCGAGAAATGAAGCAGGCCTATTATGATCAAGTACGGGCTTTTATAACCAAAGACTGGGGCACAGACATCCCGGATTCCTTCGACGCTTTCCTGGAGGCCGCCGATAACCGCCAGGAAACGGCGGCGGCCTAAACAGGGGGTATCAGATTGTGAGCGCATTCTCCGTTTCTTTCATGGGAAGCGATGTCGTCGCTTCCTGCGACGCCAGCACCACTATTCTTGATGCGTGCATCTCAACTGGCGCGCCTGTGCCTTACAACTGCCGCTCAGGTGAATGCGGAGAATGTCGCGCCCGGCTGATGTCGGGTTCAATCGAGGAAATCCCAGGCGCCGATCCGGCCATATTCAACGATGTGGATCGGCAACAGGGCGACATCCTGACCTGCATGTGTTTCCCGCGCTCAAACTTGGAACTCGACGTGCCACTGAAAAGCAATAAGAACGTCGCGGCCATCGAAACCATTAATACCTTAGTTGAGGAGATAACTTGGCACGGTCGCGAAATTCTGGAGGTGGCGGTATTGCCGCCGTCTCCAATTTCATTTCAGCCGGGCCAATACTTTGACTGGACGATCCGAACCAATGGAGTGAAGCGGTCTTTTTCGGCAGCTAGCGCGCCAGACAGCGAGATGCTTCGGTTTCATATTCGGCTTCATCCAGATGGCATCGCTAGCAATTTTGTGAGCGATGTTCTTCGGGTTGGCGATTTCTTGGAGATTACCGGTCCATTCGGCCATTTTAAGATAAGCGACAATGCGCACAGACCGGCCATCTTCGTGGCTGGAGGAACTGGTTTCGCGCCAATCCGCTCGATCTTGGATGCCGCAGTCAGTCGAAAAGACACCCGCCCCGTCCGATTGTTCTATGGTGCCCGTACTTCGGATTCGCTTTATTGCACCGACGACGCGGACCGTTGGCGGTCGACACTTCCGGATTTCAAGTTCTTTCCGGCTCTATCGGACGAGCCGATCGAAACTGGTGTTGACGCCTTTCGGGGCAATGTAACGGACCTACTCGACAGCGAACTCGGTAGCGAGGTGTTCGGAGCCGAGGCTTATCTCTGTGGACCTCCGCCGATGATCGACGCCGCGATCGACATTCTACTCACCAAAGGGATAGAAAAAGAAGATATATTTTATGATAAATTCCTGCCCGCAAAACGCTGATCCCCAGGACGACCTTCGCTCGAAAAGCGTTGTACCGCCTTCAGCGGTGCATAAGGCAGTGATGTCTGATGGAGCGGTAATCTGGCTGCGGAGGTACGGCAATCCCGCTGGACCGCGACTTGTAATGTCTCATGGAAACGGCTTGGCGATTGAGGCGTATGTCTTATTCTGGCGCCAGTTCCTGAACAGTTACGATGTTGTGTTGTTCGACATGCGCAATCACGGCCAAAACCCGCTGCACGAAGCAGCTGGTCATCGATGGAATCGTTTTGTGATCGACATGGAGGAGATCCTGGACGCTATCGACGAGCAATTTGGCGGCAAGCCAGTTGTGGGAGTATTTCACTCGCTGTCGGCCGTGACCGCCGTGAAACATGCGGACCATTATCGGGGACGATGGGAAGGCCTGATCCTATTCGACCCGCCGATCTATCCGCGCCACGGTCATCCGCTACAGCCGGTCGAAGACGCGCATATGCACGATATGGTCCGGCGCGCCAGCCGGCGGCCGTCGCGCTATGACAATCCAGCACTTCTGGCCCAGCAGTTTAAGCGGCGACCGGAATTCCAGGGCTGGGTACCAGGTGCGGCCGAACAGTTGGCCGAGGCAACGCTACGAAGGAATACACAGACCGGTTCCTGGGAGCTTTGTTGCCCGCGTGAGTTCGAAGCCTATATTTATCAAACGAATAATGATCTATCAGTTTGGACTGCGCTCTGTCGGCCACTAAAGGAAACCCCAATAACTATCATCGGTGCCGATCCTGAAATGGAAAATCAACTGCCGTCAGCCAGTATCTGCCGGGCCGTGGCTGAAGAAGCATGCTTACCCTATTGTAGTATCCCCAGGACAACACATTTCCTTCAATTTGAACAACCCGAGTTGTGTTACAAAGCTACTATTGAGGCTTTGGCAGAGGAAACTCGATTGAGGTGTGGTTAGGATGGCGATGTTACGTTAGCCGGTGAGTTGTGGTGCTGATTTGAGATGCACAGATCAATCTATCGCCGCCACTGTTTCCACCCTTCAATCATCCAGATCGCCGTTCGGCTGACCAAGTCACAGAAGTTATTAGCGACTTTTTCTTCCGTCTTAACCGTACACTCCATTTGTTCGGCCTTCTCAGCCACCTAAACAACAATATAATCCCGCGCAGCGTCCGACGTCTTGGCCTCACAATACTCCAGTGTATTGGGTCGGTGGGCAAAATGACGGATCATGCCAAGAGGATCGTCCGTAAGCGCTAGAGCGTGATGATTTTAGACGGAATCGGAATTAGGGGATTCCCTATATCTGCGAATAGTGATTCACCATGGATGCTGGGAAAGGAGGCCAGTATCCATGACGCGACCCTATTCGATGGATCTTCGTGAGCGTGTTGTTTCGGCAGTTGAGGATGAAGGGCAGTCCCGTCGCCAGGCGGCGTTTCGGTTCGGCGTTGGCGTTAGCACGGTGGTCAAATGGCTGCGACGCTATCGTGACACCGGGAGCGTTGCGCCGGATCGGATCGGCGGCTACAAGCCTTCGAAGATTGTCGGCGCGCACCGGGACTGGTTGATCGTGCGCTGCCATACACGGACGACTTCACCCTGCGCGGGCTGGTGGACGAACTGGCCGCGAACGGGGGCTCGATGTCGATTACCGGTCGGTCTGGGCGTTTGTCCATGCGCAGGAGCTCACGCATAAAAAAAGACGCAGGTCGCCAGCGAGCGTGACCGCCCGGACGTCGCCCGACAGCGGGCGCGATGGATAAGCCGTCAGGGCAGCATCGATCCGGCTCGGCTGGTCTTCATCGACGAGACATGGACCAAGACCAACATGGCACCGCTGCGGGGTTGGGCACCGCGCGGCGAGCGGCTTGAGGGCAAGGCACCGCACGGACATTGGCGGACCATGACTTTCCTGGCTGCCCTTCGCCAGGATGGGGTTACGGCACCCTGGCTCATCGACGGGCCGATCAATGGTGAGCGCTTCCGGATTCTATGTCGAGCGCGTTCTCGTTCCGACCCTGCGGCCAGGCGACATCGTTATCATGGACAATCTGGGCTCCCACAAGAGCAAGGCGGTCCGTCAGGCCATCCGCGCCGTCGGCGCAAGGCTCCTGTTCCTGCCCAAATACTCACCCGACCTGAACCCCATTCCCATTGAGCAGCTTTTCTCCAAACTCAAACACTGGCTCAGAAAAGCCAGGAAACGGTCCACCGACGATCTATGCAACGCGCTGGGAGACATCCTCAACTCAATCGCCCCATCAGAATGCCGCAATTACATCGTAAACGCCGGATATGAACCCGTCTAATATCATCATGCTCTAATTCTAAAGCGTCGAAACCCAATACCTGCAGCTTCATTTGTCAGAGCAAAAACCGAATGAATCAGTTCGAACAAGTCTTAGGACAGCGCCTCGTAGTATTTTCCGATGGCCGAAGAAAGATCAGTGCTGGCACTGAAACCGAGATCGTGTTGTGCCCGCTCTGGACTTAGAATACCTGAATAGTTGACACTCGATCCGAGATAATTCAGCCCGTCACCAATAGAGATTTCAGCGTTCGGATAATATTGCCGAAC
>NZ_JBLZHT010000011.1:0-113114 GCF_048892525.1 Hwanghaeella sp. LZ110 | reverse complement strand
GCGCGCGGGTCCGGCAAATCCCCGAACGTGTCTTCAAACTGCTCCATGAGGTCCTCCGCAAATGGAAAACCTCCTTAGAATCCTGTTCGCCGCCTATGGCAAATCTGCCATATGCGATTCCCCTGCCCCTTGAGGGGGGGAGGTTGGGAGGGGGGGTGTTCTCTCCTCCGTAATCCAGTCTGATGCAGGGAAAGGCCTTGCGGCCTATCACCCCCACCCCAACCCTCCCCCCTCAAGGGGGAGGGAGTAGATAAGGCCGTCCTCCCCCCTCAAGGGGGTGGGAGTATATCGAGCCGTCCCCTCAGAAAAATCGGACCAACCTGCCCTAAGACTTATCCAGCCGGAAGGTGCCGCCGTCTTCGGCGGTGGCGTAGATGCCGTCGGCTTTTTGGCGCAGCAGGCGGTCTGAATCGGCGCGGCGGAATTCTTCCAGCAGATGGGCGATTTCTTCTTTATTGATATCCAGGCGATTGAGCCCCTCTTCTGCCAATTTGACAGAGCTTTCGAAGGTATCGCGGATCAGGAAGTCCGCCCCGCTGTCCAGCAATTCCAGCGCATGCACCCGATCATGGGCGCGCGCCATGATGCGAACCGTCGGGAAGCGTTTGGCGATCACTGCAATCGACCGGGTGCAGGCGGCGGCATTGTCAATCGTGACATAGACCAGATCGGCCCGCCCGACGCCCGCTGCTGTCAGCACATCAATGCGCGTGGCATCGCCGAAATAAACCTTGGCGCCAAACCGTTTCGCCGCCTCTATGCGCTTCGGGTCCGCGTCAATGGCCGTAACCGAAATGCCCTTCATGCGAAAGATCTGACTGACAATCTGGCCCACGCGCCCAAAGCCCAGAATAACCACACTGTTGGTTTCTGTCTCATCGGGGCGCGGCAGGTGATCTGTGGAGGCCGGGGCGCGGCGCTTCATGGCCTCTTCAAAGGAAAGCCGCAGCAAGGGCGTAAAAGCCATAGACAGCGTAATCAGAGCGGAAACAAGGTCCGATTGACCATGTGACACCAGCCCAAGGGACAAGCCTTGCGCGACAATGACAAAGCCGAACTCCCCACCCTGGGGCAAAGTCACAGCGATGCGCCCGGCATCTTCCCAAGAGGATTTGAACAAGCGACACAGGATCAGAATGATCGTCCCTTTCAAGGCCATCAGCAGGATCGCCCCGCCTAGCACCAGCGGCCATTGCGCCAGGACCACCGTCCAATCAATCGTCATTCCAATGGCGATGAAGAACAATCCCAGCAACAGGCCCCGAAATGGCTGAATATCCGCTTCTATCTGATGGCGATATTCACTTTCCGCCAGCATGACTCCGGCCATAAAGGCACCCAACGCCATGGACAGCCCGCACCATTCCATCAACAGTGCCGATCCAATGACAATCAACAGCGCCGCTGCAACGAAGATTTCACTGGATTTGGTTTGGGCAATCACCCCGAAAACCGGGTTCAGCAGGAACCGCCCAGCAAGCACCAGCCCAAGAATGGCCCCAATCGCCTGAGCGGCTGGTACCCAGGACAGGTCCTCTCCAGAGGCGACATATATCCCCAAGGCCAGCAAGGGCGACAGAGCCAGAATTGGCGCGATGGCGAGGTCCTGCAACAGCAGGATGGAGAATGCGCGGGTGCCATATTGCGTGTTCAGCTCTTTGCGTTCCTGCATCAACTGTAAGGCAAAGGCCGTCGACGAAAGAGACAGGCCAAGCCCAATCAGAACCGCTGTCTGCCAGGAAACGCCGATCACCATCACGCCAAACACGCCGATCAGAAAGGCGGTCAGGCAGACCTGAGCCGTCCCCAGGCCGAATATATCCGCCTTCAGCGCCCAAAGCCTGGCCGGTTTCAATTCCAAGCCGATCAGAAATAACAGCAGAACGACGCCGAATTCAGAAAAGGCAAGAACGCTTTCTGCATTGCCGACAATCGCAAAAACATGGGGGCCGATAATCGCCCCGGCGGCCAGATAGCCCAGAACAGAGCCGAGCTTCAAACGCTTGAAAATAGGGACTGCAACTACAGCGGCGGCAAGATACAGCGCGGCATCTTGAAAAATTGTCAATTCACCGCCAGCCGCCATAGCCCCGTATGCTCACCCTTTTTGAAACCAAACCCTGTTGCCTTTTAGATGTAGCACGGTTCAATTTCACCACAAAGGTAATGTTGCACCGCGAAAAGTAAGCTATGCGCTAAGGGCGGTCGAACAAACCGTTCAAGCCTGCCTGACTGGCCGCGCAAACACCGCGTTCTGTAATCAATCCGGTGACCAATCGGGCCGGCGTGACATCAAAGGCATCGTTGCGGGCAACAACATCCTGTGGCGCGATATCGACGGTCACGATCTCCCCCGCCTCCGTGCGTCCGGTAATGCGGGTCAGTTCTGCGCCGCTGCGCTGCTCTATCGGGATTTCCGCAACGCCATCCTGAACGGTCCAGTCAATCGTGGTCGACGGCAAGGCGACATAGAAAGGCACCCCGTTATCCTGGGCCGCCAGGGCCTTCAGATAGGTGCCGATCTTGTTACAGACATCGCCCCGCGCCGTGGTGCGATCGGTCCCGACGATGCACAGATCGACAAGTCCATGCTGCATCAGATGCCCACCAACATTATCGGCAATCAGCGTATGGGCAACGCCATGGCGCCCCAACTCCCACGCTGTCAGGCTGGCCCCCTGATTGCGTGGGCGGGTTTCATCGACCCAGACATGTACCTTTATGCCCTTCTCATAGGCCATATAGATCGGGGCCGTCGCGGTGCCCCAATCCACCGTGGCCAGCCATCCGGCATTGCAATGGGTTAGAACATTGACAGCCTCGCCCGCCGGTTTCTTGGCCGCGATGTCTTCGATCAGGTGCAAACCGTGCTGACCAATGGATTTACATATCTCAACGTCCGCATCACAGATCTCCGCTGCGCGCTCCCAGGCCAACGCCGCGCGCTCTGCTGCGGGGCGATTGTCCAGCAAGGCGCGCATCTCGTCCAGCGCCCAGCGCAGATTAACCGCCGTGGGGCGGGTGCGATACAGCCGCGCATAAATTGCCTCAACCGCCGTGTCACTGGCATCTTCCTCCAGGCCCAAACAGAACCCATAGGCCGCCGTCGCCCCGATCAAGGGCGCACCCCGCACGATCATATCCTCAATAGCGAGTGCCGCCTCTTCCAGGCTGGTCAAACGTAAGGTCTCAAAACTGTGGGGCAGTTTCGTCTGGTCAATCACCGCAACAGATTTGCGCGGTTCCTCAACCCAAATGGTGCGATACGGCGTGCCGTTGATTTCCATAATGCCTCAGGTCCTATCTGATTTGAATAATGCGCATGCCGACAGGGGATTTCATCTGCAAAGCCTGATACTTGGTCCAGTCCAACGTATCACTCCACACCCTATCGGCCGTCAGAACCGGTACATTCAGCCGAAATCCAAGTGTAATACAGGCACGATCCCCTAAGGAAAGCCCAACATTCCGCGTGAACAGGGTCATGCGACCAATCTCAACCGCATCAATTGGCGCAAGATCCTGTAACTGTATTCCCAGGGCAACGGCATATCGTAATGGTTCATCCGCTTCAAAACCATTTCGCACGAACCATGCTGATGCTTCTGCCAAATTCACTAACGATAGATGCAATGGCACTTGATCGACAGTGTAAGCATGGACAATTTCAGCCCCCGCTTCGCCTTTGAAATACGCCAACAATGCGGAAGTGTCGATCACCACTCCTGTCATGACTGGAGTTTCTTTTGGCCTCTTGGCCCGGCCATTTCACGTTCCTCTAAACGATACTCTTCGCGACGCTGTTTAAGGAAATCATCAACGATGGACTCGTCCGCGCGATCCTCCAAAACAGCCCGCATCCGGGCGCGGATATCCAACAGGGAAATTTCGGCCGTCGGCGCGCCTTCAATCAATTTCGTCAAATGGTTCCGCAAGTATGATTCCATACTTTCATTCGACTGTGCCGCCCGAACACGCAGCGCCTTGTACACGTCATCTGGTACATTTCGAATATTGATTGTCGCCATGGCATCCTCCAATTCTGATAGCAATGATATCACCGCCCTCAAAAAAGGTGAAGTCTCAATCGCGGGGCTGCCTGCCATAGCTTTTAAATTTTTCCAGCACGTCAGTCATCTGTTCATCATCCAGAATGACGGGTGTGCCGCCTTGGCGGGCATGGTGATATTGTCGGGCCAGGCTTTCAACTTCAATGGCCAGCGCCAGAGCGCGGTCCAGATCTCCATCAAAGCAGATCATGCCATGATTGGCCAGCAGGCAGGCTTTTCGCCCGTCCAGCGCGGTAATCATGGTTCTGGATAAGTCTTCAGTGCCGAAGGTTGCATAGTCAGAACAGCGGATATCCACGCCCCCGGCCACAGCGACCATGTAATGGAAGGCCGGGATACCTTCACGCCTGCAGGACAAGGCGGTGCAGAATGTTGGATGGGCATGGACGATGGCTTGAGCCTCCGGCCGATTTCGATAGATATCGGCATGCATGCGCCATTCACTGGAAGGCAGCAGTTGACCAGGCGCACATACCCCATCCAATTCCTGCAGAACAATATCCATCGGCTTTAGGGCGTCATAGGCAACACCGCTGGGCGTGATCAGCATGGCATCGCCAAACCGGGCGGAGACATTGCCCGACTTGCCCTGATTAATGCCAGACGCATTCATCGCCTTGCAGGTATCAATGATCCTGCGGGACAGGGCCTGTCGTGCATTGCCTCCTGAAAGTGTCATGTAATTCCATCCCGTACCAGCTTGTACGCATACGCATCATACAGCGCGATGACGGAAGCATCGATGATGTTGGCGGAAACACCAACCGTCGACCAGCGCGCACCTTCTTCGTCTTCGCTTTCAATTGTCACGCGCGTGACGGCATCGGTTCCCGTTGATCCTTTGGGCGGCGGCAGGATGCGCACCTTGTAATCCACCAATTGCATCCCGGCGAGGTCTGGATAGATTTGAATGACAGCCTCCCGCAGAGCCGTATCAAGGGCATTGACGGGCCCATTGCCCATGGCGACGCGCATGATCTGGGTCCCCTTCAACTCCACCTGCACGGTTGCCTCAGACTCAGTGATCAGGTTTCCGACGGCATTATGGCGACGCTCGTCCATGACCCGAAAGCGGCTGATATCAAAATAATTCGGGACTTCTCCCTTTGCCGCCCGGGCCAGCAGTTCAAAACTGGCCTCCGCCCCATCATAGGCATAGCCCTGGAACTCCCGTTCCTTAACTTTTTCCAGCAGGCGGCGCAGGGCTTCTTCCCCAATCTCAACCTCAATTTCTTCCAGACGGGCCAGGATGTTGGAGCGTCCGGCCTGATCAGAAACCACGATATGGCGTTTGTTGCCGACCGTTTCCGGTGGGATATGCTCATAGGTCCGCGGATCCTTGGCAATGGCCGATACATGCAGCCCCCCTTTATGAGAAAAGGCCGCTGGCCCGACATAGGCCGCATGACGGTTCGGTGAACGATCCAATCGCCCATCCAGCAACCGGGACAGACCCGTAATCTCTGCAAGGGCATTCGGTTTAAGGCCGGTTTCAAAGCCCATTTTGAGAATCAGGCTGGGAATCAGGGAACACATATTCGCGTTTCCGCACCGCTCTCCCAGTCCATTGATGGTGCCCTGTACCTGCCGTACGCCTGCCCGCACCGCCGCCAGCGAATTGGCTACGGCATTTTCCGTATCATTATGTGCGTGTATCCCAAGATGGTCGCCCGGAATATGCTGTGTCACTTCGCGAACGATGGCGTCAACTTCGTGGGGCAGCGTGCCACCATTGGTATCGCACAGCACGATCCACCGCGCCCCGGCTTCATAAGCCGCCGTAACACAGGCCAGGGCAAAATCCTTATTGGCCTTCCAGCCATCAAAGAAATGTTCGGCGTCATACATCGCCTCCCCTTTCTTTTCCGCGGCCAGCCGGATCGAATCGGAAATCATGCGGATGTTTTCTTCCTTCTCAATCTCCAGTGCGACATCGACATGGAAGTCCCAGCTTTTCCCGACCAGGCACAATCCCGCCACATCGGCTTGCAATAACGGGGCAAGCCCGGGATCATTTTCAGCAGACCGACCGGGACGCCGGGTCATGCCAAAGGCAATCAACTTACTGTTGCTCAGGCTTGGCGGGTCCGCAAAAAAAGCATCATCCGTGGGATTGGCGCCGGGCCATCCCCCTTCAATATAATCAATACCCAGCCGATCCAACGCCTGCGCAATCGCCACCTTATCAGCGACAGAAAAGTCCACACCCTGAGTCTGCGCCCCATCGCGCAACGTCGTATCAAACAGGTATATCCGGTCAGTCATTTGCTTCTTTCATCCGTTCCAAACATCAACAATCTCATCTGCCACCCCTCAGATACCCGCTTGCGCGGGTAGGGCTCAATATCGTCACCCCGGACTTGATCCGGGGTCCAGAGCAACACGCACCTCTCTCACCCACTGCCCTGGATACCCGCCTTCGCGGGTATGACGCGGTACTTTCACCGCCACCCCTCAAAGTCTCGCCTTTGCGGGTATGGCTCAGTATCGTCACCCCGGACTTGATCCGGGGTCCAGAGCAACACGCACCCCTCTCACCCGCCGCCCCTGGATACCCGCCTTCGCGGGTATGACGCAGTATTGTCACCCCTATCCCTCAAAGTCTCGCCCTTGCGGGCGGGGCTCAATATCGTCACCCCGGACCTGATCCGGGGTCCAGAGCAACACGCACCTCTCTCACCTACCGCCCTGGATACCCGCCTTCGCGGGTATGACGCGGTACTGTCACCGCCACCCCTCAAAGTCTCGCCTTTGCGGGCGGGGCTCAATATCGTCACCCCGGACTTGATCCGGGGTCCAGAGCAACACGCACCCCTCTCACCCGCCACCCCTGGATACCCGCCTTCGCGGGTATGACGCGGTATCGTCACCGTCACCCCTCAAAGTCTCGCCTTTACGGGCGGGGCTCAGTATCGTCACCCCGGACTTGATCCGGGGTCCAGAGCAACACGCACCTCTCTCACCCACTGCCCTGGATACCCGCCTTCGCGGGTATGACGGGATAAGTGCAAAAAACCCGACTATTCAAACAGATCGTTGTATAGATCTCTCCAATTTGGGTTCTTCTCTTCTATCAGTTTTAACTTCCACTCTCGTCGCCACTTTTTTAACGCCTTTTCCCGCTGGATTGCGGAGTCCATATCTGGGCACGCTTCAAAATACACCAGTAAATGAACAGCATATTTCTTAGTGAAACCATCAAGGAGCTTTTCCCGATGTTGGGCCACTCGCTGCGGCAGATTGGATGTTACACCGACATACAAGGTTCCATTCCGACCCGATGCCATGATGTAGACAAACCCGCCCTGTGCCGCAGAAATCTTCATCCTATACTCCTTCATCCGTCACCCCGGACCTGATCCGGGGTCCAGAGCAACACGCACTCCCCTCACCCGCCGCCCCTGGATACCCGCCTTCGCGGGTATGACGCGATACTTTCAGCGCCACCCCCTCAAAGTCTCGCCTGCGCGGGTGGGGCTCAGTATCGTCACCCCGGACTTGATCCGGGGTCCAGAGCAACACGCACCTTTCTCACCCGCCGCCCCTGGATACCCGCCTTCGCGGGTATGACGCGATACTTTCAGCGCCACTCCTCAAAGTCTCGCCTGCGCGGGTATGACACTGTTTGATTAAGCCCGGCGCCATTCGGTGATGCCGCCTGGCTTGTCTTCCAGAATGACGCCCTGTGCCTGAAGGTCATCCCGGATCTGATCCGCTTTAGCGAAATCCTTTGAGGCCTTGGCTTCCTTTCGGGCCTCGATCTGTGCCTCTATGTCCGCTTCGGTCGGGCCGTCTGTTGGGGTGCCGGCCTTAAACCAGGCTTGCGGATCTTGTTCCAGCAGGCCCAGAGCATTGCCCAGTTGCAGCAATCGCGCCCGATCTTCAGGGATTGAGCGTTCACCGATATGGGCTTTTGCGTCCCGCTTCATGGATTTGTGCACAGCAACACTGAGCTGCCGAGCACTGGCAAAGAAATGTTTCAGGGCTTCTGCCGTGTTCAAATCATCGGACAGGGCCGCGACCAATCCCTGCCATTCCGGATCGTCGTCTGAAATATAGACGAACGGTTCAGACTGGGTATCGCGCAGTAATGTATAGAGACGATCCAGTTCCGCCTTAGCCTCCCGGCATTTATCCTTAGAGAAATCGAGGGGGGAGCGGTAATGGGTCTTCAACAGGACAAGGCGCAGGACCTCCCCTGGAAATTCCTCCAGCAATTCCGCGACGGTGTAGAAATTGCCCAGGCTCTTGGACATTTTCTCGCCCTCACTCATCAGATACCCATTGTGCATCCAATAGCGCGCGAAGCGGTCCTGACGGTCCGTTGGCGCATGGGCGCAGCAGCTTTGGGCGATTTCGTTCTGGTGATGGGGGAAAACCAGGTCGATGCCCCCAGCATGAATATCAAAATCCGGGCCCAGGAACTTTTCCGACATGGCGGAGCATTCAATGTGCCAGCCGGGCCGACCCTTTTCACACCACGGATTGGGCCAGCCTGGCGTATCACCATCGCTGGGCTTCCACAGTACGAAGTCCGCCGGATCGCGCTTGTAACTGGCAACCTCTACACGGGCACCCGATATCTGTTCATCCCGGTCCTTATTAGCAAATTTGCCATACTCTTCCCAGGACGGCACATCGAACAGCACATGACCATCGTCCAGCGCATAGGCATGCCCCTGGTCGATCAGTCTTTCAATCAGCGCAACCATCTCTGGAATGGTCTCTGTCGCGCGCGGCTCATGATCCGGGGGCAGGCAGTTCAGGGCTTCGCAATCCTCCCGAAAGCGTGCGACTGTGGTTTCCGTCAATTCGCGAATATCAATGCCCCGCTCCTTCGCACGCGCATTGATCTTATCGTCGATATCCGTGATGTTCCGAACATAGGTGACAATCGGATAGAGTGTGCGCAGCAACCGGGATAGGACATCGAACACGACCAGCGGGCGCGCATTGCCGATATGGATGCGGTCATAGACCGTCGGACCACAGGCATACAGGCCAACCTTGCCCGCTTCACGAGGCTCGAAAATGACCTTGGCGCGTCGGCTTGTATCGTAAATCTTTAAATCCATTGTGTTCTTCAATCCTGTT
The DNA here is from genome assembly GCF_048892525.1 of Hwanghaeella sp. LZ110. NCBI lineage: Bacteria > Pseudomonadati > Pseudomonadota > Alphaproteobacteria > Rhodospirillales > Aestuariispiraceae > Hwanghaeella > Hwanghaeella sp. LZ110. The sequence continues at coordinate 103,950 of NZ_JBLZHT010000011.1, read as the reverse complement.
TTGTCATGACGAGGTGCCGCGGAAGGGGAGATCCTGCCGCGGGGTCTATCGTTTCACTGCCACCATTTCAAAGAGAAATCAGGTCAGCATCACCGACGACCGCCGCGCAATGCGACAGCCGCAAATAATAATGTCGATGATGATGCAAAAGACGGTCATTGTATTACAATCAATCGCTGGATTTCCTGACGCGACGCACTATACGCCCGAATGACCGGTTTGCAAGAGCCCAAGCCTATTGCGCGCGCGAGAACAGGTCGCGCATCAGTGTCTCCAGGGACGCGATATCCTCTACATCGAACGCATCGGGTTGATCGCTGTCGATATCCAAGACGGCAATCAATTCCCCTTTCGCGTTCCAAACCGGCAGAACCAATTCAGACTGTGTGGAAGAGGCACAGGCGATATGATCCGGAAAAGCGTCTACATCGGGTACCATCTGAACCTGCCCTGTGGTGGCACAGGCGCCACAGACCCCCCTGGAGAAAGGAATCACCAGACAGCCATGTCCGCCCTGATAGGGACCGATCTTCAGCATGTTATCGCCAACATTGCGATAGAATCCAACCCAGTCAAAACGATCATCGGCGTGGTATAATTCGCACACGGTCGTCGCCATCAATGAGATCATATCCGTTTCCCCATCTGCAATGGCAAGGACCCGTGCATTCAAATCCTTATAACGCCCTTCAACAGCCATAATTCACCCCAAACTGCCTTGAAAATCGATGCTGAAATCAACCGCTGTCAGATCCGCAACCAGACGCCCTGTCGCATCTGTGTCCAACCCCACCAATGGCGGCCTGACAACGCTCCATATATCGTTATGGGAATAATGGGCAACGGCTGCTTTCACACCCGTGATCAATCCATGATTCTGAAAGACTGTGCGAACTTTTCGCATTTTATCATTTGCGGTGTCCAGCGTGTCCTTATCCCCGGCGTGATAGGCATCAATCACGGTTCGAATGCCGGTCGGATTCACATTGGCGGTCGCACTGATGCACCCTGCCGCCCCATTGTCGAATCCATCCAACAGGAACAGTTCCGATCCCGGAAAAACATCAAAGTCAGGCACATTGTCCAGGATCGCCTTGGTGTTTTTCCAATCACCGGAGCTATCTTTCAAGCCTACCACACTATTGGGAAATGCCTGAACCAATCGTTGGATCAACGGCACGGACCAGCCCACCATCGCGAAGGGCGGAATATGATACAGATAGATTTTCAGTCGATCATCGGCGACCAGACGGATCACTTCGGACACATAGGCAAAAAGCCCGTCATCGGTCGCCGCGCGATAGAAAAACGGGGGCAGCAACAATACACCCCCTGCCCCCAATTCCACCGCTTGTTTGGTCAGGGCAACAGTATCCATCAGAGAACAGGTTCCGGTTCCCGGCATCAATTTTTCAGCAGGCACGCCAACTTTCACCAAAGCCTCAGTTTGCTTCATGCGCTCCGTCAGGGCGATGCTGTTGGCCTCACTGGTCGTGCCAAAAATCGCCAACCCGTCCAGCCCATTGGCCAATTGCCATTTGCACAAGGCCTGAAAACGGATGGTATCAACACTGCCATCTGCAGCAACAGGGGAAATGGTTGGCGACAAAACACCAGAAAACGGTCCGCGAGGCATAGCAAACTCCTAAAGGCAGGAACAAAATGAACAGATATCGCAGCGGTACAGCGATCATATGGCTTGATCAAGCATCCTGTCTAAAGACACCAGCCGAAAGTGACCGGTGCATCGCCTTGCGCCGCAATTTATCATCCATGCGACCCCATGCCCACTGCACCCTTCCGACCCATATTCATCATTCAACAGCATTCGGCAGGGGCGGCGATTTGCGGACAATCCGACGCAGCGCCATATTGGACTGAATGCGCGTAACATGCGGCAACCTGGACAGATGCGCCTTATGAATCCGCTCGAAATCCCGCATATCGCGCACGACAAGCCGCACCAGATAATCAGACTCCCCTGCCATCAAATGGCATTCCACCACTTCCGGGATTTCCACCACGGCGCATTCAAAGGCATTCAATGCAGTCTCGCTTTGGCTATCCAGCGCGATCTGCACCACCACGCCCGCTTCATAACCCAATGCGTCTTCATTCAACAGCGCGGTATATTGCTGAATGACCCCATTTTCTTCCAGCCGGGTCAACCGGCGCTGACAGGTCGACGCAACAACATGCAGCCGATCTGCCAGGTCGGAAATGGTGATACGGGCATTTTCCTGCATCGCGGCCAGAATGGCGATATCTACGGCGTCCAGCTTCATTTTCGAATAATCCTGCATTTTAATTCATTATTCTGCATAAATTATGCAAAAGCATCGTAAAATTCCAACGTGTTCGCAAGTACATTTCCATCGAACAAGCGTAGGATCACGCATCAAAATCAGCGGGACCTGCCACAATCCCGATAAGACCGAAGGGGAAACAATCATGCGCATTGGTGTGCCAAAGGAAATCAAGAATAACGAGTTTCGCGTTGGGCTGGTCCCGTTTGCGGTTCGGGAACTGTGTCATAACGGACATGACGTCGTTGTGGAAACCCAAGCCGGAGAAGGCATCGGGGTCAGCGATAAGGACTATCAGGCAGCCGGCGCGAAAATCCTTGGCAGCGCAGAGGACGTCTTCAAGTCAGCCGAAATGATTGTGAAGGTCAAAGAACCCCAAGCCACCGAATGCAAGATGCTGCGGGAAGATCAATTGCTGTTCACCTATTTGCATCTGGCCCCCGATCTGCCGCAAACCAAGGGATTGATGGAGTCCGGCTGTATCGCGATCGCCTATGAAACCGTGACCAGCCCGCGCGGCGGCCTCCCCCTTTTGGCCCCGATGAGCGAAGTCGCCGGGCGCATGGCCGCCCAGGCTGGCGCGCATTGCCTGGAAAAGGCGCAAGGCGGGCGCGGTGTTCTGATGGGCGGCGTGCCGGGCGTTCTGCCAGCCAAAGTTCTGGTCATTGGCGGCGGTGTTTCTGGAACCAATGCGGCGCGGGTCGCGCTTGGCATGGGGGCAGAGGTGACGATCCTGGAGCGGAACATTGCCCGCATCACACAACTGGATGATGAGTTTCGAGGAACCGGCCTGAAGACCTTATATTCAACCGTCGATGCCATTGAACGCAGCGTGCAGGATTCTGACTTGGTCATCGGCGCGGTTCTGGTGCCCGGCGCGGCTGCACCAAAATTGATCACCCGCGCGATGCTGCAAACCATGCTGGACGGATCTGTCGTCGTCGATATCGCCATTGATCAGGGCGGTTGCCTGGAAACATCCCGCCCCACCACCCATGCCGACCCGATCTTTATCGAAGAAGGTGTCGTGCATTATTGTGTGGCTAATATGCCAGGCGCCGTGGCGCGGACATCCACTTTTGCCCTTAACAATGCAACCCTGCCCTTCACGCTGGCGCTGGCCAATCATGGCTATCGCAGTGCCCTGGCCCATGACACGCATCTGCGCCAGGGTCTGAATGTTCATAAGGGTCACATCACCTATAAGGCGGTTGCAGAGGCTCATGATCTGCCCTTCACTGCGCCCGAAGAAGCGCTGGGTATTCCGTACTGAGGATAGACCTGAACAAGACCTGTGAAAAAGTTGCGATTGTGAACCGGGCGGGCGTCCAACAGGATTGACGCCATGATGGATGATATAAACCTGCCTTTGATACTGGGTGCAGCCCTACTGGCGGCTGGCAGTCCAGGTCCTGCGACCCTGACGATTGCCGGGACGTCTATGGCGTCCGGCCGGGGGCTGGGCCTTGCTGTTGCCTCTGGCATTACAGCAGGGTCGTGGATGTGGTCCATCATGGCAGCGGCCGGGCTGGGCGCAATCATGCAAGCCAATGCCTGGGCCTTTGAGGTGCTGCGATATTTCGGGGCGGGCTATCTTTTGTTTCTGTCCGCGAAATCCGGAATCTCAGCCTGGCGTGGGGCAAAGACCCAGACAACCGCAATGACGATTACATCAAAGCGTGCGGCCTTCGGGAAGGGTTTGGCCCTTCACCTGACCAATCCAAAGGCAATACTGTTCTTCGGGTCACTGTTTGCCATCGGTGTGCCCGCCAATGCCACCCCCAGTTCTCTGGCCGTTATCATCGTCGCCGTTGGACTGCAAAGCATGATCATCTTTCATGGCTATGCCCTGCTCTTCTCCCGCCCCGCACTGGTCGCGGTCTATACGAAGATGCGGCGCTGGTTTGAAGCTGGATTTGCACTGGCATTCGGGGCTGCGGGTCTGAAGATTCTAACGACCAGACTAGGCTAAAAGTTGAACTGCCGACAGGTCGCTACTCCGCCGTTTTTTCGCCCTGCCCGACGGTTTGCGTCATGATGATGGATTGCAGGGGTTCAAAATGTTCCGGCTTCACCTTAATGAAGGCAACACACAGAACCATCCCTTCTTGATCTCCCCCAACAATTCGACAGGGGATTTCAATTTCCGGCAGGTTATCAGGCGCGAGCACCGCCATCAGTTCATCACCAATTTCCAGCCCTTCAGCATCCGGATAAAAGCCGAATCCCCCCAGGCTTAAATCAGTCAAACGGCCGCCAATGCCCCCCAATTCAGCAGGCAGGCGCACTTTGACACGCCGCTCCTTACGGCGATCGCCGGGTTTAATGATACTCATCAATCGGCTGAACATAACGGTTTCCTTGCATCTTCCTGCCTGAAGAATTCTGTGCAGGAATCGTGCCGGAACACCTTACGCCAAAGCATCCTTGATGCGATACCAAAACATTCCCAATGTCAGCAGTGGGGTGCGGAATTTACCACCGGGAAAGATTGGATGTTTGAATCTGCTCATGACATCAAATTGTTCCGCCTGACCACGGATCGCCTGCGCCAATATCTTGCCACACATATTGCTCAATGCCAGCCCGTGTCCGGAATATCCCTGACTGAAATAGGTGCGGGACCCAATGCGACCGACATGCGGCATCCGGTCTACGGTAATCCCGATATAGCCGCCCCAGACATGCTCGATCTTAATATCTTCCAACTGCGGAAAGACATGCAGCATACGCGGGCGGACAAATCCCCCCAGGTCATTGGGCTCAAGCCCCGAATAGGTCGCGCGCCCGCCAAACAGCATACGCTTGTCACCGCTCAATCGAAAATAATCGACGATAAAGCTGCAATTGGTGACGGCTTCATCGCCCGAAATCAGGCCCTTCGCGCGATTTTCCCCCAAAGGTTCCGTTGCGATGATGTAACTGCCGACCGGCATCAGGCGTCGAAACAGATAGGGCTGTGTTTCGCGCAGATAGGCATTTCCTGCCAGGACCATGTAATCGGCGCGAACAACGCCCTTTTCTGTGTGAATGGCCGGGTTATCGTCCGTATCCAAACGGATAGCGCGGCTGTGTTCATAGATTTTCACCCCAGCCTTCAGGGCAGCCTGTGCCAATCCCAGACAGTAATTCAGCGGATGTACATGGCCGCCACCAGGCTCCCACAACGCGGCCTTGTATCGCTCTGACCCGATTTTATCGCGCAGGTCAGCGCCTTCCAGAAGTTTGGACCCGGTATAGCCATACTGGTCCCATTCCGCCTGGGTTTCTTTTAAATCTTCTACATGGCTGGCTTTTTCACCGGCATGCATATATCCCCATTTCAAATCACAATCGATGCCGTATTTCTTGATCCGCTCCCCAACCAGTTTCGGGGCGGCGTCGGCGATATCCCACGCGGCACGCGCCGTTTCTTCGCCAAACCGGTTGCGGATCGTCGCCATGGATTTGTTATAAGCCGTACAGATCTGTCCGCCATTCCGACCGGATGCGCCAAAGCCGACGGTTTCAGCCTCCACGATCACAACGGACAAGCCCGCCTCGGCCAGTTCCAGTGCGGCGGACAATCCCGTATAGCCCGCCCCCAGAACGGCAACATCGGCTTTAATCTCCCCCTCTAATTGCGGGTGAGATGGCGCGGCATGGGCTGTCGCGCGATAATAGGACCGGGTATCGTCAAATTTTGCCATGTGCTTAGACCTAACTATTAAACAGTGCGAAGGTACCACTCGTAATCCAGTGGGGGAATTTGCGCCTGAAACGCATCATTTTCAAAGCTTCGGGCGGCGGCGAACATTTCACAGTAATGGGCACCCAGATATTTCGGCAGCACCTTGCTTTCCGAGAATGTCTGCAACGCCTGCCACCAGCGTAACGGCAGATCCGTTACCGGCTTGTCATAGGCATTGTTGCGTTCAATCGGGCCCGGATCGATCTTGTTGGTCAGCCCGTGATGGATACCTGCCAGAACGGTCGCCATCGTCAAATAGGGATTGGCATCCGCCCCTGCAATGCGGTGCTCGACCCGCATCCCCTTTGCATCCGCGCGGGGAATGCGCAGTGATACCGTGCGATTATCAACCCCCCAGGCGGTATTGATGGGGGCATAGGAATTTGCCTGAAAGCGCCGATACGAGTTTGCATTCGGGGCAAAGACCGCCATGCCATCAGCCGTCGTCTTCGCCAGTCCCCCGATTGCGTGGCGCAACGCCTTAGACGCTGGAAGGCCGATTTCAGGATCCATGGGACCCGCAAAAATGTTGTTACCGTTCTTGTCCAGCAGGCTGATATGGATGTGCATGCCACATCCCGCCAATTCCGAAAACGGCTTAGCCATGAAGGTCGCGATCATACCATGCTTGCGCGCAACGCCCTTGATGATGCGTTTTAATAATACAGCATCGTCACAGGCCTTAATCGGATCATCCACATGGTGCAGATTGATTTCATACTGCCCCGGCCCGTATTCTGCCGTGGCGGTATCGGCCGGCACATCCTGCGCCACACAGGCGTCTTCCACATCGGTCAGGAAGTCTTCGAATTCATATAATTCATCAATGCCATAGACCTGAGTGGTGGTCTGACGCTGGCCCGTGGTTGGCGATGTCGCCATTTCCGGACAGCCCTTAGCGTCCAGTTTTCCATCCAACAGATAAAATTCCAATTCGATAGCGGTCACGGGCGTATACCCCATATCCACCAAAGGCTGGGCTGCACGCGCCAGAATGTATCGCGGATCTGCAAAGTACGGATCGCCGTCCTGCGTGACCATCGACGCGATCACCTGTCCGGTTGGCGCATTGGCCCAGGGCACGGGTTTCAACGTGCCCGCCACGCCAAGACAGTTACAATCGGGGTCCCCATCCCGTGTGCCATATTCAATGGTTTCGCAATTGCGCCCGGTGGAATCCAGCAGATAAGTAGATCCAGGAAGAGCAATCCCACCCTCATACAATTTGTCGATCGCTTCCACGCCGATGCGTTTGCCACGCAGGATACCACACATATCCGGCACGATCATATCGACCCCTTTCAAGCCGGGATTCGCTTCGACAAAGGCGTCCACTTCCTGTTTGCTGAGCCAACTGGTCATTTTAATATCTGCTTTCATATATCGCTTGGTTACGCGTGAAACCTTGTGGATAAGAATTGATTAGCGCTTGCGGATAGCCAGAAGTATAAGGCATAAAAAATGTGATCACAATCGCAGCGCCATGCTTTTTTCATCCAGTAAGGCGTGTGATTCACACCGAATCAGGGACGGATGTGTTTTTGTGGTAACTATTAATCTCTAGAAAACTGATCCGTATGGATAGTGAGGCTAACGTGACCAATTTAAGTGAATGGCTAAAATCGCGAAATGTGGACGAGGTTGAATGTCTTCTGCCCGACATGTCCGGCATCGCGCGGGGCAAAATTCTGCCCTCAAACAAGTTTCTGAAAAGCCTGGAAGACCGCAGCCTGCGTGTTCCAGAATGTCTTTTCATTCAGACTGTCACCGGTGAATTTGTGCTGGATACCGAAGCCGTTGCAGACACCAATCGTGACATTGCAATGGTCCCCGATAACAACACCATTCGCATCGTGCCCTGGTATCCTGACCCTGTCGCCCAAGTGATTTGCGACGCCTATCATCTGGATGGCTCACCGGTCAGTTTCTCACCGCGTTTTGTGCTGAAGAATATCCTGGAACTTTTTGCCAAAAAGGGCCTTCAGCCAATCGTTGCGCCGGAGTTAGAATTCTATTTTGTGAAAAAGAACCTGGATCCTGACTATCCCCTGGAACCCCCCATTGGGGCGTCGGGCCGCCAGGAATCTGGTCGCCAAGCCTATGGTATCGAAGCCGCCAACGAGTTCGATCCCATCGTCGAAGACATTTATGATTTCTGCGAGGCTGCGGAACTGGATGTCGACACCATGGCGCATGAGGCTGGGGCCGCGCAGATGGAAATCAACTTCAATCACGGCAATCCATTGGAATTGGCGGATCAGGTCTTTCTGTTCAAACGCTTGGTCCGACAAGCCGCCCTGCGTCACGACATCTACGCGACCTTCATGGCAAAGCCGCACCAGAATCAGCCCGGTTCCTCCATGCATATCCACCAGTCATTGGTCGATATGTATACGGGCAAGAATGTCTTCTCCACAAAGACCGGAAAAGATTCGAAGACACTGCTGCATTACATTGGGGGGCTCCAGCGCTATCTGCCGGCCGCAATGCCCTTGATGGCACCCAATGTGAACAGCTATCGCCGTATCGCGCGCTATTCCGATGCGCCGATCAATGTGCATTGGGGGCATGACAACCGCACCTGCGGCCTGCGCATTCCAGACTCTTCGCCCGAATCACGACGGATCGAAAATCGGCTGGCTGGGTCGGATGCAAATCCCTATCTGGCCATGGCGGCGACCCTGGCCTGCGGATATTTGGGAATTAAGGAGAAGATTGAGCCATCCAATCCGGTGGAAGGCGATGCCTATCGTTTTGCTTTTGCGCTGCCGCGCCATCAGGGGGATGCCCTGCAAAAGCTGAACTACTCAAAGCCTTTGAAAGAAACCCTTGGCGAGCATTTCGCCCGCGCCTATATGGACGTCAAAAACCATGAATACGATTTGTATCAACGGGTTATCAGCTCGTGGGAACGCGAAAACCTGTTACTAAACGTCTGATCATCACCCCCGCCCTTTATTAACCCCACCCCCGCGCAATCCCCTGCGGGGGTGGCAATTTTTGTAATCAGGTCCCAATGCGAGGAGGCCCCCCCTGGGAAGCCTGACTGGGGCCAAAGGCCTTGTCCAAGATATGTGTCGATGATTCAGCCAGTTTGATCGCCTCTGACAGATGCTCCAGCACTTTGATATTGTTGGAAAGAACCAGCTGAGCTTCCGGGCGGGTATCATCTGTGATCTTCGTGCATCGGAGCAGAACATCCTTGCGAACAATCCGCAGCAGATCTTCCAACCGATGCCCGTCAGGCTTTTCTTCGGAGACAAGGAAATGCGTCATAGGTTCTACTCCTTTAACAGATGTGATAAGAAGGCGCTGCCCCTTCCACACAGTCTAGCGCCGAACCGCAGACCGCGTCGATGGGCAATTCGACAGAAATCATTTGCATTGCCGGGAGTCGAAGGGTAAAAGCCGCGCCTGATACGAACTTTTTTCAGAGGGTTTTCGCGCCGTGGCGCGTCCTCAACGGCTTTGGAGCTTACGCGCGATGAAACAGGATATCCATCCAGACTACCACACCATCACCGTCATCATGACCGATGGAACGACCTATAAGACGCGCTCTACCTGGGGCAAGGAAGGCGACGAAATGCGCCTGGACATCGACCCGACCGGCCACCCGGCCTGGACTGGCGGTACCGGCAAGCTGATGGCGTCGGGTCAGTTGGATCGCTTCAACAAGCGCTTTGCGAATTTCGGCCTGAAATCCTAATCACGTTTTCTTTGGGTCAGACGATATTGGGGCGATCTTCGGGTCGCCCCAATTTTTTTAACCCTCCCCCTCTTGAACGCCTAAAATCGTCACCCCAAATTTAACCTGTCGAGAGGCAGTCCTGTCGAACGCCCGATTGGGGTTCACAAACAGGCGCAGCCTTAAGACAGCATAGCGGACCGTCGCCTGATCTGGGGCGGTTCTAACATCACTCTCGCTCTAACTTGAGGAGACTTAGACATGCGTGCATTCGATATGACCCCGCTGTTGCGGACCACTGTTGGTTTTGACCGTCTGGCCCGGACGATGGATTCCCTGGCCAGCGAACAGGTTCCAACCTATCCCCCTTACAACATCGAAAAGCTGGACGACGACGCCTATGCCATTTCCATGGCCGTGGCAGGCTTTTCGGAAGACGACCTGGACATCACCGTTCAGGAAAACACGCTGACCGTGACCGGCAAGATCGCCCAGAGCGATGAAACCGTGGAGCGTCACTTCCTGCATCGCGGCATAGCAGAGCGTGCGTTTGAGCGTCGCTTCAGCCTTGCCGACCATATCAAAGTGGCCGAAGCGAAACTGGAACACGGCCTGCTGCACATCGCCCTGAAACGCGAAGTGCCGGAAGAAGCAAAGCCGCGCACGGTGAGCATCACCACGACGGCAAAACCCAAGCAAAAGGCGCTGGAAAAGAAAGCCGCCTAAGGCTTGATCGCACAGCGTAATCGTTGACGTGAGCAGAGGCGCATCGGGGAAAGCCCCGATGCGCTTTCGTCTGTATGCAGCGTAAGAAATTCTTGCCCAAAGGCCGCGCAAATCGCGCTTGCCCAATAGACGGGGTTTGGCAAACTGCCGGTCCATCAACCATGGGAGACTGCGATATGGACGGCCTGACCCTGTATGATCATCCTGAAAGCGGAAACGGCCATAAGGTTCGACTGTTGTTGAGCCTGCTGAATATCGACTACACACTGGTGTTCAAGGACATCCATAAGGGTGAGACGCGCACCGCGGAGTTTCTGGCGTTGAACCCGGCTGGGCGCATCCCTGTCTTACAATTGGCTGATAATCGGACCTTGCCGGAATCGAATGCCATTCTTTGGTATCTGGCGGAAGGAACGGATTTTATTCCCACAGATCGATGGGAACGCGCGCGGGTGCTGGCTTGGATGATGTTTGAGCAATATCAGCATGAACCCACCGTCGCCGTGGCACGATTCTGGTGTCATCATTTGGAAATGACACAAGAGCGAAAGGCTCAACTGGCAGAGAAACATGTCAAAGGATATGAAGCTTTAGCAGCCCTGGACACCCAGCTTCTAAGATCCGACTGGCTTGTTGGATCCAACCCTTCCATCGCCGATATCGCGCTGTATTCCTATACCAGCGTCGCACAGGAAGGCGGGTTTGATCTGTCAAAGTTCACCAATATCCAACTATGGCTCGACCGCATCGCCGCCCTACCCGGCTTCATCCCCATGGAGCCATGGACCGAGTAAATAGGCGCAATGTCTGGCCCACACCCGCCATACCCGCGCAAGGGGGGTATCCAGGGCCACAAGCACCAATCGCACCCGCCGCCCTGGACCCCGGATCAGGTCCGGGGTGACGACAACCAATGCCGCTCCCTCAGCGTCCTTCGCGCCCTCTCTGCGTCCTTTGCGTTAAATCTTTTTAAAACGAGCAGACGGGGGTCCTGGGCCAATTGCGCAACCGGATCAGGGCCCAGAGTAACGACACACGCTCAAACTGAACCTAAACCGCGATGAGTCTCACAGGGGACAGTTTTGTCCGCTTTACCATACGCCGGGTAAGGAATAAGACGTCAATCTAGATATTCGTTCTTAGACGTCACAGAACCCGTTGGTCATATGAGCCCGATCCTCGCCGTAGGCGCGATCATCAATGCCGTTGTCCTGCTGCAATGCGGGATGGGTCTTTTAAGCGCCCTGTTGCCTTTGCGCATGCAGGAGGCTGGTTTCTCTTCCTCTGAAATCGGGGTCATGTCTGCCGGGTTTTCAGGCGGTTTCCTGTTGGGCTGTATCCTGGCCCCCACCTTAATCCGCCGGATCGGTCATATCCGTGCCTTTTCAGCCCTGGCAACCGTCCTGTCCACGCTGACCCTGGCGCTGGCAATCGACACAGACCTGTATCTGTGGACCGGTGCACGCCTGCTGTCTGGCATCTGTTACGCCGGCTTGCTGACCACGTCGGATAGCTGGATATCGGGGGAGACGGATCGATCCGTGCGCGGGCGGGTGATGAGCGTCTATATGATCTGTTACAAGGTCGCCCAGGCTGGCGGTCCTTTAATGCTGACCGTCGCCACCATTTCGGGCAATTGGCATTTCATGCTGGTCAGTGCCTTTTTCTCGTTGTCGCTGTTGCCGGTCGCCCTGCGTCATGGCGGCAACCCGACACCGCCCAGTGATGACCGAATGGGGATCGTGCAGGTCTATAGGAAGACCCCGCTGGCGATTGTCGGCTGTCTGTGTATCGCCACATCCAACAGCGCCCTTGGGAACCTGATCGGCCTGTATGGCCTGGCGGAGGGATTGGATGTCAACGGGGCGGTTGTCTTAAGTTCCGTGCTGCAATTCGGTGCGCTGTTCCTGCAATGGCCTTTGGGATGGACGTCGGATCGGATTGACCGACGGCTGGTGATGATTTTCGGCATCGCCACCATGGCGGTGGTCTCTGCCGTATTGATTGCCCTGCCCGCTCTTCCGCTGTGGGGATACGCCTTCTTTGTGCTGTTGATCGGGGGGCTGGGCTTTTCGATCTATCCCATCATCGTCGCCCATGCGGGAGACTTTGTGGAGCAGAAGCAGATGGTGCCGCTGTGTGCGACCCTGATGCTGTCTTTCGCCTTTGGCATGACATTGGGCCCCCTGACGGGCAGTACAGCGATGGAATGGCTGGGGCCGGATGGGTTGCTGTATCACACCATCCTGTTCAACGGCATTTTCGTAGGCTTTGCGATCTATCGCATGACCCAGCGCAGTGCTCCCGCGCCGACCGGTGCCTATGTCAACGTCCCGGCCAGCTCTGTCGCAATCTCCCAGCTAAACCCCCGCTCCGCCGGGCCGGAGATCGAAGAAAGCCTGGAAGCCGTCTTCGGCCACGATGATGAGGCGGACGGCGAAGAGATCCCGCACTATAAGCCCAGCGGGAAGTAACTCACTAGGACCACTCAAGGCATACAGAAAAAGGCCCCGCCAGTTGGCAGGGCCTTTCTGAAATCTTGCAGTCCAAACGCGGATTAACGTGAATAGAACTCGACGACCAGGTTTGGTTCCATCTTCGCCGGATAGGGAATTTCTTCCAGTTTCGGCGTGCGGATGATGTTGGCGGTCAGTTTGTTGTGGTCAACTTCCAGATATTCGGGAATGTCACGCTCGGCGCTCTGGATGGCTTCCAGGACCAGCGGCATTTCGCGGGATTTCTGGCGGACTTCGATCTTGTCGCCAATCTTCACGGTATAGGAAGAAACCGTCATGCGGCGACCGTTGACCAGAACGTGGCCATGGCTGACGAACTGACGCGCGGCAAATACGGTGGGTACGAATTTCGCGCGGTAAACGATGGCATCCAGGCGGTGTTCCAACAGACCCACCAGGTTTTCACCGGTGTCGCCTTTCACACGCTGGGCTTCTTCGTAATATTTCCGGAAGCGCTTCTCGCCGATATTGCCGTAATAGCCTTTCAGCTTCTGTTTCGCCATCAACTGGATACCGAAATCAGAGGGCTTGCGGCGGCGCTGGCCGTGCTGACCCGGAGGGGTCTCGCGCTTGTTGAACGGGCTCTTGGGGCGACCCCAGAGGTTGACGCCAAGGCGTCGGTCAATCTTGTGTTTCGCATTAATACGCTTAGACATAATCTATTCTCCCGTTGGTTCACGGTGTTGTTCCAAATTGTTCCGGTAGTCCATCCCGGCCTGATGCCCAAAAGCCTCAGTCGGGTGGCGGGATCATCCATATGCGGAAACTTTGTTCCAACACCACGGGCCATCCACATTCCCAGAAAGCGAGCGGACTTATAAGGATTTATGACGCCCTGTCAAACCCCAGGGCAAACCCCAGGACAGATTTCTCTAGGCGACCGCCTCGATCGCGTCAGAAATATGGGCAATCACACTGTCGATCAGGCCCGGATCATCGGCTTCCGCCATCACACGGATCACCGGTTCTGTGCCAGACGGGCGGATTACCAGACGGCCAGACCCGTTCAATTGCGCCTCCCCCAGGGCAATTGCTTTCTTTACCGCTGCGGATTCCAGCGGTTTTCCACCAGAATACCGGACATTGTGCAGGCGTTGAGGAACAGGCGTGAAGACCTTGCCAACCTGGCTCATGGGCGCATCGTTACGCACTGCGACGGCCAGCACCTGCAGCGCGGCGATCAGGCCATCGCCCGTGGTCGCATAATCACTCATGACGATATGGCCGGACTGTTCCCCACCCAGATTACAGCCCTGATTGCGCATCGCATCGACGACATAGCGATCCCCAACCTTGGTGCGAACCAGACCGATTCCCTGATCGGCCAAATACCGTTCCATCCCCAGATTGGACATGACCGTCGCGACAACATCGCCCCGCAGACGACCCGCCTTGGCCCAGGAATTGGCAATCAGCGCCATCAACTGGTCGCCATCGACAACATGCCCGGTCTCATCACAGACGATAAGGCGGTCGGCATCGCCATCCAGCGCCAGACCGATATCGGCCCCATGGGCGCTGACGGCCTCGCACATGGCGGCCGGATCGGTGGCACCACAGAAGGCATTGATATTCTTGCCATTGGGGGCAACCGCGATGGGCACAACCGTCGCCCCCAATTCACGCAGCACGATGGGGGCAACCTTATAGGCAGCACCATGGGCGCAATCGACCACGATCTTCAGGGATTCCAGGCTCAAATCTTCCGGGAAGGTGCGCTTCACCGCCTCGATATAGCGGCCCGGCGCATCATCGATCCGGGTTGCACGGCCAATGTCTTCCGGTGCCGCACGCTCAGACACGCCCTCATCCATCAGACGCTCTATTTCCAGTTCGGTCTCATCCGACAGCTTGTATCCGTCCGGCCCGAACAGTTTGATGCCATTATCGCGATAGGGATTGTGAGAGGCGGAGATCATCACCCCGACATCGGCCCGCATGGAGCGTGTCAGCATCGCCACGGCCGGTGTTGGTAGTGGCCCGAACAGCATGACATCCATGCCCATGGCACTAAACCCGGCAACCAGCGCGCTTTCCAGCATATAGCCAGACAGGCGCGTATCCTTACCGATCACCACCCGGTGGCGATGCCCGCCACGATGAAAATGAGCTCCTGCAGCCAGGGCAAGGCGCAGAACGGTATCGACCTCAATCGGGGCCTGATTGGCGGTTCCGCGAATCCCATCCGTGCCAAAATAACGCCGCGTCATAGTCCCTCGCATATAAAAGAATGTCCGTATTTATGCGGCGGAGTCGCCCAATAGACAAGGATTGCGGCTGACGGCCCTATCCCGCCTTCAACTGCTGTTTGAATTGGACGCTAGCTTTTGTGAAGCCGCCATCGCCGCCATCGATGAAATGCAGATGTTCGCTCTGTTCCAGGTTGAACACCAGGCAGGTCATCAGAGCGGTGTCTGATTTATGCAGGCCATAGGCGATGGCGCCGGCCTGACGTTCCTTCGTCAGCAGATCCTCAATCGCCTGTATCTGCGTCTGGCTACAGTCCAAAACAAATCGCAGGACATCGTCAAACCGCCGATAGTCGGAATTTGCCCGTACTTCCTCACGATAGGTCGGCGCATTATAATCGCCGACCGCCAGATTACACCGTTCCAGAATGTATTGAATAAAGCTCTGATACAGCAGAAACATCAAACGACGGGCAAAGGATTGGGCCCCCCGGGTCAATTGGGCCTCCATCCGCAGACCTTGCGGAATCCATTTGAACCGCATTGTATCTGCAGTCACCGGGCTGGCGGATTTCAAATCCCCCCCCAGAATTTCACTTATTTTCGCCAAAACCCGATCATATATCTTTCGGCGCTGCGCCCCGCTTTCGGAAGTCGCATAAAGCATCAGGCTTAATACCTGTCCATTGCGGGATTTCAGGGGCTCCCAACGACAGGACAATCCTGTCATATCTGCTTCCCCCTCATCTCCATCGGACACAAAGAGATACCCGTTTTCTCCAAGATCATCACTTTTGATCAGAGAATCAGCCAAAAAAATGCCGCCGCCGCCAAACAAGGCCAGTTCATTGCCCGGGCTGAGACGCAGTTTGGACACAGTGACATCGCGGCCCTGGGCACGAATTTCCTTTACGGAAACAGACCCGATGCGCAAATCAAAGCCAAACTCCCTTTGTGCCATCAAGGCGGAAGCCATCAGCGCCTTGCGCACGCAAGAAAGCAAGATATCCGGTACCAGGAGGGTCGCGCCATCCCCACCGAAACTATAGGGAATTTCCGTGGTCTCGCCCGCAGCTTTCCGAACCGCATTCAAAGATGCCGTTATACAAGCCGTGCCAACAATATTGACATGCTTATAGCGACCTTCCGCCACGGCACGGGTTGAATTCCGAATATCGGCAATGATGACATGCCAATCCTCCGGCACGGATCGAAACAATGTCTCGTCCGTGAAGGCGCCAAATTCTTCGAAATATGGTAGGTCTGGATAGAATGTATCGTCAGATTGGTTCGGCATGGTCAAACCAAGATCAATGTGGGGACCATACCCACATTGATCAGGCTCCAACTATTCCGCAGGACCCGGCTCTGGATCCGCAGATGCGGATGGCGAGAGAGGTTTACCCGTGGTCGGCACAGAGGCACGTCCCCCACTTTTCGGGCTTGGCTCATCATCTTCCGGACGTTCAATCGACTCGCCACGCAACAGCTTGTGGACATCCGCCCCAGACAGGGTTTCATATTCCAACAGGGCCTTTGCGATCGTGTGCAATTCATCCTGATTTTTACGCAGAACGTCGTAACACAGGGTTTCCGCTTCTTCGCAGATGCGACGCACTTCTTCGTCAATCAGTTGAGCGGTTTTCTCTGAGATATTCTGGGTCTTCGCAACGGAATGCCCCAGGAAGACTTCTTCCTGATTATCTGAATAGCGCAGACGCCCCAGCTTGTCCGACATGCCAAATTCGGTGACCATGCGCCGTGCCAGACCGGTTGCCTGTTGCAGATCGTTGGACGCCCCAGTGGTAACATTTTCCGGACCGAAAATGATATCTTCTGCCGCGCGCCCGCCATACATCATGGCCAGCTTGGCATGCATTTCCAGCTTCTTATAGCCCAGACGGTCCCGCTCTGGCAGGTTCATCGTCACGCCCAACGCCCGGCCACGCGGGATGATGGTGACCTTGTGCAGCGGATCATTACCCGCGACATGAATGCCAACCAGGGCATGGCCGGCCTCGTGATAGGCCGTCAGCGTTTTTTCTTCCTCAGACATCACCATAGACCGGCGTTCAGAGCCCATCATGACCTTGTCCTTGGCGTCTTCCAATTCCTGCATCGACACAACGCGACGATTGCGACGCGCGGCCAACAGGGCCGCCTCGTTCACCAGATTGGCCAGATCAGCACCAGAGAAACCGGGCGTACCGCGTGCAATAACCTTAGCATCAACATCGGGTGCCATCGGCACCTTGCGCAGATGCACTTTAAGAATCTTCTCCCGACCCAGAATATCCGGGTTCGGGACCACAACCTGACGGTCAAACCGACCAGGGCGCAGCAAAGCGGGGTCCAACACATCTGGACGGTTCGTTGCGGCGATCAGGATCACACCTTCATTGGCCTCAAAGCCGTCCATCTCAACCAGCAACTGGTTAAGGGTCTGTTCGCGCTCGTCATTACCGCCACCCAGGCCGGCACCACGATGGCGACCCACCGCATCAATTTCATCGATGAAGATGATGCAGGGTGCGTTTTTCTTGCCCTGTTCGAACATGTCCCGGACGCGGCTGGCGCCAACGCCGACGAACATCTCAACGAAATCAGAACCAGAAATGGTGAAGAACGGCACATTGGCCTCACCCGCGACAGCCCGCGCCG
The DNA here is from genome assembly GCF_048892525.1 of Hwanghaeella sp. LZ110. Taxonomy (NCBI): domain Bacteria; kingdom Pseudomonadati; phylum Pseudomonadota; class Alphaproteobacteria; order Rhodospirillales; family Aestuariispiraceae; genus Hwanghaeella; species Hwanghaeella sp. LZ110. Next base: position 86,134 of record NZ_JBLZHT010000011.1, on the reverse strand, counting down.
TCAGTGTCTTACCCGTGCCGGGAGGACCGACCAGCAGCACGCCTTTAGGAATTTTACCCCCAAGGCGCTGAAATTTCTGGGGATCGCGCAGGAACTCGACAACTTCCTGCAATTCCTGCTTGGCTTCATCAATACCGGCGACGTCCTCAAACAGGACCCGACCGTGCTTTTCGGTCAGCAGCTTCGCCTTGGACTTACCAAAGCCCATAGCCTTGCCACCACCGCCCTGCATCTGGCGGAAGATGAAGAACCAGAACCCGATCAGTAGCAGGATTGGCAGTGCATTCAACAGGATCGAAGTCAGAGAAATGCTGTTATCCGGGGGAATGGCTTCAACACGCACACCGCGGCTGGTCAGCGTAGAGACCAGGTTTGGATCATCCGGCGCATAGGTTTTAAAATCCTGACCGGAGGTGTATTTACCCGTGATTTCCTGACCATTCATCCGCACGCTTTGCACGGAACCGGAATCGACCTGCTTCAAGAATTCAGAATATGCGGTGCTTTCCGCCTGAACCTGATTGCGTCCGCTATCAAACTGATTGATCAGGAACAGCAATAAAACAATGATGACAATCCAGAGCGCCAGATTCTTGCCGAAAAAGTTCACGGTTGCAGTCGTCCTTCCGTCGAGGCTGCCAAACAGCGGCCCCTTTTGCCATAAATGCGGGATTGAGCACCGCGTATTTCCTCATTAAAGCGAGAAAACACCGTTCCGTCCAGCAGAGTTGCTCCCAGACACGCGCTCAATTGTCATTGTGATGTTACATAGGACGTCACGCAGCATTTGAAAAGGGCGGGCCCGGTCTAAATCGCCCAATCAGTGTGAAAAGCTGAACCGCTGCCTAAATGCCTCACCCCAGGCCGGCGATACCGACCGATAGCCAATCGTACCAATGGGATAGTCTTGGGCCGCAGACTCACCTGTCGTCAGCCCCAGATGGGGAATGGCGGCCAGGTCTGCGCTATGCCGAAGCGCCGGCAGGGTCACCCGGACGGCGCCGGGCAAGGCCGCCAAAGCCTGTGGCGCACGCTCCCGCGCCCAGGCCAGACCATCCCGTCCAAGCGGGCCAATGGTGAAACCAGGGTCGGCAACTGCCTGCGGCGCGAACCGGCAGTCGTAGCGATTATCCCACAAAGTCCGGTTGGCAATTGCAAGATCACCGGTCATGCCCGCAGCTTCACGACAGAACAGCACATGGTCTCGCCACGGCATAATCTGGACGCCAGAGACGGTGCGCCCCCCTTGCAACCCCGTCAAAGCCATGGGGTCCTGAGCCAATGCGCGGTGCAGGGCAATGACATGTTCTTCCCGGGGCGGATAGTCATTGCCCCCCAGAATGCGCAGCATATGGGACAGACAGCGCAAGGCAATCTCTTCGGGAAGGTCGCATAAGGTTGCCGCATTGCATGTCGCGAAGCCCGCAGGATCACAGACCACATGATCGTTCAAAAACTGATCCCGGGCCTCGGTCAGCGCCGCACCTGCCCTGGCCATACGCTCCGCCGTTTTTCCCAATCGCTCAGGCGTCAGACCTTCCGCAGCCAGACTTTCCTGCATTTGGCGCATTCGAACACGGGCGAACGCCCGATCGCCATTGGATGGATCTTTCACGATGGGCAGGCCCGATGCCTGTGCGGTCGCCAGCAATCGTGCCTTGGGAAAGGACAACAGCGGACGCAGCAATGTCATGCCATCGCGCTGAGTTACCGGTGCCATCGCCGCAAGCCCATCAACGCCGCTGCCCCGCGCCAATCGCAACAGGACCGTTTCCGCCTGATCATCCTGATGATGCGCCAGAAAAATATGCTTGTATGCCTGGTCGCTCGCCTGAACCCAATCGGTCAGCAACCGAAAGCGAATCTGCCGCGCCGCCGCCTGAATGTCGCGAACCGGTTTGCGTCCTTCATGACGTAAGACAGAGGTTACAACACCATATTCATTCAGGGCGCGCGCAACCCCCTGCGCTTCCGCGCCAGCCTCAGCCCGTAAGCCATGATCGACACAGACTGCCCGGGCGCGCATCCCCTGAGTCTGAGCCCATTGATCCGCCAGAAAAACCAGCGCGATGCTGTCTGGCCCGCCGGAGCAGGCCACCAGCGGCGGCGCTGTTCCCGGATAGGCCAAACTGATCAATTGGTTCGAAAATTCTTGATTTGTGATCGGTGTTACAGGCATCGGGATCCTTCCCCGCAGCAAACCTGTCTGCTGCTGTTCCAGTAATCCTGGATCAGCACCCATATTGCGCGGAACGGTCTTCCGCCAGTTTCAGAACTGCGCGCCGCGCATCCGGATAATCAGACTTCAAGGTCTGGAAGGCGGTGCAGGCTTCAGACTTATTGCCCAGGGCAAACAGGGACATACCCAGTTTCAACAAGCTGTCGGGCGCTTTGTTGCTTTTTGGGTGTTTGGAATAGACATCCACAAAGGAAAAGGCTGCATCACGATAGTTATCGCGCACGTAATAGGTTTCGCCCAACCAATAAATCGCGGAACTGACCAGCGGTGAGTCCGAATGTTTGTCCAGGAAGACCTTCAGCGCAGACTCCGCCCCCGCATAATCTCCCTGCCGCATCAGACCCAGGCTGTAATCATACAGGGCTTGCGGTTCCGTTGGCAGCGACGCGGTATCCGCCTGGCTGACGGTGGAAAGATCGCTGCCCGCAACCGGCCCGGAACTGGGGGCGGCTTGCGGGACACTGGGCGTTGTTGTGTTGGATCCCGATGCAGACATCGGGCTGGACCCTTGGGTCGCGGAGGCAGAGGCTTGCCCCCCGATCACATTACCCTGCCCGTCTACAATCAATGTGCCCAATGTGCCTGGTTTGCCCGCAGTCGCGTTTCCAGAGGTCGAGCCGGGGCCTTGTGACCCTTCCGAAGAGATTACGGTTGTCGATGACTGCCCCGGTACGGGAATAATTTGTTGCGGTTGATTTGACGACGCAGCCGCATTGCCGCTCAAGGAACCGGTCTGTTGGGGTGCATTGGGATTGCCCCCTTCCAGCTTTGTAAGGCGATAGTCGATATCCGCCAGGGCGGTATCAAGACGCTGATCCAATTGGCGCAGTTTAAACTCGGTTTCCTCCAGCTTGCCGGTGGATACGCGCAACTGCCGCTCCATTTCCTGTAGCTTGATCTGGATCTGCGCCGCTGCGTCAGAGGGCAAACCCGCCCCCGCACTGGACGCGGTATCCTCGCTGAGTGTCGGAACCGGCCCGGACTTGCCATTGTAGACATAGCGCTGAAGTGTCGCCAAATCCCGCTTCAGGTTCTGCAATTCACGCGCGACATCCTGGGCCTGAGCCGGCACGGAGGCCAAGCCAGCAACAGCCAGAACAAGGCCCACAACAACGGCCAGCGCCTGACGGGTTACGGACAACGGCAGAATACGAAGATTTGTCTTTTTCATGATCTAACTCTTGCGCTTACATCGTGGCAAAATTTTGGCAGCACCAAAAAAATAGGCGGCCGTCAGGGATTTCCAGACGACCGCCTAAAACACTTCTACGCGATGGGTTAGCTGTTATAGCCACCCGTCAAAACAGTCACTGCACGGCGGTTCTGAGCCCAAGCGGCCTCATTCGAACCGGTAGCAACCGGGCGGCTTTCGCCAAACGCCAAGGTCTGAATGCGGCTGGCTGAAACACCCTTTGCGATCAAATAATCGCGGGCAGCAGCAGCGCGGCGTGCGCTCAGAGCCAAGTTGTAATCATCCGTCCCACGCTCATCAGCATGACCTTCGATCGTCACGACCACAGCCGGGAACGCGGCAAGCCATTTGGCCTGTGCATCCAAAGCTGCCTGTGCTTGATCAGAAAGATCCGAGCGGTCTGTTGCGAAGAACACGCGGTCGCCAGCAACCTGCATGAACTGCTCAATAGAACCTGCAACCGGACCAGCAGGTGCCGGAGGAGGAGGTGGTGGCGCGACGGCCTGTGTTTGTGTTCCAGTGTTCTCGGTCATCGCAGCTTCGTCGCCGGATGAAGAGCATGCCGACACCAAGGCAACGGCTGCCAGCAAGGCAATAACTTGTAAGCGCATTGAGGTACCCCCTACGCAGTCGCCTCAAAATAGGGCGACGTGTAAATCTCGTGTCACTCCGACGCGGGACGAGGATGCGAACCACCCTAATCCTTCGGCGGTGCAATAATAAACATGCCTTTACACGCTTTTCAACTGAATCTGCGCCGATACGGGACATCTACCTCAATATTTATCAATTATTTGACCCGAGTAGTGGCAGATATGCGATATCACAGCCCCAACTTTACCGATTAAGGGGGGACCACGCCGGATCAGCGGCGTAGCCTGGAGTTGGAATTCGTCTTTCGTTATAGCCGGTTATGTCGATGGAATAGAGATAGGATTCACCCTTGTCCCCACGCGTCTCGCGATAAAACATCAGAACACGGCCATTCGGGGACCAGGTTGGACCCTCATTGTGATAGCCATTGACCAACAGGCGCTCGCCGGTTCCATCGGGTCGCATGACGCCGATATAGAACTCTCCCTTATAGATTTTCGTAAAGGCGATCAAATCGCCGCGTGGCGACCATACCGGTGTCGCATAGTGACCATCCCCGAAACTGATACGCTGGACGTCAGACCCGTCTGCATTCATCACATAAATCTGTTGCACACCACCACGATCCGATTCAAAAACCACCCGCGAGCCATCGGGAGAATAGCTGGGAGAGGTGTCGATCCCTGGTTCATTGGTCAAGCGGGATGATTGCCTTGTCCGCAGATCCATCGAATAAATCTCAGAATTTCCGTTCTGTTCGAACGTCATCACGACCCGGTTTCCATCGGGCGAGAAACGCGGCGAAAATGTCATGCCATCGAAAGAGCCCAAAAGTTCGCGACGGGCTGTTTCCAGATTGAATAAATACACACGGCGCATGTTGTTAAAGAAATCCAGATAAACGATTTCCTTACGCGCAGGCGAAAACCGGGGCTTTTCAACAATGCTGCTGCCATCGGTCAGATAGCGATGGTTGGCGCTGTCCTGATCCATGATCGCCAATCGGTACGTCCGATTGTCCTTTGGCCCGCTTTTGGCGACATAGACGATCTGGCTGTCAAAGTACCCATCTTCCCCGGTAATCCGCTTATAGATCGCGTCCGCAACCACATGGGCAACACGGCGCCAGGTATTTGAATCCGCAGAATAGCGACGCCCCAGCATATGTTCTGCCGCAAAGACGTCCCATAACCGGAATTCCACCGTGACACGGCCATCCTGTTCAACGGAAATCTTACCGCTGACCAGGGCCTGGGCGTCAATCTTGCGCCAGGATTCAAACCGGGGGCGCACAGCCAGGCTTTGAGAATCCTGATTGAATGCCGCGCGATCCACAGCGCGGAAAAGCCCGGAATTTACCAGGTCATTCTGAATCACATCGGCAATATTTCGGCCCAATTCTGATTCAGCGGCGCTGAGACCAAAGAATTCAGGAATGGCAATGGGCAAAGGCTCAACATTGCCCCGTGTAATGTCGATGCGAACCTCAGCCCGGGCGCCCGGAGACGCCGCACCAAGGGTTACAACACAGAGCAACAGGATCGTCGAAAATGCGATAACGCGTTTCATCTTAAGCCTCGCTTGCATTCAGTCGGTTTGGTCCTAATGACCGGTTCATTCCCAAAATCCTAAAACACCATGTCTCTTGGCGAGAAGGTCAGGATGATCTTATTCCATTCGGCATATTTGCCGTCAGGTAACTTCAGCGGCGAACACAATTGCACGGCCCGCAAGACGCTTTCACCATATTGTTGCGTCGCAGAGGATGACAGTTCCGTCACCCGCGCACTGTTCACAGACTTGTTCTGATTCATCTCTATTTCCACCACGGCCAGCATATCTTTCACATTCGCGGCCCCAACCGGAGGATTCCAGCAGCGCACGATCTGATCCCGCACGATGGCCAATTCAGAATCCGTCATGCCTTGTGAGGATAACCGACTGGACGCCTGAGCACTGGGCTGTGGGCGTTGCCCCAGGGCAGCGGCAACGGCTTCGTTCAGCGTCGTGACTTCTTTCTTTTCTTCCGGCTTGGGCGGTGGCGGTGGCGCATCCTTCACATCCGCCAAGGTATTCAGCACGGAAGAGGCAAAATCCTTCTTAGGCTCCTCGGGCTTTTTAGGCTCCTTGGGCTTTTTGGGCGGCTGAAACACGGGGGGCGCGGTCGCAGCCTTTGGCGGCTCCGGCTTCGGTTCCGGCGGCTTAGGCTCTGGCGGAGGTGGGGGGGGCGGCGGCGGCGGCGTTGGCTCCGGCGGTGGTGGCGGCGGAGCAGGCGCAGGATCCGGCTTGGGTTCCTCTGGCTTGGGCTCTTCCGGTTTTTCTTCCGGTTTCGGCGTTTCCGCTGGCGTCTGTAATTGCGCCAATTCCTCTTCAGAGACGACCTCGAAGCTTTGCTGTCCGCCCAATTCAACCAACTCGCGACTGCTATCGGGCCAATCAATCAAGGCCGCGACGACAATCGCGATATGAAACAGTATTGAAAAGATGAAGGGGCCGCGCATAGGTCTCTACTTGGGTCCTCTAACCGCGTTCACGCCGTTGGGTCATTTGGGGGATGCCGCCGGGGGTGCATCCCCCGTTTGTGAAGGCAGACGCGCCAGAAGGGCGACCTTCTTAAATCCAGCCGCGCTGATCTTGCCCATCACTTCCAAGACACGGCCATAGGCGATCTGCTCATCCCCGCGCACGAAAATCCGAATATCCGGATTGGCCCCATGACTGGCGACCAGTGTCGCCACCAGACGGGGCAGATCTGTAGGTTCTTCATCCAGGAACACATCGCCATCGCGATTGACCGTGACAACAAGCGGCTCATCGCTGTCATTCAGACTAGCCGCCTCAGTCTTGGGCAGATCAACCGGAACCCCGACTGACAGCAATGGGGCTGTGACCATAAACACAATCAACAGCACCAGCATGACATCGACAAATGGAGTCACATTGATTTCCGACACAGGCTTATAGCGCTTGCTGCGCAAACCCGGTCGAATGCCGTCGGATCCTAGCTGCATTCCCATGATTCAGGTCCTGTCATCCAATTGCCGTGAGATGATGGCGCCAAACTCACCGGCAAAGCTTTCCAGCCGCCCGGCATAGCGTCCAAGATCCGCAGACAATTTGTTGTATGCCAATGTCGCTGGTATGGCCGCGACAAGCCCCAATGCCGTGGCAAACAGGGCCTCTGCAATCCCAGGCGCAACGACGGCCAAGCTTGTCTGGTTCGTTGCAGCGATGGAGGCAAAGGAATTCATGATTCCCCATACCGTCCCGAAAAGCCCCACAAAGGGTGCCGCTGATCCGACAGAAGCCAGGAACGGCAAATATCGCTCCAGCTTGTCGATCTCCCGGTTCATGGATAGCTGCATCACCCGTTCAATGCGTTGTTGCAGACCCAATGACGCCCCTGATGTGGCGCGCCCGGCAGAGCGTTCCCATTCCCGCATCGCAGAGGAAAAGACCGACGACATCGGATCGGCCGGATATTGACCGATGCGCCCATAAAGTTCCTCCAGCGATCCACCGGACCAGAAGGCATCTTCAAAGCGCGACGCCAGACGGCGCATCTTGCGCAGGCGCATCGACTTTTCAAAGATGATGGCCCAGGTCCAGACCGAGGCAAGGATCAACAGTACCATCACGATTTTCACGACAATATCCGCCTGAAGAAACAGGGAGATAATTGATAATTCCCCACCATGCGCCATCATCTGACCGGAAATCACTGTATCCATGAGGCCGGTTGTCAGGCCGTCCCCCGTTTGCTGTTCCATAGTCTGCCCTTTTCTCTTCCTAATCAGGTCCGATTACCGGACCAACCGCCCCAAATCTTTGATTTGATTTACCAAACACACAGTAACAATTCCTGCCGACACGTATCACGTTGGCATCAATCCCCAACCATCCAAGGCCACCCGGACCGATTGAGGCAGGCGCACGGGCCGACCGGATCCATCCACGCATCCCAAGGTGACGGTTAAATCACACAAGATCGTGGCATTTCTAAGGACACGTTGTGCCATTTCAAAGCGCGCACCAGACACGGCCAGCAAATCAGATTCGACGCTTAATGCATCATCCAACTTTGCGGGTTTTCGATAATCCACAACACAGCGCCGCACCACAAAACCCACGCCATCACTTGCCTGCAAATCGCGATGACCAAATCCCAAATCCCGCAGGAATTCGGTACGCCCCCGCTCTGCAAATTTCAGATAATTTGCGTAATAGACGATCCCGCCAGCATCCGTATCTTCATAATAGACGCGAATGTCTGTTACATGGGGCGCATTAAGACGGGTCATCATCCCCCCCGGGCTGTGCCGTCGCCTTTTGCAGAAGATCCAGTTGCGCAGCCGTTGTCGCTGGCATGTCCAGACCGATATAGGACCAGCCCTGGCGGGCAAGCATACGACCGCGCGGCGTGCGCTGAACCAATCCTTGTTGGATAAGGAAAGGTTCCACCACTTCCTCCAACACATCGCGTTCATTACCCAAAGCCGCCGCCAGGGTTTCCGCCCCGACAGGCCCGCCGCCATAGTTTTCCGCGATACAGGTCAAATACCGGCGGTCCATCGCGTCCAACCCGCGCGCATCCACCTCCAACCGCAACAGGGCGGCATCTGCGGATTTCGCGGTGATCGCGGAATTTCCGTCGACAGAGGCAAAATCCCGCACCCGACGCAGCAACCGATTGGCAACCCGCGGCGTGCCCCGGCTGCGGCGGGCGACTTCGCGCGCACCATCATCCGTGACATCCATCGACAGAACCCGCGCCGCACGGCGCACAATTTCGGTCAATTCATCTTCAGTATAGAAATTCATATGCAGCGGAATGCCAAACCGTTCCCGCAACGGCGTTGTGATCAATCCGGCCCTTGTCGTTGCGGCAACCAGCGTAAATGGCTGCAGATCAATTCGAACGGAGCGCGCCGACGGGCCATCCCCAATGATCAGATCCAGTTGAAAATCCTCCATCGCGGGATACAGGATTTCCTCAACCGCGGGGGACAGACGATGAATCTCGTCAATGAACAGGACATCGCGGGGCTGTAGATTGGTCAACAACGCCGCCAGATCGCCTGCTTTGGCGATCACAGGACCAGATGTCGCACGGAAACCAACCCCCAATTCACGGCTGACGATCTGGGCCAGCGTTGTCTTGCCCAAACCGGGCGGGCCATAAAACAGGACATGGTCCATTGCCTCGCCCCGTCCCCGCGCCGCCTCCACGAAGATGCTCAAATTCTGCTTCACCGCGCCCTGCCCGACAAATTCGGACAAGGTTAAGGGGCGCACCGTGCTGTCGCGCTGATCTTCGGTCCCCGCCTCGGGGCTGACAACACGGTCAGGCGAATAGTGTGTGGGATCACTCATTTACTGAGCTCCCTCAATGCCAGTCGGATCAGGCCGCCAACGTCATTGGCCTCCCCATTGCGGGTGGCCTTGGCAACGGCGGTGAAGGCGTCGCTGCGGCCATAGCCCAGATTGACCAGGGCAGAAACCGCATCTTCCGCTATGCCCGCATCGGCGTTGTGCGACTCTCCGGCTTTGCCGCCTTGTGCTGCTGTGTTGGGGCCCAGTGCCATACCGCCGACCTTGTCTTTCAGTTCAGAAACGATGCGCTGGGCCAGTTTCGGACCAACGCCATTGGCACGCACGACAGCAGCCTTATCCTGGGCCGCAACCGCCTGGGTCAGCAATTCCGGTGTCAGTACACTTAATATGGCCAGGGCGACGCGCGCCCCCACCCCTTGCACTGTGGTCAACAGACGGAACCAGTCCCGTTCTGATTTTTCCAGGAACCCATAAAGATGAATGTGGTCTTCCCGCACATGGGTTTCGATCTCAAACCGCAATGCCTCGCCCCGCCCAGGCAAGGCACTCAGCGTGCGCCCCGAGCAATAGATCAAATAGCCTACGCCACCGACATCCAGAATAACGGTATCCTCGCCCACTTCGTCTAATGTGCCTGTTAAGCGTGCGAACACCGATTATCCCCTTATCCAACGCGCCCGGCGGCCCATTGCCGCCCGGTATCGGCATGATGTCCATGACAGATCGCCACAGCCAGGGCATCTGCTGCATCTTCGCCGGACGGATCACAGCCCGGCAACAGCATGCGCACCATGACACCGATCTGATCCTTGCTGGCCCCACCCGTGCCTACGACCGCCTGTTTCACAGTCTTGGCAGCGTATTCAGCAACGGGTAACCCAAACAAGGCTGGGACCAATAGTACAACGCCCCTTGCATGCCCCAGCTTCAGGGTTGTACCCGGATTCTTGTTCAGGAAAGTTTCTTCAACTCCTGCCTCATCGGGCGTCCATTCCCGAATGACCTGGCCGATGCCGTCATGCAAGGCCTTAAGCCGTTGAGCCATTGAAACATCAGCAGGCGGATGGATTGTGCCACAGGCCACAAACTGCAAATGCCCGGCCTTGCTGTCCACAATGCCCCAGCCCGTATGCCGAAGCCCCGGATCGAGGCCTAGAATGCGCATTGCGTTAATCGCTCCTACCAAACTGCTGTTCGGACGGTCATCCTATGCCTTCGGCCAATCACCCCCATCAATCGGACAGGGACGCCATCGTCTCGTCAGAGACATCATAATTGGCATAGACATTCTGAACGTCGTCATTGTCATCCAAGTTGTCCAGCAGTTTAAACAGTGATTCTGCTGTGTCGCCTTCAACAAAAATCAATGTCTGTGGCTTCCAGATCATTTTTGATTCTTCAGGCTCTCCAAACCGCGCCTCCAGCGCCTTGGATACCTCATTTAAATCTTCAATCTCACAGACAATCTCGTGACCGCTATCGGAACTGACAACATCCTGTGCACCGGCTTCCAGCGCAGCCTCAAAAACCGTATCGGCATCTCCGGCATCTGCGCTCAAAACCACTTGGCCCACGCGATCAAACATGAAGGACACCGCCCCGGTTTCCCCCAGATTACCGCCACTCTTGTTGAAGATGGAGCGGATATCGGCCGCAGAGCGATTGCGGTTGTCGGTCAGCACATCAACAATGACCGCCACCCCGCCAGGACCATAGCCTTCATAGCGGATTTCTTCGTAATCGGTGCCTTCACCGCCGCCCAAACCCTTTGTAATCGCGCGTTCTATGTTATCTTTGGGCATAGACTGCGTCTTGGCGGTCTGGATCGCCAGGCGCAGGCGTGAATTTGTATCCGGGTCGCCATTGCCGCCCATTTTGGCCGCGACCATGATTTCCTTGCCCAATTTCGCGAAAAGCTGAGCACGTTTGCGATCCTGCGCGCCTTTGCGATACATAATGTTTTTAAATTTTGAATGACCGGCCATGCTTCCACCATACTATACAATGGGTCACCTTCGATGAGGAGGCAGAACCCTGTTTATCCAAGGATGCGCAGTTCCAGATAATCGCCGTCACAGGCGACCCGGAACTTTGCGCCTGTGATTAGGCGTTTCCAACGGATTTTGCAATCCCGGCCACACGGGACGCAGTGCCCGACCCCAATCTTCATCGTCCACGCGATGTTCCCATAGGCCAACCGAAAGCAATTATTTAAGTCTATTTGAAATATTCAAATTGTGTATAATGATAACGGAAAGTTAATTCTGTGAATGGAAAATTATGCCGTTAAATCTTAGTCGACTGAAAGTCCTGATCGCCGAAGACAATTCCCATATGCGGGTGATGGTTCGGGAGATTCTGATCCAATTCGGGGTCAGCACAATACAGGAATGCAAGGATGGTTCCGACGCCCTGGCCCTTTTAAAGAATTGGCAACCAGACATTATCTTCATGGATTGGATGATGGAGCCAATGGATGGTCTGGAATTCACCCGTGCGGTTCGAATGGATCCCACCAGCCCCAATCCCTTTATCCCGATTATCATGTTGACCGGCCACACGGAAATGCACCGTATTGTCGAAGCCAGAGATGCTGGGGTTACCGAGTTTCTGGCGAAACCCGTTACCGCGAACGGCGTATATGCCCGCATCAAGTCGGTTGTTGAAAACCCCAGGCCGTTTATCAAGACAGATCGGTATCTGGGGCCCAGTCGACGGCGGCGTCAGCAAGATATTGGCGGTGCGAATCGACGCAAGGGATCGCCACAGGATAGCACCCTGGCGATCTAGGGCGCATTCCTCGAAAACCAAAGAATTTACGGTAAGCTGGTTGCAGAATCCCGCGAAATAGTCACATTTAGACGTGTTCAAGAATATTGGAGAATGGGTTTCGTATGACCACCAGTGACAAGTCAGGCGATGATAATGATGATAAAGATGCAGTCGAAATCATAAAACCACCGCATCCGATCAAAGATAAAGTGTCTGGCAGCGGCGGTCCCACCCCGGAAATGTTGGCCAAGGCACAGGCCGCGATAGCTAAAATGTCTGATGACTATCCAGGCTGGGCAATGGAAGATGTTCAGAACCTGGAAAAGCTGATCCTGGATGCCAAACCAGGGGTCGGGAATGGACGCGAGCAGATGAGCGATGCGTTTAAGCTGGCCCACGACATGCGGGGCCAGGGCGGCAGCTTCGGCTTTCCGTTGATGACCCGGATTGCCAATTCCTTCTGCCGATTTGTTGAAGGCCTGACATCAGTCGATCAGGGCGCCCTTGATATCTGTATGGCCCATGTGAATGCCATGCGCGCCATTCTGCAAAACAATGTCCGGGGCACAGGCGGCCCCCTTGGCGCACAAATCGCCGACAGTTTGGAACTGGCTGTGCAAAAATACATGGACAAGCATAAATAGAAATTTAAAAAATTTATTCTAATAATTTAATCCGCGTGCCATAAGCTTTAAGCAGCGTCGCCCTGCATGTGCCAAAGGTGTTTAACATGAAAAATTTTGTGATTTTCGTTTTGTCGCTGATCATTCTCGTTGGCGGCGCAGCCGCAGCCTACCCGCTGTACACAAACTATGTCGAAGACCAGATCGCCAATTGGGTCACGGTGGAAAATGCGCGACATCCAGATGCGACATTCTCGTATCAGACTTTGGAAGCAAGACCGCTGACATCTGAAATCATCATACATGGCCTATCCTTCGATACCAAAGATGAAACCACCACGATACAGCGCGCTGAGGTTACAGTTGACAGTTTCCTGCTGCTCACACGGGTCAATTCTGTAAAACAGGCACAGTTTCTGAACATTTCATCGATCTCGAAGACCGAGACGATCACAACATCGGCAGGCATTATTACCCTATCCAATTTGACTGGAAATTTGACCGATTTCGCTTTCAGCACACCAGACGATATCGACATTTTTAATCAGGTTTCAGCCGACACCCTGTTGATGGAAGCGGTGACACTGAAAGATACAGAGGAAGGCATTGATATTCCCATTGCTCAGATTCAGCTTTCGGACATTCACAACGGCATGATTGGAGAGACCGCACTCAGGGATCTCTCAATAGCGGTTGACGGCGCCACAGTGACGATCGGCGAAATCCTATTGAATGGCCTGAATGCTGGTGAAACCATGAAACTGACGCAACGAATGGAACAGGACGGGCGTTGGGAGCCATCCGCCAGGGACGTCATCAAAGCCCTGCATCTGCAGCGTATTGAAGTGTCTGACCTGATCGCCACACCTGACGGACAGCCACAAATGGGTCTCGGCGGTTTTACGATCTCTGATATCGTCTATAGCGACGGCATACCAACCGCCCTGACCGCCACGTATGACAATCTAAACACACCGATTACGGACGATATCCGGCGGGATCTGTTGAACGGCGTCGGATCGCAAATTCATGTGGACCTGCCAGACAACGTCATAAGCAAAGGCAGCTTTTCATATGCTTTGGATACACAACAGGATCGCCTGAGCCTGTCAAATTCGTCCTATGATTCATGGCTTGAAACACAGATTGATGTGGAATTCGATATCCGCAATGTTGTCAGTGTCTTTAATGCACTGAAAGAGGATCAGACCCCAAATGAGAATGATACCATGCGGGTTGAAGTAGGGGGGATGTCGATCCGGGCAGAAAACAAGACGCCATGGGAGGCCCCAAAGATTTTGGATGGTAAGCCAACGCTGAGGCTGTTCCTGTTGAATACTCTAAAGTCCTTTAACCTGTCTCCAAAATTGGATACTGCGATTGGTCAACCGCTTCAGAAATTCCTCCGTCAGGGTGGTGTTCTAGAGATTTCGACCAACCCGACGCGACGGCTCACTTTGCTGGAATTCATGTTCATGCATTCTGCAACGCCGGAGCAGATTGTGGACTCTGTTGGTTTTTCAGCAACCCATAACCCGAATTAACGGATCCTACGAAACGGCGCTTCAGCCTGGCCAGGTGGGACTGAGTTTGCCGCCGATGCGTATTGGCTGAACGCGTTTGGCAAGGCCGGTCTTTGGATCGGTTTCGATGACCGTTCCGCACAGGGTGGCCTCCCCTTCGGCGGGTTGCATACGGGGCTTAGGCAGGCGGTTCAGGAAACGGTCCAGCGACCCTTCCTTCTGCATGCCAATGACGCTGTCGTAATCGCCGCACATGCCCGCATCGGTCTGATAGCCGGTGCCATGTTCCAGAATATGCGCATCGCCGGTTGGAACATGGGTATGAGTGCCCACAACCAGACTGGCGCGGCCATCACAGAAATGGCCAATGCCATATTTCTCTGACGTTGCCTCCCCATGCATATCAACCAGCACACAGTCAAATCCTGCGGCCGCCGGGTCGCCTTCGGGCAAGGCTTTTTCCAGCGCATCGAAGGGATTATCCAGCAGTTCCATGAACAGACGGCACATCACATTGATGACCAGAACACGATGTTTCCCGTCGCGACTGTCAAACAGGCTGACCCCCTTGCCCGGCGTGCCGGCAGGAAAGTTTGCAGGGCGCAACAGGCGCGGTTCTTCATCGATGTAAGACAGGATTTCGGGGCGATCCCAACTGTGATTGCCCCCTGTGACGACATCGACGCCCGCATCGAACAGGTCCTCACAGATTTTCGGCGAAATACCAAAACCGTGGGCCGCATTCTCCCCATTGGCGACGACGAAATCCAACCCCAATTGGTCGCGCAGGCGTGGCACTTCCGCCACGACAACATCGCGCCCCGCCTTACCGACAATATCCCCCAGAAACATCAACTTCATCAGACTGCGCCTTCTCTATCGGGCTGAAATCCGCCTGATTCAGTGAGTATCCAATCCAATGGCTGGTCAAACGGACCGCGCAGCACCGCATCGACCTGTTGCCCGGAATAGGCAACTCCGACCGCCAGGACGGGCTTGGTCTTGCGCAGCATCTCCAGCGTGCGATCATAAAATCCACCGCCATAGCCCAGACGATATCCCGCACGGTCAAACGACAGCAGGGGCACGATCAGAATATCGG
This sequence comes from Hwanghaeella sp. LZ110, assembly GCF_048892525.1. Classification (NCBI taxonomy): domain Bacteria; kingdom Pseudomonadati; phylum Pseudomonadota; class Alphaproteobacteria; order Rhodospirillales; family Aestuariispiraceae; genus Hwanghaeella; species Hwanghaeella sp. LZ110. The sequence continues at coordinate 70,755 of NZ_JBLZHT010000011.1, read as the reverse complement.
GCTGCACCTCTGCGGCAGTCGTGGCCGGGGCGCGGGTACCAAAAGATTCTTCGATCAATGCATCGCCCTGTTGCCACAATCTGAATACAAGCGGGGTTCTGGGTGCAATGACACAGGGTAGGCAGATCTGACATCCGCGCCCGGCCATTGCGCTTAACGTTGGTGCCACATCCACTTCGCTGCCGATTGACAGAAAACCGGAGATAATTGTGCCCGCAGGTGGGGAGATAAAATTTTGAAAGTGATCGGCCAGTCTTTGGCCCGCATCCGGCCCGGCATCGGCTTTTGCCACTTTCCGTGCGGCCATGGCCTGCTTTCGCGCCAGAACCTTTGCCGCGACCAGTTCTTCCGTCTCAACAAGTGCCGGTCGGGCCATCAGAATGCCAATCCAATTCCATAAAATGCGGCAGTCAAGCAATCCGCGATAGATACAGGTAAACCGAAACAGGTGGGCGCGTCCGCGGCCGCCGTGGCCGACTCTTTGTTCCTCTGGAGCCTACAAGTGTAGGTGGGCGCCGCAATACTGAGACCAAGATCCCAGCAGAGGCAGCTCCCAAGAGGAGATTATAGCCCCCGGGACACAATATCGACTCCACGCGCGGTACAGAGCGCGCCCGTGTGATATTTAGGCTTCTTGCAGCCGCGCGGCAATAGCGTCGATACGTTTTGTTGCCGCCGCCGCTTGTGCTTCAAGCGCTTCAGTCAACGATGCTATGCGCGCTTCAGCTGCTTTGACACGTTCTTCTGCCGCGCTTGCGCGTTCTTCTGCCTGGGCTAGCGCTGCTGAAAGATCGGGCGATGCCGTCTCAGACTGTGGTGCAGGGGCATCGGTTTTAGCCTTGGCCAGTTCCGATTCAACATCATTCAGGCGATCAACCAGGGACAGGCCGGATATGACCAACAATCTGGAATCGCCAATCTGGCCCATCGCGCCTGCAATACCGCGCACTTCTTTGTCCAATTGTGTCGCCAGTTCCATCAGGCGCGGCTCTTGACCATCCTCACATCCAACAACATGGGGGCGGCCATTAATTGTGATCGTTACCTGTGCCATTTTTTGCTTATCCCGCCTTTGGCTCAATGCCGGCCAACAGATCATCCACCTGCCCGACCGCATGATCGACTTTTTTCAACGCCGCCGCCCGTCTGGCATTCGCCTGGTTCAAGGCCCCCCGCAAATGCTCAATTTCCGCCTGGGCATCCGCCAGTTCCGCGCGCAAGGCGGCAATCTGTGCGTCATCCCCACTCTCTCCCGTTGGGCTGGCCGGACGAGATTCCAAAGCCTTTTCAAGGCGCTGCAAGGCAGACTCCAAGGAAGCCGGAAGAAGCGTATCACTCATAAAAATAACCTTTGTTCAAACCTGCACGGTCGCTGTTGGACCCTAGGCTATCTCTTAGCAGACCGTCAACTGCGCCGCAAAGGCGGTTTGATGCAGATTTCCGGCACGAATCGGTTGACCCGATGGGCCGGTCTGGGCATGTTGCCGCCGCTTCCCGCCCCTCATGCTAGGACACGAGCACGCGATATGCCAACAGCACAAAATACGACCGCCGCCCAGAAGACCAAACAGACCCCGACAATCTCCCCCATGGCCAATGCCATCCGGGCGCTTGCGATGGACAGTGTAGAGCGCGCAAATTCTGGCCATCCCGGAATGCCGATGGGCATGGCAGATGTTGCAACGGTGCTGTTCAGCAAATTCCTGAAATTTGATCCCAAGGCACCCAACTGGCCCGACCGGGATCGTTTCGTCCTGTCGGCCGGGCATGGATCCATGCTGCTGTATGCGCTGCTGTATCTGACCGGCTATGAGGATATGAGCCTGGACGATCTGAAGAACTTCCGCCAGCTGGGTGCCAAGACCGCCGGTCACCCGGAATATGGTCACGCATCTGGTATTGAAACCACCACCGGGCCTCTGGGCCAGGGTCTGGCCAATGCCGTTGGCATGGCGATGGCAGAAAAGCTGACTGCGGCACAATATGGCTCTGACCTGGTGGATCATTACACCTATGCCATCGCTGGCGACGGATGCCTGATGGAAGGGATCAGCCACGAAGCGATATCGCTGGCCGGGCATCTGAAATTGTCCAAACTGATCGTCCTGTTCGATGACAATGGCATTTCCATTGATGGTCCGACGTCTCTATCGGTTTCTGACGATCAGGCGGCACGCTTCAAGGCCAGCGGATGGGATGTACGCAGCGTCGATGGTCATGACGCAGCCGCCGTGGAAAAGGCCATCCGCGCTGCCAAGCGATCCAACAAACCCTCGCTGATCGCCTGTAAAACGACAATTGGCTATGGTGCACCGAAAAAGGCTGGCACGGCAGGCAGCCACGGTGCCCCGCTGGGCAAGGATGAAATCACCGGAACCCGCGCCGCGCTGGGCTGGGACCACGCGCCTTATGACATTCCAGACGATATTCTGAAGGAATGGCGCAAGATTGGCGCACGGGGCGCGAAAGCCCGCAAAGCCTGGGATGCGACCCTTGGAAAGACAGATGCTGCCAAACGCAAGACCTTCCTGCGGGCCATGGCAGGCGACCTGCCCGATGGCTGGGAAGTGGCCCTGACCAAATACAAAAAGAAACTGTCTGAAGACGCGCCAAAACTGGCGACGCGTGCCTCCTCTCAGAAGGCATTGGAAGTCCTGACCGCCAGCATTCCTGAAATGGTCGGCGGTTCCGCGGACCTGACCGGGTCGAACAATACCAAGACCCCGGCGACGACACCAGTTTCGGCAGACGACTTCTCCGGTCGCTATATCTATTATGGTGTGCGCGAACATGCCATGGCGGCCATCATGAACGGCATGGCGCTGCATGGGGGCATCATTCCCTATGGCGGCACCTTCATGGTCTTTACTGATTATTGCCGCCCGTCAATCCGCCTGTCCGCCCTGATGGGCCTGCGGGTCGTCTATGTCATGACCCATGATTCCATCGGCCTGGGTGAGGATGGACCGACACACCAGCCGGTCGAACATCTGGCCGCGCTGCGTGCAATCCCGAATTTGAATGTCTTTCGCCCCTGTGATGCGGTGGAAACAGCCGAGTGCTGGGCCCTGGCGCTGAACACGAAGAAGAGCCCGTCGATCCTGGCGCTGACCCGTCAGGGATTACCGACAATCCGCACCCTGCCGCAGGATGAAAATCTATGTGCCCGTGGCGGATATGTGATGTTCGAAGCCGCCTGTGGCCCCCGTCAGGTAACCCTGATCGCCACCGGGTCCGAAGTTGAAATCGCGATAGCCGCGCGGGATGCGCTGGAAGCCAAAGGGATCGGGGCCGCCGTTGTCTCCATGCCCTGTTTTGAACTGTTCGATGCGCAGGACCAGAGCTATCGCGACAGTGTGTTGGGCTATGGCGCGGTCCGCATCGGCATCGAAGCGGCAATCCGTCAGGGCTGGGACAAGTATCTGGGCATCGATGGTGTTTTTGTCGGGATGACAGGCTTCGGGGCTTCCGGTCCGGCAGAAGAGTTGTATCAGCATTTTGGGATAACCGCAGATGCGGTGGTAACAGCGGCGTTACAGCGGCTGTAAGGAAACGCACATCAAAAAGAAGGAGTTTCAGTATGGCTGTTCGGGTTGCGATTAACGGGTTCGGTCGGATTGGCCGTTTGGTTCTGCGGGCGGCAATGGAAGCCGGGCGCAAGGATATCGAATTTGTTGCGATCAATGATCTAGGCTCCGTCAAAGCCAACGCGCAATTGCTGAAATATGACAGCGTTCATGGCCCCTTCCCCGGCACAATCACCACCGGGGACGATTGGATGGATTTGGGCATGGGCAAGATTAAGGTAACGTCGATCCGCAACCCGGCTGAATTGCCCTGGAAAGAATTGAACATCGATGTCGCCCTGGAATGCACCGGGATTTTCGCCTCAAAAGACGCGGCGTCCGCCCATCTGACCGCAGGCGCAAAGCGGGTTCTGGTTTCCGCCCCCTGCACCGATGCCGATGCAACCATCGTCTATGGCGTGAATGACGGGACCCTGAAGGCGTCTGACACGGTAATCTCGAACGCATCCTGCACGACAAACTGCCTGGTGCCGGTGGCCGCCGTGTTGAACAAGGCTGTCGGGATTGAGCGTGGCTTCATGTCAACCATCCACGCCTTCACGGGTGATCAGCGCACGGTTGATACCCTGCACAGCGATCCACGTCGGGCCCGCGCCGCCAGCCTGTCCATGATCCCGACCTCGACCGGGGCCGCAAAGGCTGTCGGCCTGGTTCTGCCGGAATTGAAAGGGAAATTGGATGGGACCTCCATCCGCGTGCCGACCGCCAATGTCTCGCTGATCGACCTGAAATTCGATGCGACGAACAAGACGGATGCCGAAAGCATCAATGCTGCCATCATCGCCGCTGCGTCAGAAGGCCCCCTGAAAGGCATTCTGGCCACCAATGATGAGCCGCTGGTATCCACAGACTTCAATCACAACAAGGCCAGTTCCATTTTCGACCTGACGCAAACCCAGGTCGTTGATGGGACCTTGGTTCGTATCTTAAGCTGGTACGACAATGAATGGGGCTTTTCCAACCGCATGTCCGACACGGCAGTTGCGATTGGCAAACTGGGTTAAGACCCAATTCTTGAATGGATATAAAGCAGCCTCGCCCCTGGCGGGGCTGTTTTTTTATTAATACGGGGGTGAATTCAATCGCAAGAAACGGGTGGTGCACAGCCTGCTTCCAATGAAATATTGCGTCACCCACACAAAGGAAGAACCAATGCCCCCTGCACCACAACGCCCCACCATGACATTGATGGAATGGTTGATGATCATCACGCTTTCCATCATCTGGGGCGGGGCGTTCTTCTTTGGCGAAGTGGCCGTGCGGGAATTGCCGACCTTCACCGTTGTCGTATGCCGCGTCGGTTTGGCCGCTGTCATCCTGTATATGGTGATGACCGTTCGCGGCCTTCGCATGCCAACCAGTCCGGCACTCTGGGGCGCGTTCTTTCTGATGGGCCTGATGAACAACGCGATCCCGTTTTCCCTGATCGTGTGGGGCCAAAGCCATATCGCATCGGGTCTGGCATCAATCCTGAATGCAACCACACCGCTGTTTTCCGTGATTGTCGCACATCTGTTTACTCAGGACGAACGGATCACCCCTGCCCGGTTGGGAGGTGTTGTTGTTGGTTTTCTGGGGGTGATCCTGATGATCGGAGGCGACGTCCTGAACCAGATTGGTGTTGATATCGCAGCCCAACTGGCCTGTCTGGGCGCGGCGCTGTCCTATGCCTTTGCAGGCGTGTTTGGGCGACGGTTTCGGCGCATGGGGATATCCCCGCTTGCCACGGCCACAGGACAGGTCACGGCATCCAGTTGCATCCTGATCCCATTGATGATGGTGATCGACAAGCCCTGGACGCTGGCAATGCCGTCGGCAGGCGTTGTCTTCTCGCTGATCGGTCTTGCGGCCCTGTGCACGGCGGTCGCCTATATTCTGTATTTCCGCGTGCTGGCCACAGCCGGGGCGACCAACCTGATGCTGGTGACGTTTCTGATCCCCGTGACCGCGATCCTGCTGGGCATTCTGTTCCTGGGGGAACGGCTGGAGGGCGCACATATCATAGGCATGGCGATGATCAGCCTGGGCCTGGCTGCCATTGACGGCCGGGTGCTGCGATGGCGCATAATACCCCGCCCTGCGGCATAGGCCTTGCATGACCAGATTTAAATCCAGATGACAGTTCCGACTCGCCGTGCTATTATCATGCTATCTGGATCAGTAGAATACTGACTTCGATACGGGCATCGCCTGCCCACAGAAAGTAAAGAGGCCACCGGAATGAGTATCTTTGACGTATTAAGATCATCTATCAGCGGGACGTTCTCTGGAGCGTCTGGCGCGTCAATGATTCTGGCTGGCAGTTCTGGAAAAAAAGCTGGCACCGGTGGTGATCCCGCCCAAAAGATTCAACAAATCCTGGATTCTGCAAAATTGGACGCTAACCGCCAGCAGATCATGTCTGCTGCGTCGCTGCGCATTCGCGGTATCGCACAAGGCCTGGTGGAGCCTAAAGAAATCTGGGAAAAGACCGCCGGGTTCCTGACCCTGACGGGCCAACCCTTTACCTATTCCGTGGACCAGTCCGGCCAGGTAGAGGTTCAGCCTCAATCAACCGACGACCTGTCCTTCGTGACACCAGGCCAGCGCACCTTCATGCGAAAAGCACTTGAACGCCTGGACGAGGTTCGGATCGCGGTCGATACGGTGAATACAAAGGCAAATCTGCGCAATGAGCTTTCAGGTGCGGTCAGTCGTATCAAGGAGTTGCAACAGTTTTCGCCCCCTCAGGAACAGTGGGAACGCGACTACAATCTGTACAGAAAGCTGGGGCAGCCTGTAATGATTGGATTGACCGCAGGCGGGGAATTAAAAGCCATCGATCAGTTGAATTCAAATTTCGACTATGTGGAAGATCCGACCAAGCGCGAGATCCTGCAAAATGCCAGCCGTGACTTGAAAAACATCCTGTCTGGCGCAAAAAGCGCCACGGAAAACTGGCATTATGCTGCGCTGGGCAACAAAGTGGAAGGCGACGATTATTATCTGGACGTCGACCAAAACAACGAAGTCGTGGTGCGCCGCAACACAGATCGTCGCAGCGTATCGACAACCCAGCCGGCCTATCAGCAAAGCGGGGCGGCCGATTATCACATCATCCCGGAATTCCTGAAGGCCACGCGCGAAGATCAGAATATCTTTAAGGCGGATTGGGAACGTCAGGCGGCTGAACACATTCAGAATAAAACGCCATTCCATCTGGAAATTGTTGGTGGCTTTGTGACGGTGCGCGCCACGGACTACACCTCTGCCCGTCGCCAGGATTTGCTCGATTTCACCAGTGGCCGCACAAAAGTCGCCCAGGCGACAATCAATCTCCTAACGTAACGCCAACGGTATGAGAAACCGTATATCTGCGTTAGTGCGTGATATTTTCAAGTTCTAAAAAAATCGATCACTGCCAATTCGTTGGCAGCGAGAACTGTGGGCGGGCACCAATATCTGCCGCATGCAGTTCCGTAATTTTAACATTCCGACAAGAATGTCCTGTAATCCTGACTACGACCTTGTCGGATTTTTGGAGGGTATCATATGTCTTTGGGTACGATTCTAATCATCCTGCTTATAATTTTCCTGCTTGGCGGTTTCAGTGGACGCTTTGGTGGCTATGGCTATGGTTTTGGTCATGGCGGCATCGGCGTTTTGGGCGTCGTTCTGATTGTCCTTGTTGTCTTGATGTTAACGGGCCGACTCTAGATTCCCTGATAAGATGACATGTCCAAGGCATCCCTTAAGGATTGGGGTGCCTTGGATGTGCCTTCACATACAGCACGATTGCTGCGCCCAGAAGGATCAATGCCATTCCGGCAAAACTTTGCATCGTCGGTATCTCGGCAAAGAAGAAATAGCCGATCAATCCCGAGAATATCAGTCCTGCATAGTGAATCGGTGCCAAAAAGCTTGCCTCTTGCAAGGCATAGGCGCGGACATTGGCCAATTGACCCAACGCCCCCAGTGGTCCCATGAACAGGATCGGCCAATAATCCCCGATAGACAGTGGAAACTCAAAATTCAGGGCAACGATAAAGGCGATCAGGGCTGAAATGCCATTAAGATGCAACACAATCGACAGGGCGGACTCACGGGTTGCCAGATACCGATACGTGATGCTTTCAAATGCAATGAATACTGCAGCGGCCAGGGCCGCCAAGGCCCCCAGTGTCCCGGCAGAGGCTGTTATCGCTCCAACGGATGGATCAATAATCACAATCGCGCCCGCCAGGGACACAGCGACCGCCACGGCGCGACGCGGGCCGATCTTTTCTTTCAAGATCAGTGACGCCAATACCAGACAAATCGCCCCATCGGTCATAGACACACTGATCGCGGTCGCCATCGGAACCACCTGCACCGCGTAGAACAGAAAGAAGGCGGCCCCCAGCCCTGCCCCGGCGCGCGCTAAATGCCCCAACAGCCCGGATTGTCGAATTCTACCATGCTGCCTGCGATAGCAAATTCCCACCGGCAGAATCATCAGGAAGCCCCCAAAATACCGGATAAACACAATCCAGGCGATGGCAGGGGCCGACTCCGCCAACCTGGGAAAGGCAAAGACCAGAGAAAACAATACGCCACTGAGCAACGCCCACAAATATGCCCGTATATGAGGCGGCAGCATCCAGCCCGGTGCCCCCTGATTTACCTGTACCATCCATCATGATCCTTTCGCCTTTTCGATGGCGCACTATGGACATTCAGAAATGTCTTGGGATCCTCATGATTGAATGAATGATATTCAAAAATGAATGGTGCGGTCGCCGTGGTCTTTGATAGAATGACGTCATGGTGGCGATGTATAAAATGTCATGGGATGACATCCGCGTTTTTCTGGCTGTGGCGAGAGAAGGGTCTTTGTCCCAAGCCGCGCGCAGTCTTGCCATCAGCCAGCCCACCGCTGGGCGTCGTATAAAAGCCCTGGAATCTGCCCTGAATACCCGTCTGTTTGACCGCCTGCCGGAAGGTTTTTTTCTTACGCGGGCGGGTACGGACCTGTTGCCGGTTGCAGAATCAACAGAGCGGGAGGCCAGAGCCTTTCTGCGCCAAAGCGCGGCGCTGGATACAGGAATGACCGGGCGCGTGCGGATTTCCTGTGATCTGTCGATCGGTCATGTGCTGGCCCGTCGCATGCCAGATTTGCAGTCAGCGTTACCCCATGCAGAATTTTCCCTGGATGCCTCACAAAACTCCGCAGATCTTATGCGAATGGAGGCAGACCTGTTGATCAGGCAATGCCTGCCCGACAGTGCAAATCTGTTGTCCAAGGGACTGGGCACAGCCACTTATGCTGTATACAGCACGGCGCAATATGAGGCGGACCTGTCTAAAGGAAATGGTCCCATTCGCTGGATTGCCCCCGATGCGGGCCAAACAAATTTCAGCCTGAATCGGCGCTGGATTGAGGACAAAAGCAAATCTGTGCCACATTATCTGGCGGGCAATGAACTTTCTGCCATGACGATATGTGAAGCGGGGAGTGGACGAACGGTGCTGCCAGATTTTCTGGGGTATCAAAATCCGAATCTGGTCAGACTTGAGGACTCACTTCCAGACCTTGCCCAGAAACATTGGCTGTTGATGCATCGCGATATGGCGAAAACACCGCTGATCCGCGCCGCGATTGAGGCCATAACGCAGATTTTCAAATCTGCACCTGGCTTCAGATAATCAAAAGGCGCTCAATTCCGGGTCCTCGGTGCCAGAAGCGTTGCATATCAGGCCTCTTGCGTGTATTTGCCTATCCCGACTTCTAAGCACAACCCGCGCCAGCTTATTTGCCAATCTGCGCCAAAGATCAAAAGGGTCGGAACCATGAAAATCACCCCAAAAGTTAAGAAAATCCTGTCCTATTACGAAAGCGACACGCCGGGCACGAAGCGCAATATCGCCTCGATCCTGATGCAGGGTCGGTTGGCCGGGACCGGCAAGATGGTGATCCTGCCTGTTGATCAGGGGTTTGAGCATGGCCCGGCGCGATCCTTTGCGCCAAATCCGGCGGCTTATGACCCGCACTATCATTATCAGTTGGCCGTTGACGCAGGCCTGAACGCCTATGCCGCGCCCCTGGGACAGTTGGAAGCTGGTGCTGATACCTTTGCCGGCCAAATCCCAACCATCCTGAAGGTCAACAGCTCTAACAGCTGGGCAACGACCAAGGATCAGGCGATTACTGCATCGGTGGGCGATGCCCTGAAGCTGGGCTGCGCCGCCATCGGCTTTACGATTTATCCCTGCTCTGACTATGCCAATGAGCTGATCGAAGAGATTCGCGAAATGGCGGAAGAGGCCAAATCCGTTGGCCTGGCCGTCGTAATCTGGTCCTATCCGCGCGGCGGGGATTTGTCGAAAGAGGGCGAGACTGCGATGGATGTCTGTGCCTATGCCGCCCATCTGGCCGCACAACTGGGTGCTCATATCATCAAGGTGAAACCGCCCACGGCACATCTGGAACAGGCCGACGCCAAGAAGGTTTATGAAGCCCAGAAGATTGACATTTCCACCCTGGCGAAACGGGTTGAACATGTGATGCAATCGTCCTTCAATGGCCGACGCATTGTCGTCTTCTCCGGCGGGGCCGCGAAGGGTCTGGATGGGCTGTACGAAGAAATCCGCGGTCTGCGCGACGGGGGGGCCAATGGCTCCATCATCGGGCGCAATACGTTCCAGCGCCCCCGCGCAGAAGCTCTGGCGATGCTGGACCAGATCATCAAGATCTATCAAGGAAAAGCATGACCGACCCGGTTGCGCCTCAGCTGTATCTGGTCAGCCCACCCCGATTTGAACCGGAAGCGTTTGCCGCCCAGGTTCGGGCGGCATTGCAGGGCGGGCCGGTGGCCTGTCTTCAGTTGTGGATGCCTGATGCGACAGAGGATGAAATCCGCACTGCAGCGACTCTGGTCCTGGCGGAGGTCAAATCTCATGACACGGCCTTTCTGTTAAATGGGAATGCCAAACTGGCAGCGTATCTGGGATGCGATGGTGTGCATCTGGACACGCCCGATGTGAAATCCGTCAAGGCGGCGAAAAAGATCCTGGGCGATGATGCCATTGTCGGGGTTAGTTGCGGAACGTCGCGCCATACCAGTATGGATGTGGCCGAAGCGGGCGCGGATTATGTGTCCTTCGGGCCAATCTTTGACACTGGCACGAAGGATCTGCCAGCCGCTGCTGGTGCCTTGGACACCTTGACCTGGTGGGCAGAGATGATGGAAGTTCCTTGCGTGGCGGTTGGTGGCCTGACGCCCCAGAATCTGGCATCTGTTTTGGAAACGCGTTGTGAATTTATCTGTGCTGTATCGGCCGTCTGGTCCCATCCCAATGGTCCGGATGCCGCCGTCAAAGCCTTCCATAAAGCCCTTGAAGCATCGGAGTTGTAAGGCGAAATGCAGGGTCTGTTTCCGAACTGGAAAACCGCATTCGACGGAGTAAAGGCCGAACTGTCGAATGAACAATGCATCCTTTTACTCTCCCATTGGGGCAGCCTGTGGCAGGACGAGACTCCGAGGATTCCAGACCGCAGAGCGGTCGATCCTATCGCCTTTACCACGGCCCTGCCGCATGTGTTCCTGATTGAAGCAGAGCCGGCAACAGACCGCCTGCGCTATCGACTGGCAGGCGAAGAAATTAACAGCCGCTATCAAAATGGGATTATCGGAAAGTATCTGGACGAGATAACGCCCGCAGAAGCACTCCCGCGGGTAAATGTCTATTTCCGGGCTTGTATCGAGCGTCCGTCTCTGGTGCTGTTGAAAGGCATTCTGTTTGGCGAACGCCCTCAGCCTGCGATGGGCGAGCGGCTTCTAATGCCGCTGCAGGATCACAGCAACAATCGGCTGGGTCTTATCGGCATAACACTTCAGAAATTCAGCTTCCCTGATATTCAGACCGCGCGCCGCCAAACGCCGCGCATGCTTCATGTCTATCCCCTGGACGGCAGCCCTGCTGAAATCACGGAATATTAAAAGAGACCCCGTGATTTCTAATCGGTGACATCAGCGCCCCCCGATAGATATCAAGACTCATCGCATTCATATATTCTTATCTTGTTCTGATTTTCTCTTGATGCTACAAAAGATCATTAAGAGAACAAATAATGGTATTTAATCGAACAAATGAGTGTGTAATGGGCCGTATCAAAGAAAACGATCTGCGCCGACAAGAATCTCACCGTGTCCAAACCGTTCTCGGGGATCTGACCCAAGACGCGATTGATATCTTCTGTTGGTGCAATCGTTGTGGCCACAATGCGGTTGTCGCAACGGCGGTTCTGGTTGCGCGGTTTGGCCCAACCATTCCGGTGCCGGAGATCGGGGCCCGGCTTCGCTGCTCCGGCTGTGGCAGCAAAGATATCGCCACACGACCAAACTGGCCTTCTCTGGGACAGGTTGCCCGTCATAGTTGAATTGATGGGAACACAAGATATTGTGTCCTCAATTTCGACCCGATTCGCTGCGGAAACGTGAAAATAACGGCGATTCTAACCGACATGAGTCCACGATTCTGAGCATAATCGACCAAATTTTCGCCCCTTGAAGACTTGACCTTCCCATAGAATCGCCACGCTCCGCAGAGAATCTCACTCGAATCGTTTTTTCTTCTTGAGACTCAAAAAATAGCCGTATATTGTGCTGGCAAGCAAATAGACCACAATATCTATTGGTTTAGCGGACGGGGGAAGATTCCGTGCGCGCGGGAGAGCTACGCCGAATTCGGCCAGCATCACGACCAACGGCCAGGCGAGACGCCCTACGGGGGGAGGTCCGGCGAAAACACGAAGAGGTGCACCATGGAATGGACAGATGATCGCGTCACCCTCCTCAAGGGAATGTGGACGAATGGATACACCGCACGCCAAATCGCTGAGAAACTTGGCGGTGTTACGCGCAATGCGGTAATCGGAAAAGCGCACCGTCTGGGTCTGTCATCCAGGCCGCAACAGGTGAAACGACACACCCCGCTGCCGATTCCCAATGTTGTAGAGCGTCACTGCCAATGGCCGATTGGTCATCCAGGCACAGACGAATTCCACTTCTGTGGCAAAAGCGCAGTGCCGGGCAAGCCATATTGCCAGGCGCATTGCGGGGTCGCGTATCGCCGCAAGGATGATAGCGCATCCAGCAACAATTCTGCGGCCACAACGTCCGCATAGCAGACACCCTGGTCGACCGGATGCACAGAGTTGATCCGTGTATCCGGTCCCACAGGGAGCGCGCCATGCGCGCGCATATGCTAGTCAGATGACTTAGTGTTTTGTTTAAACCAAACTGTACCGTCGAAAATGAGTCTGTTTACGTAAAATTTGCTCTAGGAAAAGGCTGCGATGTCGGAAGAGCCCCCTGCCCCAAGCGGACCCCGGACAAATTTCAGGGTCATCACTGTTTTCGCGGCCTTTTCCATTGTCGCCCTGTTCATTTATCTGATGGTCGTTGCAGAAGCGATCCTGCTTCCCTTTGTCATCGCAGTTTTCGTCGTAATCTTATTGGATTCCCTTGCGATCCGGTTGACCAAAACATCCTTTTTCGGTCGCCATCTTCCGACCTGGGCAGGCATGACGATTTCCATTCTTGTTTTCATCGCCGGTTTCATCTTCCTGGCGAATTTGATTCGCAGCAATATTGCCGACGTCACCGCAGCCCTGCCGGGTTATGAAGAAAATATCCGATCAATGCTGGATAACAGCCTCGCCTTTTTTGGCGTGCGGGAGCTTCCCAGCGTGCAGGAACTTATCAAACAGATCGATGTTGGGAAAACCTTGGGCAGCACCGTCAGTGCTGTCGCGGCAATCACCGGCAACATGATGACGGTATTATTCTATATCATCTTCATTCTGTTGGAACAGGTGACTTTCGGGAAGAAGGTGAAGGCCCTGTTCCAGAAGACAGATGATCGCAAGCGCGCACAAGAAATGATCGAAGAGATCACAAAGGACATCCAAACCTATATCGGACTGAAAACCTTTGTAAGCGCGATCACCGGCATATTCAGCTATGGCGTCATGGCGGCGGTCGGGGTGGATTTTGCCGGTTTTTGGGCCGTGCTGATCTTCATCCTGAACTTTATTCCTTATATTGGCTCATTGGTGGGCGTTGCCTTCCCAGCACTTTTGACCCTGGTCCAGTTCGACTCGCTGATTCCTTTTGTTGTCACAGGAACAGTGCTGACCAGCGTTCAATTGGCTGTCGGCAATTTGATCGAGCCACGCCTGATGGGCAGGTCCTTGAATCTCAGCCCTCTAGTCATTCTGTTGTCCTTGGCGATATTCGGCCAGATCTGGGGCGTTGTGGGTATGGTTTTATCAATGCCCTTCATGGTTATTGCCATGATCGTTTGCGCCAATTTCGCTGCGACCCGCCCCGTTGCCATCATCCTGTCGGCATCAGGCGATGTGAACAAGCGCCATCCCTTTCTTTAGCCGCCTGTCTTCCAAACAGAATCACAATAACTTCCCCCGCTTTCCGATGTAGAGCGCATGAGCCTCAATTGAGTCTCAAACTTGTCATTTTTGCCTTTGACACGGACTCGCGGTTCGCTATATCTTGTGTCTCGCAGCAAAGAAGGTCGATATCTTGTGGGTAATATCGTTAATATCCACAGGAATTCAGTCCACAGCCTGTGAATAACGGGAGCAAAAGCGTCCTGCAGTTTGGCCTAACCCTATGCTATTTAGCGGGTTCAGGCAGACCCTTTGGGGGGACGACAAGCTGGGGATAACAGATTGAACCGAGATGGTCGCATCGGACCGAATGACTTGGGGGTAAGACACGTGCCAGACGGATCCATGAAAGCGTCACAAGACGACGCTCTGTTCGAAGACCTCGACGCCAAGCTGAACAAGGCCGCGCAGAATACGCGCGCCCCCTCCCCACAGCAGGAAGCCCCACAGCAGGAAGAAGGCGATCTGGGTATCCAGATGCGTGACCTTAAGCAGAACGAGCGCGGCATCCAGGTTCACGTGGATCGCAGCCGTGATGCGTTGCTGACGGAATTTGGCAAGGCGACTCTTAAAGACCGCTATCTGATGCAGGATGAAAGCTATCAGGACATGTTCGCCCGTGTCGCGATGCATTATGCGGATGACTCGGCCCATGCCCAGCGCCTGTATGATTATATCTCCAAACTTTGGTTCATGCCCGCCACCCCGATCCTGTCGAATGGCGGGACGAAGCGCGGCCTGCCGATCAGCTGTTTTCTGAATGAAAGCAATGACAGCCTGGAAGGCATTGTCAGCCTGTGGAACGAAAATGTCTGGCTGGCGGCCCGTGGCGGCGGCATTGGCAGCTATTGGGGCAATCTGCGCTCTATCGGTGAAACCGTCGGCGGCAATGGCAAGACATCCGGTGTCGTGCCCTTCATCCGCGTCATGGATTCCCTGACGCTGGCGATCAGCCAGGGCTCCCTGCGTCGGGGCTCTGCGGCCGTCTATCTGCCGATCTGGCACCCAGAAGTCGAAGAATTCATCGAAATTCGCCGCCCGACCGGTGGCGATCCCAACCGCAAGGCACAGAACCTGCACCACGGAATCGTCATTACCGACGACTTCATGCGCGCGGTTGAGAATGATGAAGAATGGAAGCTGGTTTCGCCTAAGGATCAGAAGATGGTCCGTATGGTGCGCGCCCGCGACCTTTGGATCCGCATCCTGACGGCACGCATCGAAACCGGCGAACCCTATATCGTCTATGGCGATCACGTGAACCGGAACCTGCCCGAACAGCAAAAGCTGGCAGGATTGACGGTCAAAACCTCAAATCTGTGTTCAGAAATCACCCTGCCGACCGGCATCGATCATCATGGCAAGGATCGCACCGCTGTCTGCTGCCTCTCTTCCCTCAATCTAGAAACATTTCTGGATTGGCAGGATGAGGAGATGCTGATCCCGGACGTGATGCGTTTCCTGGACAATGTGATGCAGGATTTCATCAACAATGCCGGATCCGAGTTTGAAAAGGCGAAATATTCCGCGATGCGTGAACGCTCTGTCGGTCTGGGCACGATGGGCTTCCATTCCTTCCTACAGGCGATGAAAATCCCGATGGAAGGCGTCATGGCCAAGGTGTGGAACACACGCATGTTCAAACATATCCGCATTCAGGCCGATGCAGCCTCCAAGCAATTGGCAGAAGAACGCGGGGCCTGCCCCGATGCCGCTGAATTTGGCATTATGGAGCGGTTTTCCAACAAAATGGCGATTGCGCCCACGGCGTCGATCTCCATCATCTGTGGCGGCACATCACCTGGGATTGAGCCGATAGCGGCGAACAGCTTTACCCATAAAACGCTCAGCGGCTCCTTCACCGTTCGCAACCGGCACTTGAAGGCCCTGTTGGCGGAAAAGGGCAAGGATGACGACGATACCTGGTCTTCCATCTCCATCAATGAAGGCTCTGTCCAGCATCTGGACTTCCTGACCGATGAAGAAAAGGATGTTTATAAGACGGCCTTTGAAATTGATCAGCGCTGGCTGGTGGATCATGCGGGGGATCGGTCCCAGTATATCTGTCAGGCACAATCGCTGAATCTGTTCCTGCCGGCTGACATCCATAAGCGCGACCTGCATCAATTGCATATGCGGGCGTGGAAGCAGGGCGTGAAAAGCCTGTATTACTGCCGCTCCAAATCGATCCAGCGGGCAGAGGCCGACGACACGGTCCGTATCAAGGCATCTGGCACCGTCTCCCTACCCTTTGCGGGTCTGGTGAATGCGGGCGAAATGCCAAAGGCCGTCCAGCCGGATTACGAGGAATGCCTGAGCTGCCAATAATCAGCTTGCGCTCTCTTTAAGAAAACCCTCCCAAATCGGGAGGGTTTTTTCTTTGCGGCACATCAAAAACCAATCCTTCCGACATTAATTGACTAGGAAACTATCCTCGTATAGTTTCCTAGTCAATTATTGGAGGTTTTATGCCCCCCACGCGCCCTATTTCGGACCTTACCGCGCATATCGGCTACTGGCTGCGTATGGTGTCCAATCATGTCTCTGCCGCCTTCGCGGCCAAACTGGCGGACAAGGGGATAACTGTTGCTGAATGGTGTGTCATGCGCGCGCTGTATGATACAGACGCGATACCGCCCAGCCACCTGGCGCAAGGGATGGGACTGACCAGGGGCGCAATCACCAAGCTTGCCGACCGATTGATTGCAAAATCCCTGATCCTGCGCCAGGCCAATGCTCAGGATGGCCGCGCACAAACCCTTGCCCTGACCGAAGCGGGTCGCGCCCTGGTGCCGGACCTAGCGGCACTTGCAGATTTCAATGATGCAGAATTCTTTGACGCACTGACCCCGGAGGAACGCGAAACACTGATCCGTTTGCTGAAAAGCCTGGCCCAACGCGGCCAGATGACCACCATTCCGATTAAATAAGCACAATCCCCCCTCTTTCCGAGACCCCGATATGAACGAACACCACAAAACCATTGCCCAAACCTGCCTTAAGGCGGCGGAAGGAAAC
Source organism: Hwanghaeella sp. LZ110 (assembly GCF_048892525.1). NCBI lineage: Bacteria > Pseudomonadati > Pseudomonadota > Alphaproteobacteria > Rhodospirillales > Aestuariispiraceae > Hwanghaeella > Hwanghaeella sp. LZ110. The sequence continues at coordinate 53,721 of NZ_JBLZHT010000011.1, read as the reverse complement.
ACCATGGCCTTTCCACAGATCGTGGGAGCCTTGAGTGACGCTGGATTTGAAAGCTATGCGATCGACTTCCGACGAGCGACCGCAACCTACTATTTGCCCGAGGGGGAGAGCATCGAACTGCCAACACACAGGGTCGATTCAGCAATCGCACCGGCATTTGATACAACCCGCATGCAGGCTGCGATCCGCGACGCACAGCAACAAGTATCCGGCTATACCTATCAGGGATTCTGTGAAAAGGCGGCCATGGCGGGCTGTGCTGGGTATATCGTGTCATTCTGCGGTCGCCGCGCGCTGTATATCGGGCGCAAAGCCGAAACCCATATCGAATATTTCCCAGACCAATAGGCAGCAGCACTTGTCGATAGGCCCTGCCCCTCTCATACTCACAGGGTGTTATCGTATAAGGACCGCCCCTCCGTGGTAAAAGCTTTGATCTTTGATGTCTTCGGAACCGTTGTGGACTGGCGCAATGGGGTTGCCAATGCCGTGCGGGAGGCGGGGTTGCCCGTGGACCCGCTGGCCTTTGCCGATGCCTGGCGCGGCAAGTATCAGCCCAAGATGCAGGAGGTGCGCAGCGGCAATCGCCCCTATGTCGCACTGGATAACCTGCATCTGGAAAACCTGGAAGCGACCCTGGCGGATTTTGGCCTGCAGAAAGATCTCAGCGCCGCGCAAAAGGCCAATCTGAACCGCGCCTGGGAGAAGCTGCCACCCTGGCCGGACAGTGTATTGGGCCTAACCACGCTGAAGCGGCATTTCACCCTCGGGACATGCTCCAATGGCTCGGTCAGCCTGATGACCAATCTGGCCAAATTTGGGTCCCTGCCCTGGGATCATATTCTGGGAGCGGAGATTGCCCAGGGCTATAAGCCGGACCCGAAGGTCTATCTTGCCAGCGCCGCTGCCCTGGACCTGCCGCCCGATCAGGTCATGATGGTGGCCGCCCATAATGGCGATCTGGCCGCAGCCCGCGCGACCGGTCTGAAAACCGCTTTCTTTCCAAGGCCAGTCGAATATGGCCCCGGACAGAAGGGCGATTTGAAGGCTGAGTCAAACTGGGACGTGGTCGCCAATGATCTGGTCGATCTGGCACAAATTATGGTGCGGTAAGGGATCGATCGACTATGCTGCCCCCCATCAAAACTGTAAAAGGCGAGACAGGCTGACATGTGCGGGCGTTATTCCCTGACCACGCCGGTGGACGGCATTCGGAAATTGTTCGGCTTCAGCCAGATCCCGAACCTGCCCGCCCGCTATAACATCGCCCCGACCCAGGCAGTGCTGGCCGTGCGCCGCGATGATCAGGGGCGCAGTGCCTTTATGGCCCGCTGGGGCCTGATCCCCAGTTGGTCCAAAGACCCCTCCATTGGCGCGAAGATGATCAATGCAAGGGCGGAGACGGTTCAGGAAAAGCCATCCTTTAAAACCGCCTTCCGCCGCCGCCGCTGCCTGATCCCTGCGGACGCCTTTTATGAATGGAAAACCATTGGTGGCGCAAAACAGCCCTTCCGCATTGCCTTTGAAGACGCCACTGTCTTCGCCTTTGCCGGATTGTGGGAAAGATGGCAGGGCGCGGACGGATCGGATGTGGAGACCTGCAGCATCGTCACCACAGAGGCCAACGCCGCCCTGGCCGACCTGCACCACCGCATGCCGGTCATCCTGGACAGTGATCTGTTCGAAACCTGGCTCAGCGGCCCGGAAGATGCGGCTGCCGCCACGATGCAGCCCTATACCGGCCCCCGCATCCTGACCTACCACCCCATCTCCCGTGCGCTCAACGACGTGCGCAATGACGATTCCAGCCTGACAGCCCCCGTCACCCTGGACGAAACCCCCGAACCAGACCCTGCGCCAAAGAAAAAACCAACGGATCAGTTATCGTTGTTTTAGAGCATCATGCGCCCGCATGAGCGCACATCACACTAACCATCCATCGCATCGAATTCTGAGAGGAATTCGGCGAAGCGGGTGGCGGCGGTGGTCAGCAGGGTCTCGCCGATTTCTGCGCTGGCGGCTTTGGCATTTCCCGCAGCCCCGTCTTTGTTCAGATCCCCCATCAGCCAGCCCAGTTTGACGGGCTTTCCGCCGACACCGACATGGCTGTGGGTCTTCGCCCAGTCTGCGCCTTTGGACGGGAAATCCTGGGCCTTGGCCATTTTCACACGGTCCGGATGGGCGGCCAGCATGGCGCTGGTTTCCATCTGACCGCCATGGATGCCATGGATCAATTCCTGGGCATCCAACACGCCTTCCTGCCCCGACAGGGCATACCAGGAGGTGTGGGCGGTCAGCAGGCCGTGCTGGGCCCGCAAGTCCCGTGCGACGATGTCCATAACCGACACATTGCCGCCATGGCCGTTGAACAGGACCAGCTTCTTAACTCCTGCCCGCGCAACACAGGCGCCGATTTCCATCCAGACGCGGATCGTGGTTTCGGCAGACAGGCTGAGCGTGCCGGCGAAGTGTTCATGTTCCACACTGCGCCCGATGGCCTGAACCGGCAGGGTCAGAACGGTCAAGGCCGGATCGACCTTATCTGCCACCCGCGCCAGCACGGCCTGGGCCAGGTCGGTATCGACCGATAGCGGCAGATGCGGGCCATGCTGTTCCGTCGCCCCCAGCGGCAGCACGGCAATGGTGCGCGCCAGGTCCAGCCCATCAAATTCTTCTGTCGTCAGATCAGCCCAAGGGCGCATTGTCATCCTATCGGTAAGCATGTCGTGAAAAGTCTGTCACGGGGGCCGCCTCAGGCCAAGACCGGATAGCCCAGCGCCTCCGCCTGGCTGCGAAAATCCAGCATGGTTTGATAATCCGGTGTGTCGCAGGGAATGAATCCCTTCAACAGCAATCGATCCCGCACCGGGGCAAGATCGGGGTCTGCGCCTGCTGCGATCAGGGCCGCCTGTACCTTCTGAAAGGTCTGTTCATCCGCCTCAATCCGCACCGCATAGGGCAGCGAGGGTGCGGGGGCGGTCCAGGTCAGAATGCGCAGGGTCTTCGACGCCTCCGGCTGATAACGCCGCATCAAGGCCCAGGTGACACTGTCGATCGCGGCAACATCCGCCCGCCCGGCCGCAACCGCCTGCATGGACAGGACATGCCCGCCGGACACAAGAACCTGTGAAAAGAACGCCTTTCCCTCGGCCAGGGGGGCAACAGAATGGCGCAGGGCATTCATGCCGGAATGGGAATTCCAATTGTTGATCGCGACACGGTGCCCGCGCAGATCCGCCAGGTCCTGATAGTCCGAATGTGCATGAACAATCACCGCACTGGAATAGGTGCCGCCCGCACAGCCTTCACAGTTAAAGACCGGCGTTGCCACCGCCCGCAGGTCCTGCTGCAATTCTGTCATCAGGGGATAGCCGCAGGTTTGCGTGACCAACAGGTTCGGATTGCGCCAATTGCGCTCATTATCCTCAATGCGGGTCAGGTGGTCCGGCACATCTGGCAGGTCCTGATCGCGCAGGTGACGGGCGATCCCCTGCCACCACGCATCGGTATCGGCCTTCAGGAAGGGCAGATCATATTGCGGCAGGCTGGCAATCAGACGGCCCATAGCCCCCTCCCCAAATCCGGCACCTTATCCCGCCATGCGTTCAATTTGCGCCCCACAGGCAGCCAGTTTCAGATCAAGCCGCTCATAACCGCGATCCAGATGATAAATCCGGTTCACAAAAGTCTCGCCCGTTGCAACAAGACCGGCGATCACCAAGGCGACTGAGGCGCGCAGATCGGTTGCCATGACCGGCGCGCCGGTCAGGCGGGTAACGCCCCGCACCATGGCAGAGCGCCCATGCAGGTTGATATTGGCCCCCATGCGGCTGAGTTCAGGCACATGCATGAAGCGGTTCTCAAAAATTGTTTCGGTCAGCATCGACGCGCCCTGGGCGGTCGTCATCAGTGCCATCATCTGGGCCTGTAAATCGGTGGGGAAGCCCGGATAAGGTTCCGTCATCACATCGGTCCCAACCAGCGCGCCACAGCGGATGCGCATGCCATTGGGGACGGCATCGATGATCACCCCCGCGGCCTGCATCGCCTCAATCGCCGCGCCCAATGTTTCCGGCAAGGCACCCACAAGGGTCGCATCCCCGCGCGTGGCGGCAATTGCCATCGCATAGGTGCCGGTCTCAATCCGGTCGGCCATAACCGTGTGCTGTGCGGCGTTCAGGGCATCAACGCCCTCAATCACAATGCGGTCCGTGCCAGCGCCGGTAATCTGGGCCCCCATCGCGATCAGGCAATTCGCCAGATCGACGATTTCCGGCTCCCGCGCCGCATTGAATAATTGTGTGCGCCCCTTAGCCAGGGTGGCCGCCATCATCAGGTTTTCCGTTGCCCCGACCGACACAAAGGGGAAGGTCACATCGGCACCGACCAGCCCCTGGGGCGCAGCAGCGACGATATAGCCACTCTCCAGCTCAATCTCCGCCCCCAACTGGGTCAAACCTTTGAGGTGCAGATCAACCGGGCGGGTGCCAATCGCACAGCCACCGGGAAGGGAAACCCGCGCCTTGTGATGCTTCGCCAATAGCGGCCCCAGCACCAGGATACCGGCCCGCATCTTGCGCACGATGTCATAATCGGCGACCGTGTTGTTCAGGCTGCCCGCCGTCAGGGTCAGTCGCTGTGCGCCTGCTTCCCCTTCCGGCTCTTCAAACTTTACGCCAATGCCCAGGCTGTCCAGCAATTGCGCGGTGGTGCGGATATCCGCCAGGCGCGGCACATTGTCCAGGGTCAGGGCATGATCTGACAGGATCGACGCACACATCAGTTTCAGGGCAGCATTCTTTGCGCCGCTGATCCGGATTTCCCCCTTCAGCGGTGTACCGCCCATAATGCGAACCTTGTCCATGCCGGATGTCTTTCCTTCTGCCGGATGCGGCACCCCTGCCATCAGGGCCGACTCATTCAGGCTATTATTTAGATCATGGGGGGACATGCAAACCTCTCAATTGGGCAAAAGGACAGGATATACCAGACAGGCGGATCGACAGGGTTTCAGGACGGAAACAGTCAGCCCTTATTTCGGGAACAATGCTGATATCAAAAGGCGAGACTAAGGCAAAAGTCAGGTGTTTTTGGACCCGTCTTCAACATCCGATGATTCGGCCTGGTTTTCCAAGCGTCTCGCGCGTTGTTGCGCCTTTCTTTTCAACAAATTCGCACGCAGGGTCGCCGCCTGCCGCTGAAGGCGTGCGCGCTCTCGTTCCGATGTCTTGTTGTCTGTCGCCATACGCAGGAAATGCCGGGTGGCGGCGGCGAAGTCAAGTCCGTGTCCGAAGCGCTTGCACCGGTCCAAACCTTATGGCATACACCGCCCCGCTTGGGCGAGACATCGCCCGCCGCCACGATAACGCTGTCGTAGCTCAGGGGTAGAGCACTCCCTTGGTAAGGGAGAGGTCCAGGGTTCAATTCCCTGCGACAGCACCATTTTTCTCACTTTTCGTATTCTTAAATCGGCCTTTTGGGCTGGTATGGATTGGGTGATCCCATGGCAAACGATGATATTTACAAAGACCTTTCGCAATTGGGGCAGAAGGTGGCTTTGCCGGGGTCTCCTGACGAGGCGGAGCTGGAGCGGGTGGCTAATCCACAGCAAGGGGTGGCCTATGCGGTGCGGTTTGTGGCACCGGAATTCACCTCGCTGTGTCCGATGACGGGCCAGCCGGACTTCGCGCATCTGGTGATTGACTATGTGCCCGGCGATTGGCTGGTGGAGAGCAAGTCGCTGAAACTCTATCTGGGATCATTCCGCAATCACGGGGCGTTTCATGAGGATTGTACGGTCAGCATTGCGCGGCGCTTAGTGGACTTCCTGCAACCGGTCTGGCTGCGCATCGGCGGGTATTGGTATCCGCGCGGCGGGATTCCCATTGATGTCTTCTATCAGACCGGGCCCGCCCCGGACGGTGTCTGGATCCCCGATCAAGGCGTCCCCCCCTATCGCGGGCGCGGGTGAAGGATTACTGCGACAAGGCCTTATAGGCAGCCGTAAACCCGTTCAGCGAGATGGGGATCGCAATCGATGTATCCGGGTTGGCAGCCCTGGCAAAGGCTGAAAATTCTACCTTGAAACTTGTCTGACTGTTGGGTGGATCATTCTGAAACTGCCATTCGACGATGCCCAAGAAGCTGAGGCAATGGTGCGCGCATAAGCACGCCACTTTTCCCTTGGCCTAAGCTACGGCCCAAATCAGCTACAACAATGCTAACGCTTTTGACGAAGTTCTTCTGAAGCACTAGTTTTGGGATTTGAAAGTTTCATTTAGCCCCGTCAGGGCTTCGCTTTCTCTAATATGCTTGACGGCAGCTATGCTGCGTGCGTCGCTGGCGATAATTGACACGCCATAACGTGGTGGGGGTTCCTTCGTTCGATTTGGTTCATCAAAAGTTAATCACCAGAAACCTCAACGTAGTATGTAAATCACATAGGCCTCAACAGGCACCGGCTTGTTCTGCTCCATGCGTTGCTTGGCTTCTTGTAAACTTACCCCCCACAGATGACGAAAGTTGCTCGATTAGGCCGTTGCATGAGAAACCCATCATACTTAGGTATTGTTTGGCCAATCTAACTGCTTGCTCATTCCAATCAATAGAAAGGCTGTCAACCGCCGCCGTGGCATCAGCAAGTTCATATCCGTCACCATACGAAGACGCCAATTGCTGTATAAGGCCTTCACGAGAAAACCCTCCGATTCTTAGATAAGACTCTGCAGACCTGACAGCATTTTTCTGAGGGCCGGACAGATTCTGGGCTGAAACAATTGACGCGCCTATCAATGTAAAAAGAGCAATAGCTCCAACAGTTAGTTTAATCATAGTATCCTCAATTTACTATTTTTAATAAACATAGCGTATTTTTCATTCCACTCAAAATCAAGCTTGTAATCTGAATAATTGTATGTCGCGTGTAAACACACCAAGCGCTAAACCCGATAGATTTGGTTTTGATGGCTTGCGAGAAATAATAGACATATAGAAAGCGAGGCGCTGATATGTGCCCATTTGTCCTTCGCCATGCTAACGGCATTGAAGGGCGGCGCGTGTGCTGAATTGCGCGGCGCTTAGTGGAGTTCCTGCAACCGGTCTGGTTGCGCATCGGCGGGTATTGGTATCCGCGCGGTGGGATTCCCATCGATGTCTTCTATCAGACTGGGCCCGCCCCGGAAGGGGTCTGGATCCCCGATCAAGGCGTCCCCCCCTATCGCGGGCGGGGCTGACCCTTACTGTGCCAGGGCCTTATAGGCGGCGGTGAAACCATTCAGGGAGATGGGTATCGCAATAGGCGCATCGGGATTGGCGGCCCTGGCAATAGTGATGGTTGCCCGCGCGCCGGCCTGCATCGATTGGACCTGGTCAGCCGTCAGCGCCATATTGGCGACGCAGCCGGCCGGGGCGCAGAATTCATAGACATAGCGCAACCGCTCCCCCTGATCGATTTGCAGGGCGACCCCTTCCGGCAGGGCCGTGCCCAAGGGCACAATAACCGTACCCCCGGCTGGAATATTGGGGTCGGATTGCAGCCGGATCAGGCTAAATTCCACGATGGGTTTTCCAGTGGCATCCGACCCGTTCTGGACCATGTAGCAATCGCTGTTATCGGCGGAATCGCACAGAATCCTCCAATCTCCGAATTGCCCGACCACCCGTTCCTTCTGTGCAGTGGGCGTCGTTTGAGCCTGGGCCGTGGAAAATGACAGCAGAGCAATCACAACCCAAATCATCAACCGAACCATACCCTGCCATCCTCATTGCTGAACCTATGCGTCACCCTAGCATTTATGGTGCCGGGGACCCAAGCCTCTCACTTTGCAAAATGGACCAGCATTCCGCCCCCGGAATAGGATTCGGGACGGGCTGAGAACAGCCTAGCCGCGTGGCTGATAGACTTTCGGGTCAAACCAGATTTTCTGTTCGTGAATTTTCCCCAACAGGCCGCGAATCTGCTGAATTTCCTGCATCAGGTCTGCGGAACTCGTGCCCTCTTCCGAGTCGGATTGACGGGCATTCATGACACGGCGGGTCAAATCCCCCACACGCCGGGTCAGGGACACTTCGATGAAATCGATATCCTGGATATCCAATTCAAAATGCGTTCTGAACTTCGCCATTGGGGGCCCCTTCCATTCTTAACCACACTTGCCCGATACAGCACAGCTGAAAGGCATGATGATGCTTATAAAAGGATAGACGGAGTCAAAGCTGGGTCAATATAAATTTCCCAGATGCGACACCCAGTGACTAATATGCGACCCTTGCTCCGGGATGCGATAGATTTCATTCACGGACTTCAGGCCGCATCGTACCGATTGTCCATGCTGGGACATAACGATAGGCTTTAAAGTGCAGCGCCGTGCCGATGGCATTCACGCCAGGAACGACCCAAAGGGGAATTGGTTTATGGATTTTACCGATGTGAAGACGCTGGAAATGATCCTGGTCTTCATTCTTATTGGGGGTGCCCTATACTTCTATGCCACGGAAAAGCTGGCGCTGGAGGTGACGTCGCTGGCGGTGATCTGTGCGCTGATGGTGGTGTTCCACCTGTTGCCGGTTCCAGGCCCGGACGGGAAGAACCTGCTAAGCGCAAAATCCCTGCTGACCGGATTTGCCAATCCGGCCATGCTGACGGTGCTGGCGCTGCTGATTCTGGGCGAAGGATTGAACCGGACAGGCGCGCTGGACAGTGCTGCGAAACTGGTCAATGCCGTATCTCAGGGACGCCCGATTGCCGCCATTGGTTTGACGCTGTTGATGGTGTGCAGTGTCTCGGCGGTGCTGAACAATATTCCCGTTGTCGTCCTGTTCATACCGATCATGCAGGCCCTTGCCGTACGCTCAGACCGACCGTCTGGCCGATATATGATGCCGCTCAGCTTCGCGGCTATTCTGGGGGGCATGACCACGCTGGTCGGATCGTCCACCAACCTGTTGGTGTCCAGCGCGATGATCGAGTTGGGGGAGCCCGGATTTAGCTTTTTCAGCTTCACGGTACCGGGACTGGTCGTAGCTGCAGTCGGCATGGTTTATGTTGTTTTCATCCTGCCCAAGCTGTTGCCGGAGCGCGCCAGCAAGATTGAGGCATCGCAACGCGAGGCAAAACAGTTCAAAGCACAGATCACTGTGCGACATCATGGCAAACTGGACGGCATGACGCCTTCTGCCGGATTCTTTCCAGAATTGAACAATATCACGGTTCTGTCGGTTGAGAGCGAAGGCGAGGTTCGCCTTCCCCCTTATGATGAAATCCCGCTACAGCCCGATGACGTGCTGATCGTTGCGGCGACACGCGACCGGCTGTTGCAGTTTCATAAGGAAAATCCCGGTGCGATCACCCCCGACATCATGATGCGCAGCGGTCTTGCCCGCATGATTGATGCCGATGCCCCCTGGAAATCAGGCGCGCAGTCGGTGGCGGAAGTCATGGTCACCCCGGCATCCCGCATGGTGGGGCGGACACTGGATACGATCGGGTTTCGATATCGCCATGACTGTGTCGTGCTGGGGGTGGAACGGCGCAGCCGCATGGCACGCACCAGACCCACTGAAATCCCTTTGGAGCCAGGCGATATTCTCCTGATCCAGGGGCGCCGGTCGGATATTGAGGCCCTGCGCGGCAGCCAGGAAGTGGTTTTGATGGAATGGTCTGCCGAAGACCTGCCCCAGCCGCATCACGCGAAACGCGCCGGGGCGATCTTCCTGGCCACGATTGCCGCCGCAGCAACCGGCCTTCTGCCGACAGAGGTTGCCACCCTGACCGGGGCGGCGGCGATGGTGATTTGTGGTGCGATGACAGCGGAAGAAGCGATCCGCGCGATTGACCATAAGATCATTCTGTTGATCGCCGCGGCCCTGGCGCTGGGCGCTGCGATGCAGGCAAGTGGCGGGGCGAGTTTCCTGGCTCAGGGGTTGGTCTATGTGCTGGGCGGAACAAGCCCCGCTATTGTCCTGTCCGGCTTCTTTCTGCTGACGGCAATTCTGGCCAATGTGCTATCGACGAAGGCCACGGCGGTTCTGTTCACCCCGATTGCCGTTGCAGTGTCGCACACCATTAACGTTCCAGCGGAAGCCTTTGCAGTTGCAGTGGTTTTTGCCGCCAACTGTTCCTTCGCCAGCCCGGTTGGATATCAGACAAACCTTCTGGTCATGGCCCCTGGCGGATATAAGTTTAAGGACTTTCTGAAGGCTGGCGCACCCTTGTTGATCCTGTGCTGGCTGGCCTTCAGCCTGTTTGCGCCCTTCTGGTTCGATCTTTAAATCACCAGCACATTCTGTAAGATGGTGCAGAGATGATAGTGAACCAAACCATGAAATCCGCCCTCGCCCCCCCCTGTCGCACCTCTGACGGCGTACAGGATCGGCGTGTGGGAATTGAAATCGAATTCGCCGCCTTAAAACCACGCGATGCTGCCACGCTTGTCACACAGCGATTTGGCGGAAAAGTGGTCGAAGTAGATCCCCATCGCTATGAAATTCAGGAAGGCCGCCATGGTGTTTTCCTGGTCGAATTGGATGCACAATACGCACATCCAAATGAGAAGCTGAGTGATGTCGAAAAGCGCAAGCCCTGGCTTTCCGAAATGGCCAACTGGCTGCGGGACCTGGATACCGAAGCCAGCCGGTTGATCGGCGATCTGGGCGGGGACCTGATACCGTGCGAGGTGGTTTGCCCCCCCATTCCCTGGACGGAGCTGAACCAAATAGAAGATCTTTATCGCGCCTTGCACAAGGCTGGGGCGGCTGGAACCGATGAAGGTTTGCTGTATGCCTTTGGACTGCACATGAATGTGGAAACCAGCGGCACGACCGTTGGGCATATATTGCCGACACTAAAGGCCTATCTGTTGTTAAGCCCCTGGTTGAGAAGTGCGATACAAGTTGATGGAACTAGAAGGATTTTCCCCTATATAGACCCCTTCCCGTCAAGTTATATCAAGCGGGTATGCGCCCCAGATTACACGCCGGATCTGAATGCAATGATTGGTGATTATCTGTCTTTCAATCCAACGCGAAACCGCGAATTGGACATGTTACCCCTGTTTAGTCATCTGCGTGCGGCGCGGGTTTCTGGCGCCGTGGATGACCCACGCATCAAGGCACGACCCGCCTATCATTGGCGATTGCCAAATGCGCTGTTCAGTGGCCAGGAGGCGGGGCCCCTTGCAGAGTGGTCACGCTGGGTGACAGTTGAACGCCTTGCTGCCGATTCCGATGGGTTGGATAAGGCATGTGAATCTTTTCAGGGCCTGTCCCCGCTTCCCCTGACAGATGACGTCGAAGTCTTTTCTACTGACCTGGCGAAGGCCTATTGCCCATGACGCGCCCTATCATCGGGGTCACGACCAGTCACTTGCGCGGATGGCGTTCCTGGCAATTTCAGCGCTTGGCGATCTGGCGAGCCGGGGGCCGGGCCAAGCGGCTGACGGCATCGCGTGTCCCAAACCCGAAAGACTGTATTTTAAGTCTGGATGGTTTGGTGATCGGGGGAGGAGACGATATCGACCTGACCCTGTATGGCGGCACCCTGGATCTGAAAATCAGATACGACCCGGAACGGGACGCATTAGAGCGCGCGCTGCTGGAAGCGGCCACAGACCAGCCATTGCCCATTCTGGGCGTCTGTCGGGGCGCGCAAATGCTGGCCCTATGGCGTGGTGGAAACCTGATTCAGGATATTTATACCCATTATCCGGACCTGCCACGCATTCGAACCGTCTTCCCGAAACTCAGCATTACTGTCCAGGAAAATACAAAACTGCAATCCATCCTTCAGCGGTCATCCCTGCGGGTGAACAGTCTGCATCACCAATCGATCAACGCCCCTGGCGATGGGATGCGTATCGTCGCCCAGGACCCGCGGGGGGTGACACAGGCGATTGAACATACCGGGGATCGATTCATGGTCGGCGTTCAATGGCATCCAGAATATATGCCACAAAAGCCAGCCCAACTGCGCCTGTATAAGGCCTTGATCGCGGCGATACAGCGCTGAGAATATATGCGACATATTTTCCTTATTTTGCGACACATTGGGCATTGACGACGCGCCACGGCGTGCCTAGCTTTCGCGCAGCTGATTGGCATGAGGGTTTTGCCCGTGACCGTCATCAGCAACGATCCCGCCTTGCCCGTCCTTGGAGACCCCGCCTGTGACCCAGAAACCAGACACCCGCCCCGCTAATCCCAATTTCTCTTCTGGCCCCTGCGCCAAGCGTCCGGGATGGAGCCCTGACGCGCTGAAAGATGCCCTGGTCGGGCGATCCCATCGATCCGGTCCAGGAAAGGCAAAGCTGAAAGAGGTCATTGACCGCACACGCGCCATTCTGGACATTCCGGCAGACTACAGAATAGGGATTGTGCCTGCGTCAGACACGGGCGCGGTGGAAATGGCACTGTGGTCCCTGTTAGGGCCGCGCGGCGTTGATATGCTGGCCTGGGAAAGCTTTGGCAAAACCTGGGTCAGTGACGTGATCAAGCAATTGAAATTGAGCGATGTCCAGGCCATTGAAGCAGATTATGGCCTTCTGCCGGACCTGACCAAAACGGCAAAGGATCGGGATATCGTTTTCACCTGGAACGGCACGACCAGTGGGGTCCGTGTCCCTAATGCGGATTGGATCGCTGAGGACCGTAGTGGACTGACGATCTGTGATGCGACCTCTGCGGCCTTTGCCATGTCCCTGCCCTGGGACAAGCTGGATGTCACAACCTGGTCGTGGCAAAAGGTTCTGGGCGGCGAAGGAGCCCATGGCATGATCGTTTTGTCGCCGCGCGCCGTTGAGCGGCTGGAGACCCACACACCCGCCTGGCCAATGCCAAAGATCTTCCGCATGACCAAGGGCGGTGAACTGATCGACGGGATTTTCGTTGGGGAAACCATCAATACGCCGTCTATGCTGTGTGTTGAGGACGCGCTGGACGCCCTGCGCTGGGCAGAGAGCGTTGGTGGTGCACAAGGCATGATCGACCGCTCCCAGGCCAATCTGGCGGTCATTCAGGACTGGGTTGAAATGACAGATTGGATCGAATTCCTGCCAGTCGACCCCGCCACCTATTCGAACACGTCGATCTGCCTGAAACTGTCAGACCTGTGCCCGCTGGAGGGGGAAGCCCGCGCCACGGCCCCCAAGCGGATGGCAAGCCTGTTGGACAAGGAGAATGTCGCAAAGGATATCAATGGCTATCGCGATGCCCCGGCCGGGCTGCGGATCTGGGGCGGTGCCACTGTGGAAGCCAGCGACACCACCGCGCTGATGCCCTGGCTGGACTGGGCCTATGCCATGATCACAAAGGAAGGCTGACCCCATGCCGAAAATCCTGATTTCCGATAAGTTAAGCGACCGCGCCGTCGATATCTTTCGTCAGCGGGGGATCGAGGTTGATTTTGAGCCAGGCCTGTCCGCTGAAGACTTGCTGGCCCGCATCGGGAATTATGACGGCCTGGCGATCCGGTCCGCCACAAAGGTGACAGACGCTGTGCTGGCGGCAGGGAATGGCCGGTTAAAGGTCGTCGGGCGCGCGGGCATTGGCGTCGATAATGTCGATCTGGCCGCCGCCACCCGCTTTGGCACGGTGGTGATGAACACGCCCTTTGGTAATTCCATTACCACAGCAGAACATGCCATTTCCATGATGATGGCTCTGGCCCGCCAAATCCCCGCCGCCGATGCATCCACCCGGGCCGGGAAGTGGGAAAAGTCCAAATTCATGGGGGTGGAGCTGTTTGGCAAAACCCTTGGTCTGATCGGGGCCGGGAACATTGGTGCCATCGTTGCAGACCGCGCCCAGGGCCTCAAAATGAAGGTCGTGGCTTTTGATCCCTTCCTGTCGCCCCAGCGCGCCCGCGATCTGGGGGTCGAAAAAGTTGATCTGGACACATTGCTGGGTCGTGCCGATTTCATCACGGTGCATACCCCACTGACCGATGGAACCCGAAATCTGATTGACGCCGCCGCCCTGGAAAAATGCAAAACAGGCGTTCGCATCATCAACTGCGCGCGGGGCGGTATTGTTGACGAAAAAGCACTTAAAGACGGCCTGGAAAGCGGCAAGGTTGCCGGGGCCGCCCTGGATGTCTTTGTTGAGGAACCCGCGCGGGATAATCCGCTGTTTGCCCTGGAAAATGTCGTTGCCACCCCGCATCTGGGTGCTGCGACAGAAGAGGCCCAGGAAAATGTCGCCCTGCAGGTCGCGGAGCAGATGTCAGATTACCTGCTGACCGGCGCGATCACCAATGCGCTGAATATGCCTTCAATTTCTGCCGAAGACGCCCCGCGCCTTCAGCCCTATATGGCTTTGGCCTGCCAATTGGGAGCCTTTGCCGGACAAGTCACCGAATCAGCGATTAAAGCGATTACGATGGAATTTGAAGGCCATGTTGCCAAGCTGAATGTAAAGCCCCTGGTTCAGGCGGCCCTGGCGGAGGTGATGAAGCCCTTTTCCGAAGCGGTTAACATGGTCAATGCCCCGGTATTTGCCCGGGAACGCGGCATAGACGTGTCTGAAGTCATTCATGACCGCCCCGGCGATTACCAGACCCTGATCCGGCTGACCCTGACAACAGAACGGTTTACACGATCCGTATCGGGCACGCTGTTTGGTGGGAAACTGCCGCGGCTGGTCAATATCAAGGGCATTGCAATAGAAGCAGAACTGTCCCCCAATATGCTGTATATCACCAATCATGATAAGCCGGGCCTGATTGGGGGCATTGGCTCCATTCTGGGCGATGCCGGGGTGAATATTGCCACATTCCATCTGGGCCGGGCGGATGCCGGCGGCGATGCCATCGCGCTGATTTCAATTGATGAGGCCCTAACGCCGGATCTTCTGGGGAAACTTCAGGAACTGCCACAGATCAAACAGATAAAATCCCTCACTTTCTGAGGTAAAGCGCTGTTATTTCAGGATAATATTTTTTCCTTTCGCACCTGCAGCATAAACCTATATCATAGGGACCGTTCTAATCGTTACTAAGGACACCTGATGCTCTATTCATTCCACGATGCGCGGTCTCGCGCGCTAATGCCGCTTCGGTGGATGGCGGAAGCAACGCGCATCACCTTCGACAGCCCGTTTCACCCGATGAGCTGGACTCCCGTTGGCCGCATGTTGGCCGCAGGCTCCACCGTGCTGGAAAGTCTGATTGCTATTCGTGGCAAGCCGGAATGGCGGATCGACACTGTTGAAATTGACGGCCAGGATGTGCCTGTCACCATCGAACCAGACCTGGAAGCGCCCTTTGGCGATCTGGTTCATTTCAGCAAACCTGCGAAGTTCAAGGGTCAGCCCCGGATTCTGCTGGTGGCCCCGATGTCCGGTCACCACGCCACTTTGCTGCGCGATACCGTGCGCGCCCTGATCGTTGAAAACGATGTCTGGATCACAGATTGGCGCGATGCCGCTGATATTCCGGTTGAGGAAGGGCGCTTTGGCGTCGACACCTATATTCAGTATCTGCGCGATTTCCTGTCCCATCTGCATCAGGAAAGCGACGCGCCTGTCCATATCATGGCGGTCTGTCAGCCAGCCCCGCTGGTCCTGGCGACTGTCGCATTGTTGGCAGAAGAAAAATCCCCCACCCTGCCCGCCAGCATGATTCTGATGGGCGGTCCCATCGACACACGGGCGGCGGCAACGGCTGTCACCCGCGTTGCGGAAAACCGCACAATGGCATGGTTCGAACGCAACATGATCCACCGCGTGCCGGCCCGCTATCCCGGTGCCAATCGCAAGGTTTATCCTGGCTTTTTACAGCTTCATTCCTTCTGGTCCATGAACCCGGCCCGCCATGCGGGCGCACATGTGAAAATGTTCAATCAGTTGCGCAAAGGTGACGATGAGTCTGCCGAGCGGACACAGGCTTTCTATGATGAATACATGTCTGTTGCCGATGTGCATGCGGATTTCTTCCTGGAAACGGTAGAGCATGTCTTCAAACGCCATTCCCTGCCCACGGGAACGATGATGTGGAATGATCGCCTGGTGAAGCCAGAGGCAATCACGACAGTTGGACTGCTGACGGTTGAAGGGGAATTGGATGACATATCCGCCCCGGATCAGACCGAAGCCGCTCATGATATCTGTGCCAATATCCCGGAGTCTCTGCGCGATCATATGTTGCAGAAGAATGTCGGGCATTACGGCATCTTCAACGGCCGACGCTGGCGTGAAGATATCTGCCCCCGGATCGGCAGCTTCATTCGGAAGATTGAGGCGATGAAGACCGAACCTGCAAAAGAAGCAAGTGACGGACAGCAAAACGCTGCTTAAGCTTGGCGTATGAAGCCAGTCTTACCTTTCATCCTCATGGTGATACTGTTGCCCATGACAGCAGTGGCCCAAGAGCGCCTGCCCGGCGGCGGTGTCGCGGAAGCAACCGGCCTGCGGGCGTGGTATGCCGAACCGACAGAACGCTATGCCCATGGTATTCTGGATGATGCGATTGAGGCCGGAAGCCTGATTGCAGAGCGGGACGGCAAGACCTATCGCTATGACCTGCCCGATGACAGCGTATTTGAGGATCTGACGCCGCGCCTTGTTGATGCCAATGGCGATGGGCAACTGGAAATCCTGACAATCAAATCCTACCTGACCAGCGGGTCCACGATTGCCCTGTATGGCATCCAGGACGACACGCTGGTACCCCTGGCAGAAGCAGCCCCCATCGGCACTTCCAATCGATGGCTGAACCCGGCGGGGGTTGCGGATTATGATGGGGATGGCAACCCGGATATCGCAGTCATACAAACCCCACATATCGGGGGCATCCTGATCCTGTATCATTGGGATGGCACCTCACCAAAGATTGTCGAGCGGGGCCGGAAATCTGGCTATTCCACCCACAAAATTGGATCAACGGTGCTCAACATTGCGCTAACGGTCGATTGGAATGGCGATGGCGTGATGGACCTGTTGCTACCCCGCCAGAACCGCACCGATATCGTACCAGTCTATTTGATCGGGGATACTTTCACAGAGGGCGAAACCTATCGGATGCGCCGGGAGATCACGGGACGTTTGGAATTAATGGGTAACTTTGTCAAAATCCCACTGCGCGGCGGCCTGACAAAAACCATCACCCGCCCCTACAATCCCGCCGAAAAGGCAAAGAAAAAAGAGAAAGCCCTGCATTCGACCGATTGAAATCGTGTTGTAGGGGCTATTCCGCAGCCTGAGACAGGGTATCAGCAACAGGGCTGTTCAGGGACGCGATTGCGGCATCCATGGCACCCTGACCCAAAGGCACATCATGGCGGCGCAGCACGGTTTCAATCCCCGCCAGCGCGCCCAGGATCATCGGCTCATTAATATTACCCATATGACCAATGCGGAAGCCCTTGCCCCGATAGGGCCCAATGGCGGACCCGATATGCAGGTTCATTTCCCGGCCGGCAGCCCTGATTTCTTCCGCATCAATCCCCTCTGGCGTCAGAATGGCCGTGACTGAATCCGCGCGATCAGCCGGATTTTCTGCATTGAAGCGCATGCCCCCTGCCTCGCACCAGACAGAAACCGCCGCCCTAACGCATCGCGCCAGCCTTGCATGGCGCGCGATCACAGCGTCCAGGGTTTCTTCCGCAATCATGTTCAGGGCTTCGCGCAATCCGAAAATGTGATGTTCCGGCGCCGTGCCACAGAATCGCTGATAATGCTCACCCGCGACCCGTTCCTGCCAATCCCAATAGCGGCGGGGCATCTTTGCTGACTTACCCGCAGCCATTGCCTTGTCATTGGCCGCAACCAGCGCCAAGCCTGCAGGCATCATCAACCCTTTCTGAGACGCTGCGACCGTGACATCCACACCCCAGGCATCCATTGGAAAGGCCGTCGTGCCAAGAGAGGCAATCGTATCGACACAGAACAAGGCCGGATGCCCTGCCGCATCAATCGCCTTGCGCGCCGCCAGCACATCGCTTTTCAGGCTGGTGGCGGTATCGACATGCACGAACAGCACGGCCTTGATCTTATGAGCTTTATCCGCGCGCAGAACCGCTTCAATCGCATTCGCATCAATGGCTTTGCGCCAGCTGTTTGGGACCGTTTCACAGACCAGCCCCAAGGCCTGCGCCATCGCTCGCCAAGCCTCTGAGAACACACCCACTTCCGGGATCAGCACAGTGTCGCCGGGTGAAAGAATATTGCTTAATGCCGCTTCCCAGGCCCCATGACCATTGGCCCCATACAGATGCACGATCCCTTTGGTTTGGAAGATCGCCTTTACATCCTCAAAAACCGCGTCACACAGGGCAATGAATTCAGGACCGGAAAAGTCCACGGACTGACGATGCATCGCATTCAGAATGCGGTCAGGCACCGGCGTCGGACCAGGGCTCAACAAAAACTGAAATCCGCGCTCAATCACCATGGAATGCTCCTGAAAAACCCGGTATGGAAGAATAGGCTATTCCTACTCCAATTATGCCGTTGGTCAATCTCAACAGAACGACCCTTGCGACCTATTGCCCGACCGGGTGGTCAACCGCAGGCGAATGCCGCTATAGAGACCATCAATCCCATCTGCTATATTGGATATTTGATCTTATGAGCGACCTACCCCCCTGCCCCGCCTGTGCGTCCACTTACACCTATGAGGCTCAAGGCCTATTCAACTGCCCAGAATGTGGCCATGAATGGTCCGCCAATGCCAGCGCCGGCGCATCAAAAGTCTGGCGCGATGCCAATGGCAATGAATTACAGGATGGCGATACCATCACGGTCATCAAGGACCTGAAGGTCAAAGGCTCGTCCTCTGTCGTTAAGGTCGGCACCAAGGTTAAGAACATCCGCCTGGTTGAGGGCGATCACGACATCGACTGCAAAATCCCCGGCATCGGCGCCATGGGCCTGAAATCCGAATTCGTGAAGAAGAGCTAAAGCAATATCAGGCCATAGCCTCGCTGAAAGCCTATCTGGCCGCACCTTCGGGAAAACCCGTGGAGATCCTCATCGGGCGTCGCATCCTGCCGATGCGCCTTATCGATTGGGAAATGCCCCGCCCAGGCCAGCGCTGCCCTGCAAGGCATAATACTATCTTCCCGTGCGCTTCCAGAGTGACAAGTTTTGCAAAACACCCTACGATTTCTTGGCAATCCGTCAGGCGTACTCTTGCACTAAAGGGACCCACAAATTGATCTTTAAAAACAATATGATCCTCTTTTCTTGCCTTCTTGCCGCTTGCACAACAGTGGAGAATATACCCGAAACGGAACATACCATCACACCCATGGAGTTCTATCAGTCCTTCAACATGCGGACAATTTATAGCTCCTTGGGACCACGTCTTCGCTATTACTGTGAGAGCTTCCCCCATCAATTCTTCAATATTGTAAAAAAATCAGATAACTATCTAGAGCTCGCTATTGAGGGTCATTCTCAATGGTTTATTACGTTTTCGTCTGGAAACAGCATTACTCTTACAGATAACGCCCACGGTGCGACTTATCTTACATCGACACAATATGATTTAGCGATCACAGAATCGCATGATGAATGGCATGCTATTGCTGGCAAGACTGTGTATCCAGGGTCACCCGAGGCTGATGAATTGGAACCAATGGGGGAATTTATCCGCATCGCTTCAGATTGTAATTTATATCAAAAAAACGACTGAGACTGATGGCTTCTAAAACCTACCTTAAAGAATTCTTTATGGTGTAGTCTTCCTCAGATAGTCAGCCTCCCTGTTCCTCCTCGACGGATAATTATCCTGAAAATTTCGAAGCTCACCCTCTATAGCCTTAGCATTCCCAGATAAGAGATGTCCCCAAAAATTAGGTGTCGTTGCATATAGATGTCCATGCTGAAGCGCCACACTCAGAGCGACAGTTTTCATTTTGTCCGGCAGGCTTGCGAAAGTGGAAGTGCTTCCTTGTTTTGCCATCTCTGCATCGTACCGTTGGATGAGGTCTCCCGCGATTTGGCTATACTTCGCATCTGTCAGTTGCTCTGCTTCTGTCTGGGTCAAGGAAATAGGATTATTCGCGAGATAGGTTTGCGCCTGTCCCCGCTGTAATCCCAGATAGGGTTTCAGCTTCTGCGCCAGCGCGGGGTCCAATCCATGGTTCTGCGTGAGTTTGTTAAGGTCATACTCATTCATTTGACCCAAATCGACGCCTGCACCGATTGTCACTCCACTGTTCTCAATCGGAACACCCTTCTTTTCAGGTACATATCCTTGCGTCTCAAAACCTTCTTGAGCATGCAGGAAGGAGAGATCCATTCCTGCCAGTGATTTTGGCAGATTTGGCTTGGCAGCAGGACCTATTTGTTGCGCGGACGCTGAGGGGGTTGCTGCCCCTGCATTTCCAGAGGGCGTGCCCTGCGCTTGTGCCAGTTGCACCGGGGGCGGGGCGTTGGACTTATCAGAGGAGGCAGCCCTTGCCATGTTCGCCTGGGGCACGCCCTGTGATGGCGCGGCAGAGCGGGGCTCGCTTATCGTAGCCGAGGCCCTCTTGATCAGGGGAGAGATGAGATCGTTGAGACGCGATTCAGTCTCTCCACCGGGACGAGAAAGGCCATCGGTCTTCAGGCCATAGTCTCGCTGAAAGCCTCTCAGACCCCAAGTCAGATCTTCATCCGTCGTCGGGTTCCCTAGATAGGCCTTTTCAACCGGGTAATGGCCGGGCGGGAGAAATGCTGAGGCCCTACCCACAACACTATTTTTCCGTGCATTGTGCAGGTGACAGTTTTTGAAAAGCGTCTTACACTCGATCCATCAGACACAGTCTTGCAGTATAGGACCCGTTCCATTGAACTCCTTTCGCTATAGAATTCCCATCTTTCTTTTCATAATCGCCTTGCTTCAATGCGCTTGGCTGTCAAATCTATGGGCTGAGGATACGAATTTTGAGCCAAATCAAAACGGCAAAATCGGGGGGTGGCCAACGGAGTTTGACGGGCGATATCCCGTTGGCACACCGCCGGGCGATGGGTGGAGTTTTGTATCGGGGGACGGCCAAAAGTTCTCCAGTGCCTGCATCGGCAATTTGCGCTCCCCACAGTGTTTGGTCGACACCATGATGGCCTGCGCTGCATGGTCTGATCTGGATGCTGGCTGTATTGGCCGAAGCCCTCTTGATCAGGGGAGCGATGAGGTCATTCTGAACCCGAGACCCACAACGCGAAGCCTTCAAGGCTAAACGGCGAGAAGATGCGCATGAACATAGCCGCGAAAGAGGCCCATCATTAGATCGGTCATCCTGCGATGCTAGGAACAGTAATTGTCTAGGTCGCTAGAGGGAGGAAGGGGCGGTTGAGAGTAAAAGGAACCACACGTCCAAAAATCCGCAGTCGATCTATAAGGAGTGAATTTAGATACGGAGAACTATCTCAAGTATCTTCGCGCCAGAGCGACGATAAGATAGAGTACCGCGCCCGAGAGCAGGACAATGGCGAACGTCGAGAATGCCCAAAGAGAAAACAACTCAATTAAGGCAAGCCAGTCATCCGAGTACGCTTTTTGTGGGTCGTGTTGGAGCGCGACGTAACACATCACCGCTCCAACAAGAATTCCCATTATGGCTCCGCACCCGACCAGAAAAGACGATCTTTTGAGATTACTCATTTTCCCACGGTCTTTCCCTGTAAAGCCTTTCCACTCTCGCCCCATAGTCAGTCACTTTTTCTACCGCCAGATTGTTGTACAGAGTAGCAATTTTTCGAATGTCACCGTGCTTCAAGCGTTCCGATATCCCCTTTACGATCTTGATGCCAGTCCTGATGTTCAATTCGGGATTTTTTAACTGCTCGCGACTTACACCCATTCCTTCCCAATATTCGACGTTTACGTTCATTGGTCGAAGTGATCCCGGCTCAGAAACCGCGTCCTTTATGCGATCATAGTAACCATGGGTCGTCTCCATGTACACAATCGCCTTAACGAGATCTGGATCGACACCTGCCTCTTCTGCTTCCTTTTCAATAAGGTCTTGGTACTCACCGACCTCGCTCATCGCAGGCCATTCGAACCACGGTTTGTCGCCATCCGCATCTGGATTCTCAGCAATGGGAAAAGTTGCCGGCGTGTTATTCACAATAGCATCACGACGTTCACGATTATCCGTCAGTGATGGCATCTTGTCGCTCGACACCGACGCCGCCCTCTTGTCTTCTCCTTTGAACTCCGAGCCGTGGTCAGGTTGTTCTTCTCGTTCGTCAATGATTTCTGGGTCGTTCCCTGAACCGCCACTGCCTCCATAAATGTTTTCCTCTTTACGTTCTTGGCGGAAAAACTTCAGCGAAGCAGCGCCGTGTTGGGCCTGGTTTTGTGAAACTCTCTCATCCTCAGCCGCCAACTGGATCATCGGCTTAATGATCTGGTTGATGCGGGCTTCTGTCGCGCCGCCGGGACGAGAGAAACCGTCGGTCTTCAGGCCATAGTCCCGTTGAAAGCCTCTCAGGCCCCAGTTCAGATCTTCGTCGGTCGTCGGGACGCCCAAATGGGCCTTTTCAACCGGGTAATGGCCGGTCCAAGCCAGCGCATTCTTCAAGCGCAACACCATCTTTCCGCGCATTAGCCGAGTGACAGGCTTTTCAAAGGCGTTTACACTGGATCGGTATTTATTCAGGTACAGTCTTGCAGCATAGGGTCCGTTCTATTGATCTCCATTCGCTATGGCATCGCCCTCATTGTCTTCCTGAGCCTTTTAGGCTTTACGCTTTCAGCGCGCGCCGAAGAACGTCTGCCGGACCTAACGGCAGATGAAATCATTGAACATTGCTGGGCGATTTCTGAAGAGTTGAGGTCTCAGCCGAATACACAAGCGATCAGGGCTGGTCAACTGGATACAGCCTTGTGTTTAGAAAATGCTATCATTGACTACGCATCGGACTTTATCGACCCTGATTCACTCAGCCGCGACGACATAGCAAACAAAATGGAACAGACCCGATTTGCAATAGGCGGGCTTTATTGGAGCCTCTATAATGAACACCGAGGCTGTTCCTTCCCATCCTGTGGAACGATTTTCTACTCCTTTCATAACCAAATGGTATCCGAAAGTTATATTTTGATATTAAGGAACATTATGGACCAGCGCGAAGACTATAGGGGAAAGTTCTAACCAGGTATTGGAGAAGCCGCTCTGGCATCTTTGGCGATTGATCCCTCAGCACAGTTTTATGTTCACACCGGAAGATACTTTTGCAAAGATGACCTGCCTGCAATCATAGGAAGTATGACGATGACACTTGGACTTACCTGCCTTGCTCTGTTCCTGATCGGGTTGGTTCAATGCATTGGTCTGTCTGTGTCTTGGGCTGAAGACACACCTTTAAATCAAAATGGCAAAATCGGGGGGTGGCCAACGGAGTTTGATGGACGCTATCCGGTTGGTACACCACCGGGCGACGGGTGGAACTTTGTATCGGGTGACGGCAAGAAGTTCTCCAGCGCCTGCATTGGTAAACTGCGCTCCCCACAATGCCTAGTCGACACCATGATGGCCTGCGGTGCCTGGTCCGATCTCGACGCTGGATGGCCCTCCGAAACCGACGCGGAAGAGGTCTTCAATCACCCAATCTGCCATGCATTGCAGAATTATCCTGGCAAACCTGGGGTTGGCATTGCAACGTTCACTGGACCAGGCTTTGATCCCGACAACTGGATGATCTACTATAAAACTGACCAGCGGCTTGTTGATCGAACCTGGCTGATTGATCCTGATCTTCCCTACCACCTTTGGGGGGGCAATTTATTTCATCTTCGGCCTGATGATACTGCTATCATTGCTTTCATGGTGATATGCGAGACTCAAAGCCCATTGCTTTCAAAAAATAAAACGGATGACATCCCTCTTTACCCCCGGAACAATAGTCCGTTGTCACAGTGCTGGGATGGCACTTTGGAAGCCGAAGTATTATTTGCCCGAAAACGCCCGGACAAAGAGGAGTGGTATGTCGGGAATTTTTTCGACGTGGGGCAACAGGGCTCATCAGGTAAGCCCTGGCCCAAGCTGGATGAATGGTACGCACAAGTCTATCCATCCGTTCTACCCGGGATGAAGTCTCGCTTTTAGGGAAGCCGATAACTATCCAGTCGCGCATTCTCGCCATTAATATTGGGATCCGTGGCGCGGAAAGCACTCCTACCATCCATCAAATTGTCGATGAACTGTTTCCGTGTCGCTGGGTCCTTTGCCAAGTCGCCCATCGCTTTGAGCGACTCGGACCCCAATATTGAATCTTCAACCACAGATTTCTGGCGACCTTGCTCCGCATAAGTCTTGTTTATTGCCTCTTGGATTAGTTTTGTGCCGTTTGGCCCTCCTTCTCGGAACACGGTGTCCGCAACGGCGATGACTGTGCTCTTGTCTCCAATCGTAGTTTTAAAGACTTCTGCACCACTGATTTTTCCATCCGATGCTTTAGATGGACCGACAGCACTGTCTATATAAATCTTGTAATAGGCGACTTGCTGTTCCGATGAAAGCTGATCAGGGGTCATTCCAGGCTTTATACCAGCCGCTTGGAGGCGAGGGCCTACCCATTTCAGTTTAGGGTCTAGTTTTACACGTTCTTGAAACTTGATAAGCGTATCAGCCGTGATCCCAGCGACCGTGGTGCCATCTCGCTTTCCCCCACCTTCTGCGGAATAAATAGAACCGTAGATTTCTCTCTCCAGGGGATCTGTAATCCCCTGCGCATCTATTGCGGAATGAAAACCAATCCAATCGGATTGCGTCACCCGCGTTGAGGGGGTGCCGGAAGGTCCCTTATAAGTTGGTATCCGTGGCAGCGTGCTTGGGCTTGTTCCTGGAGCCCCTGCATTTCCAGAGGGTGCAGTTTGTGCCTGTGCAAGTTGCACTGGGCTCGGGGTGTTTGATGGGTCAGGAGAATTCGCTGCCGCCACTTTTGCCTCAGGCGCATCAAAAGTGGGCGCGGCAGAGCGAGGTTCGGCAGCATTGGCTGAGACTTTTTGGATCAGGGGAGAGATCAGGTCGTTCAGTCGCACCTCGGTCTCTCCGCCCGGACGAGAGAAACCGTCGGTCTTCAGGCCGAAGTCCCGTTGAAAGCCTCTCAGCCCCCAATTCAGATCTTCGTCGGTCGTCGGGTTCCCTAGATGGGCCTTTTCAACCGGGTAATGGCCGGTCCAGGCCAGCGCATTCTTCAAGCCGACAACATCCTGGCCCCGATTGACCTGCCCCTGCCCCACGCCGCCCCCCAGACGCAGCGGGCGGCCATTCCAGTCAACTTTCTGGATGGCTGTCTTAACCTTAGGCTTTGGCGTGTAAAAAGGGTCCGTCAGTTCTGGATCATAGGCAAATGGAGCGGACGCCTTCGCAGGGCGCTTGGGCTTATAGGGATCTTCATGTCAGGTCAGGTTTACACGTTCAGAATGGCCCTGCGCCAAATCCCAGAAATCGTCTCATCACTGCAGGGTATCGGCATCATCCGATGCAAGCTTGCCGCCCACCGTGATGACCTCCTCCATGAACCCGCATGTGTCTGAGTGTAGTTTGCTCTGTTGATCAGATACCTCCCAATCCCGAACGCGTTCTGCATATTGCCGAAAATCGGACATGTTTTGACCGTCCAAGAGGCGACGATGGAAAATCCTGTAGGCTGCTTGTGCGGATACAATGTAGCCGCGTCCCCCCACTTCCGCACCGCTGCCTGTGAATTTTGACCAAAATGGATCCGCGTACGGCAGATAGAATCCAAGGGGCACCGCCAATGTCCCGTCCTTACGAACTTGGAGTTCTATATCTGGATATCTTTCGTCCCATAAAAGTGCAACTTCTCGCAGAAATTCCTTGGAATACAGGCCGTATAGAAGTTCGAAGTCGTTATTCTTCTCGCGAAAATCATGTTCAAAGACACGACATGTCGCAATAAAATCGACCTCAATCCAGTTCCAAGCGGCCCAACTCATGCCGCGCCAGACCGGCCCCCACGCAACATAAACAAGAGCGATCACGATAATCGCGACTGCACTTCGTTTGAGGATCAAGAAGGGGTTTTTCACGGACCGTACTCAGGTTCTAAATCCTGCCATTCGACATTCTCTTGGACTAAATCCCCACCGACAATTCGAAACTTTACTGTCATCTTCTGAGCCCAAGCAGCTTTACTATCGTACTCTGCCGCCCGACCTTCATCTGTTAGTGCGTTCATTATTGGATCGGGAGATGATTCTCCATCAAAGTCATATCGATCATTCCAGTTATGATTGATGACGCCGGTAACAGTTAATGCGTCACCATGTCTAGAAGCAGTAAAACCGTCTTTGATATCCGAAGACACTTTGTTCGTTCCAAATGCAAGC
Organism: Hwanghaeella sp. LZ110; assembly: GCF_048892525.1. Classification (NCBI taxonomy): domain Bacteria; kingdom Pseudomonadati; phylum Pseudomonadota; class Alphaproteobacteria; order Rhodospirillales; family Aestuariispiraceae; genus Hwanghaeella; species Hwanghaeella sp. LZ110. The sequence goes on along the minus strand of NZ_JBLZHT010000011.1, from coordinate 27,443 downwards.
GCCTCATCGAGGTTTCCTTCCAAAACATGATCAAACGTTGAGGTGTTTCTTGTCCAACGGTCAGCTGACCCAAATGCACCTTTAGGCTTTTGCGGGACTATCTGACGCACATCTCCATCCTTCAGGCCTAAAAGTTGCTGCCGATAGTTGTACTTTATTGTCGTGCCGTCGTCCAAAGCAACTGTTTTATCTCTTGTAAGGCTATCCACGAACCGTTCCTGATTCTTCTGTTCCGCCTCTCGGATGAAGGGGCGTTCACGGGCTTTGTCTCGGGAGTAAGTGCGATCTTTTCCGGTTCCGTCGAGGAAGTGATCAAGGTTGTCGGCGGCGTTGTCCAGGCCAGCGGCGCGGCCCGCGTCGGCACCGAGGCGCAGTACGCCTTCGGCCGCATCCAGGGCGCCACCTCTCACTCTATCCCCGACTTCATTCGCCGCGTGCTTGACATCGCCAACCAACTCCTCCGCTGCGCCTTGAGTCTGTTTTCCCGCCTCCTCCAACGCCCATTTCGTTGGATTTTGCCACCCTGATGGTCGATAGCCCGAAGCGTCCGACACTTGCACCGAGCCAGACTTTGCATCCTCCGTTCTGGCATCGGTACTCATTCCAGTCTGCATCAGCAGATTGGCGCCAGTTGTCGGTTCATCTGGTCGAAATTCGCTTGTCGTCGCCGAGGCCCTCTTGATCAAGGGAGAGATCAGGTCGTTCAGTCGCACCTCGGTCTCTCCGCCCGGACGAGAGAAACCGTCGGTCTTCAGGCCGAAGTCCCGTTGAAAGCCTCTCAGCCCCCAATTCAGATCTTCGTCGGTCGTCGGGTTCCCTAGATGGGCCTTTTCAACCGGGTAATGGCCGGTCCAGGCCAGCGCATTCTTCAAGCCGACAACATCCTGGCCCCGATTGACCTGCCCCTGCCCCACGCCGCCCCCCAGACGCAGCGGGCGGCCATTCCAGTCAACTTTCTGGATGGCTGTCTTAACCTTAGGCTTTGGCGTGTAAAAAGGGTCCGTCAGTTCTGGATCATAGGCAAATAAAGTGGAAACCTTCCCAGGGCGTTTGGACTTGTCGGGATATTCATACTGGTTCAGATCCTTCCTCTGGACCAAATCATGTGCCGTGTTTGCAAGATGGGAATTGAGCGTCTTCTCCGTCGGGCCGCCCGGTCGGGCATAGCCGTCAACCGTCAGGCCATTCCTTTTCTGAAACGCCTTCATCCCATCGAACATTGGCGTGTCTGGGTATGGTGTCATGCCATAGGCGGGCGCCTCATAATGGCCCAGCTTGTTCAGACCTTGTTTCATATTCAGCACATCATCGCCATTGGCGGCAGAGGACGACCGCAAGACGTTGTTCAATTTGAAACCAAACATATTTACCCCACTTTTGTTCCAATTTGTAGTATGAGAAAGACCCCCTGCCCTTCTCTTCAAAACGGCATCTGTCACACCATGCGTTACAGAAGTTGCATATTATTTTACAAAAAACTAAAAATTGTCAATATATAAAAAGAACAAATTATAAATTAATGTATAAATTATTGAAATGTTTGATTTATTGCGGTATCATATTCGTATGCGCTGGCCGCCCTGGACTCCCGCCTACGCGGGAGAGACGAGGGTGTGAGCCTTGCCGCTCTTGAAGGTTTACCGCAAAGGACGCTTAGAAGGCGCAGAGGACCCAGAGAGGCAGAAGCGTGCACTTTTTCGTCACCCCGGACCCTGATCCGGGGTCCAGAGCAACAAGCGCGATTGGTGCCTGTAGCCCTGGACTCCCGCCTGCGCGGGAGAGACGACGGTTTAGGGGTCCATTCTCATCCTGAGGAGGCGCGTTAGCGCCGTCTCGAAGGAGGGGCTGTAAGTGGGGTGGTTACAGGAAGGCCACCCTTCGAGACGCTGCGCCCCTCAGGGTGAGGGCGCATTTGGCTAATACTATGTCATCCCGGACTTGATCCGGGATCCAGGGCGGCGGGTTTAGTTTTGTGCCTGTGGCCCTGGATACCCGCCTGCGCGGGCGTGACCAGGTATGACAATGATTCAGTGAAAAATGGTGCGCCGGTTCAAACTTCGTTCGAACCTATCATCTAAACAAAGGGCACCATTTTAAAAAAATGGTGCGCCGGTTCGAACTTCGTTCGAACCTATCATCTAAACAAAGGGCACCATTTTAAAAAAAATGGTGCCCGGGGACAGAATCGAACTGCCGACACAGCGATTTTCAATCGCTTGCTCTACCGACTGAGCTACCCGGGCACGCGCTTGGTGGGTCGGTCTTGTTCCACCGGAATGCAGAGGGTTCTATGAGAATTGCACCGGTCTGACAAGCCTTGTTTGGAGCAAAGGCGTGAAAATGTCCTCGCCCTTAAGCACCTGATATTCTCAGTCCTGATCGGTGCGATCCGGGTCCTCTCCCGTGACTGTATCATTGGGGCCCTCGTCCGTTTCGATGCGATAGACGCCGCCCAGCCAGCGGTGCAGGTCCACATCCTGACAGCGCCCGGAACAAAACGGCTTGGTATCGGTGGCCGAGGGTTTGCCACAGATCGGGCATTTCTGTTTGTTATGCTTGTCGATGCGGGGTCTGTCAGGGTCCATCATGCGGGATCACGCTCCAATCTGACATCCAATTTGGCGGCACCGGGTTTCAGGATCAAGGGCTGGCCGAGGCGCTTCTCACACGCTTCCCGTGCCGCCTTCATATTGCCATTCAGCACGGCAGCCGCTGAGTCCGGCAGGGCAACAACCGGCTTTCCGGCCCCTTGCAACCGCAACGCCCGGCGCAAGGCATCGGCTGCCAGTGCATCGGGGGCCGCTGGGGGATAGGCCACCGGCGATAGACATAGATCGGCCAGGCTGGGTCCCATACGCTGGCGGGTGATTTCTACCAGGCCCGAGGGTGATATTCCCAGAACATCGCTGTGCGTCTCCGCATTCTTCAACCGACTGCGCAGGATATCCAGGAATGTCTTCATCTTGCCACGCCCGGTCAGGCCCGCGAAATCGATCACGATCAGACCACTGAGGCGGCGCAGGATAATCTGGCGTGCGATTTCTTCTGAGGCACGGCGGTTCAGGCGGTGGATCGCCTCATCCTTGGTGGAGGCCCCCGCCTCTCCCGCGCCCATATCAACATCGATTGACGTTAAGGCCCTGGTCTGTTCGATGGTAAGGCGACCCCCGCCGGTCAAGGTGACCTCTGCCCCCAGCGCTTGTTCAAGAATATCGCTGAGCCCCGATGCATCGAAAATCGGCGCAGGGTCATTGTGGAAGGCCAATCCCTCAGACAAGTCCGGGAAGTATTCCGCACACAGCTTTTCCGCCGTCGCGAAGTCCAACCGATCATCCAGGGCAACCCGTGCCTCAGGCCCCGCATCGCGCAGCATGGTCTCAATAAACGGGGTTGTGGGCAGCAACAGGGCGGGCGCTTTCTCCGTCTTTGCCCTGGCCTGAATGTCCGCCCAGGTTGCGCGCAATCGGTCTGCCTCCGCCTTCAATTCCGCACCGCTGACGGTCCAGGATGGCCCGCGCAGGATCAGGTCCGTGGGATCGGCTATCCCGCTCTCAGCGGCTGCCAGGGCCTCGGCCCGGTGCTTCCCCTGACCCAGGGCCCTGGCGCATTGCAGGCCGCCGCCGCGACCCGGTTGGAGGCCCAGATAGCGGCCCCACAGAACAGGCTGACGTACGGCCGCTGGCCCCTTATCGTCATGGGCATCGCGGGTGATCTGGACCAGGACGGCCTCCCCCTCGGTGATATCCTTTGCCTTGGACAACAGGCCAATCCCCGCCGCGCCCAGATCCAGGAAGGCCGCGCCCAGGCGCTTATCAACAGCCTTCACCCGCGCCAGTAAGATTGCGCCGATCAGACGGGGACGGGTCACACGCTCAATATCCAGCCCCAGGGCCAGGCCATTGGCATCCAGATGCCCGGCCCGGCGCTCTGCGGGGCTTCCTTCAATGTATATTTCTGCTGCGCCCGTCATAGGTCGTTAATCCTCAAATCCGATAGATGTTAAGAGCGCTGCGGTCTCAAACAGGCCAAGACCGACCACATTGGAATAAGATCCGTTAATCCGGCGTATAAAGGCAGCAGCGCGCCCCTGAATGGCATAGCCACCTGCCTTGCCCTGCCATTCGCCAGAGGCCAGATAGGCGGCAATTTCTGTCTTATGCAGACGTTTGAAAACAACCGCAGTTTCAACCATCCGCGTCTTGACCGTTCCATCCGGGGCGATCAGCACGATACCGCCATATACCGTATGACGGCGACCAGATAATTGCTGCAGGCACTCCCGCGCGGTCTTTTCATCCTCTGCCTTTGGCAGGATTCGACGCCCCAGTGCCACCACCGTATCGGCGGCCAGAATGGCGGCGGAGTCGTCCAGACCGGCAGCGACCGCTTGCGCTTTCTCCAATGCCAGGCGGGCGGCATGGGGCCGCGGCAATTCTCCCCGCTGGGCAGATTCGTCGATATCCGCCGGATGCACAGCATCAGGCACAATCCCGATCTGGGCCAGTAAATCAAGACGGCGGGGGCTGGCAGAAGCCAGGATCAACTTTGGTTTAGCGTTCAAATCAGGATACCGGGAAAGTTTTTAAGAGACGTTGATGGATCTGGTCGCGCACTTGGCGATAGGCGTCAAGCCTCTGTTCACGACTGCCTTCAATGATGGACGGGTCGAATGTGTTCCAGAACACGACCTCACAGGCCATGGTGCGGGTCAATTCAACCGCATGGTGCTGGGCTTCCGGGGACAGGGCAATGATCGCGTCAAAGAAGGTATCTTCCAATTGATCGAAGGTCTTGGCGGTGTGCTTGGACATATCAACGCCAATTTCGGCCATGACTTCGACCATCATCGGGTCCAGCTCCCCACTGCGGGCGCCGACGCTGTCGACATAGATTTTCGTGCCATGCATTTTCTTCAACAATCCTTCGGCCATGGGGGAGCGAATAGAATTCATTGTGCAGCAGAACATCACCGCATCAGGCAGGTCGTCGGCTGAGAATATCATGCGCGCCCCTTCCCTGATCTCTGTTTCGCCTCGCCCCTTTTATCCGTTAACCGCGAATATGCAGGACACAGACCAGCGTAAACAGCCGCCGAGAGGTCGCTTTATCGATCTCAATTTTATCTTTCAGGGCATCGACCAAAACCTCCGCGCCCTCATTATGTAACCCGCGCCGCGCCATATCGATGGTTTCGATCTGGCTGGGGGAATGTTTCTTAATCGCGTCATAATAGCTTTCGCAGATCTGGAAATAGTCCCTGACGATGCTGCGAAACGGTGATAGCGGCAGCGAAACCGTAGTCAGATGCGCATCACCCTCGTCATCGATCTGGAACAGCACCCGTTTGCCATCCTCAATCGCCAGGCGCACCTTATAGGGACCGACATAATCGCCAATGGGCCGGAACCGGTTCATGTCCAACAGGTCATACATCGCGACCTTGCGCTCATGCTCCACCTCAACAGCACGGCGCACGACGCTTTTCTCGTCCAGCGTCAGGGCAACAATCTTATCGGTCGCGTCGTTGAAACTAGTGTCGCTCATCGTCGATACTCCCTTTGAATAGGCTGTCGGGCGGGAGTTTAATGCAGTCGCCACCGCTTAGCGAGACGGCATATTCAGGCGCAGCGCCACGGAAAGTCCGTGGGCACCCAGCCCTTCCGCCTCTGCCAGACGCACCGCAGCCGGGCCGATCTGAGTCAGGCTGTCTGCATCGCATTTCACGATGGAGGTCCGCTTCATAAAATCGACGACACCCAAGCCGCTGGAAAACCGCGCGCTGCGGGCCGTTGGCAGGACATGATTAGGCCCTGCAATGTAATCGCCAATGGCTTCTGGCGTATAGCGACCCAGGAAGATCGCACCGGCATTGCTGACCTTGTCACACAGGGCTTCCGGCTCTGCGACCGCCAGTTCCAGATGCTCCGGCGCGATGGCATCGATCAGCGGCACGGCAGCACCCAGGTCCGGCACAACAATGATCGCGCCGTGCTGGGTCCAGCTTTCCCCGGCGATAGCCTTGCGGGGCAATGTTTCCAGACGCCGCGCCACGGCGGCTTCGACCGCATCGGCAAAATCGGCACTGTCCGTGATCAGGATGGATTGTGCGGATGTGTCATGTTCGGCCTGGCTTAACAGATCGACAGCGATCCAATCAGGGTCGTTCTGTGCATCGGCGACCACCAGGATTTCTGACGGGCCCGCGATCATATCAATCCCCACCGTGCCGAAGACGCGACGCTTGGCCGCTGCGACATAGGCATTGCCCGGCCCAACGATGGTAGAGACCGGCTGTATCGTCTCTGTCCCATAGGCCAGCGCCCCTACGGCCTGAGCACCACCGATGCGATAGACCTCATCCACGCCAGCAAGCTTAGCCGCCGCCAGAACCAGCGGATTGGTTACATTATCAGGGGTTGGAACAACCATCACCAGCCGCTTCACCCCAGCGACCTTAGCAGGCAGGGCATTCATCAGAACGGAACTGGGATAGGCCGCCGTACCCCCCGGCACATACAGGCCAGCCGCAGCAACCGGCGTCCAGCGCGCGCCAAGGCGCACCCCGATCTCGTCCGTATAATCTAACCCGGCCGGCAGGGTCTTTTCATGGAAAGACCGAATCCGGTGTGCCGCCAGTTCCAGCGCATTGATCAATTCCGGATCACACGCATCCGCTGCCGCATCCAGGGCGGATTGAGGAATGCGCAAATCATCAACCGTGATCGCCACCCGGTCAAAGCGGTTGGTATAATCCACCACCGCCGTATCGCCCCGGCTGCGCACATCCTCCAGGATAGCCGCGACCGTGCGATCCACATCTTCATCCATCTCCCGCTTGCTGTGCAGCAGGTCATCGAAGGCAGCATAAAATCCCGGCGCATCAGCAAGCAACCGGCGAGATACGGGATAATCATGCGGCACGTTGTGCAACCTCCTGAAAACGACTGACCCAGCCGCCAACTTCTTCCGACCGGGTTTTCAAGGCGGCCCGATTGACGATCAGGCGCGAAGTGACCTCCGCCACGGTTTCAACCTCTACCAACCCGTTTTCCTTCAAGGTCCGGCCAGAGGAGACCAAATCAACGATGCGGCGACACAGGCCCATGCCCGGTGCCAATTCCATTGCCCCATTCAATTTGATACATTCGGCCTGCACACCCCGACGCGCGAAATGCTTGCGGGTGATGTTCGGGTATTTTGTGGCGACACGAATATGGCTCCACCGGCTGGGATCATCGCCGGCAACCAGCTCAGCCGGCTCTGCCACGGCAATGCGGCAATAGCCGATATTCAAATCCACCGGCGCATAGATTTCAGGATAGTCGAATTCCATCAGAACGTCATTGCCCGCAATGCCCAGATGCGCCGCGCCAAAGGCCACAAAGGTCGCCACATCAAAGCTGCGCACCCGGATAATCGACAGATTGGGTATATTGGTATCGAATTTCAGCAGTCGGGACGACGGATCATCAAAGGCCGGTTCCGGCACAATGCCAACACCGTCCAGCACCGGGCGCAACTCGTCCAATATCCGCCCTTTCGGCAGGGCCAGCACCAAAGGTTCATTCGCGGTCATAACGAAAATTCCGGATCAACGGTGAAACAGGGCCGTTACATGGCACACCGCCCCCCCGGTTTCCAGTGTTTATCTGACGCTGGCAGCAAAATGAAGCCGTTACTCCACCGTCACAGCCTTTGCCAGATTGCGGGGTTGATCGACATCCGTGCCCTTGATGACAGCGGTGTGATAGGCCAGCAATTGCACCGGGATGGTATACAGGATTGGTGCGACATAGGGGTCGACCTTAGGCAGTTCGATACTGGCAAAGGGTTTTGCCATGCGGGTCATTTTAGCAATACCATCGGCATCGGACAGGAAGATAACGCGCCCGCCCCGGCTGACCATTTCCTGCACATTGGATGCCGTCTTCTCAAACAGCGGGCCAGAAGGCGCGATCATGATGATCGGCACATTTTCTTCGATCAGCGCGATGGGGCCATGTTTCATCTCACCCGCCGGATAGCCTTCGGCGTGGATGTAGGAGATTTCTTTCAGCTTCAAGGCCCCTTCCAAGGCGATGGGGAAAGAGGAGCCGCGCCCCATGAAAAAAACGTCCCGCGCCTTGGCAACCGTCTGCGCGATCTCACGGATATACTCATCATGCACCAGAACTTCGGCAGCACGACCAGGCACTTCCGCCAGCGCAGCGGCCAGAACAGCCTCCCGCTCCCGCGACAAGGTGCCCCGCGCCTTTGCGATGGCAATCGCCAGACAGGACAGAACCGTCAATTGCGTGGTGAAAGCCTTGGTCGAAGCGACCCCGATTTCGGGACCGGCCAATGTCTGGAGCACCGCATCGGAACTGCGCGCAATGGTCGATTCCGGCACATTGATGATGGACAGGATATGTTGCCCTTCGCGCCTGGCATACCGCAGGGCTTCCAGCGTATCCATCGTCTCCCCAGATTGGCTGATGAACAGGGCCAGGCCATCCTTAGGCAATGGGGTTTCACGATAGCGCAATTCGGATCCGACATCGACTTCGACCGGCAGGCGCGCCAATTCCTCAATCCAGTATTTCGCGACGCATCCGGCATAGGACGCCGTGCCACAGGCCCCAATGGTAATTTTGGAAATCCCAGCCAGATCAAAGGGCAGGTCCGGCAGGGTTATGGTCTGGGTCGCCGGGTTCAGCATGGAATGCAGGGTATCGCCGATCACGGCGGGTTGTTCATGAATTTCCTTCTGCATGAAGTGCTGATAATTACCCTTGCCGATCATTGCACCAGACACGGCGGTTTCAACGATCTTTCGGGTGACGGGGGCACCATCGGTGTCAAAGACTTCCGCCCCTTTGGGGGTCACGACGGCCCAATCGCCCTCTTCCAGATAGCTGATACGCCGGGTCATCGGGGCCAGCGCCAGGGCATCGGAGCCAAAAAACATCTCCCCATCGCCATAGCCAATGGCCAGGGGACTGCCGCGCCGCGCGCCGATCATCACGTCTGGGTGGCCCGCAAAGATCATCACCAGGCCAAAGGCCCCTTCCAGCATGGGCACGGTGCGCGCCACGGCCTCTTTCGGGCTGAGGCCCTGATTCAGGAAATCGGTGACCAGATGCGCGACAACTTCGGTGTCGGTTTCACTGGTATAGACGACATCCTTATCGGCCAGCCCCTCCCGCAATTCCTGATAATTCTCGATAATGCCATTATGGACGATGGCAACGCGATCCGTCGCATGGGGATGGGCATTCCCCTCTGATGGTACACCATGGGTGGCCCAGCGGGTATGACCGATCCCTGTCGTGCCAGACAGCGGGGTATCCTCCAGCACTTTTGCCAGATTGTGCAATTTTCCAGGCGCGCGGCGGCGGTCGATTGCATCCCCCACCAGGGTTGCGATACCCGCCGAGTCATAGCCGCGATATTCCAGGCGCTTCAAACCATCGACCAGGATGGGCGCGACCTGTGATTTCCCTAAAATGCCAATAATACCGCACATAAATTATCGTCTTTCCAGAATGAAAGGTTCAGGTTTTCTTCAGCGCCTCTTTACGCGCCTTCAGGCGGGCGCGCAATTTGGCGGCCAGGCCGGGCAGGTCCCGCTGGTCGCCCCGCGCAATGGACAAGGCATCGGGCGCAACCGTGCGGGTAATCGTGGATCCCGCGCCGATGGTTGCGCGTGCGCCAATCGTTACCGGCGCAACCAGGGCACTGTTGGAGCCGATAAAGGCCTCCGCCCCAATGACTGTTTGATGCTTCAGGTATCCATCATAATTGCAGGTAATGGTGCCAGCCCCGATATTGGCGCGTTCGCCAACAGTAGCATCGCCGATATAGCTGAGATGGTTCGCCTTGGCCCCTGCCGCGAATGTCGCATTCTTGACCTCGACAAAATTGCCGATCCGCGCTTCCTCACCGATATCAGCACCCGGGCGCAGCCGCGCATAGGGACCCACCACCGCGCCCCGCCGAATGACACAGCCTTCCATATGACTGAAGGCCTTGATGGTCACATCACCCTCGACCACAACATTGGGACCAAAGACGACATTCTGACCGATGGTAACGTCCTGGCCCAGCACGGTATCCCAGGAAAAATAAACCGTCTGGGGGTCCTGTAATGTCACCCCAGCATCCATCGCGGCCAGCCGGGCACGGGCCTGCCATTGCGCCTCAGCAGTCGCCAATTCGCTGCGGGAATTGATCCCCCGTAACTCTTCCTCTTGCGCCAGAATGACGCGACAGGACAAATCCTGTGCACGGGCGATGGCGACAATATCGGTCAGGTAATATTCGCCCTTCACATTGTCATTGCCGATGCGATCCACCAGATCGAACACGCGCGCGGCGTCAATCGCCATTACGCCGGAATTGCACAGGCCGATCTTGCGGGTCGCATCATCGGCATCATTGTATTCAACAATCGCCTGCAGGTCGCCCGAAGGATCAACAACCAACCGGCCATACGCGCCTGGATCTTCGGGTTCGAATCCCAGCACGACAACTGCCGCGCCAGCCTCGCGCTCCTCTACCATCGCAGCCAGGGTCTGGGGCGCAATAAAAGGCGTGTCGCCAAACACAACCAGAACAGTGCCGCGTTCGACTGTTTCCAAAACCGGCCGCGCCGCCTTCAGGGCATCCGCAGTGCCCAACTGTTCCTTTTGCAGGACGGTCGGGACGGGTGCCACCGCCTGGGTCACGCTGTCCATATCCGGGCCGACAACCACCGCGCACTGTTCCGCACCCAATTGCTGTATCGCCGCCAACAAATGCCCAACCAGCGATTTTCCTGCAATTTCATGCAGCACCTTCGGGCGGGCGGATTTCATGCGTGTGCCCTTCCCGGCGGCAAGGATCACGGCGGCAATCGGATGTTCAGACATAGGGCGAAACCAAGCTTGCAGAAGTTCCGGAAACGATTCTACATCGTGTAGGCAGAATACCTGCCATAGACCAAGGCTTGGGCCAAGTCACAAGGTGTTTCAAGCCATGTCGGATTGTTACAATATTTTACAGGGGCTGCCGATTATTTCTTGGGCATCAACGTGTCTAACAGATCCAGAACCTTACGGCGCTTTTCAGAACTTAAGCCTTCCAGACCATCACTGATCGCCAATTGCATGTCCAAACTATAGACACCTCGCAACCGACCCGCCCGCACCAGGCTGTCGGCCAGTTCATGCCCCAGCTCCAACGACAGCTTGTCACGGACTTCTGAAATCTGATCGTTCTTAGTCACCATGCTCTGCCCCAATCCACCCACAGAGACGAGTAGTCTTAGAAATCTAAGCCTATTACAAGATTCTGTTCAAGGGGGTTAAAAATCGGGCAAACTGAGACACAAATCTGGGCTTAATCATTGATAACATGGTTAATTTTTTAAACCGCATTTAACGAGCACCAATCAAATTTGCCGAATCTGACATCATGGCGAAAAAGCAAAAGCCGGATGACACAACAGAATATGCAGCATCATCCGGCTTAAGCTTGACTGAATGTAACTATGCGGGCGGATTAATAGCTCGCGTCGGGCATCGACTCTTTGCGCTGTTTGATGAAGTCCAGCAGAGCCTCGTCAACCGCAGGATCAATGGCCGGGGGAATATAGTCGTTCAACATCTTCTTCCAGCGCGCATTTGCCCGTTGATTCATATCCAGGCTGCCTTCCGCCTCCCATTGTTCATAGGAATTGTTGTCCGCCAGTGGGGAGCGATAGAAGGCGGTTTCAAAATTCCGCTGTGTGTGGTTACAACCCAGATAGTGCATGCCCGGCCCAACTTCGCGGATGGCATCCATGGCCTGGCCGTTTTCTGTCATGTCCACACCGTCCAACAAACGCACCAGCATTGCGGCCTGATCCGCATCCATGACAAATTTTTCGTATCCCATGGACAGACCGCCTTCCAGCCAGCCTGCGGTATGCAGCATGAAATTCACGCCCCCCAAAGCCGCAGTCTGCAATGTGTTGGCCGATTCATACGCCGCCTGCGCATCGGCAATCTTGGACGCGGTGAAACCACCGCCCGAGCGGAACGGAACACCCAGACGCCGCGCCAATTGTGCCGCCCCATACAGCACCAGCGATGGTTCCGGTGTGCCAAAGGTCGGCGCGCCCGACTGCATGGAAATAGACGATGCAAACGTACCAAAGATTGTCGGTGCGCCGGGCCGAACCACCTGTGTCAGGGCCATCCCGGCCAAAGCCTCAGCATAAAGCTGCGTCAATGTCCCCAGCACCGTGACCGGGCTCATCGCGCCTGCCAGAATGAAGGGAGAGATTACCGTTGCCTGATTGTTGCGGGCATAGACCTTCAAGGCACCCAGCATCGTATCATCCCAAACCATGGGAGAATTCGCATTGATCAGATTGATCACCACGCAATTCTGATCGACGAAGTCTGCGCCAAACAGGATCTTGCACATATCGACGGTATCTTGCGCCCGTTCCGGTGCCGTGACCGACCCCATGAACGGTTTGTCAGACCAGCGCATATGGCTGTAGACCATATCAAGGTGACGCTTATTCACGGGAATATCGACAGGCTCACACACCGTTCCGCCGGAATGATGCAGGCCGGTCGACATATAGGCCAGCTTCACGAAATTACGGAAATCCTCAATCGTGCCATAGCGACGCCCCTTATCCAGGTCGCGCACGAAGGGGGGGCCATAGGCCGGGACTAGAACTGTGTTCCCCTCCCCCATTTTAACCGTGCGGGCAGGATTGCGTGCATGCTGGGTAATCAGCGACGGGGCCGTATCCTGAACAAGCTTTTTGCACAGACCTTTTGGGAAATGCACCCGTTCGCCCTGCACGTCACAGCCCTGATCGCGCCACATCTGCAGGACTTCTTCGTCACCGCGAAAATCCAGGCCGATTTCTTCCAGAACGGTGTCTGCGTTGCGTTCAATCAGATCCAGGCCATCTTCATCCAGCAGATTGAAGTAACCGATCTTGCGGGTGATATAGGCGGGCGCCCCTAAGTCGCCGGTTGCACGCGCTGCCTGACGGGCGGCGCGACCACTGCCACCGCCGCGCCCATGACGCCGCGCACCGGACTCCGTACCTGCATCTGTCGCAGACCCTGCGCCAGCCGACGTATCGAGCAAATTGTCACCCATCATCATCCCTTTCATCGTCACCCTTATGGATGACTTATCGACCAACCATTACAGTCTTGCCGCTGTGTCTGGATCGTCTGACAGCCAACAGCAGAACCGTATGGGGACGTTATTGCGCGTCCTGTCGGTTCAGACGTGCGAAATCGCGACTTACTTATCGTCAAGCCGCGTCATTCGATCCATAACCAGTCTTAAATCAAGGATCAGAAAGAAAAGGTTGAGGTCTCGCCTTGACCGTATCCCGGCGAAATCAGGATTGGGACACTAAGCCCCAGAATGCGAGAAACGGATTGTGACTCATCACACAACGGCACAAGAAAACGCTCCCACTCCACAATCGCCTCGGCTCTTCTCAACCGATGCTTGGTATACAGGGGCTGTTTGCTCTGAAGTATGGCCCGGTAGCACGTCATAAGATAGGCACGGCAGGACGGACTGGCCGGCAGGTCGGACACGAGACGCCCAGTCCAGTCAAACCCGATAAAATCTGCAACACGACTGCCAAAAACCCGGAACTGAAAATCTTCGCCACCGTCGATGACATCCATATACATCATGAACCCCATCGCGGCGCGAAACTTAAAAACATCGAAATCATTGACGTTTGGTACAGCATTTGGCTGGGGACTTGGCATTTCAGACCATGCCTCGTAGAAACGCTGCATCATCAAGCTTGGCAGGCCATCCTTATCAGGTGCCCATGTCAGAGTTAATGGCTCATGCGTATCGCTCTGAAAATGCGAAAAAACGGCATCAGCGTCGCCTTGCAACAAGGCATTCAGAACGCCCGGCGCTACGCAATAGTCGTTTCCATCACGCTCTTCTGGCACTGTCTGGTTTACATGTACCATTGATTGAATTCACCTCAACAAAATTGAATCGTTTGATCGCTTCGGCAAGCCAATGCAGGCCGCGCGGAAATGCGATAAACCACGTCCAACACAATTTCAGGGCGATTGAATTTGCCCCCCCAAAAAACCGTATTCGAACTGTGTTCAGGAATCAACCAGCATTATACTTTAAATGTTATAATGTATAATTCCTGATACATTGACCTTAATTCTTTTCTGGATAAAAACTCACTAAAACATCCAGAACTTCGCCCTTGAACAATAATTTATGCACCAACTGAACCACGAAAAACAACACCACCCTAAGATAGAATTATCGTTTTTTCGACACAGGTTGTCGGGCACCCTGGAACCAACAGGGCGCGCCCTAAATATCAGCGCTGTTTCGGTGATATTCATTTAAGAATCTACAAAGATGTGGCGTAGGATTTGGTGTGAACGTCGCAAACGTGAAAGCGATATCCAACTGTATTCAACATTCTGCGCATCGTAAACAGCACACGAACCGAAGGGGTCGGTCAGACCTCTCGGACCATTGGGAAGGGTCGCTTTCATCATGCAAAGCCATGCACGGGTAGTCGTTATTGGGGGAGGCGTAGTTGGCGTTTCCGCATTGTATCATCTGGCCAAAAAGGGCTGGAGCGATGTCGTGCTGTTGGAACGCAAAGAGCTGACATCCGGGTCCACCTGGCATGCGGCGGGCTTGTTGCCATTGTTTAACATGAGCTATTCCGTCGGTCAGGTTCACAAATATTCTGTAGACTTTTATCAGGAGCTTCAGAAAGAGACCGGCCAGGATGTCGGCTTTGCCAAGGTATCCAATATCCGCCTAGCACAGACTCAGGACCGAATGGACGAATACCGCCAATATGCCGGTGTCGCGGCAACAATCGGTATCAATGTCGAATTTCTGACCCCGAAACAGGTCAAGGAAATCTGGCCCTTATGCAACATTGATGGCCTGGTCGGTGCGATCCAGCATCCGGATGACGGTTATATTCAGCCTGCTGACCTGACCATGGCTTTGGCACAGGGCGCACGATCCCGTGGGGCGACGATCCACCGGAACACTGCGGTGACCGCCATTACCCGCACCCCGTCTGGCGAATGGTGCGTCCATACCGACAAGGGCACGATTACCTGCGAACACATCATCTCTGCGACGGGCAGCTTTGCCCGCCAGACTGGCGCGATGGTTGGCCTGGACATTCCGGTCATTCCGGTGGAACACCAGTATATCGTAACAGACGACCACCCCGATCTGGTTGCGCGCAAAGACCAGGGCCTGCCGGAATTAGGCGTACTGCGGGATTCCGATAATCAGTGGTATATGCGCCAGGAAAAGGGCGGCCTGATCCTGGGCCCCTATGAGAAAGGTGCGCCTGCCTGTTATGTCGACGGCCCGTCGGCGGAGTGTGAATACGAATTGTTTCAGGAAGACTTGGACCGATTGGAACCTCATATCGAAGGCGCGATGTTCCGAGTTCCCGCCTTCGGAGAAGTGGGCGTCAAGAAAGTCTATAACGGCGCAATCTGTTATACGCCCGACGGCAATCCCATCATCGGACCGGCCTGGGACCGCCCGAATTTCTGGCTGTCAGAAGGCCACAGCTTCGGCATCACTGCCGCCGGTGGCGCGGGCTGGCAATTGGCCGAATGGATTGTCGAAGGCGAACCCACCATCGACATGCTGGGCGTTGATCCCCGTCGCTTCGGCGATTACGCGACCAAATCCTATTTGGTAGAAAAGAATGAAGAAGCCTATAATCACGTCTTCATCACCCATTATCCAGACGAAGAGCGCCCCGCCGCGCGCCCGCTGCGCCGCACACCGATCTATGACCGCCTGAAAGATCTGGGCGCGGTATTCGGTGCCAGCTTCGGCTGGGAACGTGCCAATTTCTACGCCCCTGAAGGAACACCACAGACGGACCATTATTCCTTCCGGCGCTCTAAATGGCACGATGCGGTTGGCCTGGAATGCAAAAACGTGATGGATAATGTCGGCATCCTGGACATGACCGGTTTTGCAAAATGCCGCATCTCCGGCCCAGGTGCCGAAGCCTTCCTGGACCATCTAGTCGCCAATAAGCTGCCCAAAAAGATCGGTCGGCTGGGCCTTGCCCATTCACTGAGCGTCCGTGGTGGCGTGCATTCGGAATTCACCATCCTTCGGGAAGAACCGGATTACATGACCGGCGACCCCAGCTTCTATATCGTGTCGGCCGGGGCGTATCAGCGTCTGGACCATGACTGGATCAAGAAGCATATGCCAACCGACGGATCGGTCCGGTTCGACAGCCTGACCAATTCCATGGGTGTTCTGGTTATCGCAGGTCCCAAGGCCCGCACCTTGATGCAGCGTGTCAGCCCGCGCACGGATTTCTCCAACAAGGGCTTCCCCTGGCTGTCCAGCCAGAATATCGATGTAGGCAATGCCCCCTGCCGGGCAGCGCGCGTCAACTTTGTCGGTGAATTGGGCTGGGAATTGCATCACCCGATCGAATATCAGGTCCATATCTTTGATAAGCTGATGGCGGCGGGTGCCGATCTGGGGATCAAGCCCTTTGGGATCCGCGCCATGGACTGCCTGCGCATCGAAAAATCCTATCGCCTGCCAGGCCGTGAGCTTTCCATTGAATATGCGGCGTTGGAATCCGGCCTGGATCGCTTCGTTCACCTGGATAAGGGCGATTTCCTGGGCCGCGATGCCCTGGCGGCCTGGAAAGACCGGGGCTTCAAATGGGCCTTCACAACACTGGAAGTGCATGACACAACAGACGCCGATGCATTGGGATCAAACCCGATCACCTTGAACGGGGATGTCGTGGGTCGTTGCACATCGGGCAATTATGGCTTCCGGCTGGAAAAATCCCTGGCGCTGGCCATGATCCGCCCGGACCTGACCAAGCCCGGCACGGAACTGGAAATCGAAATCCTGGGCAAAGTTCATCGCTGTACCGTTGTGGAAGAAAGCCCCTTCGATCCGGATAACACCCGCCTGCGCGCAGACGGCTAGTCTTACGCAATAATGGGCTGCCGGGATGGATCAATGCCACCCGGCAGCCTTTTTTATGCGGTTACTTCAGCAGCGTTTCCAGCGGCAACCCTGCGAATTCTTTGGTTCTGTCCAGGACGACATGGCTGGATATACGGACCTTTGCCGAACCGTCTTCGATCTGGCGCTCACTGATGCGGTGATAATCAGCAATGCTGCGACAGACGAACCACAGCATATAGTCAAAATCGCCGCTGACCTTAAAGCACTGAACAATTTCAGGGATTGCCGCAACCTGCGCCTCAAAGGCACGGTAATCCTGATGGCTGGCAGTATCCAGGCTGACAGTCGTCAGGACCATCACATTCGGGCACAACCTATCCAGGTCAACCTGCGCAATGAATGGCCCGATAACCCCATCGCCTTCCAGCTTGCGAAACCGCTGTAAGCAGGGGCTGGGCGACAGGCCGACCCTATCCGCAAGGGCCTGGTTCGTGATCCGACCATTGCGCTGAATTTCAGTAACAATCCGCAGGTCCGTCGCGTCCACAGCCATACCGCATTTCCTTTCTATAACACCCAATGCAACAGCAGAATCTGCCGTAAATGACCGACAGATAAATGGGATATTTTGACCAGTCTCTGCCATAATCCCCTTCATTCATGGATGGAGAGCTTACGATATGGCTAAAAACGCTGCAAAAGATTCTATCGCATCCCCCCCGAAGATATCCCTGATTGGCGCGCCCAGCGATATCGGGGCCGGTCATCGTGGGGGGTCCATGGGACCGGAAGCGCTGCGGGTTGCAGGACTGCTGCAGGCCTTGACCCGCATGGGCTATGATGTGGAAGATCGCGGCAACCTGAACGGGCCGATCAATCCTGACACGCCACCGGTCAACGGATATCGCCATCTGCCGGAAACCATTGAATGGTGCACCGCGGTGCGCGATGGCGTTTATGGCATCCTGAAAGATGGCCGAATGCCGATCCTGCTGGGTGGCGATCATGCCTTGGCGATTGGATCCTTGTCTGGCATTGCCACCTACTGTGCGGAGCGTGGGGAAGACTATTCCGTCCTGTGGCTGGACGCCCATGCCGATTACAATACCGCCGATGTCTCCCCCAGCGGCAATATCCATGGCATGCCCCTGGCCGTCGCATCGGGCTACGGTCCAGAAGGACTGACAGGGCTGGGGCCGAAAACCCCGTTCCTGAATCCAAAGCGCGTGGTGCAGGTCGGCATCCGATCCGTGGATTCGATTGAAAAGAAACTGGTTGTGGCGTCTGGCATGGATGTGCACGACATGCGTCGCATCGACGAAAACGGCATGCGCCAGACGATGAGCGACGCCCTGGACAAACTGGCCAGCCTGGGCGGGCATGTTCATGTCAGCTTCGATGTGGATTTTCTGGATCCATCGATCGCACCAGGCGTTGGGACGACGGTGCCAGGCGGGCCAACCTATCGCGAAGCACAGCTGTGTATGGAAATGATTCATGACAGCGGCTTGATGCGGTCCCTGGACCTGATGGAGCTAAACCCGGCTTATGACGTGAAAAATGCCACCGCCGATCTGACGGTTGATCTGGTTGAAAGCCTGTTTGGACAGCAGATCCTCAGCCGCACGGATTCCGCACTGTAAATTTGTTTTTTTAGGAGTGATTTATGATGAACGCTGTTGCCGAAACCACTGATTTTCTGGCTGTTGAATCCGAATTGGGGGCCCACAACTACAAACCCCTGGATGTTATCCTGACCAAGGGCGAAGGAGTCTGGGTCTGGGATGTGGATGGAAAGAAATATCTGGATTGTCTGGCTGCTTATTCCGCCGTCAATCAAGGGCATTGTCACCCGCGCATTCTAAAGGCGATGGTCGATCAGGCATCCAAATTGACGCTGACATCGCGCGCCTTTCGCAATGATCAACTGGCCCCGTTTTATGAAGAAATCTGCGCCCTGACCAATTCATCCAAGGTGCTGCCCATGAACAGCGGCGCCGAAGCGGTCGAAACCGCTGTGAAATGCGTGCGCAAATGGGGCTATGAGGTCAAAGGCGTTGCAGAGAACCAGGCGGAAATCATTGTCTGTAACAATAACTTCCACGGGCGCACCTTAAACATCGTTGGCTTTTCCACCGATCCGTCGGCGCGCAAGAATTTTGGCCCCTTCGCGCCCGGCTTTCGGGTTGTGCCATTCGGAGACGCCGCTGCGCTAGAGGCCGCCATTACACCCAACACCGTGGCTTTCCTGGTCGAACCCATTCAGGGCGAGGCAGGCGTCATCATCCCCCCCGAAGGCTATATTCAGGCCGTGCGAGAGATTTGCACACGGCATAACGTCATGCTGATCCTGGACGAAATCCAAACCGGGCTGGGCCGCACGGGCAGGCTGTTGGCGGAAGAACATGAAGGCGTGGTTGCGGACCTGACACTGGTTGGCAAGGCCCTGTCTGGGGGCTTCTATCCAATCTCTGCCGTACTCTCCAACTCCGAAGTGCTGGGCGTATTGAAGCCCGGTCAGCATGGCAGCACCTTTGGCGGCAATCCCCTGGCCTGTGCCATTGCCCGTGAATCCCTGAAGGTTCTGGTCGAAGAGGGCATGATTGAAAATTCCGCCAAACAGGGCGCGTATTTTCTGGAAGGTCTTAAAAAAATCCGCAACAACGCCATCCGGGACGTGCGCGGGCGCGGCCTGATGCTGGCCGTGGAATTTCACCCGGAGGCAGGCGGCGCGCGGCGCTACTGTCTTGAATTGAAGGAATTGGGCATCCTGTGCAAGGAAACCCACGAACACACCATCCGCTTTGCCCCACCCCTGACCATCACCCGCGATGAAGTCGACTGGGCACTGGAGCGGATTGAGCGCGTCCTGACCCAGTAACACGTCAATTCCGGTATCGGCCGCATCTTGTTTTGGGTTGTGTTCAAACAGCAAACAGATGACTGTGCCTGCATTACAGACAGGCGCCCTTCCAACCCAAGATGGTGTAATGCTTTCAAATTTACAGACCCGAATTAAGCTGCTGTTCAAGCTGCCGATCGCCGTTTCGATTGTCCGAATTCTTGGTAAACTGGGCATTCAGAATTCGACCCTGCGGCGGATCGACTTTCTATCTGCGCCCGATGCCAGCAGGCCAACCAAGGCAACGGAGATTCTGTTCCACTGGATGGACCAGGTCGGGGCCAATCCCAGCGAAGTTTTAAAGAAGGCAGCAGGCGGGACCGTTCTGGAAATCGGATGTGGACGCTATGCCGGTTTCGCCCCCATTGCGACACTGTGCAACGCATCCAGGTATATTGGGATTGATCCAGGTTTGGACCCCGCTGTTCTGAAACACCGCAAGGTCGCGACGGGTTATTTCCTGCCAGGACTTGAGCAATCGTCACAATACCTGCGAAAACATCAGACTGGGCTACCTCAACTCCCCTCCCCGGACATAAAAACACTCAATCAACTCTATCAGATTTGTGATTTCCGAAGGGCGGGAATTGTGGAGGCGATGAGCACAGGTGAACAGGTAGATTTGTGCCTATCGATTTCCTGCCTGGAACATATTCAGGGGTTTGAGGAGGCTGCAAAAACAATGGCCGCCCTATCCAAACCCGATACGCTGCATATCCATATCGTTAATTTTTCCAACCACTTGTCCAAAGACAAACCTTTCCAGGGGCTCTACGACAGACCCTTCCCGGAATTTGCCAAGGCGCATAGTGACCTGATCAATGGGCTGCGTGTAACGGATTTGGAACAGATCTTTGAAAACGCAGGCTTATCTTTGCAAATGATTCCCTTGGATATCGGGCCGGATGCCCTGCCTGATTCCATTGATTCCTACTGGACCGAGAAATACAATCTTGACGCACTGTCCACGCGCGTTGCGATGTTCACCACGCTGCCGGTAAAGCAAAACCCTGCTGCACGGTAGCTTACCCACTCTGTCGCTAATGATTTGCCCCCCTCGACACTGCTGGTGGTAGCTTGTACAGTTCGGAATGAATCGCAGTTTGCTTGGGGGAGTATCTCGTATGATCACCGCTGACGCCGCGCCACTCCGCTTGCGGGCGTTTGACCTTGAGGATTTGGGGGTTGTCTCCAGCATGGTGCAGGATGCGCTGGTCCCGGGTCGTGATATGAAATATCTGTCGGAAGAGCGCAGCTTTATGCTGGCGCTGAACCGATTCCAATGGGAATCTGCGGGCGATACGCCCCCCTATAGCCGCAGCCATGCGGGTCTGCGGTTCGATCATGTAACCCATGTGTCACGGCGCGGCATTGGACCCGACAGCGCAGATAAAATCTTCGCCCTGCTGGCCATCGCCTATCACGACAATGCTGTGATGCTGACTTTCTCGGGCAATGCGGCAATCCGCCTGACGGTCGAGAAACTGGCGATTGGATTGACCGATCTGGGCACACCCTGGCCGACGCAATGGAAGCCTGGGCACGATCCCGATGCCAGGGCAGACTAAACGCTGCCACAGCGGCTCAATCGCGACGACGAGAGAATCCGACCAGCATGTCCAAGCCTGCAACGCGCCTTCACTGCGTCGAGAATAGTATCTTACCAATCGTATCAAGCACATGGCCGCTGGCGAGATTTACCGCGTCTGGACGCCAATTGCGATTAGCTCCCAGGAAGCTGCGCGAATCCAATTCCTGCAGGCCAATCAGAACTTCGGCGACGATGCGTGCGCCAACCGGCCCAAGCCCCTCGCATTTGTCAAACACGCCTGGCGCCGTCTCGCGCCCAATTACCTCCGCCTCCGCCAGGATATAGAGCCAAAGCGGCGCGCCCTGAATGACGCTATTACTTGATAGGTCGGTTATCGCCGCCATCACCGTATCGATCTCGCTTTGTGGTCGATCCATCGCCACTGCTACCGTCTCTCCTGCCGGGAGCCTTAGACTGTTGCCGCGCAACAGATTTCGGGTCGCCAGCGACGAGACACCGGACTGGACGAAGGGTAAATCCAGCAGATCGCTCGCCAGTTGTGTATCCAGAGCGGCGGCGCGTTGGAACTCGATGTCGGCACCAACGTCCAATAGCGCCGACCAATTCACAATCGCGTCTTCGCTAGTAACCGGTGAAAAGCCGCGCCCCAGGGCTGGTCCGAAGAATTTGTGCTTGTTGTTATGTTGCTTGGTGGCGATTTCCTGTGGCACCATGGAGTGACCGAAACGATAGGCGGCGACCGAAAATTCCACCGGAATGAAAGGAACCTCTGGGCAGTAGAATTGCCGCCCATGAGTTAGGATATTCTCCACCATTGGGCGTCCGCACATCGCCACCATAAAGTCGAAAACCACCGCCCATTGATAATGCCATGTGGTTTTCCGGCGCGCCTCCTCATACAAGTCTTTCCCTTCAATCGTGCCCTTGCCTGCCTCCTGATACTCCTTGATGACACGCCGACAGTTCTGATTGTGGAAGCGTATCATGCCTAATTGCATCTGACTGACGATGCGGTTTTCGTCATTGCGCGGATCGCCGATAATCGCAGAACCGCGATCACCGTCATTGCCGTTGGGCGACCGCAAAAGGTCATTGTTGACCAGAGGATCGTCGCCCGGTTCGGCCTGACCGGTCAGCAATTCAGCGCCGGCCAAATCACCATTCTGTCGATACAAATAGGGATGCGCCTCCGGGCCATCGCCATAGATGCAATCCAGATCTAGCGTCGGGGTTCTCACATTCTCCAATGTGTCCACCGGCAACACTGTTTCGAAATTCGACGTCGTATCCAAAGTGATGTCATGATCGATAAATTGTCCGAAAATCACCATACCCGCAGCGACGTCAGACTTCTTCTTTTTCCCAGCATCGTCCATGGGCCCACCTTTGGCGCCGATATCATGCAGAACGCTGGCCGGCACGTAAGACGGCGGTAACTGCGGAAACATGCGACCAAAACGGTCTTCCCGATGCGACTCTGAATGACTGTGATGGACGCAGAATGCGTCGATGCCTACGAGGGGCACCAAACCATGATAGTGCTTCTGATCCCCTTTGCTCATGATCCGCTCTCCTGATGCAATAGTTGTTTCTTCGTTCTTGAATCCCCACCCAAGCTTCTGAAGGTTACCACAAGAAAGCTTCAAAATTGTTATAATTAAATTTTAACCGTATAAGTACACAATATTCGAAAATCACTAATGATTTAAACGGCTTTCCATGGCCCGCACGATCTTTATGAAATGATACAAAATTATTGAATAATTCTCCGAAAAGTGTATCATAATGAAAATTGAAACTTCCACATTTAGGACTCGATCATGGCCGACGCTCAGGAACTGTCCCAAAACGATATGCGAGGCACAGCGCGGTTTCAGGCGTTGTTGGACGCCGAAGAAAAGATCGAACCCCGGGACTGGATGCCAGACGGCTATCGCAAATTGCTGGTCCGTCAAATCTCTCAACATGCGCATTCCGAAGTGGTGGGCATGCTGCCGGAAGGAAACTGGCTGACCCGCGCGCCGACGCTGAAGCGCAAGGCCGTGCTGCTGGCAAAAATTCAGGACGAGGCTGGGCACGCCCTATATCTCTACAGCGCCTGCGAAACTCTGGGCACACCCCGCGATGACACGATTGAGGCGCTGCACGACGGGCGTGCGAAATATTCTTCCATCTTTAACTATCCGACCCCGACCTGGGCCGATATCGGTGCCATTGGCTGGCTTGTGGATGGGGCTGCCATCGTTAATCAGGTGATGTTGTGCCGCTGTTCCTATGGCCCCTATGCCCGCGCGATGGAGCGGATTTGTAAGGAAGAGAGTTTCCACCAGCGTCAAGGCTATGAAATCATCACCACCATGGCCAAAGGCACACCGATTCAAAAGAAGATGGTGCAGGATGCACTGAACCGCTGGTGGTGGCCGTCGTTGATGATGTTCGGCCCCCATGACAGCGAGTCGACCCATGGCAATCAAAGCACCGAATGGAAGATCAAGCGGCGCTCCAATGACGAGTTGCGCCAGCACTTTGTCGATATGACCGTGCCCCAGGCGGAAATCCTGGGCCTGACCGTCCCGGACCCGGATTTGAAATGGAATGAGGACCGTGGCCATTACGATTTTGGCCCGATCGATTGGGACGAATTCAAACGGGTGCTGAAAGGCGGCGGCCCGGTTGGCAGAGAACGCATCGCCGCACGCCGCAAGGCCTGGGAAGATGGGGCCTGGGTGCGCGAAGCCGCAACCGCCCATGCCGAAAAGCGCCGCCAACGGGCCCAGACCGCGCAAGCTGCCGAATAAATATAAGACAGAGGAAACATCATGTCCGCATCTTCAAGAGATTGGCCCTTGTGGGAAATCTTCATCCGCAGCCGCCAGGGCTTAAGCCACAAACATGTTGGGTCCCTGCAGGCCGTCGATGTCGAAATGGCGATCCAGAATGCCCGCGACGTCTATACCCGCCGCCGCGAGGGGGAGAGCATCTGGGTCGTGAAATCCAGCGATATCCATGCTTCCCAACCCGAAGAGCGTGGTCCCTTCTTTGACCC
Source organism: Hwanghaeella sp. LZ110 (assembly GCF_048892525.1). Lineage (NCBI taxonomy): Bacteria > Pseudomonadati > Pseudomonadota > Alphaproteobacteria > Rhodospirillales > Aestuariispiraceae > Hwanghaeella > Hwanghaeella sp. LZ110. The sequence continues at coordinate 2,963 of NZ_JBLZHT010000011.1, read as the reverse complement.
CGCAGATGACAAGATTTTCCGCCACCCGACCTTCTATACGGTGCCAGACGGCGTGGAGAATATGTAAGCCATGGCAACAGATACCAAAATCGACCGCAAAACCCTGACCGAGTATTTACTGCGTTTGGGCGATACCAGCCTGATCCTGGGCCACCGCCTGAGTGAATGGTGTGGTCATGGCCCGGTGCTGGAAGAAGACATCGCCCTCTCCAACATCGCGCTGGACCTGATCGGTCAGGCACGCCTGATCTATGATTATGCCGGACAGGTTGAAGGCGAAGGCCGGGATGAAGATGCGCTGGCCTTTACCCGCGATGTCACCGATTGGCGCAATCTGCTGCTGGTAGAACAGCCCAATGGCGATTTTGCGGTCACCATGGCACGGCAATTCCTGATCGACTGCCTGAATGTCGAACTGTTCGCAGCGCTGAGCAAAAGCAGTGATGCGCAACTGGCTGCCGTCGCCGCAAAAAGCCTGAAAGAAGTGACCTATCACCGCCGCCATTCCGGGGAATGGGTCATCCGCCTGGGCGACGGCACAGACGAAAGCCACAACCGCATTCAGCAGGCCTTTGATCATCTGTGGATCTTTGTCGAAGAACTGTTCGAAGAAGATGCGGTGGATGCCGCCATTATTCAGGCCGGGATCGGCCCGTCGGTAAAAAGCCTGCGCCCCGCCTGGGACACAATGGTTGACCGGGTGTTTGCAGAGGCTGGACTGACCCGCCCGACCAGCGACTTCCCGCGCTCAGGCGGCCACAAGGGCGAACATTCCGAATATCTGGGCTATATCCTGGCGGAACTGCAATTCATGCAGCGCGCCTATCCGGGGATGACCTGGTAATGACCCGTGTTACCGCTCTGGATGACCACCGCCCCTCCCCCGCAGAAGCCGCAATCTGGCATCTGCTTGAGGAGGTGCCGGACCCGGAAGTCCCCGCCCTGACCGTTCTGGACCTGGGCGTCGTGCGCATGGTTAGCGTGGGGGATAGGGGCCAGGTGTCTCTGGACGTGACGCCAACCTATTCCGGCTGTCCGGCGACCGCAGCGATCAATATGGCGATCCGCGACCGGCTGTTGCAGGCGGGTTATGAGGATGTGCAGATCAAGACCGTGCTATCCCCCGCCTGGACCAGCGATTGGATCAGTGCGGCGGGCAAGGAAAAGCTGCGCGCCTATGGTATTGCGCCGCCGGTTGGAACCGCTGCGGGCGAAGGCGCTGGGCGCGGCATCCTGTTTGGTGCAGACCCTAATGTCCCCTGCCCCCATTGCGGCAGCGTCCAGACCCAACGGGTCAGTGAATTCGGCTCCACGGCCTGCAAGGCACAATATCGCTGTACCGACTGCCTGGAACCCTTCGAATACTTCAAGTGCATTTAGCTCAGGAGCCCCTTGAATGGTCGCGTTTCACCCTCTTACCGTGATTGATATCCGCCGCGAAACCGAAGAGGCGGTCTCCATCCTGTTTTCCGTTCCGCCTGCACTGCGGGACGCCTATCGCTTTGCGCCGGGCCAATATCTGACCCTGCGCACCCGGATTGAGGGCGAGGAACTCCGCCGCAGCTATTCCATATGCAGCGGTATCAACGACAATGAATTGCGTGTCGCGGTGAAGACGGTGCCAGAGGGCAAATTCTCCCATTTCGCCAACGCGCATCTGGCCGTCGGCGATACGCTGGATGTCATGACACCCGACGGTCGCTTCACCGCCCCCATCGAACCGGAGAAGGCCAAGCGCTATCTGATGATCGCCGCGGGCAGTGGCATCACCCCGATCCTGTCGCTGGCGAAAACCTATTTGCACGCAGAGCCAAAGAGCCAGGTCACCCTGATCTATGGCAATAAATCTGCGGCCTCTATCCTGTTTCTGGAAGACTTGCAGGGGTTAAAAGACACCTATCCGACCCGGTTCAGCCTGATCCACATTCTCAGCCGCCAGCCGCGCGAAGTCCCGCTGTTCAATGGCCGCATTGACCGGGAAAAGTGCCGGGCCCTGTTCTCCGGACCCGGCGCACCGGTAGACCCGGTCCAGGCCGATGAAGTGTTCCTCTGTGGCCCCCAGGGCATGGTGGACGACGCCACCGCCGCCCTGTCCGAAGCGGGCGTTGCGCTAAAAAAAATCCACACCGAACTTTTCACCCCCGCCGATGGCGGTGCCGCCATCGCCAAAGCCCGCGCCCAGCGCGCAGAGCGCCTGAGCACAGAAGACCGCGCCAAACTGCGCCATGTCACGGTGATCTATGACGGTATCGAAATCGAACTGGATCTCGCCTCAGACGGCATCCCCATCCTGGACGCCGCCATGGAACGCAGCGCAGATATCCCCTATTCCTGCAAAGGCGGCATGTGCTGCACCTGCCGCTGCAAAGTCCTGGTCGGCGACGTCGCCATGGACGTCAACTACGCCCTGACCAAAGAAGAAACCGACGCCGGCTTCGTCCTCGCCTGCCAGTCCCACCCGATGACCGACGAGGTGGTACTGGATTTTGATGTGAAGTGAGGGGGGATCCAAAAAAATAGGTCAAAAAGTAATTACTTACGGACTATGTCAATCTAGTTCTGAGATGCGCGGGAAGATATCCAATCACAACAACTTGATCTTCTTCGTCCCAAAAAAAATAAATTCTCAGGCAGTTTCTTTGATCCTTATCATTACCTTTTTTCAAATGCTTGACTAATTCCCGTTTTCTTCCATTGTAATCTACAAAATACTCATCCCCAAATTCGCCTGACCGGGCCCCAGAAAATGTATTTGAAAGTTCAATGCCAAGATGTTTAGTCTGCTGGGAAAAATCATCTTGTCCCCCACTAATTTTCATTTCTCGATACTCTTTTGCTAGGCTCAGGACCCATAAACTGGGTTCCCTTGGCGCTGCAAATCTGATTCAGACCTTCCATGAACAAGGAGGTTCTGATGAGCACTCATCACTTTTGGCTATCGGATTCACAATTCGAGCGTCTTC
>NZ_JBLZHT010000010.1:0-158079 GCF_048892525.1 Hwanghaeella sp. LZ110 | reverse complement strand
CCAAAACGCCCAAAACCAAACGCCCCGAAAATGTCTTGGGTTCAAAACCCCCTTCGAGGTATTTAACGAAGGATCAATAACCGTTGCACTTCAAACATGACTCCACCTACCCGCCTGCGCGGGTATGTCGGGGCGTGGGGTTTCACCCTCATCCTGAGGAGGCGCGATAGCGCCGTCTCGAAGGAGGGGCTGTAAGTCCGGTGCTTGCAGAGGGCTCCCCCTTCGAGACGCTACGCTCCTCAGGGTGAGGGTGCATTTGTCTGACACATCGTCACCCCGGACGTGATCCGGGGTCCAGGGCAGCGGGCACCAGTTGCACGGGTGGCCCTGGATTCGGTTCTGACCCTCGACACCAATACCATCTTAAGGAGCGCGGCGTTGGCGGGCTCTTACTCGGCCGCCAGCGTGCTTTCACGCTTACCATCGCCTTCGATTTCTGGGATCAGGGGGATGGGGACATTATAGGGGGCGACATCTTCGCGGATTTTGCTTAAGGCCGCGACGATGATATCGACCTCTTCATCTGGATGGGTCGCACCCAGCCCAAATTCTGTCGCCAAAGCACGGGCGCGTGCGGAGCGTTGACGCTCTTCCTTCGGCAGGTTCACAACGGAATAAACACCATTCAACAGGCTGCCCCGCAGCTTTTTGGCAAACTTCTCACCCAGAAGGACTTTTTCTTCCTGGCTTAATTGCTCAAAGAAACGACGCATCAGGATGCGGCCAAATTGAATGTGCCGGGCTTCGTCGCGCAGGATCAACTGACAGGCCTTGCGAATTTCCGGGAAGGTCGCGTTTTTGTAACGAGCAGTCAACAATTCGCCGGACAATTGTTCAAACAGCGTGTTGACCGCCATCCCCGCATAGAAGGACATTTGCTTTTCTTCTGACTCCGTGTGGAATTTTGGAATGATCAGTTGGAAATAATCACTGCGCGGTGTTGGCTGATACCCACCCAGGGCATCTGCGATGCGGAAGGAGGCCTCATGATGGCGCAATTCTTCCATGATGAAGTTCGCCACATGCTGTTTCACCTCAAAAGGCAGGTGTTCATAGATTGCCTGGCGCAGCCGTTCCGCGCCATACGGTGTGGCACCATGTTCCATCCAGGCCCGCAGGGACCACCATTCAGCGCCTGCTTCCCTAACCTCGGCAGGAAGGGATGCGGTTTCTTTCGCCAATGCGGCCCAATCTATATCCTGGGCCGGGTCCCAAGCCATATCGCGCGCCTGCAGGCACAGTTGCCAGATATCATCATACTGCAATTTACCGACGACAGGATAGGGGTTCGGATTCTGAACAGTTTCTTCCAGCATTGAGGCTTCCATATCGTCGCTCCCGGTGTCAAAACAGTGATCATTAAAAGGCTGGATGGCCCTTTGATCAATTAGTATAGTCTTATAGACTAATTCGTCTAGTGGGATTCTGAAGAGAATTCATTTTTAGGAGTGACTATGGTGTCGGAGCCATTCGCGGGAAACCAAATTGACAGAAATTCACCGGTTCCTTTGTTCCTACAGATCCGTCAGGCACTGCTGGCTGACATACGAAGCTGGCCTGATACGGCGGCGCAATTTCCCACCGATCTGGCGCTGGCCCAGCGTTTCAGTGTCAGCAAAATGACGGTTCGCCAGGCGATCGATGACTTGGTCGAAGCAGGCTTGCTTGAGCGGCATCGTGGTCGCGGTACCTTTGTAACGGATCGCGCCTTTGTTGAACAATTGGACCCTGTCCTGGATATCGATCAGCAATATGCGGCGGCGGGGCACAGTCAAACAACACGGGTTCTCAGTTTCGATCGTCGTCCAATGACAATGCGGGAACAAAAACTCTTTGGGGCGCAGTCGGATGAAACGGCTGTTCATATTCGCCGGTTACGATCCGCCAACGGCCTGCCACTGGCCCTGGACGAGCGTGTTATGCCCGCCCCCATTGCCGATCAGGCGAATTTCACCGCTGATAATGCAGTACAATCGATCATTGCGCGGTTACGGCGCGCGGTTCCTTTGGCCCGCGCTAAGTGGCAAATGAGCGCCCTGTTGGCCGATAAAGACCTGGCACTGAACCTCAGCATCCATCAAGGGGCTCCGGTTCTGGAACGGGCAATGACCTATCTGGACCCGAAAGGCGCGATCCTGCTGACGGGGCGCAGTCTTCATCGTGGCGACCTTGTCAGTTGCGCCTTTGAGCTTCCGCTGGATGGTCCGGAACACACGGGCCTGCTGGAAATGGCACGCGGGGAAGCCTTGAACTAAAGGAACCGAACTTAAAGAATGGACAGTCAATCCGCGTCCGGTACTCTGGTCGACACGCGTTGTTGGTATCGTGCTGATTGCCCTTGATGAAAGTGATTGAATGTCCAGTTTCAACTACACCCTAAATAACGCCCGAAAAAAGATTATGGCGGGTGGGCAGATTGTTGCGGTTATGGTGCCGGACGACTCTTTAAGGGAGTATTATACAAACCCACTGCCCCGGTATGAGGAGTGCTATCGTCTTGATAGAGTCTGCCTGTCTGGAGATCAGTTCTGGGCGATGACCGATGGCGAACATCTGCCTTATCAAATGGGCAAAGGAATTCAGGAAGCTCTGCATTTTGGTTATACGAACAGCGCGCCTCTCTACTTTTCGACTCAGCGAAAAGACTTTGAAAGCGCTCTTCGGGACCAGACCCAACAACTGACCCTCTGCAATATGCGCCAATACAGCGATTTTAAGTTCATCCTCCGCGATCCGATTGAGAAGGTTTGGGATTCGGAAGATCGCAATAATCTGGAGGTGCTGCGCCAGGCAGTCCAGCAGGGTCTATCTTTCCGATTGGTATTCGAAGACGAGGCCGGTCTGGTCTTTTCGCTGCCAGTCGACTTGCCGATGCTGTTCTACGAAAAGGGTGATCTTAGTGTTACAACCAAGATATCGTATTTCTATGATTTCTGTATGGATCCAATGTCATTGATCGAGGCCATTCGCGCGAAAAAGCCGGATTTCGAGCATGACCGTGATCCACTTTCCATCAAGGCCCGAATAACCAGTCGCGTTGTGCCCGCCTATTACAATCTGTTCCTGGATGGCAGCTATATCGGTGTCCCGGAAATCTTCTCAGGCAAGAAGAAAGCCTGGAAGATGGCGCGCCTGTTTAGCTATTGAATCCAAATGTGAATTTAAAAGAGGGTCGCTGTTTTGCCCTGTCCTGCGCGGGAACACGCGCATGCAACTTGCTCAGTATCGTAACTTCTAAACACCTTGATGTTCGAAGCACCCATTCGAATACTCGTATGTTTTCATTGGGTTGACGCGCATTCTCAGGGTGTAGTATTTTTTAACAGTGCTGTTGTATTAAAGCAGGCAGGCAAAATCATCTATTGGGGAAAGGTGCTCTGGCCGGGGAGGGGAGTTATGATACTGCCACAGAATTTATGGTCGGTGGCCTGACAGATGTCATCAACGGAACCTCTGACAATATTACGCGAATGCATGATCAGGCGGACCAACAGCTGCAACAACAGCCCGCTTCAAGCGCCACGGGTGCCGGTTCTTCCAATACGTCGTTAAACAGGACGTCTGAGAAGTATTCATTTACATGCCCTGCGACAGGCCGGACTCACAGTGTACCAATTTCAGCGGCCAGCAATGCTTGCCGAAATGCTATGCGGCGTTATGCAAAGGCTGTTAGTTGCAACATGATTGATGACCTAGAAGGCGCCCAGAACGCGTATTACTCCGCCTGCGCCTCAGAAATGTAAGCAATCGACATGCCGCGGTTGCGTCGGATTCTGGTGAGATTGCCCTATCGAAATTGGTGACCAGTCGATCCCCCTTCGGATCGGAAATAGGTGATCGTGTGATCCGTGAAACGCTGAAGGATTGCCCCAAAATGGGCGGCATCGCGGGAAGCCAGAACCACCTTCAAGGGGCGAACCACGTCTACGATGCGTAAAGTTTTAACCCTTCGTCCGTCATAGGTTGTCGATGGCGGGCGCATAACCAGTAAGGTGAAGCCAAACCCGGCTGCCACGGCGCTTCTGACGGTTTCCATTGATTTTGAGACATAGGATATCGGGGGATCGATTCCGCATTCTGCCAGCAAATCCTCAAAATAGGCGCGGCTGCCCGCCCCTTCGAACATGACATAAGGCTCCTTTGCCAGTTCTGACAGACGGATGGACCGGCGATTGGCCAAAGGATGATCCGCCGCCAAAACGACCATTGGCTGGATTGATGCCAGTTCCACAAAAGTCAGCCCCTGTAATGCGCCCCCCCGATCATAGGTCAGGGCAAGATCCAGCGTCCCGTTGCGCAGCGCATCGGCAAGGTCGCTCAGTGACATCTCCCTGTGTTGCACCGTTATCCCCGGCGCGGTGTCAGCGAAGGATCGGATCAGGCCCGGCGCAAAGAACGGTGCCAGCGTCCAAAAAACACCCAGACGGATTTCCCCTGATGCCTCTGCGGCAATGGCAGAGGCTTCGCGCGCAACTTGTTCAGCTTGTTCTTCCAGCGCGACCGCATGTTGCAGAAACAAGCGACCCTGCAAAGTCAGGGTCAGACCTCGGGCGTGATGACGCTCGAACAGAACAATGCCAAGAATATCCTCCAATTTGTCCAAGGCTTGCGCGATGGAGGGTTGGGAAATGTTCAGCGCGCGTGATGCCTGTGCAATGCCGCCCTGTTCGGCAACAGCCCGAAAATAGGTACATTGGCGCAGGGTGTATCGAACCATATTTTATCTTCTTTAAAGCTAGGATAATTGAGTTTGTGCCTATCTTCAGAAAAGTTCAATCTTCTGTTCAATACGATCATTGTTCCCTGTTTTTCGACGCGCCCATTTTTGAAGGACTGCTATCATGTCGTTGATCCAGCCGAATGCCGAATTGTTGAAAGCAGCCGAACGTCCGTTTGAAGACGCCCGCGCAATGCCGCCCAGTGTTTATACCAGTCAGGCGTTTCTGCAGCAGGAGCTTGAAACCATTTTCTCCAAAGACTGGGTCTGTGTCGGTCGTGTCAGCAGTTTGGCCAATCCGGGGGATTATCTGACCTATGAATTGGCGGGCCAGCCCGTCTTTGTGATCCGAGATCGGGAGGGGGCGATTAAGGCATTCTCAAACGTCTGCCTGCACCGCATGTCGACCATGCTGCAGGGCTGTGGCAATACCCGCGCTGTTGTATGCCCCTATCATGCCTGGACCTATGGTCTGGACGGACAATTGCGTGGCGCGCCCTTCATGGGCCAGACGACAGGATTCTGTAAGGAAGATTACAAACTGCCCGCCATACGGTGCGAAGAATGGCTGGGTTGGATTTATATCACGCTGGACAATGATCGTCCCTCTGTTGCTGAGGCGCTGGAGCCCCTGCGGGAGATGATCGCGCAATATGGCATGGAAGACTATGTCGAATGCTTTCGTGAAACTCATGTCTGGAACACCAATTGGAAGGTCCTGGCCGAAAATTTCATGGAATCCTATCACCTGCCGGTCTGCCATGCGGCAACGGTGGGCGGCTTTTCCAAGCTGGAGGAGATGGAGTGTCCGCCGGGATTGCCCGCCTTCAATTATCATTGGATTACCAAAGAGGCATCCCTGGCGATTGGCAATGCCCATCCCAGCAATACCAAGCTACAGGGCCGTTGGCGCAAGACGACCGGGCTGCTGACGCTATACCCCAGTCACCTGATCACTCTGACGCCAGGTTATTTTTGGTATCTATCGCTGCACCCCAAAGGGCCAGACCAGGTCGCTATGGTTTTTGGTGGGGGCCTGTCGCCGGACTTCATCAATGATCCAAAGGCGGATGAATATATCGCGACGCTGAAGACCCTGCTGGACGCGGTGAATGAGGAAGATAAAGGCTGTACGGAGAAAGTGTATAAGGGCATGAATGCTAACTCAGCAAAGGCCGGGCATTTATCCTATCTGGAACGCCCCTTGTATGATTTCATGCATTACATCGCGGACCGAACGGCGGGATTTGATCGTTCCACCGCGCTTGCGGCAGAGTGAGACCTCGATGGACGCTCCGAGCGCATCAATCTCTCACATGACCGACACGCTCCGCATCATTGCGACCCTGCCAGCGGATCAGGCTCAGACGCTGCCCGGTCGGTTCTATACCGACCCCGATTATTTCCAATATGAGGTCGAGACCTTCCTGTCCCGCGAATGGCATTGCCTGGGCCGAGTAGATGAAATTCCCAATCCTGGGGATTATTTCACCGCCCGCCTGTTTGCGGAGGCCCTGTTGGTCGTGCGTGGTGATGATGGACAGGTTCGGGTCTTGTCCAATGTCTGCCGCCATCGTGGCATGCTGCTGGCGGAAGGCAGCGGTTCCACACGGCGCTTTGTCTGTTCTTATCATGCTTGGAGTTATGATCGTTCCGGTCAATTGAGTGCCGCGCCGCGTATGCAGGAGAAGGGTGTTGGCGCAAAAACCTGCCGCCTGCCAGAATTTCGCTGCGAGGTTTGGAACGGTTTTATCTATGCCAACCTGGACGATGGTGCGATACCCTTGGCGCCTCGATTGGAGGCGCTCAATCAGGTGCTGGCCCCCTATCGCACCCAGGGGATGCGCTATGTTCAGAGTTTTGAGGAGGAATGGCAGACCAATTGGAAATGCCTGGTTGAGAATTTCATGGAGTCCTATCATCTCTCCGTCGTGCATCCAAAGACGCTGCATCCCTATACTCCGACAGGCCTTAGCCGGAAGGCACTGTCTGGCGAGGCTTTCACCTCCTATTGTGCCAATTATCCCGATACGGCCGCAACAAGGGGGCTTGGGGCAGACACGTTACGTGTAGAGGAACGCCGCCGCTCCACTCTGTTTTCTGTCTTCCCTACTCAGATTGCCAGCCAAGCCGCAACGCTGTTGGTGTCCTTTGGAATCCAGCCGCTTGCCGTTGACCGCATTCGGGTGCGTTGGACCTTGTCCACCTATGGCGATGAATTGACACAGGATGAGCTCGATGCCCGCATTGCCCTATGGCAGGAGGTCAATCTGGAAGACCGCATCAAACTGGAAAAGATGCAACAGGCCCTAACCTCTCGTCATGCCACATCCGGCCCCCTGGCCCCGGAGGATTACGAAGGCACCATCGCAGACTTCCATCGATATCTGGCGCGGCAACTGCCTGCCATGCCTAAAATCGCGGCGGTCGGCTGAGGTGGAAAAGTCGGCTACCGTCAGATTTTGCGAATATCACACCAGGAACAACGCAAGGGGATTGATCCACTGATCGGGTCCCGGTGGTCTGTTGAGATTGCCTGATTGAAATTGGTCGCCATTCTGTTTCCGTCCGGATTGGGGGCATCGTCGCTGTTGCTGACTGCCCAGCCATGCTGTGCAAAGACCGCGTCTGGGGCCAGGTCCTTGGTTGGTTTGGCTCGGGCGATGAAGCGCCCGGCCTTGGTGGAAATCTCAACCCAGTCATGCAGCGCGATGCCATAGGCCTCAGCCGTTTCCAATGACAGTTCCAGAACCGGGTCCGGGGTCAGTCGCCGCAGTGAAGCGATGTTTCGGCCCTGGGAATGGCAATAGGTGATGGTCTTCGCAGAACTGAGGCGCAGGGGGTAGGCGGTGTCCGTATTGGCGGGCAACGCCCCGGCATCCAAAGTCGGCACCGGATCATACCCGCTCTGCAACAATTGTTCGGAATAGATTTCCAGTCGCTTTGTCGGGGTTGCGAAACCATTCTCCAGATAGGCAGACAATTTTACGCTGTCTGGCAGTGTGATCCCTTCCGGGTTTGCTTTCAATTCTTCCAACTCAACGCCCGACGGGGCCAGAATATGGGCGTGTCCCTTATCGGCGTCACAGTCGAACATAACATCGGCCAGCCCCAGGCGTTGTGCCAGATCCAAAACAATATCCGTATCACTGCGCGACTCCCCGATGGGCGGGATGATGGCAGGCCTCAGTTGAACCTTGCGCATGCCTTCCAGACTGACATCGAAACCGGGTCTCAGGCCCTCGCGCTCCCAGGACGTGGCGACGGGCAGGACGATGTCGGCGTATTCTGCGGTGGCGTTCAGGAAGAAATCCGTATGGACATGGAACTCTAGTTTTTCGAAGGCTTCCCTGGCTTTCGCGGGATCAGGCTGGGCTGCCAGGATATTACCGCCAAAGGATATCAAGGCCCTTATCGGATAGGGTTTCTGCGTCAGGACCGCGTCATAGACATCGCGTGCCGTCACCCATCCCAATTTGCCAGGGCCAATGGGGCGCGTGTCCAGGCCCAGAGCCTTGTCGCGCTGTGCGTCGGTCAGCAGGTCATGGCCCGCAATATCGTTGAATCGGGCCGCCCCACCGGGGATATTGCCACCCGCGCGGCCATAGCTGCCGGTTAAGCCATACAGAATGGAAATCGCGCGGTCGGTCTGGCTTGCCGTCGCACTCTGCCCCACGCCATTCCAGGCGTAATAGGCGACCGATGCGCTGTCGGCCAGAATATCTGCCGCCTTCTGTAGCTGTTCTTCCGGAATGCCGGTGATTTCCGCCACACGGGCGGGGGGATACTCCGCCGCCGCCTCTGCGAAGATCTGCAATGCGGTCCGGCAAGGGATGTCTCCCGTGGCGGTGGACACCTGATTCCTGGCCATCAGGGTGGCCTTTGTAGGGTCCGCCCGCCACTGTCCAGGCCCCGCCGTGTCAAAGGCCAACAGCGAGTCATCCCCTGATCCAGCGGCCATTATGACGGCCGCGTCCCCTTGTGGGTCCACATCGCTTTGGCGCAGGTATGCACCGGTATCATCGCGCACCAGAAAGGCCGCATTGGTCCATTCCCGCACAAAGGCGACATCAAACCGGCCAGATTTCAGCATCAGATTCGCCAGCCCCAAGGCCAGCGCCTGATCGGTGCCGGGCCGCACCTTAAGCCAGCACTCCGCCCGCCTGGCATACAGGGTCGGGCGGGGATCGACGACGATCATCTTGACGCCGCGCCGCATCGCCTTTTGCACCTCAATCGACCGCGCCAACCAGGTCGCTGCCGGGTTATGACCCCACAGCAACACGCAATCCGTATGGGCGAAATCCGGCGTGCCGATATCGCTGCCATAGGTCAGCCGCGACACAAAATCCTTGTGCCAGTTACAAATCTCTGTCCCGTAAATCGTATTGGGGCTGCCATAGGCACGGATGAAACGCTCAACCCAGGAAATACAATCCGACATATGGGTGCCGCTGGGCGTGGTAACGGAAAAGGCAACCTGCTCCGTCCCATGCGCGTCGCGAATGCGCCCCATATGGCCCGCGATTTCGCTCATCGCCGCATCCCAGGAAATCGGCTCCCAGGTCGGCACCTTGGCCCCTTTTGGGGATGTGCGCCGCAACGGCTGGGTCAGGCGGTCCTTGTGATAGACCAGTTCCGTCACCGCCTTCCCTTTGGGACACAGCGTCTTGCCACTGGGATGACCGGGCATCGGCTCAACCCCCACAATCGCCCCATCCTCAACCAACACCTCGCAGCCACAGCGCGACCGACATTGCGTACAAAAGGCAGGCACACGCTGTTGCTCAGTCATGATAAACGCTCCAAGGGTCCGCCCAGGGGGAAACGGATTGGGTCAACGGAAGGCCAGGGCACGCCAGCCCATGCCGAATAGTAGCCACAACAGGCTAATGCGCAATGGCTCGTCCGCACAGGGAAAGTTAAGGGGTTTGGCTTTATTGGAAGTGCTAGGAGAAAAATGGTGGCGGATCAGGGATTCGAACCCCGGACACACGGATTATGATTCCGCCGCTCTAACCAGCTGAGCTAATCCGCCACGATGCGCTGGGCATCTTCTCTGCAGGCTGGGGCGCGGGGGCCTTTGCACTGCGGAGGTGCGCTTCAATATAAAGACTGACCCGGCCTGTCAAGCGGCGACATTGCCTTGGGTCGACATTCCTTGCCGTAAAATCCATCCGCCACCCAAAACGCGGCTTCGGGCGGCATCGTTCGGGGCATAGAAAACACAGGCCTGGCCGGGGGACACGCCAAATTGCGGCTGGTCGAAGGCGACCGTGACATCGCCCAGCGGTGTTGTCGCGACGGTGGCCTGCACCGGGGCCATGGTGTTGCGGATTTTGACCAGCACCGATTGCGGCCCATCGGACAGGCGCGACGGGTGCAGCCAGTTGACCGTGCCCAGGGTCAGGCTGCTGACCGCCAGGGCCTCACGCGGGCCGACGATGACTTGTGCGTTTTCGGGGTCCAGGCGGATGACATACAGCCGGTCCGTGTCGTCGGCGCGCCCGCCAATGCCGATCCCCTTGCGCTGACCAATGGTATAGCGCAACACGCCGTCATGCTGGCCCAGCACGGTGCCATCCAGATGCACGATATTGCCGGGGCGGGCGGCTTCCGGGCGAAGCTTCTCCACGATGCGGGCATAGGAGCCGTCGGGGACGAAACAGATGTCCTGGCTGTCTGGCTTGTCGGCGACGGGCAGGTCGAAAAAATCGGCCAGCAGGCGGGTTTCCGCCTTGGTTAATCCGCCCAGTGGGAAGCGCAGATAATCCAACTGCTCCTGCGTTGTGGCGAACAGGAAATAGCTTTGATCCTTGCCGGGGTCCACGGCGGCATGCAGTTCGGACGGGCCGTCTGCGGGACGTTGGCGGCGGATATAATGACCGGTGGCGAGTGCGACGGCGTTGAGTTCCCGTGCGGTGCTCAACAGGTCGCGGAACTTCACGGTCTGGTTACAGCGCACACAGGGGATGGGTGTCTCGCCCCGTGCATAGGAATCGGCGAAATCCTCAATCACCGCATCGCGGAAGGCGCTTTCGTAATCCAGCACATAATGGGGAATGCCAATCCGGTCGGCCACATTGCGGGCGTCATGGATGTCTTGCCCAGCGCAACAGGCCCCTTTTTTCTGGATCGCCGCGCCATGATCATACAGCTGCAACGTGATCCCCACCACGTCATAGCCCAATTCTTTCAACAGGGCGGCGGTGACGGAGGAATCAACGCCCCCGGACATGGCAACGACCACGCGCGCACCGGCGGGCATGTCTAGGGTGGCCGGGTCAAATCCGGCAAGAAGGGTTTCTGCGCTGCTCATAAGCCCTGAGATATAGGAAAAGGGGGCGGGAACGCAAGGGCGGTGTCAGGGGGATATAGTAATCCCGCAGTGGGATGCACTATCTGCGCCCAATCCCTAGAGGGGGAGGACGGTTCTGTCTGCGCCCAACCCCTTGAGGGGGGAGGACGGGTCTGTTTGCTCCCTCCCCCTAGAGGGGGGAGGGTTGGGGTGGGGGTGATAGGCCGCAAGGCCTTTCCCTGCAGTAGACTGGATTGCGGAGGAGAGAGCACCCCCCTCCCAACCTCCCCCCCTCAAGGGGGGAGGGGTGAAAGATGGGGCTCCCCCCTCAAGGGGGGAGGGGTGAAAGATGGGGCTCCCCCTCAAGGGGGGAGGGGTAAAATATGGGGCTCCCCTACAAGGAGGGAGGTGCGGCGGTAGAGTGTCCGGGGCAATTCCTACCGGAACATCATCACCGGGATTTTGCACAGGCGCAGCATGGTGCTGGTGGTGGATCCGATGATCAGGGTGCGCATGCGGGAATGGCCATAGGCGCCCATGACCAGCAGGTCGATGGACTCGCTGTCGACGATGTTGGAAATTACCGTGTCGGCCTGGCCGGGGACGATATCCGCATGGGCCTTGATGCCGCCAGCGGCCAGGATTGCCAGGGCATCATCCTGTTGCTTCTGTGCCTCTGGGGATAATACGCCGACGGTCAACAGGGTACAATCCAGGCCGCGAAACAGCGGACTTCGGGCGACATAATCCACGGCTTTCAGGCTGCTGGTCCCGCCATCATAGGCGATCAGGAAGCGTTTGATCGGGCGGAAGGCGCGGGACGCAACAAAAAGGGGCTGGTGGCTGGCCCGTGCGATCCGTTCCAGGTTCGAGCCCAGATGCAGTTTGGCGAAATCGGCGGCCTCGCCGCGCTTGCCCAACAGGACAATATCCGCCTTGGAATTCGTCACTGTATCAACGATGTCTTCGATGCGCAGGGTGGTGGTGATCGTCGCGCTGCCTTTGGAGTCGATCAGGGCCTTGGCGTCGTCCAGGATGGCGCGCCCCCGTTTCTGGGCCAGCTTGTTGCGCTGCTCATCCAGCGCAGTCAGTTCCGCCAGTAAAGAACTGCGCGCGCCCAGTGTGATATTGCCACTGAGATTCTGCGGCGTGCTTTCCGTATGGCGGCGGCCCAGAACATGGGTGATTTCAATTGAGGCCTCCAGGCGCTCGGCCAGCCAGGCAGCGTGATCGCACACGCTTTCTGAATAGGTCGATCCATCCACCAGGGCGATGATGTTCGTCATAAAAGTCCTCCCACCGTCAATGTCCTGGAGCCTCATGCGTTCGCATGAGCTCACACAAGAAGCTCCAGCATTTCATATTTTAAAGCAAATGCACCACACTAGTGTCCGAACAATCGGTCAAGGGCACCTGGTTTGTCATGCACGCCCAACTGATCGACGATGGTCTCGCTGGCCTCGTTCATGCCGATAATGTCTACCGTCGCGCCATCGCGGCGGAATTTCAGCACGACCATGTCCAGGGCGGCGACACTGGAGATATCCCAGATATGCGCGCGGCTGACATCAATGGTGACATGCTCCAACGCTTCCTTGAAGTCGAAGGCGGCGGTGAAGGCATCGGCGGAGGCGAAGAAAACCTGGCCTTCCACGATATAGGTGCGGCTTTTGCCATCGGTGCTGCGATGTGATGTGACGCGGAAGATCTGGGCAATCTTCCAGGCAAAGAACAGGCCCGACAGCAACACACCAACAAAGACACCTATCGCCAGATTATGGGTGGCAACAACGCAGACAACGGTTGCCAGCATGACGATGGAGGAACTGCGCGGATGGCTGCGCAGGTTCTTGATCGATGACCAGCTGAAGGTCCCGATAGAGACCATGATCATGATCGCGACCAGGGCTGGCATTGGAATCTGGCGCACCCAATCGCCCAGAACCACGATCATGAATAACAGAAACACCCCGGCGGCAAAGCAGGACAGACGGCCCCGGCCCCCGGATTTCACGTTGATCATGGACTGACCGATCATCGCACAACCCGCCATGCCCCCGATAAAGGCGGTTGCGGTATTGGCCAGACCCTGGCCGATGCATTCCTGGTTCTTGTCGCCGACCGTATCGGTCAGGTCATCGACGATATTGGTCGTCATCAGGGATTCCAACAGCCCCACCGCCGCGACCGCTGCGGAATAGGGCAAGATGATCAGGAAGGTATCCAATGTCAGCGGGATATCTGGGATCAGAAACATTGGTAGGGTGGAGGGAAGATCCCCCATATCGCCCACGGTACGCACATCCAGACTGAAATAGATCGAAATGCTGGTCAGGACCAGAATACAGATCAGCGGCGAGGGGATGGCCTTGGTCACATAGGGGAACAGATAAATGATGGCCAAGCCGCCAGCAACCATAACATAGGTCAAGGATGGAACGCCCATCAGTTCGGGCAATTGCGCCATCAGAATCAGAATTGCCAGCGCATTCACAAAGCCCGTCATGACAGAGCGTGAGACAAAGCGCATCAGCGCCCCCAGCTTCAGAAACCCGGCGGCAATCTGTATCAGACCGGCCAGGACAGAGGCAGCGAGCAGATATTGCAGCCCATGATCGCGCACCAGGGTTACCATCAACACCGCCGTTGCCGCCGTCGCGGCGGAGATCATGCCCGGTCTGCCGCCCGCAATGGCAACGACAACAGCAATCGCAAAGGAGGCATAGAGCCCAACCTTGGGATCAACGCCCGCGATGATCGAAAACGCGATGGCTTCGGGGATCAAGGCTAAGGAGACAACAAGACCGGCGAGCAAGTCGCCGCGGATGTTTCCAACCCATTGATCACGGTAGGCGCTGAAAGAAATCATGGCGTTCCTGAGTATTTGGGGGGCTGTGGCGCGAAATCGCGACTGTGTTAAGGTAGGTGTATAGACATTCGGAATGCTGCATTGCAACATTATTAGGACTTTGAGGGACCTCAAAAGAGAGAATAGGATGCGACGGATGACCAAGGCTGCGATCAAAGGACGTTTGTGCGTGGGGATTTGGGCCCTGGTCGGTTGGCTAATGATCGGTCTGCCAGCACACGCCTGCAGCCTGGCGCTTCTTTTGGCGCAGGATGTTTCCTCCAGCGTTGATGCCGGGGAACATAGTTTTCAATCGCGCGGTCTGGCCTCTGCCCTGACGGATCCCGATGTAGTCGCTGCGATCCTGATGGGGGGTGGCATTTGGATATCCGCCTTTGAATGGAGCGGTCGGACCAATCAGATTGTGCATGTCGACTGGACCTATCTGGACAGTCCGGCCGTGATTGGACGGGTGGCGAAAACCATTGCTGCTGCACCGCGCGGGCATGCGGATTACCCAACCTCGCTGGGCTATGCGCTGGGCTTTGCTGCGGTTCACATGCGCAAAGTGCCGCAACGCTGTGCCAGGCAGGTTGTCGATGTTGCCGGCGATGGCATCAATAATGAGGGTTTCCCGCCGGAAGCCGCCTATCGTGCCTTTGATTTCACCGATATCACAGTGAATGGATTGGTCATTAAAGGGTCTGACCCTGACCCGGAGGCATTCTATCGCGAAGAGGTTGCCAAGGGGGCAGGTTCTTTTGTGGAAGTCGCTTATGGCTATCAGGATTATGCTGAGGCGATGAAGCGAAAGCTGATCCGGGAAATTAGCGGAGCTTCCCTTGCGATGCGGTAGCAGGTCAAGCTTTCCTATTAAAACTATAAATAAAAATTTTATAATCTTGTCTTTTTTCACAAAATATTGTGTTGAAAAATAATAAAAAAATCCCAATTATTAGTATGTGATAAATAATTATCACAATATTTAAAGGAGATTTTTATGTCTTTTAAAAGCTTTTCTACGCAAACGTCTGAAAACAAAAAAACCGCAGATGCCGCGAAACCGGCCGCAGCGGATGCTAAGACAGCAGCGCCGAAAGCGCCGGCTGCTCCTGCAAAATCCTAACGGGATTTACCGGGATAACCGGGTTTTCAAAGATTTAGGCGGTATTGAATGATTTCACATTTTGCGATGTCTGCATTGTTGTGCGGGCTGAGGCGTAGTATTGCCTGTTTGATGCCTGCCATATTTATGTCCGGTGTATTCATGGGCGGTATGTCGTCCCTGTCATTGGCGCAGACTGGCCCGGTACCCGCGAACGCCCATGAAAAAAGCTATGGCGGCGGGTGGGAATGCAATGATGGGTATCGCCTGGATAATGGGGCGTGCCTGAAAATTCAGATACCGGACCATGCATATGCCATTCAGTCCAGTTATGGGCCGGGCTGGGAATGCAATTACGGGTATCGCGAAAGCAAAGGTCAGTGTGCGAAGATCCGGGTACCCGCCAATGGCTTTTTAGACTCGTCAGGAGAGCGTTGGGAATGCGAGCGGGGTTATCGAACGGCCCGCGACACCTGCGAAAAGATCAACATCCCCGAACACGGTTATCTGGTCGACAAGGCCTATGGCAGCGGATGGGAATGCAAATACGGGTATCGTGAATCCGGTGATTTCTGCGTTGAGATCATCGTGCCAAAGAATGGCTATCTGGCGGAACGATCAGATGGCACGGGCTGGCTGTGTAATCGCGGTTTTAGGGCAACCCGGGACGATTGCGTTCCCGTTATCCTGCCAGAGAATGCCCATCTGGATTATTCTGGAAACGGATGGGACTGTAACCGTCCCTATCGCCAGAATGGGAATATTTGCAGTCTGCAATAGGGATGATCAATAGCCGTCATGCTGGCGGTCCAGGTCATCGAACAGGGTCAGTTCGCCATTAAAGAACAGTTCCACCGTGCCGACCGGCCCGTGGCGCTGTTTGGCGATGATGAATTCAGCGACATTGCGTTTTTCCACCAGCAATTGCTCGTGACGCAGGCGGCGTTCTTCGAATTTATCGGGGGCCTCATTCGGGCGTTGTTCCGGCGTTTCCTTCTCCAGATAATATTCCGGGCGATAGACGAAGGATACGACGTCGGCATCCTGCTCAATGGAGCCTGATTCCCGCAAGTCAGACAGTTGTGGGCGTTTGTCTTCGCGGTTTTCGACCTGACGCGATAACTGTGACAGGGCCAGAACCGGAATTTCCAGATCTTTTGCCAGGGTTTTCAGGCCCCGCGTGATTTCCGACACTTCCTGCACGCGGTTGTCCATACGCTTTTCCGGGGGGCCTTGCAGAAGTTGCAGGTAATCAACCACGACCAGATGCAGCCCGTATTGGCGTTTCACGCGGCGGGCGCGCTGTCGCAACCCGGTAATCGACAGAGCGGGCGTGTCATCAATATACAGTGGAAGGCGACCCAGTTCCTGGCTGGCAACCACAACCCGCTCGAACTCTTCCTGTTGAATATCGCCGCGCCGGATCTTGTCAGAAGGCACCCCGGCACAGGTGGAAATTAATCGCCCGGCAAGCTGTTCCGCGCTCATTTCCAAGCTGAAGAACAGGACAACGCCGCCTTCTTCAATTTCACGGCCATCGTCGGTTACGATTTTTTTATAGGCCGATGCCGCGTTATAGGCGATATTTGTTGCTAGGGCTGTCTTCCCCATGGCGGGACGACCGGCCAGGATCAGCAAATCCGATTTGTGCAGACCGCCCAACCGGTCATCAATATCCCGCAGCCCCGTCGTGACCCCCACGATATGGGAATCCCGGCTGAACGCCTGTTCCGCCATCATCAGGGCAGCCTTTGCGGCGAAATCGATTGATTTGACGGTACGGTCCACTTCGCCTGTCGTGGCAAGGTCGTATAGGCGTTGTTCCGTCTTTTCGATCTGCTTATCGGCGGTGAAGTCCATGTCCTGATTGTCATAGGCATCGTTGACGATGTCTTCGCCAAGCCCGATCAGTTCCCGCTTCAGATGCAGGTCATGGATTGTTTTGGCGTAATCGGATGCGTTCAGGACTGTGACAACATTGGTCGCCAATTCATACAGATAGGCCGTACCGCCCGCTTCCCGCAGAATTTCGTCCCCTTGCGCAATATGGCTCAGGGTTGCGGGGCTGGCGACCTGTCCTTTATCGATCAGCTTTTTGATATGTTCATACAGGCGCTGGTGTTCCGGCACATAAAAATGCATCGGGCGCAACAGATCGGCAGCGGCCTCATAAGCGCGGTTGTTGCGCAAAATTGCCCCCAGCAGAGCCTGTTCAACCTCCGCATTGAACGGGGGCTGGCGAAAGGCTTTTTGTGCTTCCTCCCCGGTATGGGAGCGATCGCCGTGCAGGGGGCGCACATTGTTTGCAGTGGTGTCAGAATTCGTCGGTTCAGCGCGATCCATGGTGCAATTGCTTTCTGTAGGGTCGGACACTGTAACCCGAGTCGCCCCAGGTTGCAGGGGGAACATGCGCGAACGCACCCTGTGTATAACAAGGATATCGGGGGGAAGAAAAATTTAAGGGTCTCTGTATCCTAAAGAAACGGCCCGGACAGAGCCGGGCCGTTCCAATCAGGTCTCCATTCATACGAATGGTACGACGAAGGTGATTACTTGAACCACCAACGCTCCGCATTCTTATGTCCGTCCAATTCCCAGTTACTGGCCAATTGTTCGGGCAAACCAATTTTCGTGCTGGCCGCTTGGGTATAGGCCATGAAGATCGGAATAATGCTGCCGCAGTCTTCGTTACAGATCTGCTGCATTTCAACATACATTTCGCGGCGTTTGGCCGAATCCAGCTCTGCGCGGGCTTCGATCAACAGCTTGTTGAAACGATCATTCTCCCAGCGGGACTCGTTCCAGTCGGCACCGGCCGAGTAAATCTGACTGAAAACCCAGTCTTCGGTCGGGCGTCCACCCCAATAGCTGCCGCAGAAGTCTTTCTTCAGCCACACATTCGACCAGTAACCATCATCCGGCTCACGAACCACATTCAACTCAATACCGGACTGTTTGGCAGTTTCCGCAAACAACTGAGCGCCGTTCACGGCCCCTTCAAAAGCTGTGTCGGCAATGTTCAGGTCAACCTTCAGGTTTTCCATGCCAGCCTTCTTCAGGTGGAATTTGGCCTTTTCCGGATCGAACTGACGTTGCGGCAGTTCTTCCTTGGTGGCGCGATAGACGTTTGCCGGTCCGACCGGGTGATCGTTCCCGACCTCGCCCAGGCCTTGCAACAGCTTGTCCACCCATTCCTGACGGTTCAGGGAGTATTTCAGCGCCAGACGTACGTCATTGTTGCTGAAAGGAGCTGCCTGGCAGTTCATGGGCAGGGTTGCGTGCTTGTTACCATAGGTTTCGAAGACATTGATCGTCGGAACCATGCGCATCAGGCTGACCGTGTTCAAATCCAGGTTCGTGATGCTGTCCAGTTCGCCGGTTTGCAATCCGGTGTTACGGGCGTTTGCATCGGCAACGAACAAGGATTCAACTTCATCAAACCAGGCGCGGCCTTCTTTCCAATAGTTCGGATTCTTCTTCACAACGGTGCGAACGCCGGGTTCGAAGCTTTCCAGGCTGTAACCGCCTGTTCCAACGCCGGATTCCCAATCGATCGTGCCATCCCCTTTTGAGGGGCAGATGCCCAGGTGATAATCTGACATCAGGAACGGGAAATCCGCGCTGCCGCCTGACAGAGTGACAACAACGGTGTCCCCATCGGCCTTTACGTCAGTGATTGCTGAAACAATACCCTTCGCTGCTGAATCGCTTTCACCGCGGTGATGGTTGATTGAATCGACAACATCCGTCGCATCCAGTGTCTTGCCATTATGGAATTCAACACCCTTGCGAATCTTGAAGGTCCATTGTTTTGCATCAGGTGTTGCTTCCCAGCTTTCCGCCAGTTCACTGGTCAACTGATTATCCGACCCGATTTCAGTCAGGTTATTGCGCAGCATCCCGAAGCTGACATTGATCATGTAGGAATCAAGGATCTGTGCAGGGTTCAGTGTATCACCCGATCCCCCGCCGGTCAGTGCCTGGCGATATCGCCCGCCTGCCTTAGGTGTGGCGGCTTCGACCTTTTTCACATGGCCGAAAACCGTGCTGGATGCGACGCCGACGCCAAGCGCGGCGACGATAAATCCACGCCGGTCTAATTGACCTTTCTCAAACGCGGATTTGATGCGGTTAAATTTATGACGGAGTTCACCGTCCATCTTGGTGGTCATATATCCACACTCCCTGTTTCGTGTGTGTTGCGTGCCCCAGTGCATGCATTAAGGCGATGACGGTAAAGATATGCGCGGCAAATTGTAAGCAAAACTAAATTCGCCTTTGGTTTAGTTGAATTCACCACTCAGCCGATCACTCTTTCCGCCAAAGATTCGTAACGCTATCATGGTCACAGCGCATTGCAAGAAATCAGAAAGCATTCAGGTGCGTGCGGGGAACGTCAGGGGTATTTTATGGATTTAGGCAGCTATGATTTTGTCATCGTTGGTGCAGGAACAGCCGGATGCGTTCTGGCCAATCGGTTGAGTGCCGATCCGGGGAACCGGGTTCTACTGTTAGAAGCGGGTGGGCGTGACACGTATCCCTGGATTCACATTCCTGTTGGATATCTTTTTACCATGGGCAATCCGCGCACAGACTGGCTGTTCAAGACAGAGTCGGAACCAGGACTGAACGGGCGCGCGCTGGATTATCCCCGGGGCCGGGTTCTGGGGGGATGTTCTTCCATTAATGGTATGATCTATATGCGCGGCCAGGCACGCGACTATGATCAATGGCGCCAACAGGGCAATCCCGGCTGGGGATGGGAGGACGTCCTGCCTTATTTCATGCGGTCTGAAGACCATGTTGATGGGCCTACTGACATGCATGGCAGTGGCGGGCCCTGGCGTGTTGAACATCAACGGCTGCGCTGGGATATCCTGGATGCCTTTCGTCAGGCCGCGATGGAATCCGGCATTCCCGCGACAGATGATTTCAACACAGGCAATAATGAAGGGGTCGGATATTTCCAGGTCAATCAGCGGCGCGGTTTTCGATGGTCCTCTGCGAAGGGCTTTCTGAAACCCGCAAAGAACCGCAAGAACCTGCGGGTGATTACAGATGCCCTGTGCAAGACCATCGTGTTGGAAGAGGGGCGCGCGACGGGCCTGACCCTGTCGGTCGCCGGGGTGGATGCGACTGTTGCCGCGCGATGCGAGGTGATTTTGGCCGCCGGGGCTGTCGCCTCTCCTGTGATCTTGCAACGCTCTGGCATAGGTCCGGGCGCAGTCCTGTCTCAGCAGGGTATTCCCGTGCGGCAGGATTTAAAGGGGGTTGGTGAAAACCTGCAGGATCATCTGCAGGTTCGGCTGGCTTTTAAGGTTCAGGGCGTTCGGACCTTGAATGAGTTAAGTCATAACCCTATCCGCAAGGCCATGATGGGTTTAGAATATGCGATGTTCCAATCTGGCCCCTTGAGTATGGCCCCCAGTCAGTTGGGATGTTTTGCGAAATCAGACCGGGATCGGGAAACGCCCAATCTGCAATATCATATCCAGCCCCTGTCGACGGAAAAGCTGGGGGAAGCCCTGCACCCCTTCCCAGGCTTCACCGCCTCTGTCTGTAATCTGCGCCCTGAAAGTCGCGGCACAGTGCGCCTGCGGTCCGCTGACCCGATGGACAAGCCGGTCATACGCCCGAATTATCTGAATGATCCGGCGGATCGTCGTGTCGCCGCCCAGGCCATTCAACTGACCCGGCGAATCGCCAAGGCGCCCGCCCTGCAAAAATTCAATGCAACAGAATTCAAGCCCGGGATTAAAATTGATGGGGATGAGGCTTTGGCGAAAGCAGCGGGGGATATCGCAACCACCATTTTTCATCCGGTCGGCACTGCTAAAATGGGCCCCGAGGGAGATGACAGCGCAGTCGTCGATCCCAGATTAAAGGTACGGGGTATTGCGGGCCTAAGGGTGGTCGATGCCTCCATCATGCCAACCATCACGTCCGGAAACACCAATTCACCCGTCGTCATGATCGCTGAGAAAGCCTCAGCCATGATCCTGGAAGACGCGAAACGATAAAACACATAAAAAATGTTGTTTATAATATTTTACGGTTTTGGTTGACAAAATAGCTGGGAAGCCCGATTTGCTGGGTCGGAATTCTTAGCTGCGGAGGTTTGATCATGTCCTTTACGAAACGCATTTTGATGGCGGTTACGGTATTGTTTGCTTCTGTGCTGCCGATGCGCGCCCAGGCCGATACAGTGATTGAGGTTGGATACATGCCAATCCTGCCGGTATCACAGTTGTTTGTTGCGCTGGAAAACGGCTGGCTGGAAGGCGATGATGTCACGGTCAAACTGGTACAGTTTCAGAATGGTCCTGCCATGGTGCAGGCGCTGTTGGCGGGTCAGTTGGATGTAGCCCATTTTGGGATTGGTCCGGCCATGGTCGCCAGGGCCAAGGGCGCGGATATCAAGGTCGTTGCCGCCAGCATTCAGGAACAGATCAGCCTGATCGCGTTGAAAGATTTAGCAGGATATTTTGAAACTGACCCCGCAACTGCCTTTGCGCGTTTCCAGGCTGATACCGGTCGCAAGGCGGTCATCACGACCTTCCCGGTCGGGTCGGTTCCAGAAACCGTGCTGCAATACTGGTTGCGCAAGGGGATCAAGGTCGATCCGGACCAGGTGGAGATTATCTTTCAAGGGGCGGCCCAGGTTCAACAGGCGCTGTTGACCGGTGCGGTGGATGGCGCGGCGATCCTGGAACCTGTCGTGACCAGCGTTCTGAAGAAAGTGGAAGGATCGAAAGTCGTTGCTGCTGGTGCTCAGATGTTCAAGGGACAACCCGGCGCCGTCATGGCGGTTCGGGAAGGCCTGATTGCCCAACATCCAGACCTCGTGACCCGCCTTGTAGATGCCCATAAGCGCGCAACTGCAGTATTGAACGATAATCCGGATCAGGCCGTTGCGGCGGTTCAGAAATATGTCGGCGGTGGGCGCATGGAGTCTGAAACAGTCCTGGCGGCGTTGACTGCATCGGCGAATAGTTTTGTTGCTGATCCATCGCAAATCGTTGACGGAACGCGCGAAATGCACGATTTCCAACTTGAAATCGGGACGTTGAAGGGTGAGGTTGATATCGACAGCTTGTTCGATACATCCTTTTACGATGGATTGAAGTAAATTCTCCCCAAGCCAATGGGGACTGCGCGGTAGGACATTGGGCATGATAACGGGCACTGCACATTTGCGCCGGGTTGCGCTGGGCGTTGCCGGTTTGCTGACCTTTCTGCTGTTGTGGAAAGCGACGGAAAGCTTTGAATGGGTTCGTCGCGGCACGATGCCAGATCCTCTGCTGGTTCCAGCCGCGGCGATGGATGAATGGCGGTCCGGGCGATTTCTGCCTGCCATAGGCTCCAGTCTTATCCATTACTTCTGGGGGCTTGGGCTGGGGACGGTGATGGGGTTCATCATTGGGGCCCTGGCTGCGACCATCCGGCCTTTTGATGATTTTCAGCGCTATCTTGCCCGGGTGTTGCGGCCAATACCGCCTTTGGCCTGGGTGGTTTTTGCGATCGCCTGGTTTCAGGTCAGCCATGCTGGCGCAGCCTTTGTTATCTCCATCGGCGTCTTCTGGGTGAACTATTTCGCCACCTATACCGCCGTTCAGAATGTCGATCCCCGCTATTACGAATTGGCGAAGGCTTTTGGGCAAGGCAACTACCTGGCGCGCAGTATGAAGGTCACGCTGCCCGCAGCGATGCCTGGCGTCATGGGGGGCGTGCGAACCGGTGTTGGACAGGCTTGGATGACGTTGATCGCAGCGGAATTATTGGGCGTGCCGGGGCTGGGTCAGGAGATGAATTCCGCTGCGGGCGTTGGCGCTTATGAGGCGGTGGTGGTCTATATGCTGGCGATTTCGGCGGTTTATGCGCTCAGTGATATACTGTTTGCGACGGTGGAAGGTAGACTCCTGCGGTGGCGCCCATGACAGATAAGGCGGTCGTATCTCTCCGCAATCTAAGCTTTACTTATCCGGGCGCGACCTCTCCAGTCTTCAAGGATTTTTCCCTTTCTGTTGGCGGCAGCGAGTTTGTCGCCATTGTGGGTGGGTCCGGCGTTGGGAAATCAACCATATTGCGCATCGCATCTGGCCTGATACAGGCGGAATCCGGTTCGGTTGAGATATCAATAGCCAAAGAACCAAGCCGTCGCCGTCGGGCCCTTGTGTTTCAGGATGGCCGACTGATGCCCTGGCGGACGGTCGCGCAGAATATTGCACTTGGCCTGGAAGGGCTGGCATTGAGCGAGGCAGAGAAAACCCGTCGCATCGCTGATGTTCTGGCGCTGGTCAATCTGTCTGACATGGCGGATCGCTGGCCCCATCAATTGTCCGGGGGCCAGGTACAGCGTATCGGCATTGCCCGTGCCCTGGCGGTGAAGCCTGATGTCTTGCTTATGGATGAACCTTTCAGCGCCGTAGACGCGATGACCCGCCGTCATTTACAGACAGAACTGGTGCGGATCTGGCAGCAAAGCGGGACGGCGATTATCTTTGTCACGCATGATATCGATGAAGCCGCCTTTCTGGCAGATCGGATCATCGTGATGGGCGACAGTCCGGCGCGCATCGTGAACGAAACCATTGTTCCCGTGGATCGGGATTTGCGGCGCGATTCTCAAGACCTCAGCCGTTATGCAGACAGCGTCGCAGGCGCCCTGGATTTCCAGATATGATGAAACTGATCATCCATGCCCCGACGCCGGACGCGCTGATCCGCGCCCGGAGAAACATTCAGAACCTGTTGCGGGCCAATCCGGATGCGCAGGTCGAACTGGTGATCAATGGCAAGGCGGTGCCAGAGGCTTTGGCCTCCCCCGACGCGGACAGTGACCCTTATCTGGTGTTGTGTCAGAACAGTCTGAAGGCTGCGAACCTGACGGCACCAGAGGGGTTTAGGACAGAGGCTGCGGCGATTGAATATATCGCGCGGCGTCAGATGGAAGGGTGGGCCTATTTCCGCGCCTGATTTTGAACAAGGGGTTGCCCCGCGACGCCGGGTCGCGCTTTCCCGATGGTTCCTATCGGGGTAGATATAGCGCCATGAGCACAGATACAGCCCCTTCAGCATCTTTTAACGATGCCTCTCAGAATCCAAATGCCCGGCCTCGCGCGATTGGCTTTTGGCTTGTTGCCGTTGCCTTCATGGTTTTCGCCATGATGATCATTGGCGCCATTACCCGACTGACGGAATCCGGCCTCAGCATGGTTGAATGGCGGCCTTTGATGGGGTTTCTGCCCCCAATTTCGACCTCAGAATGGGAGCGTGTTTTCGCGCTGTACAAGCAGACATCACAATATGCGATGATGAACCAGGGTATGACGCTGGATGCGTTTCAGCACATTTTCTTCTGGGAATGGTTTCACCGTCTGTGGGGGCGGCTGATCGGTGTTGTCTTCGCCGTGCCGTTTTTCTATTTCCTGATCCGGGGCCAGATTCCAAAAGGCTATACAGGCCATTTCTGGGCGTTGCTATTCCTGGGCGGTCTGCAGGGCGTGATTGGCATGTGGATGGTGAAAAGCGGTTTTGTGGACCGTGTTGAAGTCAGTCAGTATCGCCTGGCCATTCATCTGGGCATCGCCTTCTCCATTCTGGGCTATACGGTCTGGCTGGCGCTGGGGCTGTTATTTCCGATTGAGGAGAACCGCAAGCCCGTTGCGCGACCGTTCCGGCGGTTGGGTGCCTGGGCGCATGGTGTTATTTTTATCACCATCCTGTCGGGCGCGCTGGTGGCGGGTTTGAATGCGGGTTTTATTTATAATGAATGGCCAACCATGGGCGGCCAATTCATTCCAGACGGGTATTGGGATCAGACTTTGGGCCTTGCCAGTCTGTTTGAAACGCTGGAAGCCGTGCAATTCAACCATCGTATTTTGGCTTACATCACTGTGATCACGGTGTTTGGCCTGTTCTGGTGGTCCCGCCGGATGACCTTGCCACGCCGCACCAAGGCGGCCATCCACGCGCTGTTCGCAATGGTTTGTATTCAGGCGTGTCTGGGGATCGCGACGTTGTTGAGCATTGTCTGGTTGCCGCTGGCGGTGATGCATCAGGCCGGTGCCGCAATGACATTCTGTCTGGCGCTGTGGTGCCTGAAAGAATTGCGCGGCGGCAAGGATGTCCCCACCGCCGCGCATAGGTTATGATCTGACAGGCTGGCTTAGAATTCGCGACCGATCAATCGGTCAACAGACAGGAAACCACCACCCCGGATAACCAGGATCAGGGCCGCAATCGCCCAGAACAGGGATATTCATATCCGCCATTCGACCACATGAAACCGTTCGATGCATGGAACAGGGTCGCCTGACCCATGAAAATCAAGACGGCAATTGCCACTGGACGGGTTAACAGCCCCAGAACCAGCATCAGGCCGCCGAAGAATTCTACCAAGCCGACCAACAGGGCCAATTCATAGCCAGGTGTCAGGCCCACGCTTTCAAAGAACTGTCCGGTTCCTTCCAGACCCCCGCCAAACAATTTGCCGTAGCCGTGCGGCATCAGCAAAGCGCCGGTGGTGATGCGCAAAAGCGGATCTGTATAGGGCGTCAGCGCCGTGGTGATGGATTTGGTAAACGGGATAATCGGTTTCGGTTCCGTCGTGGTATACGCCATTTTGTAAGTCCCTTCAGTGATCATCGATCTGGTTTCCAGGCCCCAATGGCCTTTACGATGGCGGAAATATACGATCAATCATGACGGAAACAAAGAGGCGGTATCGAAAAGAATTGTTTCTTTTTTATGCATAATCCTGTTTGTTGATAGGATCATTCCACCCATTTGGTATCATTGTTCCACAGGATAGATTCATTTGTACACGAACGAATTGACCGCATGCTGGTCTGCTGTCAGGCTGAATTTTCATATTGGGAAACGTCGAGGGACAAATGACGAAGATTGTTGGCTGCGATGTTGGGGGAACCTTTACAGATCTGATCTATTTGGATGAGGCAACCGGGCGCGCCCATATCGCCAAGGTCCCGACCACGGTTGCCAATCAATCACAAGGAGTTCTGGCGGCTCTGGATGCGGCGGGCGTTGAAATCGCCACGCTAGATAGTTTGGTTCATGGCACGACAGCCACCACCAATGCCCTGCTGGAGCGGAAATTGGCCAAGACCGGGCTGATCACGACGGCAGGATTCAGGGATATTCTGGAACTTGGGCGTCGCACACGGCCCAGCGCCTATGGCTTGACCGGCAGCTTCACGCCCTTGATCCCGCGCAATCTGCGGATGGAAGTGCCAGAACGTATGGATGTTGATGGCAATGTCGTCATCGCGCTGGATGAGGCTGCTGTGAAGCGAGCCGCAGAAGCCCTGGCCGCGGAGGGGTGCGAGTCTCTGCTGATCCATTTCCTGCATTCCTATACCGACCCAACCCATGAAAAGCGGGCAAAGGAAATTGCCCTGTCGGTCTGGCCCAACGCCTATGTCACGGCGGGGCATGAGATTTTGTCGGAGTTTCGTGAATATGAACGGGGTGTCACGGCGGCTGTAAATGCTGCGGTTCAACCCATTCTGGAACGCTATCTAGCCCGCCTGACCAAGGGATTGTCACAGCGTGGCTATATAAAGGATCTGTTGGTGATGCAGGGCAATGGCGGCACCGTCTCGGCGGAAGCGATTTCCAAACTGGCAGTCAATACGGTCATGTCGGGGCCTGCCTCTGGCGTCATGGCGGCCGCCCGCACCGGCAGCGTATCAGGGCGCGAAAATCTGATCACCTTTGATATGGGGGGGACTTCCTGTGATGTCGGCTTGATCAAGGATGGCACCCCTCAGGTCTCCAGTGAGTTGGAAATCGAATATGCCATGCCGGTGCATGTGCCCATGGTCGATGTTCACACCATCGGGGCTGGCGGTGGATCCATTGCGCGCATTGATGCAGGGGGATTGTTGCAGGTGGGTCCGGAAAGTGCCGGGGCTCAACCTGGCCCTATCTGTTATGGGCGTGGCGGCACGGAACCGACAATCACCGATGCCAATCTGGTACTGGGCCGTCTAAACCAGGCCCGGCTGTTGGCAGTAGAGGGTGCGCCAGACATTCGCGCCATTCAAGATCGGATCGCGGCTGTTATTGGAGAGCCATTGGGCCTGTCCTGGGAGGCGGCGGCGGCAGCCATTTTGCGCATTGCTAATGATCGTATGGCAGGCGCGGTGCGCATGGTCTCTCTCAGCCGTGGTCATGACCCTCGGGACTTTTCCCTTTTCGCCTTTGGCGGGGCGGGTCCATTGCATGCCGGTGCCATTGCACGGGAACTGGGCGTTCCAACGCTGCTGATCCCCGCCAGGCCTGGCATCACCAATGCGCTGGGCTGTGCTGTGGCCGACCTGCGCCATGACTTTGTCAACACGATCAACAAGCCTATGGCCAGTGTCGATATGGGCTTGGTACGCGATACATTTGAAGCGCAAATTGCCGAGGGACGCGCGCGTCTGGACCGGGATGGCGGAGGTACCGGAGCGGTCCGCGTGATCCACACTGCCGACATGCAGTTCATTGGTCAAAGCCATCTATTGTCCGTCCCTATTGCCGATCCCGCGATTTCCAGGGAGGATTTGCAGGCTGCATTTGAGGCGGTTTATTGGGCACGGTTTGAAGTGGCCTTACCGGAAATCAAGGCCAATTTGGTCAATCTGAATACGGCAGTAATTGGTATTCGCCAGCAGGTGGATTTGCGCCTGTTACTGGATCCGGTGCCAGCTGATGTGCACCCGGAAAGCCGATCGGTTTGGTTTGAAGAGGGGGGGTGGACCGAGACCCCGATCCTGCAGCGCGCAACTCTTTCGCCCGGCACCCAACTTTTTGGCCCCGCCATTGTCGAACAGATGGATACAACCACCGTTCTGGCACCGGGCATGCGGGTTGAGGTCGATGAGATCGGCAATATGATAGTCCATGTCGGACCTGGAGGGGTGGCAGCATGACGACAGAAATTGACCCCATCACGCTGGGCGTTATCCAGAACGGCTTGCAACAGGTCTGCAACGAGATGGACCTGGCCTTCTGTCGCGCCGCATTTTCGCCAGTGATTGCGGAGGCGATGGATCGATCTGACGGGATTTATGCGGCAGAGGACGGTGCGCTGATCGCTCAAGGGGATCTGGGCCTGCCGGTCTTTGTCGGCACAATGCAATATGGCACCCAGGCGGTCATTCAGCGGGTTTCTAATCCACAGCCGGATGATGTGATCATCTGCAATGACCCCTATCTGGGCGGCACACATTTGATGGATGTGCGGTTTTATCGGCCGTTCTTTTATCAGGGCGAATTGTTCTGCTGGTTGGCCAATACCGGCCATTGGCCCGATACCGGTGGCATGGTGCCCGGTGGCTTTTCCGCCCGCGCAACAGAGGTGGAACAGGAAGGATTGCGTATTCCCCCGGTGAAGCTGTTCAAGCAAGGGGAATTGGACCCGGAAATCCTGGCGATCATTCAATCCAATATCCGCATCGCTGATCAACGGATTGGCGATATCCAGGCCCAGGCGGCGGCCCTAAAGATCGGGGACAAACGCCTGACCGCCCTTTTGGATCGATATGGACGCGATACGGTCGCGCAAGCGATTGCGGAATTGCGAGCCCGGGCCGAACGTCTGATGCGGGCCACCATCGCGGATGTGCCGGACGGCGTATATACAGGTGAAGCCTTCGTCGATTCAGATGGCGTTGTGGATGAACCCCTGAAAATCGCCATGCAGATCACGGTCAAAGGGGATGAGATGACCTTTGACATGACAGGCTCCTCACCGCCCTGTCGCGGGCCAATGAACAGCGTGATCGCGACCACGCGGTCTTCCGTCTATCTGGCGATCAAGCATATCTTTCCCGACGTGCCGCTGAATGCAGGCACGTATGCGCCGTTAAAGATCATCGATCCAAAGGGAACCTTCCTTTATGCGGAATATCCCCGCCCCGTCTCAGGCTGTGCGGCGGAGGTATCTCAACGCATTGCTGAGGCCGTGTTTGCAGCCCTGACTAAGGCGATTCCGGATCGACTATTCGCCGCACCTGCCGGGTCCAGCGGCAATTTTGCTTTGGGGGGCTATGACCCGGACAAGCAGCGGTCTTATGTCATGTATGTCATCTCCGGCGGAGGATATGGGGGCCATGCAGGGGGTGATGGCTTAACCAATGGATGTTCCACAATCGGGATTTCAAAATCCCAACCGATCGAAGTGTTGGAGCAATATTATCCGGTCCTGTTCGAACGCTATGCGCTGGCCGAAGGGTCGGGCGGTGCAGGTCAACATCGTGGTGGGTTTGGGATTAACTATCGCGTACGCGTACGCCGGGGGGAGGCACGGGCCTCTATGGTTATGGACCATGGGCGCACGGGGCCGCAAGGGGCGCTGAATGGATCAGAAGGCGGCGCGAATACCGTCCGCTTCGATTTCAAGGATGGCAGTACCCATACACCCCTACATCTGTCCAAGGAACAGGATATCACCGTGCGACCCGGTGATGTGATTGATGTCTGTACCCCTGGCGGGGGTGGTTATGGCAATCCGTCCAATCGGGACCCACAGAAGGTACAGGATGATATCCGCAAGGGCTATTACAGCGCTGAACAGTCCGCGGCCCTGTTTCCAATCAAGGGTTCTGAATAAAGTCCTTAATTTCTTCCAGGATTGGCGCCTTGCCGCGCAGCAGCGTGCTAAGCGCCAGGATCGTGTCCGCATGGCTGAGATCGGAATAGAAATGGGTCTCTACGGGTCGGTCTGATCCGGCCAGTCCAGCCGCAAGCACGCGCGTGTTTTTGGGCAAGACTGTTGTATCGGCCTCCCCATGGAACAATAGAATGGGAGGCGTGTCGGCATTGATGAAGTTTACCGGTGACACATTCGGATCGTCCAGAGAGCCTGCAAAGGCGTCCCGCGTGACCTTGTATTCCTTTGGGTCAAAATCATAGGGGCCGGATATACCGATCAATCCGACGACATCCTCAGGCACGGCACCTGACTCTTTCAGGTACTGTGTGTCCAACCCCAACAAGAGCGCGTTATACGCCCCGGCCGAATGCCCGGCCAGATAGACCCTTTCCGGGTCGCCCCCATAGTGATCGATTTGTTGCTGTGTCCAGGCGACGGCAGCGGCATTGTCTTTGATGAAATCTGGAAACCGGACATCCGGCACCAGACGGTAGTCCGCCACCACCACGACCAGCCCCAAGGCGGCCAGCGCACGTCCGGCAAATTCATAGTGTTTCTTTTGACCGGTCTTCCAGGAACCGCCATAGAAAAAGACAATCGTTGGCAGCTTCTTTCCCTGTATTCGGTCACTTGGGGCATAGATATCCAGCTTTTGTCGGGGGTCATCCCCATAGGCGATATCCTGCGCGACCTGTTCACTGCCCTGGTCATAGGGAACGACGGCATTAAAAAACCCCAATGGGGAACACCCGGTCAGTGATATCAATGCAACAAAGGCCCCGATCACTCTTTTTTCGATGGAAAATGACACGCACTAAGATCCTTGAATAAACAGCCCCTGCTATCTGTACGTATCTGAAAATAGATTGGATGATTTTAACTGGATGAAAGCGTACGCCTGACCGCATCCTTCCAGCCCGCTCTTTTCGTGCCGCGCGTCATGTCATCCATATCGGGCTGGAACCGTCGGTCCAGACGCCAATCGGCGGCGAAGCCCTCTTGATCCGGCCAGACGCCTGCTTGCCGCCCCGCCAGCCAGGCCGCGCCCAGGGCAGTGGTTTCCAGAACCTGCGGGCGATCCACAGGTGCATTCAGCAGATCAGAGAGTTGCTGCATCGCAAGATCACTGGCCGTCATGCCGCCATCGACCCGCAGAACCGTTTCAGCCGATGCTGATTGGGGCCAGTCCTTATGCATTGCATCCAACAGGTCTGCGGTTTGGTGGGCCACAGATTCCAGCGCAGCCCAGGCCAATTCTGCGGCGCCGGTTGCTCGTGTTATTCCAAAGATTGCTCCGCGTGCCTCTGCATCCCAATGAGGCGCGCCAAGCCCTGTAAAGGCCGGTACCAGATAGACCGATTGTGCCGGATCGGCCTGCTGCGCCAAAGTGTTCACATCCTTTGAGTCCTTTATCAACCCCAGGCCATCCCGTAGCCACTGCACCGCCGCCCCGGCAACGAAGATTGACCCTTCCAGCGCATAGGTTGGTTTCCCGTCCAGGCGATAGGCTAATGTGGTCAGCAGGCGATTGTGGGATTGGCTGGCCGTATCGCCCGTGTTCAACAGCGCAAAACAGCCAGTGCCATAGGTGGATTTCAAACTGCCGGGCTGGAAGCAGGCCTGGCCGATTGTGGCCGCATGCTGGTCGCCCGCAACACCAAGAATCGGTACAGAGGCCCCCAGAATTTTTGGATCCATCGTGCCGAATTCTGCGGCGCAATCCAGAACCTTGGGCAACAGGGCACGGGGTATGTTGAACATCTGCAACAGGTCCTCGTCCCAGTCCTGCATGTGGATGTTAAACAACAGTGTGCGCGCGGCATTTGTCGCATCGGTCGCATGGACCCGCCCACCGGTCAGGGTCCAGATCAGCCAGCTATCGACCGTGCCGAAGGCCAGTTTTCCCGATGCCGCCTGGGCACGCGCACCCGGTACAGTGTCCAGAATCCAGGCGATCTTCGTTGCGGAAAAATAGGGATCCAGTAACAGGCCTGTTTTGGCCGTCACGTCCGCTTCAACACCGGATTGTCGCAACCTTGCGCACAAGTCCGCCGTGCGTCGGTCCTGCCAGACAATGGCGTGATGGATCGGCCTGCCGGTGGTGCGGTCCCACAGGATGGTTGTTTCGCGCTGGTTTGTGATGCCCAGACCAGCCAGGTCGCGTGCCTCTAAACCAGCTGCCGCCAGCGCTGTCTTCATCGTTTCAACGGCTGTGGTGATCAGGTCTTCTGGCGCATGTTCCACATGACCGGAAGCTGGGAAGTGTTGGGCGAATTCCTGTTGGCCGCTGCCCAGGATGTGATACCCCTCGTCAAAGATCAGCGCGCGGGTGGAGGTCGTTCCTTGATCCAGGGCCATGATCTTGGACATCAGCGGTTTTCCTTCATCCACGCGTCCAGGGCCTGGACCTGATCCGGGGTAAAGTGCAGACCCAGCTTGGTGCGCCGCCATAAAACATCTTCGGCACAATAGGCCCATTCCTGAGCCATCAGGTAGCGCAGTTCGGCTTCATAGAGATCGGCACCAAATAGACGCCCCAAATCTTCCAAGAATTTCGCATCCCCCAGAATGTCGCGCGTCCGGGTGCCATAGTGACGGATCATGCGATCTATAAGGCGGTCTGGTAGGGCGGGATGTTCCGACTGAATAGCGTCTGCTAGGGCCTTTGCGCCCTGAGCCGGGAAATCACCACCCGGCAGGCTGGCACTTTGGGTCCAGGCAGGCCCTTTCGCGCCCAGTCGGGCCTCGATTTTGTGCAGCATGCTTTCAGCAAGGCGGCGATAGGTGGTGATCTTGCCGCCGAAAATATTCAACAGCGGTGCTTCCTCTGGCCCGCCCTCATCGCGCAGGACATAATCGCGGGTCGCCTCTTGCGCGGCGCTGGCCCCATCATCGAACAAGGGACGCACGCCGGAATAGGTCCAGACGATATCATCGCGCGTGATCGGGCGTTTGAAATAGGCCCCGGCACCCGCCAGCAGATAGTCGGTTTCTTCGTCCGAAATACCAAATTGATCCAGGTCGCCGGCAAAGTCACGGTCCGTGGTGCCGATCAGGGTAAAATCCTGCTCATAGGGAATGGCGAAGAATATCCGCTGATCGGTGTTCTGAAATATGTAACAGCGATCATGATCATACAGCTTGCGAACCACGATATGGCTGCCCTGGACCAGACGGACATGATGCGCCTCGTTATCGCCAAGGGCGCTGCGCAGAAACTGATCCACCCAGGGGCCCGCTGCATTGACCACAGACCGGGCCATGACCGTGCGCTGCTCACCACTGTCGGTATCTTGCAAGGTGATGTGCCACAGCGCGCCCTCCCGCTTCAGCGCGCGGCACTCGGTGCGGGGCATGATATCTGCCCCCCGGTCCGCGGCATCCCGGGCGTTCAACAGGGTCAGGCGCGAATCCTGAACCCAACAATCGGAATATTCAAATCCGGTTACATAATCATCCTTCAGCGGCAGGCCCGCCGGGTCCCGGCGCAGGTCCAGAGATTTTGCAGCGGGTAACAGCTTTCGCCCGCCCAGATGGTCGTATAGAAACAGACCCAATCGCAACAGCCAGGCCGGGCGTAGTCCACTGTGATGGGGCAGGACGAAACGCAGCGGCCAAATGATATGGGGCGCATTGCGCAACAGGGTTTCCCGCTCCATCAGGGATTCACGGACCAGTCGGAATTCGTAATGTTCCAGATATCGCAATCCGCCATGGATCAGCTTCGTCGAGCCGGAGGACGTGCCACTGGCCAGGTCCTTCTTCTCACACAATCCAACGGAATAGCCGCGGCCCACGGCGTCCCGTGCGATACCACAGCCATTGATACCCCCACCGATGACGAAGATGTCATAGGGTCCTGGTTGCGCCATTCAAAACTCCTTCGTCAATCGCCGCATCACGATAACATCGGTGCCCGCCCGATACACGCATAAGGTCTTTTGTGTCAGGAGGAAAGGGAATGGATTATGACAATTGTTGCAGGACCGGATTGATTGCCAAATGCTGTTCGACTTGTCGTATTAATCGCTCTTCTTCCTGTCTCGCAGCGCTTTAACAAGATCGCGGGATGTCTGGAAAATTGCTAATATAGTCACCGTCTCGGTGCCGACTTCATAGACGATCAGGTAGGGAATCCCAGAGACACTTAGTTCTCGCGTCTCAGGCAGGCGACCTGGACGGCCCAGAGATGGAAATTCCAGCAATTTTTCCGCTGTTTGCACAATCCCTCGAAACACGGTCTCTGCGGCAACGGGATTATCCAGGGCGATATAATCCACAATCTCCTCAAGATCACGGGCCGCTGGTTCGGCAATGATTAATTGCGTCAACGTTCCCAGCCGTGTTTCGTGGCAATGCCGGAAAACACCTTATCTGCAGGAATGACTTTGCCGGTCCGTGCAGCAGCAATCCCGGTTGTGATCCGCTCCAACTGCCAAGCGTTGGCTTCAAGGTATTGTTCAATAGCTTGATTGACGATGTAATTGCGAGACCGGTCCATCGCATTTGCCAAAGCATCAATTTCGGACACTTTGGCCGTGCGGATTGTGATAGGCTCAGATGTGGCGCGCTCAGACATGGTGTGCTCCATTGTAATCACATGTAATCACATGTAATCGTATCACCAAATGCCATTTGCGCAAAGTTAAGCTTACAGCGCAACCTGGGCGCTGTAGTGGATAAGATTGAAATAATACTGCTCTGGCCGCTCTAAGCGCTGACCAGCCCCAGCGTATCGCGGACTTCTTTCAGAATGGGCGCGGAGAGGGCTTTTGCCCGTTCGCCGCCCTTAGCCAGGATACGGTCGATTTCTGCCCGATCTTCCAGCAGTCGGTTCATTTCCGTCGTGATGGGTTCCAGATGCGCGACCGCCGCGTCGGCGAGAATTTGCTTGAAGGCGCCAAACTGGCTGCCGCCGATTTCAGACAAGGCTGTCTCAACCGTCTGATGGGTCAGGGCAGCATAGATCGTCACCAGATTCTCTGCTTCCGGTCGACCGGCAAAGCCCTTCTTGTCGGTGGGGAGGTTCTCCGGATCGGTTTTTGCCTTCTTGATTTTCTTGGCGATCTCGTCGGCCGTATCGGTTAAGTTAATGCGCGACATGTCCGATGGATCGGATTTCGACATTTTCTTGGTACCGTCGCGCAAGGACATGACGCGGGTCGCCTCGCCCAGGATCAAGGGTTCGATCACGGGGAAGAAATCCGCCACGCTCCAGTCATTATTGAACTTGATCGCAATGTCGCGGGCCAGTTCCAGATGCTGCTTCTGATCTTCGCCCACCGGAACATGGGTGGCGCGATAGGCCAGGATATCGGCGGCCATCAGATTGGGATAAACGAACAGACCCGTTGAGGCGTTCTCTTTATTCGATCCGGCCTTTTCCTTGAACTGCGTCATGCGGTTCAGCCAGCCCATGCGCGCCACACAATTGAAATACCAGGCCAGCTCCGCATGATCCGGGTTCTGCGACTGATTGAACAGGATGTGCTTGTCCGTATCAATGCCGCAGGCAATAAGCGCGGCGGCCACCTGTCGGGTTGCTTCGCGCAGGCCGGCCGGGTCCTGAAATACGGTCAAGGCGTGCTGATCCACGACGCAATAAATGCATTCATAGTCTTTTTGCAGCGGTGCCCAGTTGCGGATCGCGCCCAGATAATTGCCCAACGTCAGATTGCCGGTTGGCTGAATGCCTGAGAAAACGCGGGGTTTATGCGGTGATGGTGTGGTCTTGGAAGGCGCGGTCATGGGATGTGGACTCCCCGAACGATGTTGAAGAAAAATTCGCCTCGCTTATCGCGGGTTCCGGGTGGGGGGTCAAGTCTGGAACGCTGGATTAGTCTGTAAGCCTGCGACGGCGCGTCAGGGCGCGTTTTACTTCTCTAAGGTCTGTGCCTCCCAAAACCTGCGCCAGGGTGAAATAAAGAAATGCGCCGATCAGGACCAATCCTGCCAAAGCAGCGATCCGTAGCATCAAAGTCCATTCCACCAGTTGCGGCATAAACTGGATCCCCGCATAGAGGGCCAGGCCCATCGTGATGGCCGCCAGCAACAGGCGGGGCAGGCGGCGGCGAAATCTTGTATCCAGCGGCAGATGCCCGCGTTGGGACAGGATAGCGGCCATCATTCCCGCATTGACCCAGGCCGCCAAAGAGGCGGCAAGCGCTATGCCTGTGGATCCCATCACCTGCATCAACAGATAGGCTAGAAGGACATTCACGGCCATCGAGATAGCCGCCAGGATCAAGGGTGTCTTGGTATCACCACGGGCAAAAAAGGCGGGCGATAGGATCTTTGCCAGGACGACTGAGGGCAGGCCGATTGCCATCGCGGCGGTAATGGCCGCTGTGATCTGTGCATCCTCCGGCGCAAAGGCACCGCGCCGGAACAGAACATCCACAACCGGCATCGGCATCGCGATCAGGGCGGCGGTGGCAGGCAATGTAAACAAAAGCCCGATTTCCAAGGCACGATTCAAACTGTCGGAGGCGCCCGTCATATCCTTGGCGCTTAACTGGCGCGATAATAGGGGCAGCAGGGCCACGGATATAGCAACGCCGATCACGCCCAGCGGCAATTGCGTCACCCGGTCCGCGTAATACAGATGGGCAATCGCGCCTGCGGGCAGCAGAGAGGCCAGCATGGTGGAAACAACCGTGTTGATCTGACTGACACCCGCGCTCAAAACCCCAGGCCCCATGCGCCGCAACAGGGAAATGATGTCCGGTGACAGGCGCGGGCGCGGCAGATGCACCAGAATGCCTGCACGGTGACAGTCCCAGGCAATCAGCCCGAACTGTAAAACCCCGCCAATGAACACACCCCAGGCCAGCGCGAAGGCAGGCAAGGTCGGCAGCAGGTCAGAGAGGCTGAGCCCCATCGCGACGATAAGCACAATATTCAGCAGTAAAGGGGCTGCCGCCGCCGCACCAAACCGGTCCACCGTGTTCAACATGCCAGACAACAACGCGGATAGAGCCATGAAGGTCAGATAGGGAAAGGTGATGGTGCTCAAGGCCACAGCCAATGCAAATGTATCTGCATTCGTGCCAAATCCAGGGGCCAGCACCAGAATGACAAAGGGCATGAAGGCCATTGCCAGCACGGTCAGCACCAACATGGTCAGGACCAGCAGAACCGCAGCCTCTCCCCCAAAGCGGATGGCGCTTTCCTTGCCTTCCCGCTCCAACCGTTTGGCATAGATCGGGACCAGGGCGGCATTCAGCGCACCTTCGGCAAATAAGCGACGGAACAGATTGGGTAGACGAAAGGCGACGACAAAGGCTTCTGCCGCGGGTCCAGCCCCCAACACGCCGGCCATCATCGCATCCCGGGCAAAGCCCAGCACCCGACTGACCATTGTCCAGCCGCCTACCGTCGCAATGGACCGCATCAACGCCATACACTTCCTCCAACCGCAAGAAGCAGCAGCATTAGCCGGATTCGACCGTCCTGGCGAGTGTGGGAAAGAGGCTGAATGGGAAAGAAATTATAGACTAAATCTTCCATTTTTCTTTCACCAATTGACTTTAATTCAAGAAAAACTAAATATCATGGGGAAGCTGCCCATATGAAAGTGACGATGATGAGCGTAGCGCTGGTAAAAATTTTGGACGATTTAAAGCGGGTCGGGGGTTTGAAGGGTACAGATTTGGCTAATATCGTGGATGCATCTGCGGCTACCGTGTCGCGTTGGTCCCATGATAAGGGAAGCCCCCCTCTCCCCATCCAGGCCATGATCGCTGATTTGCGTTATATTGTGGAACGACTCTCAGATTTCTATACGCCGGATGAGGCGCGCCTTTGGTTGCATGCCCGTCATCCACTTTTGGACGGCGCGCGGGCGATTGATTTAATTCGGGATGGTAAGGTGGAACCGGTCCTGGCTGTGATTGAGCGGCTGGATGCGGGCGCTTATCTGTAGAAACGCTGCGCATGACATCGACCCATGCCCGCGACATTGTGCTTTTGGATGCAATAGACGCTTTGCCACGGATCGGCTATGAGGGTCCGCTTTGGCGTGTGTGTCGACAGGGGCGTGATCCGCTTCAAGGGCATGCCTCTGGCGGGCGATGGGATCCTGGTCGTTTTGATGTTCTGTATTGTTCGCTTGATCGCAATGGTGCGGCGGCTGAGATGCAATTTCATTTATCCCGCGAACCTGTCTTCCCCTCAAAATTGGTGTTTGAGCGGCATCACCTTGGCGCACAGTTGAAACGGACTCTTCGGTTGGGTGATATGACGGCCTTGGCAGCGTTGGACGTAGATATTAAAACCTATGGATCTCTGCACTATCAACGATGCCAGGAAATTGGGGATGCAGCCTGCTTTCTAGGGTTTGATGGTTTGATCGTACCCAATGCGCGGTGGGACTGTTTGAACGCAGTAATCTTTACAGAAACAGCGGAACCAAGCGCCCTGAAACTGCTGTCCAGTGAACAGATTGATTTAATGAATTGGGCGCGGAAGTTTAAGAAACCGCGCTGATAACCTTACTCCGCCGCTTGAGCCTTTGGGTTGGCGGCG
This sequence comes from Hwanghaeella sp. LZ110, assembly GCF_048892525.1. Taxonomy (NCBI): domain Bacteria; kingdom Pseudomonadati; phylum Pseudomonadota; class Alphaproteobacteria; order Rhodospirillales; family Aestuariispiraceae; genus Hwanghaeella; species Hwanghaeella sp. LZ110. The sequence continues at coordinate 119,923 of NZ_JBLZHT010000010.1, read as the reverse complement.
CGTTTGGCGGTTTTTTTGGCCAGTGCCTTGCGGGCGTGTTTGGTGGGGGGCGGTGCGGTTTGGGCCTCTGCCTCCAGCAGGGCATAGCGCAGGGCCTGGCGGATCTGGTCCAGGCGACCGGCATGTTCCACCTTCAGGCCGAATGTATCCTTCACATAAAAGACGTCGACGACCTGTTCGCCATAGGTGGAAATCTTTGCAATCGCGATTTGCAGGCGCTGTTCCACCAGGGCGGATGTGATCCGATACAACAGGCCCGGTCGGTCGCGCCCGTTGACTTCGATCACCGTATGGGTTGCCGATGCGCGATTGTCGATCAAGACACGGGGCGGGACGGTAAATACCCGCGTGCGCGATGGCAGCGAGACTTTCGCCCGTTTCATCAATTCATCCAGGGGACGGATTTCGCCCGCCAGGGATTGTTTCACCATGGCAGACAGGCGCGCCAACCGGTCCGGGCGAGAGAATGTGCCGCCCTCGGCATCTTGAATCAGAAATGTGTCCAAAGCCATGCCGTCTTTCAACGTGCTGATTTTGGCATCCACCACAGTTGCGCCCGCCAATGCAATAGCACCTGATAAACGGGCGAACAGACCAGGATGGTCCAGGCAGTAGACGGTCAGTTCCGTAACCGACTTTTCCTCATCAACACGGGTATCCAGGGTTAATTCGTCGCGATGCCTTTCCGCGCCGCGCACCAGACGGGCATGGTGGGCCAGCGTGTCCAGATCCAGCGCCAGGAAATATCCTTTCCCACCGCGTTTCAGATGCGCGTCGATATCTGCCTGATCCCAGCCATCCTCCAACAATCGATCCGCCAGACGGGTCTTTGCCGCAGCGGCGCGCAGGATGCGCCCTTCGGAGGCGGACGCCCCCGCCATGACTTCTTCAGCGCGATAGAACAGATCGCGCAGCAACGTCGCCTTCCAATTGTTCCAGACATTCGGGCCTACGGCCTTGATATCGACAACTGTCAGACACAATAAAAGCCTCAGCCGTTCAGGTGATTGCACCAGGGCCACGAAATCGGTGATGGTTTTGGGGTCTTCCAGGTCCCGCTTGGTGGCGGTCATGGACATGGCCAGATGGTGCAGGACCAACCAGGCCACCGTGTCGGTTTCAGCCTCGTTCATGCCCAGACGGGGACACAGCTTGCGTGCAACCTTCGCGCCCAATTCCGAATGGTCGCCACCGCGTCCTTTCGCTATGTCATGCAGCAAGGTTGCCACGTATAACACATTGCGGGACTGGATCTGATGGATAACTTTACAGGCGACCGGATGTTCTTCGGTCAACAGGCCGCGTTCAATTTTGTTCAGGATTCCGATCGCGCGGATCGTATGCTCGTCGGTCGTGTAAACATGGTACATGTCATATTGCATCTGGGCGACCACGCGGCCGAAATCAGGCACAAATTTACCCAACAGGCCGCATTCATTCATATCGCGCAGCGTCAGGTCCGGTGATTCTTTCGCGCACAGAATTTCCATGAACATCTGATTGGCGTCTGGATCATTGCGAAAGGCGGCATTGACCTTGCTCAAAGATCGGGTGACGGCCGTCAGCGCATCCGGGTGCAGGGCCAGGCCGGTTTCATTGGCGACCTTGAAGATGCGCAACATCTCCAGGGGCGATTCCCGGAAGACCTTTTTATCGGCAATGGTGATGCGCTGGCCTTCAAGCGGGAATCCTTCCGCATCGCGCTGAAAGAATTTCGCAGGCAGGCGGAAAATGGACCGCCGCTTCTGGGCAGCTTCAAAGGCGGCCAGGAAGATGCGGGTCAGATCCCCAACATCCTTGGCGACCAGAAAGTAATGCTTCATGAAGCGTTCAACGCCGCTGCCCCCGGCACGGTCGTTATACAGCATTCGATTGGCCAGTTCCGGTTGCACGTCAAAGGTCATCCGTTCCTCTGGCCGGTTTGTCAGGTAATGCAAGTGGCATCGCACGGACCACAGGAAGAATTGCGCCTTGGCGAAGCGTGCGACCTCGGTTTTGGTCAGAGCACCTTCTTCGATCATCTCGGCGATATCTTCCACGCCATACAGGAACTTTGCACTCCAATACAGGGCGTGCAGGTCCCGCAATCCGCCCTTGCCGTCCTTTATATTGGGTTCCAGCACATAGCGGCTGTCGCCCATGCGTTCGTGCCGCTCATCGCGCTCAGCCAGTTTGGCTTCCAGGAAATCCATCTCCCGTCCCGCGACAATCGATTTGCGAAAGCGCGTGCGCAGCTCAGAGAACAGGGACTTATCACCCCAGATATAGCGCGTCTCCAGCAAGGCGGTGCAGATTGTCCAATCAGCCTTTGCCTGGCGCAGGCATTCATCAACGGACCTGGTGGAATGCCCAACCTTCAGCCCGATGTCCCATAGGGTATAGAGAATGGTTTCGACTACCTGATCGACGCGCGCGGCTGGTTTTCGATTGTGCAGGAATAAAAGATCCACATCGGATTGGGGGGCCAATTCGCCCCGACCATAGCCGCCTACGGCAATGATGCTGATAATTTCGGCATCGGTTGGATTGGGGGCCGGATAAATATGCTTGGAAATGCTGTCATACAGCACACGCAGAATCTGGTCGATCAGGAAGCAGTTGCCCGCGACACAGGCCGCCCCGTCCTGATCCTCAAAGAACCGGGTTCGGATTTCTTCGCGACCTTTAGAGAGGGCATTTTTCAGGATGCCAAGCCACGCCGCGCGCGCCTGAGCCTCGCCCTGGACATTGGCCACGGCGTTCGACATTTCTTCCTGAAGGGTCAGGCGATCAATGATCTGGCGCTGCCGCTTCACCTTTACAGATGTATCTATCATACTCTTAACCTAGCGCGCTTTGGGCTGTTTGACGAGGGGTGGTCACATCGGGACTTGGCCCGTATCATGACATTCTAGGGGGATTGAATATAATGAAGGATTTGATTTACCCACAAGAATGGCAAGATGTTGAAGCGTCTATCGCGCGTTTATCCGACAAACAGATATTGTTTGTCTGTGGGGCGGTCAAGTCCGGCACCACCTGGACGCAGTTATGGCTGGATCATCATCCCCAGATCGTCTGTCGGGGGGAAGGGTGCTTCTTTAATGTCTATGCGGGTGCGCTACAGCAGGTATGCCAGGAAACCAGTAAATTTGTGCTGCGTCAGAATGCGACCAAATTTTCAGATTATCCGATATTCCCCCAATTTAATCTGCCCCATGTTCAGTATCTGTTACGGCAATCGGTGCTGGCACTATTAGCGACATATGGGGATCGTCCAGAAATCCGGGTGGTGGCGGAAAAGAACCCCCCGACCCTGCAGTCGACGGAAACGGTTCTTCAGATTTTCCCGGAAGCAAAGATTCTGAACCTGGTGCGGGATGGTCGCGATATGGCGGTTTCGACTTGGCATGAAAATATGCGGCGGAATGCGCAGGCTTTTAAGGATCAGTTCCCCACATTGGATGATTTCATGCCCGAGATCGCGAAAATCTGGGCGAATGCTCAGACGATCGCGGTGTCGTCACAGAAGACCTACCCAACGCAATTCAGACAAATTCATTATGAAGATTTACTGCATAGTCCACAGCCGATCATGGCGGATGTCTTTGCCTGGTTGGGCGTTAAGGCGGACCCTGATACAGTTGCTGAATGTTGTGCGGCAACATCGTTTAAGGCTCTGTCTGGTGGGCGTGACGCGGGCCAGACCGATGACAGCAGTTTCTTTCGCTGCGGTGTTGAGGCGCAATGGCGGCTTGAGCTGACGCCAGCCCAGCAGGATATTTTCTGGCAGATTGCCGGCGATGCAATGCAGGCCCAGGGCTACGATAAAGACGGGCGCGTAACTCAGTAATTCTGACCTTTCCTGATCCTAATCAGTCTGCTTTCGCAGTTGCACAATACGCTATTAAGATGCGACAGTTTGTAACTGTACGCATCGTTCGGGGGAAGATCATGCCGACGCAAAAAGCACAACCGCCGCAAAAGGTTTTGGTCGCCAATCGCAGCGAAATTGCCATTCGTGTAATGCGGGCAGCCACGGAACTGGGCTTTGGCACCGTCGCGTTATATGCGGAAGAAGACAAGCTGTCCCTGCACCGGTTCAAGGCGGATGAAAGCTATCACATCGGTCAGGGGCTGGGACCGGTTAAGGCCTATCTGACCATCGAAGAGGTCATTCGGGTCGCGAAGAAATCCGGGGCGATGCTTATTCATCCAGGCTATGGGTTTATGTCTGAAAACCCTGACTTTGCTGAAGCCTGCGCCGCAAATGGCCTGATCTTTGTCGGGCCACCGCCGGATGTGATGCGGTCGCTGGGCAACAAGGTTTCTGCGCGCCATATGGCGGTGAAGGCGGGTGTGCCGGTCATGCCAGCAACCGATCCGCTGCCAGAAGATATGGATGAATGCGCCAGAATGGCCGAAGATGTCGGATATCCCGTCATGCTGAAAGCCAGTTGGGGGGGCGGTGGTCGCGGCATGCGGGTGATCGAGGATGCCAGCAAGTTGAAAGAACAGGTTAATGCCGGACGGCGAGAGGCGGAAGCCGCTTTTGGCAATGGCGAAGTCTATCTGGAAAAACTGGTACAGCGCGCCCGTCATGTCGAAGTGCAGATCCTGGGCGACAGCCATGGCAATCTGGTGCATTTGTTTGAGCGGGATTGCTCCGTCCAGCGGCGCAATCAGAAGGTGGTGGAACGCGCCCCGGCCCCCTATCTGGATTCCGCCACGCGGGAACGGATATGTCAGTCGGCCCTGAATTTGTGCAGGGAGGCTGGTTATATCGGCGCAGGCACAGTTGAATTCCTGATGGATTCCGATACCGGTGAATTCTATTTTATCGAGGTCAATCCCCGTGTTCAGGTCGAACATACGGTGACAGAGGAAGTGACCGGTATCGATATCGTCAAGGCGCAGATCCTGATCGCGCTGGGCGGTCATATCGGGAATGAGGAAGAAACCGGTGTCCCGCCTCAGGATGCGATCTTCCTGAATGGACATGCCCTGCAATGCCGGGTCACAACGGAAGACCCTGAATCGAATTTTACCCCTGATTATGGTCGTATCACTGCCTATCGGGGGGCAACGGGGTTTGGCATCCGATTGGATGGCGGGACGGCCTATTCCGGTGCGGTGATCACGCGCTATTATGACAGTTTGTTGGAAAAGGTCACGGCCCGGGCGGCTACGAAAGAGGCGGCTGTGCGCCGTATGGATCGGGCGTTGAAGGAATTTCGCATTCGGGGTGTCGCGACCAATCTGGCGTTTCTGGAAAATGTCATCAACCATCCGGACTTCGCCAGTGGCAATATCACCACACGCTTTATCGATACGACCCCGTCCCTGTTCCATTTTCCCAAGCGGCGCGACCGGGCGACCAAGCTGTTGCGCTTTATCGCCGATGTTACCGTGAATGGAAATCCAGAAGTCGCGGGCCGCCCCAAACCGCCAGCCCATGCCTTGCAGCCAGTTGTACCCATCACCGTCTTTGGGGAACCACCTAAAGGGACCAAGCAGATATTGGACGAGCGGGGTCCGGAAGGGTTTCGCGATTGGATGCTGGCCGAACAACGAGTTTTGATCACTGATACGACGATGCGCGATGCGCACCAATCCCTGTTGGCGACGCGTATGCGGTCTTATGACATGGTTAAGGCGTCCGATGCCTATGCCAGGAGACTGCCGGAACTTTTCTCTCTGGAATGCTGGGGCGGGGCGACGTTTGATGTCGCGATGCGATTCCTGAAGGAAGACCCCTGGGACCGTTTGGCTGATATCCGTGCGGCGGTTCCCAATGTGCTGTTACAGATGTTGCTGCGCGCGTCCAATGCCGTGGGATATACCAATTACCCGGATAACGCGGTGCAGTACTTTGTCGAAAAAGCGGCCGATGCGGGTATGGATGTCTTTCGTGTCTTCGACAGCCTGAACTGGGCTGATAATATGAAGGTCGCGATGGATGCGGTGTTGAAAACCGACCGCCTGTGCGAGGCGGCGATTTGTTATACCGGGGATCTGTTCGACAAAAGCCGCCCGAAATACGACCTGGATTACTATGTCACATTGGCGCAAGAGCTGAAGTCCCATGGCGCGCATATTCTGGGCATAAAGGATATGGCGGGCCTGTGCCGCCCGGCGCAGATCCGAACCCTGGTGAAGACATTGAAGGCGGAAACCGGACTGCCGATCCATTTTCACACTCATGATACGTCTGGTATCGCGGCGGCGACGGTATTGGCGGCGTGCGAGGCTGGCGCGGATGCTGTCGACGCGGCGATGGACAGCTTTTCGGGCTTAACGTCCCAGCCGAACCTGGGCTCTATCGCGATGGCGTTGCAGGATACGGATCGGGCAACCGGTCTGGATCCGGCAACTATCCGGGCATTTTCTGATTATTGGGAAGCCGTGCGGGTGCAGTATACGGCCTTTGAACCGGATCTTCGTGCGGGCGCGTCAGAAGTATACCTGCACGAAATGCCCGGCGGTCAGTTTACCAATTTGAAAGAACAGGCCCGGTCGCTGGGGCTTGCCGAACGCTGGCATGAGGTTGCCCGCATGTATGCGGAAGTCAATCAGCTGTTCGGCGATATCGTGAAAGTGACACCGTCTTCCAAGGTTGTGGGCGATATGGCCCTTTACATGGTGTCCAGCGGCATCTCGCCAGAGGATGTCACCAATCCAGATATCGATATCACCTTCCCGGACTCGGTCGTGGCAATGCTGCGAGGGGATCTGGGGCAACCGCCTGGTGGATGGCCGCAGGCCTTACAGAAAAAGGCGTTGAAGGGCGAAGCGCCAAAGACGGATCGGCCCGGCAAACATCTGGTTGCTATCGATTTTGAGAAAGAACGCAGCGAGGCGCAAAAAGCCGCCCAGCGACAGGTCAGCGATTCGGACCTTGCATCCCACATCATGTATCCGAAGGTTTTCGCAGATTTCGCCAAACATCGCCGGGAATTTGGTCGCCTGGATGTGTTACCGACCCCGATATTCTTCTATGGCATGAAACCGGGCGATGAAATCACCGTGGAGTTGGATCCGGGCAAGGCGCTGGTCATTCGTCTTATGGCCGTCGGGGAGGCGGACCAGAAGGGCGAGCGGGAAATCTTCTTTGAATTGAATGGTCAACCGCGTGTGGTTCGGGTTGCGGACAAGGCTGTGGCCTCGACAGCGCCGGTGAATGACAAGGCTGATATGTCCAACACAAATCATGTTCCCGCACCAATGCCGGGACTGGTTGCGATGGTGGCGGTCAACGAAGGTCAGAAGGTTCGGGCAGGGGATGTGTTGTTGACGCTGGAGGCGATGAAAATGGAAACATCCATCACCGCGCCGAAGGCAGGCAAGATCTCTCGCGTCGCGACGAAGGCCGGTACGCAGGTGGACGCCAAGGATCTGTTGGTTGTGATAGAATAGGGCGTGCTTACTCGCCCGACTCGAATTGGACCACCACCAGGATATGGTCAACTTCTCCCGGGCTTTCCTGATCATTTTTGCTCAGCGGTAGGCGCAGAATTTGCAAGCGACGAGGATATCCGGCAATGTTAGTGAACGTCAATCGGACATGCTGCGGTGTCTTCGACCGCACCAGTTCCTCCAGATCAGTTTGCAGCAAGTCGCGCAGCTTTATAGGCTCCTGATCATCGACGTAGTGGCCCGTAAGGTTCGCGTTCTGAATGCTTTCCGCCATGGTTCCGGTCAGTCGATAGCGGAAACGCAGAGGGTCATGCTCTACGTCAATTAGAATAAGATACGGCAGCGCGCTTCGGTTAAAGGCATGGGGAGAAAAGTCGGATTTTGTTGGTAGCGCGTTTTCTGTGCGCAACGATGTCCACAGCGACAGAATGTCTTTAAATCGCGAACTATCATAGGCCAGATCAATTAAAAGGTGTTCTCTTTCGCAGGGATGGTCACCGTCAATATTATATATGCCGCCTTTTGGTTGTTCCCCTATCATAATACCCAATTCAATTTACAGTCGAAAAATTACAGGCGCTAATTGTAATTCCAACAATAAGCTGTTTTTTTGCGACCGATCAAGGGGCGTGTGGTGTGATTTACCGGTCATGCCTGATTTTCGAATCCTCTGGCACCTGCGCGCGGTCCATCATGCCATAGTCCCGATGGACTTCCGCGACACGCAAGCGATAGTCCCGGAACATCTCACCCCGGCCTATTGCCTGGGCTTTGCGATGTTTCTCAAGCTGCCGCCATTCCTGAATGGCGGCCTCATCGCGCCAAAAGGATAGGGAAAGGATTTTCCCCGGCGTCACAAGACTTTCAAATCTTTCGATGGAGATAAAACCATCAATTTGATTGAGTAGAGGCCTGAGATCGGCGGCTATCTCCAGATAGTCGGGCATGCGACCGTCCTGAGGCTCCACTTCAAAAATAACTGCCATCATGATGCATGTCCTATTTTTCAGATGTATTGAATTGCTTCAGCACGGCGACAAGTTTCTCGTCTCGCTCGGCGCTTAATGCCTCAAAAGATCGCCCGTTTTCTTCTGCGCGGCACCCTTCGGCCAGGATCGATGCGGTTTCCGGCGTCAGATCCGGATGCCCCAGACTGTCCCACCAAACGGCAAAGCTGGGGCCAAAGCGTTCAATGAAAACTTCCATACCCTTGCCGCCACTGGCCAGATTAAACAGCATATGCGGCCCCATCACGGACCATCGCAGACCGGGCCCGTGTACTACGGCCTTGTCGATATCCTCAACAGAGGCAACCCCTTCCAGGACCAGATGGATGGCTTCGCGCCACAGGGCGGCCTGCAATCGGTTGGCGACATGGGCGGGGACTTCTTTCAGCACCCGGATTGTCTTTTTGCCGCATCGGTTTTCAAAGAAGTCTTGGCACCAGTCAACGGCGGCAGGGTCCGTTTGCTTATTGCCCAACAGCTCCACCAGGGGGATGAGATGCGGCGGGTTGAACGGATGGGCCAGGACCAGACGTTCCGGCTGCTTTAGTCCCTTTTGCATATCCTTTAACAACAGACCGGACGAGCTGGTCGCCAGGATCGCATGCGCTGCCATTCCGGGCTCCATGGCTCGAAACAGGGCGTGTTTGACATCCAGTCGTTCGGGAACGCTTTCCTGAATGAAGGCGATGTCGCGGACGGCTTGTGCCGGGTCCTCATAAAAATCAATCGCGGTCTGGTCGGCCCCCGCAACAATCACGCCCAATTCACTCAACACGGGCCATGCACGTTTAATATAGCTTTGCAGGGCGTCGCGGGCGCCTGGCTCCGGGTCATAGGCGTTGACCGCCATGCCCCGCGCCAAAAACAGGGCTGCCCAACTTGCACCAATCGTTCCTGTCCCGATGACAGCAACGCGGTCCAGAGACTCTGGCGTCGGATAGACCATAGTGCCCTCCTATCGTTAGATCAGAAATTCACCCGGTCGCCACCCTTCAAGCCTAATCGTTTGCGGGCTTCTTGTGGTGTTGCGACGGTCAGGGACAGGTCTTCCACAATGCGCCGGATCTTCTTGACCTGATCCGCGTTGCTTTTCGCCAGTTCACCCTTGCCCAGATACAGGCTGTCTTCCAGACCAACCCGCACATTGCCGCCCAGAATGGCCCCCTGGGTGACGAAGGGCATCTGATGGCGCCCGGCGGCCAGGATGGACCATTCATAATCCTCGCCAAACAGCTTGTCCGCAATCCTGCGCATATGCATCAGGTTCTCCGGATCGGCCCCAATGCCGCCCAGAATGCCGAAAATGGTTTGCACAAAGAAGGGTGGTTTCACCAAGCCCCGGTCTACGAAATGCGCCAGGTTATACAAATGGCCAACATCGTAGCATTCGAATTCGAACTTAACGCCATGGCCTTCGCCCAGGTCTTTCAGGATATATTCGATATCCTTGAAGGTGTTGCGAAAGATGAAATCGCGGGTCATTTCCAGCATTTCCGGTTCCCAGGCATGCTTGAAATCCTTGATCTTATCCAGGATCGGGAACAATGCGAAATTCATCGACCCCATATTCAGGGATGTCATTTCTGGACTGGCCTGACGGGCGGCGGCCAGTCGTTCATCCAGGGTCATGCCCAGACCACCGCCTGTTGTGATATTCACAACGGCATCAGTCTGTTGTTTGATGCGGGGCAGGAATTCCATGAATACTTTTGGGTCCGGCGTCGGGCGACCGTCGTCCGGATTGCGCGCATGCAGATGCAGGATGGACGCCCCGGCTTCTGCGGCCGCCACCGCATCATCGGCAATTTCCTGCGGCGTGATCGGCAGATATTCCGACATGGTGGGGGTGTGAATGCCACCGGTAACAGCGCAGGTAATAATTACACTTTTTGCCATTTGGGTTTCCTCTGTTTTTATATGGGTGCTGATTTGAATCAGTCACATTTGGGATCGTCCGCTAACAGCCACTGATCACGCCCGGCGTCCTTTGCCGCATATAGCGCGTGATCAGCCCGATATACGGTGCTGTCATAGCCATGATCGTTGGGGTGATATTGGCACAGGCCGGAACTGGCTGTCACGGTCAGGGGGCCGATCGCGGTTTTGACGGGGCGGCTGCGCAAGGCTTCGTGAAATCCTTCCAACAGGGCCATGGCGTCCGCCAAACTGGCTTCGCGCATCAGGATCAGGAATTCTTCTCCGCCCCATCTGGCGATCAAGTCGGTCTCTCGCATCGTGCTTAACAATCGTGCGGAGAAATTGACCAGGACCTCATCACCGACATCGTGACCATGCGTATCGTTCACGGCCTTAAAGAAATCGATGTCGATCAGGGCCAGACAGAACCCCTGTGAATGGCCAGCATGCGCCGCCTTGGTTTCCACCTGCAGGGCATCATGCGCCCCGCGACGGTTCATCAACCCAGTCAGCGGATCGGTAATGGACGCCGCGCGAAGCTTATCATTTAACTGCATGATTTCGGCCTGCAGCCGGTCGCTCATGCGCGATATCTTATTGAGGTTTCGATCAAGGCGGCGATAGCGACCGACCAGCCAATCAATTTCAGCGCGCAAGTCATCCGCATCGGCACCGTCAAGGCCGTCTAACCGCGCGATCAAGGCGTTGATACGGGAATCGGTCCTGTTCTGGTCTGCCAAAAAAGCCTCCGATCAGGCAATGCGGTTGGACCCGTCAGTCGGTGATGATTTGATAGGGCAGCGAGACATCTTCCAGTAATTCTTCCGCGAGTTCGATGATGCGTTCATTGTCTGGATCACACAACCAAATGACCTTAACCACGCGCCCATCTTCGTGCGCTTCGTCCAGCCTGTCTAGCATGTCCATCATGGATTTTATGCTTCCCGTATTCAGATAGGCCAGTTCAACATTTAATGTAACGGGACGGTCGTCATCATCCTGATCCAACACGGATTCAAGCCATGCGGCGATGGGTTTATAGAAATCGAAGGTATTTTCCGGATAGGACTCTCCAGCCAGGTGCAATACCAGCGTTTCCGGGTTGCACTCAACGGTGGGAGAGGATCTGGTCCCCATGATTTTTATATGCTCAACCATCCTGATTCCTGCTCTCTCAAAACGCTAAATTGTGACTGTCAGATTGAAGAAGGAATAAACCTCATCTCCATCTGATACACTGTAGCTCAAGGGTTTGGAGGCTTTTCGCGCCATTTGCAAGAATCCCAGCCCCGCCCCATTTGCCTCGTCTTCCAGCGGGGCGCGCAATTGGCTTTTATATGCGGCCTTAAGGTCGGCATCATTCAGCGCAATTACTTCGTCCAGCCTGGCCGTCAGGGCAGGAACATCCTCCCGACGGACCAGGTTTCCAGAAACCACAGTATAATGATCCCCCTCGCGCGCGATCAAAACCGTGCCGGCGTTCAATCGGGCGACATCGGCTTTATTGTGTCCCACCGCTTCCGCATAATGTCTGATATTCTGCGTTGTTTCTATATATACAGCAAAAACGTCAGCAATGCGCTTGCGGGGTTGTGTCTGGGATTCAAGGTGTCGCTGTATGGCTTCCCCTAATTCTTCAATCACGCTTTGTGAAAAGGGACCGTTGAAACTGATCACAATATGACAGCGTTCAAAAATAGCCCGCAAGGCTTTCATATCGTCATGGTTCATTGCGCGCCCCCAAAAACTCCCGATTTAACATCCGTGTATCACAAAGGTTACGGCTGTAGCGGACAGAAGCCAAGAACGGTTAAGTCATCCCGCTGCGGGTAGTTTCCCCGATAGGATTCCAATGTCTGTAACAAGGCCTGCCCCTGATCTTCTATTGGCTTTTCCACATTCTCGCCCAATGCCTCGACCAAGCGCCGCCGCCCAAAGCCAAACCCTTTTTCGCCGCCGGACTGATCCAGGATCCCATCGGAAGACAGGAAGATACGCTCTGCTTCCTTGGCGGAAAGAACTGTTTCCTGCAAGGTTGCGGCGGATGTCGCCTGTCGACCATATCCCAGGCCCAGCTTGCTGCCTCGAATTCGCTCAATTTTGCCTTTGCTTTGTACAAAACTTTCCAGGCCGGCACTGGCCAAACGAATACGTTTGAATTCAGGCTCTATCAGGCACAGAGTCAGTTCCAGCCCGTTATCCGGACCGACCTGCGCGCCGGTTTGATGCAGATTGGTGCGCACAATGCGGTCCACTGCCATCATTACCGCTACAGGTCCGCCCACGCCGGTATCATTGATCGCGCGGCGACAGACAGAGGCGGCCATCATCGTCATCATGGCACCTGGAATCCCATGTCCGGTGCAGTCGCCTAATCCGACATAGATACCGAAATCCGTGCGAACACCGATGTAAAAATCGCCCCCGACGATATCCACCGGGCGGAACAACAGAAAATGATCCCCCAAATGGGTCTCGAAAAAGCTGCGGTTGGGCAAAATTCCCGTTTGGATCAACCGCGCATATTCAATGCCATCTGTCAGCTGCTTGTTGGCTTCTTGCAGCTCGATTGTCTGTTCCTGGACCAGCCGATCCAGGCGCTGTTGTTCTGCGACCCGGTCTGTTACGTCGTTAAACGTATAGACATATCCGCCATTCTTCAGGGCGACACCGGTCACATGCATGACGCCGCCTTTTGGCTGGGTGCGGTCCAAGTCAAAATTTGTTCGCTCCTGGGCCGGTTTCAAATGTTGTGCGACCAGTACTGCGGTATCACCGGGACCGAACTTTCCTTCTTGCGCCATGAAATCAAGCAACCGCTCAAAGGGTTGTCCCTCTTGTGTGAACGGACAATCCACGGGCAATTCGTTCATTTTCAAATACGGGGGATTGGCAAAAACCACATTCATATCGGCGTCGATGACCAACAGCCCCTGATCGATTTCACAGGCGGCTTCCCGCAAGGTGGCAGATATGTGGTCTTCATCGCGACGCCCAGCCTCCCGATGATTATTTTCCTGTTCGGACTGTGTCATGGTTTCCTTTGGTTCCGCCCCCCTTTTTCATTGGAATTTAGTATAGCAGGGAGGGATTGGCGACAGGTTTTCCGTCCCCCCCGGCATATGTCTGAATTTGGCTCGCGGTTCAGACCAAGACCCTACCCTGCCTGAGACCGAGATCAAGGAATTGATTGGGGCAAGACAAGGAGGATGTCATATTCAGTACAAAAGTTTTTCGGTTGTCTTAGGCGTATCGGCGTTGTAGATAGCCACCATTCCCTGCGGGCGTGGCGGAATTGGTAGACGCGCTGGATTCAAAATCCAGTTCCTCTGGAGTGTCGGTTCGAGTCCGACCGCCCGTACCATCCTCTTCTTTCTGATCATTTTGCCCTTGTGGGGCAAAGACGCCCTGTCGCTTTCGCGCGAATAAGTGCTATTCTTGCCACAACAGGATAATAATCCACATCCATTTGAAAGGGAGTGTTGCGTTCAGATGGCAGAGGTGCAGCCCAAAAAGCCACCCGGTCGACCGAGGGGTGAACAGACGGAAAATGCAGATCGCAGGCGCCGTCAATTGGTCGAAGCCGCAATTCATTCTATCGTTCATCTGGGTATGTCTGCGACGACTTTGGCGACTGTTTCTGCTTCTGCCGGCCTTTCTCAGGGCGTTGCGGTGTTTTACTTCAAGAGCAAGGAAAACCTGCTGATTGAAACGCTGCGTCATCACTATCACGAATATGATGACCATTGGCACAAGGCGTTGGCAGACGCACCGGATGATCCCCTGGAAAAACTGATGGCGTTGGTTTTCGCAGATGTTGATCCGAAAATCTGTAATACGCGAAATTTGACGCTGTGGAATTCCTATTGGGGGGAGGCGGTCGCCCGACCCAAATTTGCTGAGATTTGCGAGGCATATGACCGAGCACGCTATGAAACGCTGATCGGTTTTTGTGAGGCGGCGGCTCCCATGATGGTCGGGGATTATTGGACGCCTGTCACGGTGGCAGATGTTTTGGATACGATGACCGATGGGATGTGGACACGGATGCATGTGACGCCTGGTTTTATGGATCTGGAATCCGGGCGCATGTTGTTGGCGCGCTTTCTGGCGACGGTCTATCCATCTCGTGCCGATGGCATCCTCGCCCGTGCCGAAAGCTTAAGTGCGAAATCATAAAACCATCCCAAAAGAAAACCGCCCGACATTTCTGCCGGGCGGTCCTGAATGCAAACAGTACCGATTAGGACTTCAGCTTGGTCCAAACCCGTTCGCGCAGGCTCTTGGATGCATCGCTGCAAACCTCAAACCCTGACAAACGATCAGCAAATTCTTCAGGCATATTCACTGCCGGATCGGAGGACAGTGATTCGTTCAGAAATTCCCCGGACCCGATGATTGCATTTGAGTAACCGGTATAGTTGGACGCAGCAGCGGCATTTTCCGGCAGCAGCATCCAGTTGATGAAGGTTTTGGCGTTATCCATGTTCGGTGCATTCGAAGGCACCGCCATTGTATCGGTCCAGAAGGTCACGCCTTCTTTCGGATACACATAGACAACGCCTGGCTTGTTAGCCTTCACGCGGTGCGCGGCGCCATTCCACTGCATATGCACAGCCACTTCACCGGCCGACATACGATCAATGGTGCCGTCGTTGGAATAGACCTTCACAAACGGTTTCTGCGCCATCAGAACATCCAGGATTTTCTGGGCTTCCGCAGGGTCTTCGGTGCATTTGCTGACACCCGTGTAATAGGCAGCCGCATTCCAGACATCGCTCATTTCATTCAACATGGCGATGTTGCCTTTCAGCTCATCCTTTGGCTTGAACAACTCACCCCAGCTTTCTTCCATCGTGCCGCCAGGAACCATGGCCGGATCATAGGTAAACCCGGTCGTGCCCCACATATAGGGTGCAGAATAGCTGCGGTCGGCATCAACCGATAACGTCTGGAACGGGCCCAGGACGTTTTTGAAGTTTTCCATCTGGTTGACTTTGATATCCGCGACCAGTCCCTTATCGATCATCGTGCCCAGGGTCGTTGGGCCAGGGAAGATCACGTCATAGCCGCCACCGCCGGCCTGCAGTTTGGCCAGCAGGTCTTCTTCGGACGCATAATTGTCCATTGTCGTCTTGATACCGGTTTCTTTCTCGAATTTTTCCAGAAGTTCCGGTGAGAAATAGTTGGACCAGTTATACAGATGCAATTCGCCATCGGCAGACGCACTGCCAACCGCTCCAAAGGTCAGGCCGACCGCTGCGGTCATGCCTAAAACCCATTTTGATACGCGCATCATGTTCAATACTCCCTGTTGTGATTGGTATGAGGACTGTGTTCGAAAGGATATTACCCCCGCCCGTGCCCTCTGCCGAGCAGGAGAGAAATCGATACCATCACTACGGAGACGACCAGCATTAATGAAGAGATCGCATTGACCTCTGGCGAAACACCAACCCGGATCAGGCCGAAAATATAGATCGGCAATGTTGTTGATCCGGCGCCGCCCACAAAGAATGTGGTGACGAAATCATCCAGTGAAATGATAAAGGCCAGGACCGCCCCGGACAGAATGCCAGGCATCATCAGGGGCAGGGTCACGCGCCGGAATGTCTGAACCGGGGTTGCATACAGGTCGCTGGCGGCCTCGAACAGGCGCGGATCCAGCCCTTCCAGCCTGGCCCGGATGGGCAGATAGGCAAAGGGGATGCAAAACACCGTATGGGCGATCATGACCGTCATCAGCCCCTGTGTGATCCCAAGGGTGGCGAAAAACAGCAGGGACGCCACGGCGGTCACAATTTCCGGTACGGTCAGCGGCAGGGCGACCAGGGCATTCATGGCCCCTTGCCCCTTGAAACGATCCCGCGCCATTTGCACCGCCGCCAAAGTGGAAAGCGACGTTGCCCCTAAAGAAGCGACGCAAGCGATCAGAAGGGAATTGCCAGCCGCTCGCAGCATATCTTCGTTCTGCAGGGCAACCCTGTACCAATCCAGCGAAAATCCGGTCCAGATGGTTACCAGTTCATTCTCATTAAATGACAAGGCGATCAGGACCGCGATGGGCAGATAGACATAGGCGAAGAAGACACAGGCCATAAAGGCCAGACCAGGCCAATGATTGGCGTCCCCTGCTTTGCGGCGTCCGGGCAATAACGTTCCAAGCGTGCCGGTGACAAGGCTCATAAACTGATCCCCTGTTTTGATTTTCCGGACTTCAGCGCGTATAGGGTCATCGCCAATAGCACCATTGCCAAAAGGCCAAAGCCCAGCGCCGCCCCAAAGGGCCAGTTTCGCGCCGCCCCGAATTGCAGGCCGATCAGATTGCCGATCATCATGGTTTTACCGCCGCCCAGCAATTCCGGGGTCACATAGGATCCCAGACAGGGCACAAAGACCAGGATAGACCCAGCAATGATACCGGGCATCGCGGCGGGCAGAATGATCTTGCGCAGGGTTTGAAGTCTGGTTGCGTAAAGATCAAAGGAGGCTTCCACCAGGCGCAGATCCAATTTCTCCAGGCTGGAATAGATTGGCAGCACCATAAAGGGCAGGAAGGAATAGGTCAGGCCAACTGAGACGGCGAAGCTGTTATGCAACAGGGGCAGGGGCTCGTTTATGATCCCGATGCCCAGTAAGGCCGAATTGATTGTGCCATGATCCCGCAGCAGCAGGATCCAGGCATAATTGCGCACCAGCAGATTTGTCCAGAAGGGCACCGTCACCAAAAAGACCAGGGCAGGACGCCAGCTTTTCGGTCGCGTTGCCATGAACATAGCGGTCGGGAACCCCACCAGCAGCGACAGTGCCGTCGTGATGGCCGCCAGCCACATGGACCGCCAGATGATCAGCAGATAATCGAAATTCAGCGACAGGGTGTCGTCCAGGTTCCGCTCAAAGATGAAGCGCATATAGGCTTCCATTGAGTAACTATTCCAAACGACACTGCCGGAATAGTCGCGGGTCTGGATGGAAATCCAGGCCATCAGCAGCAAGGGCGCGACCATAAATATTGTAATCGCCCCGGCAGCCGGGCCAATCAACAGCAGTCTTTGTCGTCTCAGGTTTCGCTTTCGGCTGTCAAGACCTGCCACGGGGACAGCAGTCGAATCGATATTCGTCACGGAGGCTCCAGTTCGTTGTGCGAACCAATGTGGTCACCGATTTAAATCTTGTGGCACCATCACGCAAAATGCCCAGGCAGCCAACTTGTTTATCAGTGTGGTGACCCCATCCGTTACTCCATTTAGCTTAACGCATGACATTCATATTCATCAAACATTTTTTTGAATAACCACTCAAATGAACCGTGTATCGAGATTTTGGGTGACAAATTCCGCAATCTGAGTTAATTTAAATGAGTGCTCAGAAAAATATAGATGAAAGTAAGGCGATCCGTTATGAATACCATCGTTAAACCGTCCGCTGAAGCTATGGGAGCCCCGAAAGAATGGGACCGCAGTGGCCTGCCGGCCTGGACTTATGGCAGTGATGAGCTGACAGAGGTGGAAAAGGACGCCTTGTTCCGGCGCCATTGGCAGATTGCCTGTCACATATCGGATGTTCCTAATCCGGGTGACTATATCTCCTTCGATATGTGCGGAGAGCGCGCCCTGGTGATGCGCGACAAAGAGGGTGAGGTTCGGGCCTTTCATAACCTGTGTCGTCATCGTGGTGCGCGCGTTCTGGCCGGGGATCGGGGCGAATGCCCGCACGTGATCACCTGCCCGTTTCATGGCTGGAGCTATAATCTGGATGGCACGCTGCGCAGTCCGGCGGTTCCATCCAGCCTGCCAAAGCTGGATCCTGTCGAACATGGTCTAAAGCCAATTGAGATGGAAATCTGGCATGGTTTTGTCTTTTTGCGATTCCTGCCGGGCGATCAGCCCTCTGTCGCGACAATTTTTGCGCGGCATGAAGAAGAGGTCGCGCAATACAAGATGGCAACCATGGTGCCTGCTGCTGATACGTTCTGGCAGCATGAAATGGCGGTGAACTGGAAGTCGGTGCGGGATGTCGATAATGAAGGCTATCATGTCGCCAAGGCGCATCCGGGTTTGCAGGAATTATACGGCAGCAACTATCTTGATGAGCCGTTAAACAATGGTACTAGCCGGTCATTCGGGCAATTCAGTGACCATCCGGGTCGAAGCTGGAGTGTGCGCAATTACAAAAATATCCTGCCGGTGATGGAAAATCTGAATCCAGACAGTCAGAAGGCATGGCTGTATCTGGGGATTTTCCCGAATGTTGTGATCGGGTTCTATCCGACCAGTGTGATCTTCTATCAGGAATATCCGATTTCCGCGCGGCGCACGGTCCAGCGTGGCGCAACCTATCGATATGCGGATGAAACGCGGGAAATGCGCCTGTCGCGCTATCTGGCGGAACGCATTGACCGGGATACCCAGGATGAGGATACGCAATTGATCGAGTGGTCCTGCGAGGCAACCGAATCCAGCGCCTATGATGGAATTATTTTGTCAGA
Source organism: Hwanghaeella sp. LZ110 (assembly GCF_048892525.1). Classification (NCBI taxonomy): domain Bacteria; kingdom Pseudomonadati; phylum Pseudomonadota; class Alphaproteobacteria; order Rhodospirillales; family Aestuariispiraceae; genus Hwanghaeella; species Hwanghaeella sp. LZ110. Next base: position 101,116 of record NZ_JBLZHT010000010.1, on the reverse strand, counting down.
CCGGGAATACAATGTACGCTGTTATCATGACGCTTTTCGCGCCGCGGTTCCGGTTATGTGCTTGCCACAGGAACCAGAACCAAACACGATGGCAAAAATAAATGCGTCAATGGGGTCGAAACAGGGATAATCCATAGTCGAGTTGGTCCATATCAGGGGGAAGCGAGTGGAGCGACATAAATATTGGTACCGTTGTATTGTGACATCAGGTGATTGCCGGTGAGCGTGTCTAACGCCAGCGGATTATCGATGTTCTTTCGGCGTGAAGGGGTTCGTGGCTTTGCCTTGATGAGCCCGTCCTTTATCTTTGCCCTGCTGTTGCTGGCGGTCCCGATCGGGGTGATCATCACATTCAGCTTCTGGACCCAGACTTATCTGGATATTGATACCACCCTGACATTACAGAATTATCGCGAAGTCTTTGAAAAGCCGATTTACGGGGTTTTGTTGCAACGATCGCTGATCGTGGCCGGGTCGGTGACATTCCTGACGGTTATTCTGGCCTATCCGCTGGCATATTACGTTGCCTTCCATGTTCACCAGCGCAAGGCATTGTGGATATTCCTGATCACAATCCCCTTCTGGACCAGCTATCTGCTGCGTATCTTCGCCTGGAAACTGATCCTGGGCTATAATGGTGTGGTCAATACCAGCCTGATGGAGATTGGCTTAATCAATGAGCCACTTGATTTCATCCTCTATAATATGAATGCCGTGATCCTGACGCTGTCCCATGCCTGGATGCCGTTTGCCATTTTGCCGATTTATGTCTCTCTTCAAAAGATCGACCGCAGCTATCTTGAGGCCGCGACCGATCTGGGGGATGGACCGATCCGTCGTTTTCTGCGGGTGACATTGCCCCTGTCACTGCCGGGCGTGCTAGCCGCCATGGTTGTTGTGTTCATCCCGACCATTGGGGATTACGTGACGCCAAAACTGGTTGGTGGCACGGATGGTTTGATGATTGCCAATATGATTCAGGTTCAGTTCGGAAAGGCCAATAACTGGCCCCTTGGGGCGGCTTTGGCGGTGACAACCATGGTGACCGTGACGCTGGTCGCGACGGGCTTCGTCTTTTTCGCGAAATGGCTTGGCGGGAGGGCGCGATGATACGCACCGCAATCATGACCATTGGGCAGGGAGGGTGTCATGCGTTTTAAATTTCTGACGCTTTATGCGGTCGCCTTCATGCTTTTTCTCTATCTGCCGGTTCTGTTCCTGCCTTTGTTTTCATTCAATGACAGCACAATCGTCGCCTTTCCGTTGAAAGGCTTCACGCTGCAATGGTACGAAAACCTGCTGTCTGAAACGACCATGCATCAGGCGTTTTTCAACAGTATGCAGGTTGGCTGGTCGACTGCGGTTATCTCAACATTGCTGGGCATATGCGCCGCACGCGCCGTGACGCGCTATAATTTCTTTGCCAAGAAATCGATCACCGCCTTTGTCATGCTGCCGCTGGTTCTGCCAGAGATCATCGTGGCCATTTCATTGTTGGTGGTGATCCTGTGGCTGGGTTTTAACCTATCGCTGATCAGCGTCACCCTGGGTCATATCTTAATGACGGTGCCGTTCTCCACGGCGGTCTTGATTTCCAGTTTTGAAGGCTTTGATGAAAGTCTGGAGGAAGCCTCGATGGATCTGGGGGAGGGGCCATTTATGACCTTTCTGCGGGTCACACTGCCGATGGTCGCGCCGGGGATCATATCCAGCCTGTTGATCACCTTCACCATTTCCCTGGATGAATTCATCGTCGCGTTCTTTCTGACAGGAACAGAACCGACCTTACCGATTTACATCTGGGGACAGCTCAGATTCATCGCCAAACTCCCCAATGTTGTCGCCTTGGGCAGCATCCTGTTGTTCTCGTCTTTTGTGCTGCTGTGCATCGCTGAATTGGTGCGGCGGCGTGCGCAACGACGCACTGGTATAGAAGGAAGCATCTTATGAGTGGTCGACCGATTATCCAGATCGATCAGGTCTGGCGTCGTTTTGGCGATGTGGCGGCATTGGATGGCGTCAGCGTTGATATCAAAAGCGGGGAATTCTTCTCTCTTTTGGGACCATCAGGCTGTGGCAAGACAACGTTGCTGCGCCTGATCGCCGGGTTCGATGATCCGACTGAAGGCAAGATCTTGATCGACGGCCAGCCTATGATGGGGGTGCCCGCCAATCGACGCCCAACCAATATGGTGTTCCAGTCTTATGCCGTGTTCCCACATTTGACCGTGGCGCAGAATGTCGCCTATGGATTGCGGAAACAGCGCATAAGTTCCAGTGATCGTGACCGTCAGGTTGAAGAGTCCCTGAAGCAGGTTGGACTGGGCGGGCTGGGTCATCGTCGGTCTACAGAATTGTCCGGTGGTCAGCGCCAGCGGGTCGCCTTGGCTCGCGCCCTGATCATGCGCCCTAAGGTACTGCTGCTGGACGAACCACTCTCTGCGCTGGATAAAAAGCTGCGGGAGCATATGCAGGTCGAATTGCGCCAGTTACAGCGTCAGGTCGGAATCACCTTTATTCTGGTGACCCATGATCAGGAAGAGGCCCTGACCATGTCGGACCGGATTGCGGTGATGTTTGGCGGCAAGATCAGTCAATGCGACACGCCCGAAAACATCTATCAGAATCCGATCAGTTCTTCGGTCGCGAAATTCATTGGTGGGATGAATATTATCGACGCCTCTGTCGTCGATCAGACGGAAGAGGCTGTGACGGTCGATGCCGCCATTTTTGGCAAGGTCACGATCAAAAACCCCTATCATCTGCGCTTTGATTCCGAATTTGCAGTCGGGGTACGCCCTGAACGCCTGACCCTGCTGTTTGATGCAGGCGATACAGAAGAACGCGAATTGCAGGGTGAAATCAGACAGGCGGCCTATTTTGGCGATATGACCTATTATGATGTCGCATTGCCAGGCCGGGATGCGCCAGTGACGGTATCGATGCGCAATGCTATCGGTCGCCCCATCCTGTCTGAAGGCAATCCGGTGCGTATTGGATGGGCGCCGGAATCTCTGGTTCCTTTGGCCTAGTTTGCGCGTCTTGGCATTCGGAAGGGCAATAAAACCTGTACCCAACGCTGGTTGAAGCGATCCAGGTTCAGGCTTTCATGAACGCCGGTTGCGACCTCCCCCTCGAGCCCCATTTGAATCGCGGAGCGCGCATAGAATGGCGTATCTTCCAGGGTTTTTAAAAGCTTAACACGGCTGGACGCATCGCTGCGGGTGATCCGCGCGACCTGCCAGTTTATATTGGGTAATCGTATTCTGGGCGGTGCATCAATTGCGGCACTACCCCCTTTGGCAAAAAATCGGTGGGCGATGGTGCACCGGGTCTGATCCCGTTGGGTCAGGTCATAGTAAACCACGGCATCCCCATTGGGCAGTTCCGCCCGAGACCAATCCCAACCCTGAAAATCATCCTCCAGCGGGGCACTGCCCCTGTTGCTGTCCATATAGCCGGACCCTGCCCAAGTCAGGTCGGGATGTGTCATTTCCACTTCTATCCGGGCACAGGGGGCGATCGGTCCCCAATGATGTTGACCGTTGCTGTGCAGGGTAAAGTCCCGATCATTCAGCACTATGGGTGTGATTCTGATTGTGCCCCGAATGCGTCTGGGGAAGGGAACTGCGATTTCATTCACGTCGACAATGGCCGTGCCGTTCTCCCAGCGCAGGGAACTGGGGCCGATTTTTAGATGTGTGGGGCCGCGATCCAGGGCGCTCGCCCCCCGCTCGGTCATCGCCCAGCGGGATCCGGGACGGCCATACAATGCGACATTCATGGCACAGTGATTTTCCGCAGGCACCGGTCCCTTTTCTCTGGCCCAGGCATAATATGGCGAAAACACACTGCCGATCAGGGCGATGATGGTTATGCCGTGGCGGCCATCGTCGCTGAGTCCGTCCAGATACCACCAGGCATAGCCATTGGACCCTATCTTGATGTCCAGCCTTGGTCCGCCATCAGGCAATCGGCCGCCATCTGTCCCGACAGGCTGGCTGTTGGTATCCCCGATCCTGGATGCACGCTGCCCCCCGCCAGATACAGGCCCGGTATCTTTGTCTTGGGTCCGGGTCTGGCAAAGAAACTGCCCCAGCCGTGGGATGCCTGACCATACAGCGCCCCCCCGGTCGCCGGGAACAGGTGGTTGAAATCCGTTGGCGTGGTGACCTGTCGCGCGTCCGACGGCGCTGACAGGGTCAGGCCACAGCGCGCCAAAAGGGTCTGCATCATCTCGGCGCATCGCTCGATCTCCGCTGGTGAATAGATGTGGGTATCGCCGTTGGCCGGCGCATTGATCAGAAAGAACAGGCGTTCTCGATCTGTTGGGGCGGGATCGACGTCGTCGCGATCCTGGGCGCAGATATAGGTGGTCGGGCTTCCCGGCATGGTGCCCTGCTGAAAAATAGCCTCAAATTCCGCACGGTAATCATCTGAAAAGAACACGGTGTGTCGATGCAGGGGAAAGCCTTCGACTTTTGCCAGGGTCGAAAAGGTCATCGCGGACAGTGATCGTATGGCTGGCTTGGCGCCGGTGGATTTCAGGGCCCCTCCAAAAAGGCCTGCTGCCGGGGCGGCGGCATCTGAATTCAGGATCACCGCGCGGGCCGTCACCGTCTTGCCCGTGGACAGGGTGACGTTGAAAGTGCGGTTTTTCTCTATCGATATCGAATCAACATGGGCACGAAACGAAATTGATCCTCCCAGATCCCGGATTAAACCGGTAAGGGCAGTGGCCAGTTTGTGCATCCCGCCCTTGATATACCAGACGCCTTCCTGTTCCACATGGGCAACCAGGCTAAGATTGGGCGGGCAATGAAATGGGGATGATCCGTAATATGTGGCATAGCGCCCAAACAATTGGTGCAGCCGCGCATCCTTGAAATATTTTCCCAACGCATCCCACATCGATTTATGGGGTTGGGTGCGAAACAGTGCCATCGCGCCCGCCGGGCCGGTTGTTTTCGCCATGGCTGCCAGACTGGTATCTTTCGCCCGCATGAAGGGCAGGCCGACATGACGGTAGATATCGGCTGCATCGGCCAGAAATGCGCGAAACCGTCTGGCTTCTGCGGCACCGGCAAAACCCCCAATCGCATCAATCGCCTGTTGGCGGTCCGCATGCAGGTCAAATCGACTGCCATCGCTCCAGCCATGGCGGGCCAGAATTGTCGCCTTTTGTAGGGTGATTAAATCATCCAGGGATTTGCCCGTGTTGGCCAGCAACTGGTCAAAGACCCAGCGCATGGTGAACACCGTGGGGCCCGCATCAATTCTTTGGCCCTCCACGTCGATCTCACGCATTTTCCCGCCGGGTTCTGATTCTTTTTCCAGGACAATCACTTCGACGCCCCGTGCCAGCAATGCGATGGCCGCGCTGAGTCCCGCGATCCCTGCGCCAACAATGATGACCGGGTTGGCGGCCATACTATTTTCCTTTGTCGTTGATTATTTACACAAATGATGTCTATCATAGTTGACACTTATCGGGAAGGCTTTGCTGCCACAGTGGTTAAGGAGCCCCGAAACGATCACAAATACCCGTCCCGTTTATGCGAGGTATCGGGAGATAGTTGGTGGGGAGCGTAGGCATGGACATCGCACAGCGAATTGAACGCAGCATTGAACAGACGATTTCCCGGGCACGCGCGCCGGGCTCGCCCCCAAAATTGGGTCAGGCAATGCAGTATGCAGTATTTCCAGGTGGGGCACGCATCCGGCCGAAACTCTGTCTTTCCGTGGCGCTGACCTGTGGGGACGATAATCCTGCAATGGCAGACGCTGCGGCAACCGCAATTGAACTGCTGCATTGTGCATCGCTGGTGCATGATGATCTGCCCTGTTTTGACGATGCTGAAATGCGCCGTGGTAAACCATCCGTTCACCGTGCCCACGGGGAACCAGTGGCCGTGCTGGCAGGCGATGCGTTGATCATCCTGGCCTTTGAAATCCTGGCACGCCGCATTCCCGATAATCCGGAACGCGCAGCGACCCTGTTGCGCATCATTACAGGCGCGGTTGGTATGCCTTTTGGCATTACCGCAGGCCAGGCCTGGGAGTCGGAAGACGGCGCGATCCTGGCGGATTATCAACGGGCAAAAACAGGCTCTTTGTTTGCGGCGGCTACGGCGGCCGGGGGCGCGGCGGCCGGCGCGGATGCGTCACTGTGGCAAACATTGGGGGAGCGTCTGGGCGAGGCCTATCAGGTCGCCGACGACATTGCCGATGTGATTGGCGATCCAGATCTGTTGGGCAAACCAACGGGACAGGATGCAACTTTTGGGCGGCCCAATGCGGTTGCGGCCCATGGGATGGACGGCGCTGCGAAACGCCTGACAACCCTGATCGTTGAAGCAATTGACTCGATCCCCCCATCGCCTGGGCAGGCGGTGTTGAGGCAACAGATTTTGCAAGAGTCCCGTCGCTTTATGCCCAAGGGAATGGCCATCGAAATTCCGGTCAGCGCGCTTTAGATCAAGATCACCCTGTTCTGAAAGAGGGTAGATTTGAATATTCATGGCACTCCCAGAAATCATTGACCGACTGGTCGCTAGCCCCAAGTTTCGCCGTTTTTCAGCAGGGTTTTTGCCGTTCCGACCATTGGCGCGGCACCGTTCCAAGGTGTTGTTTGATCTGATGGCAGGATTTGTTCACAGCCAGATATTGCTGGCCTGTGTTCGGCTTGATTTGCCAAGTCTTTTGCTGGAGCGCCCGCGTCGTCTTTCCGAGCTGATGGGCCATACAGGCTTGTCAGAAGAGGCCATGACCCGATTGTTGAAGGCCGCGATTTCCCTGGGGCTTGTAAGGCGACGGCGCGGGGATCTGTATGGATTGGGGCCGGTCGGACAAGACGTTGCCAATAATGCCGCAGCGCTTGCGATGATTGAACATCATGTCGCCTTCTATGCCGATATGCGCGATCCCATTGCGTTGTTGAAACGGGAAGTTCCTGAAACCGCATTGGCGGCCTATTGGCCTTATGTGGGGGATCGGGACGGAGTGACGGAGTCCGTTGCGTCTGATTACAGCACATTGATGGCCCAGTCCCAGGAAGGTGTCGCCGAAGAGGTGCTGGATGATTATTCCGTCAAGGGGCGTCGTCACATTCTCGATATAGGTGGTGGTGATGGAACATTTTTGTCTGCTGTTGCCCGTCGCGTCTCTCTTGATACCAAACTGACCCTGTTTGATCTGCCCCAGGTTGCTCAGGCTGCGCGGCACCGTCTGACGACAGCGGGGCTGGCGGACCGCATTGAAACGGTGGGGGGCGATTTTCTTGAAACCCCTCTGCCGGGGGATGCTGATTTGATTACGCTGATCCGGGTGCTGTTTGACCATCCTGATCGGATCGTGGCCCCGTTGCTGAAGGCAATACGCGCGGCAATCGCACCCGATGGGGCGCTGTTGATTGCCGAACCCGTATCAGAAACGCCCGGCGGTGAGCGAATCGCAGATGCCTATTTCAGCTTCTATCTGCTGGCCATGGGGGAGGGGCAGGTTCGCACCAAAGCGCATCATACAGACCTGCTAAAGAACGCGGGATTTTCCAAAGTTCGGTTGGTTTCCTGCCGGATGCCGCATTTGGTGCGTTTGATTGAAGCGCGACCCTGAGGGCGTTCGGATTTATCTGTCAGTATAATTTGACAACAAAAGTGTAAATTATAGTTGACATTTTGCAGTGTAAATTTACAGTGAAGGGCGCTGGAAAAGGTCCGGCAAAAAATAACAGAAGGCGGGAACGCCTCACAAAATCCGAAACAGCCTGAAATGGCGGGGCCGCAAAATGCGGTAGGGGACGAATGGGAATGGAAACGCAAGCGATCATATTCGAAAAGCCGGAGGCCCTAGCGGTCCGCGCTGTCGAATTGAAAGCGCCAGCGGAAGATGACCTGATCATTGATGTCGCCTGGAGTGGCGTTAGCACCGGAACTGAGCGTCTGTTATGGACAGGCCGTATGCCGCAATTTCCTGGAATGGGATATCCATTGGTGCCCGGCTATGAAGCAGTGGGGCGGATATCGCGGTCTGCGCGGGATTGCAGCCTGCGTGAAGGTGACTTTGTTTTCGTACCGGGTGCCTCTTGTTTTGGAGAGGTTCGCGGTCTCTTTGGCGGTTCTGCTCGACGATTGGTCGTCCCGGCGCGCCGCGCTGTTGCCATTGATGACAGTCTTCAGGAACGGGGCGTTCTGCTGGCCTTGGCGGCCACGGCCTATCATGCCGTAGCAGGATATACGCTGCCGGATTTGATTGTCGGGCACGGTGTTCTGGGTCGTTTATTGGCACGGATCACGATTGCGCTGGGCGGAGACGCCCCCGTTGTTTGGGAAACGAATTCAGATCGTGTCGCCGGGGCCATGGGTTATAGCGTCACAAATTCCCAAGACGACACCAATCGCAGCTATCGCGCGATCTATGATGTCAGCGGGTCCCACGATCTGCTGGACAGTTTGATTTCACGCCTAAGCCCTGGCGGAGAAGTCGTGCTGGCTGGATTCTATGACGTCTCTCTTAGTTTCAAATTTGTTCCGGCCTTCCTGCGAGAGGCCCGGATGCGCGTCGCGGCGGAATGGAAAGACCCTGATCTGCGCGCCGTCAAAGGGTTGATCGAGTCCGGTGACCTATCACTGGACGGGTTAATCACCCATCGCAAAACGCCGGATGTGGCAGCGGATGCTTATCACACCGCTTTCACGGATCCGACTTGCCTCAAAATGATCCTGGATTGGAGCACGCCTCAATGAGCACGATGACTGAAGACCTGCGCAAAGAAGCGGCACAAGGTCCGGATCCGGTTCAAACCGGCCCTGTGACCAAAGAAACACAGATCATTGCGATCTATGGAAAAGGGGGGATCGGTAAGTCCTTCACCCTGTCCAATCTCAGCTACATGATGGCACAGCAGGGTAAGAAGGTTCTTCTGATCGGCTGTGATCCGAAATCTGATACGACCTCGCTGTTATTCGGTGGCAAAAGCTGCCCGACGATCCTGGAAACATCTTCCCGCAAAAAGGAAGCCGGTGAAGAAGTTGAAATCGGTGATGTCTGCTTCGTTCGCGACGGTGTTTATGCCATGGAACTGGGCGGCCCGGAAGTCGGGCGCGGCTGCGGGGGGCGCGGCATCATCCACGGCTTTGAATTACTGGAGAAACTGGGCTTCCACGATTGGGAATTCGATTACGTCCTGCTGGACTTTTTGGGCGACGTTGTCTGTGGCGGGTTCGGCCTGCCGATTGCCCGTGACATGTGCCAGAAGGTAATCGTGGTCGGATCGAACGATCTGCAAAGCCTGTATGTCGCCAACAATGTCTGCTCTGCAGTGGAATATTTCCGCAAGCTGGGCGGCAATGTCGGGGTCGCCGGGATGGTCATCAACAAGGATGATGGCACCGGTGAGGCCCAGGCCTTCGCAGATGTGGTCGGCATTCCGGTTCTGGCGGCAATCCCTGCCAATGAGGACATCCGCCGCAAAAGCGCGAATTACGAAATTGTCGGCATTCCCGGTGGGGAATGGGCGCCGCTGTTTGCGGAGCTTGCGATCAATGTTGCAGAGGCCCAGCCAATGCACCCGAAAGCCCTGGATCAGGATGGGTTGTTGGGCCTGTTCACCAGCAAGGAAACCGGCGGCGATTACACGCTGATCCCGGCGAAGATGGAAGATATGTGCAGCTCATCCAAGCTGGCAAAAGACAGTTTGGAAGTGGTTTACGACACGGTTTGAGGCGTTTTGTCAGACTGAATGGTTTGTGACGACACAGGATTGGATATAGTTGGTATGCCCTATGATGCCCCAGACAAAACACTGACCAGCGACATCGAAAGCGCTGCTTCCAGTGTTGATTTGTCGAAGACTCCGGTCAATCCGACCGGTGCCGACGGGCAGGGCTGTCACAGCGGTGCTGCGCAGATGCGTGCAGCGGCAGAGGCAGCGGGCAAGTCTGAAATCCTGGACCAATACGCCGCTGATTATCCGGTTGGTCCCCATGATAAGCCTCAGGGCATGTGCCCGGCCTTTGGGTCCTTGCGGGTCGGTCTGCGGATGCGGCGCACGGCAACAATCCTGTCTGGATCGGCCTGCTGCGTTTATGGGCTGACCTTTACCAGTCACTTCTATGGCGCGCGCCGCTCGGTTGGTTATGTGCCGTTCAATTCGGAAACACTGGTCACCGGCAAACTGTATGAAGACATCCGCGATGCGGTGCATGAAATCGCCGATCCGGAACGCTATGACGCGGTGATCGTCACCAATCTGTGTGTCCCGACCGCGTCTGGCATTCCGTTGCAGATGCTGCCCAAGGAAATCAACGGTGTGCGCATCGTTGGTATCGATGTGCCGGGCTTTGGTGTTCCCACGCATGCTGAGGCGAAAGATGTCCTGGCCGGTGCGATGCTGAAATATGCCCGCACAGAGGTTGAGGCTGGTCCGGTTCAAGCCCCCGTCGGTGGCGTCAGCGATAAGCCGACGATCACGCTGTTGGGCGAAATGTTCCCGGCCGACCCGGTGGGAATCGGCATGATGCTGGCCCCGATGGGCCTGGCTGCTGGTCCTGTGGTCCCGACCCGCGAATGGCGTGAGCTTTATTCCGCCCTGGACTGTGCAGCGGTTGCCGCAATCCATCCTTTCTATACCGCATCCTGCCGCGAATTCACGGCAGCCGGTCGCCCGATTGTCGGGTCTGCGCCCATTGGTCATGACGGCACGGCGATGTGGCTGGACAGCATCGGGGAAGCCTGTGGCATTGCCAAAGACAAGGTCGCGGCCTCCAAAAATGCTTTCCTGCCAGCGATTGCGGAGGCATTGAGTGGCGCACAGATCAAAGGGCGCGTGACTCTGTCTGGCTATGAGGGCTCCGAATTAATCGTCGCGCGTTTGCTGATCGAAAGCGGAGCGGAAGTGCCCTATGTCGGCACAGCCTGCCCCAAAACAAAATGGTCCGACCCGGATCGCGACTGGCTGGAATCCCATGGTGTTCAGGTCAATTACCGCGCCTCTTTGGAAGAAGATCTGGCGGCAGTGCGGGAATTCACCCCGGACCTGGCCATCGGGACGACGCCGGTGGTTCAGAAGGCCAAAGAGCTGGGCATTCCCGGTCTCTACTTCACCAATCTGATTTCCGCGCGCCCGCTGATGGGGCCTGCCGGGGCTGGGCAATTGGGCCAGATCGTCAATGCGGCGATCGCCAATAAGGGCCGCTTCGACAAGATGAAAGAATTCTTCGAAGGCGTCGGCACGGGCGACCATGCGGGCATCTGGGAAGACGTTCCGGAAGACAAGCCTGATTTCCGCCTGCGCAACGCCAAGGCACGGGAACGCGCCACTGCCGCGCGCTCTGCTGATAAAGTGGAAGGAGCGGTCGGATGCTAGTCCAGGATCATGATCGCGCCGGCGGCTATTGGGGATCGGTTTATGTCTTCACCGCGATCAAGGGATTACAGGTCATCATTGATGGACCTGTGGGCTGTGAGAATCTGCCGGTAACGTCCGTCCTGCATTACACAGATGGCCTGCCCCCGCATGAACTGCCCATCGTCGTCACCGGCCTGGGTGAAGAGGAATTGGGTCAGACCGGCACGGAAGAGGCGATGAAACGCGCCCATGCCGCGCTGGATCCTGATCTGCCTGCCGTGGTTGTCACAGGGTCTATCGCGGAGATGATCGGTGGCGGCGTGACCCCAGAAGGGACCGGCATCCGTCGCTTCCTGCCGCGCACCATCGACGAAGACCAATGGCAGAGCGCGGATCGCGCGCTGTATTGGCTGTGGACCGAATATGGTGCCAAAAAGGGTGGCAAGCTGCCCAAGGCGAAGAAGCGCGCTGCGGATGCAAAACCCCGCGTGAACATTATCGGGCCCGCCTATGGCATGTTCAATATGCCCTCTGACCTCGCGGAAATCCGCCGTTTGGTCGAAGGCATTGGGGCTGAAATCAATATGGTCTTCCCCTTGGGCAGCCATCTATCGGATGTTGGCCGCTTGGTTGATGCGGATGTGAATATCTGCCTGTATCGCGAATTCGGGCGGCTGTTGTGCGAAGGTTTGGAAAAGCCCTATCTGCAAGCGCCCATTGGCCTGGACAGCACAACGAAATTCCTGCGTAAGCTGGGAGAGTTACTGTCGCTGGATCCTGAGCCCTTTATTGAGCGGGAAAAGCACACGACCATCAAACCGCTATGGGATCTGTGGCGGTCGGTTACGCAGGATTTCTTTGGCACGGCCAGCTTTGGCATCGTCGCACCAGAAACCTATTCCCGTGGCATCCGCAACTTCCTGGAAAATGATCTGGGCCTGCCCTGTCACTTCGCAGTATCCCGGCTGGCGGGTAAGAAAACCGACAACAATGCCGTGCGCAAGCTGGTTCAGGAAAAGACCCCCATGGTGGTTTTCGGCAGTTTTAACGAGCGCATGTATATGGCCGAAGTGAACAGCCGCGCGACCTTTGTCCCGGCCAGCTTCCCCGGCACCTTCATTCGGCGCCATACCGGATCCCCCTATATGGGCTATTCCGGTGCAACCTATCTGGTGCAGGAAATCTGCAACGCCCTGTTCGACACCTTGTTCCACATCATCCCTCTTGGATCGCAATTGGATATGGCGGAATCGACGCCAACCCGCCTGCGCCGTGACATGCCCTGGGATGAAGACGCCCGTGTGGCGCTGGACAAGGCGGTTGAGATGTATCCGGTGATCAGTCGAATTTCAGCAGCAAAGTCTCTGCGTGATCGCGCAGAAGCAACAGCGCAGCAGGCGGATCGCAATACGGTCTCGATAGACGATTTGGTACGTGCCCGCACCCAGTTGATGAGTGGGCGGGCGGCTTAGGTCAGCGTTTGGAAGTTTACCGCCGCGGCGAATGGGCTGCGGCAAGACGGTCCCTCGGGGCCGATTTTGGAAGGGACTAAAAATGGCAATCGGTCTTGAAGACGCAAGTTTCGTCCCAGCGCGCGATGCGCAGCGGGAAAGACTGGAATACAAGCTTCTCTATTCCATCGGGTTCACGGCATTTCTGGGGGCAGGGATCATCGCCCGCCTTTTGCCCTGGCGCTGGCAGATGTTCGGCGGCCAAGGCCAGGTCCGATCGGTTTTTGAGGAAGCACGAATTCGCGCGAACGGGACGGTTCCCTTCGCTTTCATGCGCTAGGCCACGGCTTGTAAGCGCAGCGACCGGGTTCACTCCTCGAATTCTGATCCGGGTTACCGGACAGAGGCTGGGGGTGGAGCGTCGGTGTCGAAGTAAAATTCGGCATCGATAGTACCTCGCCACGTAGGCAACGTGGTAACGGCCTTCGGGCCTAAGTAAGGGAGGTTTTGATATGGCAAATTCCATGTCTGGCCTGTCAGAACAGGAAGCTCAAGAGTTCCACAAATACTACATGCAGGGGTTCTTCCTCTTCGTGGCAGTGGCTGTGGTTGCTCACATCCTGGTCTGGGCATGGCGCCCCTGGTTACAAGGTGACGGCATGGCGTCCGTTTCTGACGGGCTGCATACCGCGGCATTAACCCTAACTTCCGTTATCGGATAGGAGGAGAGACCAATGTGGCGCATTTGGCTGCTTTTCGATCCCCGCCGCGTAATGGTTGCGCAAGGGGTTTTCCTGTTCGCCTTGGCTGCGATGATTCACTTCGTCCTGCTGAGCACCGAACGCTTCAACTGGCTGATGAACCCGTAAGGGCAATTCAGCTGGGGCACCGCCTGCCCCGGACGCGGTCGAGCTATCGACCCCGTTCGGGCGGCGGGGCACCGACTTGGATCAACGGGCGGGGCAACTCCCGCAGGTCTTACCCAAAGGGTCATTGGCCCGCCCGCTGAACCGACCAACACTAATCGTGGCAACGGCCCGGAGGATTGAGCGATGTCTATGCTCAACTTTGAAAAAAAATATCGCGTCCGCGGTGGAACCCTGATCGGCGGAGACTTGTTCGATTTCTGGGTCGGACCCTTTTACGTCGGCTTCTTCGGCGTGACGACGGCGTTCTTCGCCGGGCTGGGCACCGTTCTTATACTGTACGGGGCTTCTCAGGGAGGAACCTGGAACCCATGGCAAATTAACATTGCACCGCCAGACCTGTCTTATGGTCTGGGTTTCGCGCCATTGATGGAGGGCGGGCTATGGCAGATCGTGACGATCTGTGCCATCGGGTCCTTTATCTCCTGGGCGTTACGAGAGGTCGAGATTTGCAGAAAGCTTGGGATTGGGCTCCACGTTCCAATCGCCTTCGCATTTGCTATCGGAGCCTATATCACACTTGTTGTGGTCCGGCCGCTGTTGCTTGGCGCCTGGGGACATGGTTTCCCCTATGGTATCCTAAGCCACCTCGACTGGGTATCTAACGTTGGGTATCAGTACCTGCACTTCCACTACAATCCAGCCCATATGATCGCGGTTTCGTTCTTCTTTACAACGGCATTGGCGCTTGCCCTGCACGGCGCGCTGATCCTGTCATCGGTCAATCCGAAGGAAGGCGAAACAGTACGCACGGCGGAGCATGAAAACTCCTTCTTCCGCGACAGCATCGGCTATTCGATTGGAACCTTGGGCATTCACCGCCTCGGCCTGTTTCTGGCTTTGGCGGCGGTCTTCTTCAGCGCGGTCTGTATTGTCATCAGCGGCCCGCTTTGGACACGGGGCTGGCCTGAATGGTGGAACTGGTGGCTGAGCCTGCCGTTCTGGTCTTGAGGAGGGACGAACCATGGTTGAGTATCAAAACATCTTCACGCGCATTCAGGTCCATGGAGCACCGGATCTGGGCGTAGAGGCGGGAGACAGCCCCCTGTGGCGTGGCAAAACAACGGGCAAGAGCACGTTGATGGGCCGCATCGGGGACGCACAGATCGGTCCCTTCTATCTCGGCTTTACCGGGGTGGCTGCTTTGGCAGCGGGTCTGACCTCTTTCATGATTATCGGGTTTAACATGCTGGCCTCGGTCAACTGGGATCCAATAGAATTCATACGCCAGCTTTTCTGGCTGGGGTTGGAGCCGCCTGCGCCAGAATACGGTCTGTCGATTCCGCCCCTGGCGGAAGGCGGATGGTGGCTGATGGCCGGGTTCTTCCTGACCCTGTCTGTGATGTTATGGTGGGTGCGGGTCTATACACGGGCCAGGGCCCATGGGATGGGTACGCATGTCGCTTGGGCCTTTGCGTCTGCGATCTGGTTGTTCCTTGTTCTGGGGTTCATACGACCCTTGCTGATGGGCAGCTGGAGTGAGGCGGTACCCTTTGGCATCTTCCCGCATCTGGACTGGACGGCGGCCTTCTCGCTGCGATACGGCAACCTGTTCTACAATCCGTTCCATATGCTCTCCATTGCCTTCCTGTATGGGTCGGCACTGTTGTTTGCCATGCACGGGGCGACCATCCTGGCCGTGACCCGCTATGGCGGTGATCGGGAAATCGAACAGATCGTGGATCGGGGTACGGCCTCTGAACGCGCCGCCTTGTTCTGGCGCTGGACGATGGGCTTCAACGCTTCGATGGAAAGTATTCACCGCTGGGCATGGTGGTTTGCCGTCCTTACCACATTGGTAGGCGGTATCGGCATACTGCTGACCGGGACCGTGGTTGATAACTGGTACCTGTGGGCTGTGAAGCACGGGGTTGCACCAGCTTATCCACCGGTCTGGGATCCCGCTGCCGTTGACCCACAGATGGGAGGCAACTGATGAAAGCGCTCATTCCAATCGTACTGATCGTTGCTGCATTGCTTGGTGTTCAGCTTATCGTCAGCTTCGAACGTCCCCCCATCGATACCGTTCAGCAAGGGTTTCGCGGAACCGGTATGGAAGAAGGTGTCAATCCGCGTACCGAGGCAAAACTGGTAGAAGCCAATCAAGCGCCGGACTCTTATGGCCCAACGGAGCCAGGCGGGCCCAAAGCCTCAGAAATCTATCAGAATGTTGAGGTTCTGGGCGATCTGACGGAAGATGAGTTCACGGCTTTGATGATCTCCATCACCGCCTGGGTCTCGCCGGATCAAAGCTGCGCCTATTGTCACAATGTTGAGAATATGGCTTCGGAAGAAGTCTATGCCAAGCAGGTGGCGCGGCGCATGCTGCAAATGACCAAGACCATCAATAGCCAATGGAAGGATCACGTCGCTGACACGGGCGTGAACTGTTACACCTGTCACCGGGGCAATCCGGTCCCTCAGCA
Source organism: Hwanghaeella sp. LZ110 (assembly GCF_048892525.1). Taxonomy (NCBI): domain Bacteria; kingdom Pseudomonadati; phylum Pseudomonadota; class Alphaproteobacteria; order Rhodospirillales; family Aestuariispiraceae; genus Hwanghaeella; species Hwanghaeella sp. LZ110. The sequence goes on along the minus strand of NZ_JBLZHT010000010.1, from coordinate 84,966 downwards.
GGCCTGGTTCCTGGAAAGTGGACCCGCCGAGTCTGCGGGTGGCTTTAATGCCAAACGTCAGGGCCAGAATGTAGCGACGGAACGGGCAGGTTATACATCCCTTCCTTATACAGCCCTGGAGCAGTTATTGGTCGAAGATGGTAACATCCGGGTACAAAGTGCCAGTGCCTTGCCGATCGCCGGACAGCCCGGCGTTGGCCTGCAAGCCACTGAAAGCACTTATTCGTTGATGATGCATATGTCTGACTCTTTGGGTCAGAACTGTACATTCTGTCACAATACCCGCGCCCTTGGGAACTGGGAGCAAAGCAACCCGGTCCGGACCAAGGCCTGGTATGGAATTCGCATGGCGCGTGACATTAACAATACCTTTGTCATGCCCTTGCAGCCCTTGTTGCCGGAGGCTCATCTGGGCCCACAAGGCGACATTGGCAAGGTTTCCTGCAATACCTGCCACCAGGGTGTAAGCAAACCCCTATATGGTGCGCCGATGCTGACAGATCATCCCACACTTGGCGTGGCCTCCGACTGAGAGCCTGAAGGAGGCCAGGCACCATCGCTGAGTGAAATTGGGGGAGATAGCGCTGCTGTCTCCCCCCTTTTTTGAGATGCTAAAAAGAAAAGGCCCCGCTGGATATCCGACGGGGCCTTTGCTGTTGTATCTGTCTTTCGACTTATTCGCGCTCTACACACATCGCAATGCCCATGCCACCGCCGATGCACAGGGTTGCCAGGCCCTTTTTGGCGTCGCGCTTGACCATTTCATGCAGCAGCGTGACAAACACGCGGTTGCCGGACGCCCCGACCGGGTGGCCCAGGGCGATGGCCCCCCCATTCACGTTTACCTTGGACGTATCCCAGCCCATGTCTTTGTTCACGGCCAGGGCCTGTGCGGCAAAGGCCTCATTGGCTTCGATCAGGTCCAGGTCGTCGGCAGACCAGCCAGCCTTTTCCAGTGCTTTACGAGAGGAGGGAATGGGGCCAGTCCCCATAATTGCAGGATCAACCCCCGCCGTCGCCCAGGAGGCGATCCGCGCCAGGGGAGTAAGCCCGCGCTTGGCGGCTTCGGCGGCGGTCATCAGGACGACGCTGGAAGCCCCATCATTAATGCCCGATGCATTCCCGGCCGTGACGGTCCCTTCCTTATCAAAAGCCGGGCGCAGCTTACCCAGGCTTTCAATCGTGGTGCCGTGCTTGGGGTATTCATCATCGGAAACGACGACTTCACCTTTCCGGGTTTTGATCGTGACGGGCACGATTTCATCCTTGAAGCGGCCGGCCTTCTGAGCGTCTTCAGCCTTGTTCTGAGAGGCAACGGCAAACTGATCCTGCTCCTCGCGGGTCAATTGCCATTGGCGGGCGACATTCTCCGCCGTATTGCCCATGTGATAGCCGTTAAAGGCGCACCACAGGCCGTCCTTGATCATCGTATCCGTGAAGCTCAGGTCGCCCATTTTCTGGCCGTTGCGCAGATGCGCGGCATGGGGGGCCTGGCTCATGCTTTCCTGACCACCGGCGACGACGATAGTCGCATCACCGGCCAGGATGGACTGCATGCCCAGCGCCACGGTGCGCAAGCCAGAACCACAAAGCTGGTTCATCTGATACGCCGTTTTATCATAGGGGATGCCCGCCTCTACAGCAGCCTGTCGGGCCGGGTTCTGACCGGTACCGGCGATCAGGATCTGGCCCATGATCACTTCATCAACTTCTTCCGGGGCCACGCCAGCGCGGCTTAATGCCTCCTTAATGGCCACCGCGCCCAGATGCGAGGCAGAAACCCCGCTTAGCGCGCCATTAAATGACCCGACCGGGGTCCGTGCGGCACTGACGATTACGATATCTGTCATAGGGGTGCTCCTCCAATAAAGTCTGTTTCGCGATCATGATGCGATGGAATGGATCTTCGCCTTTTTCATCGCGCGTGTTTTGTGCAACGCACAATACTCCTGTGTGCTGCAATGGATCAAGGGATGCGTTTCACTATAGTGGCATCGACCCTTCCGGGTCCGACAAAAACTCTAGCACGGGGTCCCATACTGCTGCTCGTGCGTTGCGCGCTGTCATCATACCAATGTGGCCGACTGGCGGCGTCAGTTCAAGGCACCGTGGTAACGTCGCTGCCAAAGCACGGGCAGATGCGGGGGGGACGATTCTGTCAGCCGCGGGAATCAGGGCCAGGGTGGGTTTAGACCATTGTGATGGGTCGCAAGGCAATCCATCGACGCGCCATGTGCCCTGTGCGGTGGCGTTTCTTCCATACCATCCGGCGATACAGTCGCGCGCAACGGGCGCCGCCAGGGCCACGCCATCATTCAGCCAGTCTTCCAGGGCGACAAAGGACCGGGCCGCGGTGCTGTTTGTGTCGTGATGGGCGAAGGTTATGAATTTACGAACAGCCAGCATTGGGTCTAATCCGGCGAACAAGGCTTGCAACACATCGACGGCCAGTTCACCTGATTGTGTCATGCCGGGTTCCAATCCTGGTAGCAAGGCCGCCAGTGCTTTGGCCTGATCCGGCCGTTCGGCGTGAAAATCCCAGGGTGTCGCCATCAGGATCAAGGCATCGACACGGTCCTGAATGCCAAGCGAAGCGGCAAGCGCCAAAATTCCCCCCATGCAATATCCGATCGCGGCAATTGGGGTGCCGCATTGCGCCGCACAGGCATCAATCGCACGGCGTGTTCTGGCGATGTAATCCCCCAGATCGAATGTCTGTTCTATTGCCCCCGGCGCATTCCAATCCAACAGAAAGACGGAATGACCAGCCTGCGCCAAATGACGTGCGAAACTGTGGTCCTGTTGCAGGTCCATAATATAGGCGCGATTGACCAGGGACGGGATCAACAATACGGGACGGTTGTTTTTAGATTCTGTGCGAAAACGCCTATAGTCCAGCAATTGGCTGGTGCCTTCCCGCCACAGAATATCAGGTTCTGAAGCCGATCGGTGATAGGGATGATGGCGATAGGCATTTATGCCCTTCAACATCGCGCCCAATCGTTGGCGCGCTTCAGCTTCTACGGCCTGAGTGAAAAGCACATCAATGCTCGGCTCTTGCCGCAGTGCCTCAGCGTCAGCGTGCTGGCTTTTTCGCGTGGATTTTTTTTGCGGCTGATTTTCTGGCGGTGGCTTTTTTTGATTTGGCTTTTTTTGAGGGTGCGGGGCCAGGGCTTCCAGCCGCCCCATCAGTTCCCGCGCGCGCAGCTTCAGATCGGGACTCCAGACGATTGATTCGCCCTTCAAGGTCAGCGAAGCGGCGATCAAGCTCATGTAATAGGCGTTCGCTGCCATCAGATGGATGGGCAGTGGGCGCGGCCCCAGCCTTTGGTGCGGTTTGGTCTTTATCGCCATTTTTTTCCGTTCCCCCACTGGCCTGCATACCAGTTGTACCCTTGGCTGTATTGGATTGCGGTGGCGTCCAGGCACTCAGCGCGGTGGTCATCGCATCCTGCATGGCGGCATTCATAGCGCCCCATGCCTGGGTCAGTCCCCCTTGATCGGGCGTCTTTGGCGGGGTGCCGCCCATCATCGCCAGGCCTTGCTGCCACAGCTTCATTGTTTCGGTCATGCCCGCTGCCAGGGAAGGATCGGCCGCCATGGCGGAAAGTTGTTCCTGCCACAGATCGGCAAAGTCCCGGGCCAGATCTGCGATTTCCGGCAGGGCATCCGGGGCTGGCGTTTCGGCCTGTTTCGACCCCTGACCCTGATTGGTGTTTTTGTGTGTTGTCATCGTGCCAACACTATAGGGATTACAGGCCGGAACGAAAACACTGTTGCGCCTATTGCGCTGCAGCGCTGACAGGTGCACACTTTCTAGGCATATTATTGAAGCGCGTTGGGTTGGCCATATGCGCATTATTGGTAAGGTTGGTGATGATGAGCCAGGAAAAGCAGGAAAGCGGTAAATCGTCTCGTGGGTCGGAAGGGGATCCGATCACGATTAAGAAATACGCCAATCGACGCCTTTATAACACTGCGACCAGCAGCTATGTTACGCTGGATCATCTTTCCCAGATGGTGCGGGAGGGTGTGGATTTCGCCGTGTTTGATGCGAAATCCGGCGAAGATATCACGCGCTCTGTCCTGACACAGATTATTGTGGAAGAAGAAGGCAAGACCGGTCAGAACCTGCTGCCGATCAGCTTTCTGCGCAGTTTGATTGGCTATTATGGGGACAATATGCACCGCATGATGCTGCCGCAATATCTTGACCTGTCGATCCGCTCTTTCTCAGAAAACCAGGAAAAGATGCGCGACTATATGCAGGGAACCTTCGGCACTGTCTTCCCTTTTGGCCCGCTGGAAGAGATGGGCAAAAAGAATATGGAAATGTTTGAACGCACGATGCAGATGTTTTCCCCCTTCCCGACGGGAGAGTCGCCGCCGGACAGCAAAGGATCATCATCCCAAGGCGGCGCGGAAAAAGTTTCAGAATTAGAGGAACAATTGGCTGAAATGCAGAAAAAACTGCAGGCTTTGCGTAAGGGCTGATACAACACCCGCTGCAGAATCGGCTTACTCGTTGCCAACCTTACGGACTTTTTTCTTCATCGTCAGAATATCGGCACTTTTCAGGGGTTTCTTTTTCGGTGCCTTCCGCCAGGCCGGATTGACTTCCGGGCGGCCAAAATACCAGCCCTGCAGGAAATTTGCGCCTTCATTTGTCAGGATGGCCGCTTCTTCCTCTGTTTCAATACACTCAGCGACCGTTTGCAGCCCAAATCCCTCTGCCAGCCCCAACAATGTGCGAATGAACATCTGATTTTCGCGGTTGGTCGCGACATCGGTGACAAAGGCGCCGTCGATTTTCACCACATCCACGGTCAGGGATTTCATGTGCCGGAAAGAGGTATAGCCGGAGCCAAAATCATCCAATGCCACCTTGCACCCCAGATCCCGAACCGAGCTAACGAAACGAGCGGTTACGTCAAAATCTTCCAGCGCGGCTGTTTCCGTGATTTCAATTGTCAGGCGCTTTGCAACGTCAGAACGGCCTTTGATCAGACTGACCAGGGTGCGCAGCCAGGCCGGGTCGGTCACGGTCAGGCTGGACACATTCACAGCCAATCGCACATCCGGGTATTCTCGCAGATCTGTGACAGCAAGCTCCAGGGCTCTAAGGTCCAGAGGGCGGATCATACCCAGCTTTTCAACAATTGGAATGAACTGTCCCGCAGTGATGATATCGCCAACTTCATCAATCATGCGGATCAATGTTTCGTAATAGCTGGTTTTCCGGGTTTGTGAGTCGACGACCGGTTGATAGGCCAGCACGATGCGCCCCTCGTCCAGGGCCTTCATGACTTTTTCACCCAGGGAAATATTGGTGCGCTGGCGCAGGCGTTGCTCTTCTGTGACCCGATAGGCTACAAAGCAGTTGCGGCCTTGCGCCTTGGCATCCGCCAGCGCGCTTTCCGCGCCGGTCATGGCGTCCAGTGCCGTGCGGATGAAACCGGGAATCTGGGACCCCCCAACTGAGACAGTGACATGCACGGGCCCGCTGGGCGTTTCGATGGGGCTTGATCGGAAGGAATCCAGAATTTTCTCTGCTGTAATCGTCAACCCGTTCTCATCACAATGGGAAAGGACGCAGCCAAAGCGATCCCCCCCGATGCGTCCGATCACATCGGTTACACGCAGACAGCGCTCAATCCGCTGTCCAACGCCGATGATGACCGCATCGGCGGCTTCATGCCCGTACCCGTCATTGATCATCGACAGTTTATCGATCCCAACAGCCAGATATCCACCGGAAACCTTGTAGCGTTCGTTATAGGACAAGGCGTTTTGCAAGGCTTCCCGCAGGCGGACTTTATTGAGGTGCCCTGTCAGGTCATCATAGTTGGCGCGGTGTTCCAACAGGCTTTCCTGCTGTTTTCGTCCTGTTACGACCCGCAAGGTGCCATACATGAAATGCGGCGTTCCAACGTCGTCATAGACGGCGCCGCCCCGATCGTGAACCCAGCAGAATGCGCCATCCTTACGGCGAATCCGATATTCACAGTCATAGGGCTTGGTGGTAGCAAAATGGCGATTGAGAACCTGTAAGCGCCGCGCCAGGTCTTCTGGATTCAGGCGTTCGCTGAAGGCTTCGCCACTTAATATGTCTGAAAATGTATCTGTGCCCAAAACAGGCTTTGGTTTGCCAATCCAGGCGATGCTGTCATCCTTCAGGTTCCAGCAATAGGCTAGGTCACCAGACGCCAGCAGCGCTTGGGCGGCGAGAGATTTTTCAAAGTTGATGGCGCTGTCCATTACAGAAGCCATTCCCCTAATGTCGCCTCATAGCGCAACAGTCTGCGCCCCGTCATCCAAGAGGAAAGCGGTTCCCCCCACTACTAATTCCATCTTGTTAGTGATCATGCTATCCTCGTTTATTTATTTTTACAATTGAAATCAACAGGTTGTTCTTGATGCTTCTTGTTGCATATTGTTACGAATAAATGACGCGGGCGTTCCTTTCTCTATTCAATTTTTACTTGTCGTATATGTTTTTACTGTGCCCATCATAGGGTCGCACAAATTTGCTAACGAAATTTTACCAGAATTTCCGGCGCGGGCTCTGATTTATGGAGCAACAAAATTCTTTGTTGCGAGCAATCATGAACCGGCGCACACTTCATACGTACACAAATGATTATAGAAATTTAACCATTTTGACATTTGTGGAATGGATGGGGTTGATGAGCATTGGAAATTATCACAGGCCGACGACGGTTTCACAGGCAATTGATTGCCTTCGGGAAGACCCGACACTGAACATTTTGGGCGGTGGAACCGATTTTTTCCCCGCCCGTGTCGCCCCGGCACCTGCTGTTTCTGTTCTGGATATCACTGGAATCGATGCATTGCGCGGAATTACGGAGGATGCGCAGGGTATCCGGATTGGCGCGACCACGACATGGTCTGATGTGAAGCGCGCAAATTTGCCATCCGCTTTTGATGCCCTGAAAGCAGCATCCGTTCAGGTTGGCGGGGTACAGATTCAGAATCGCGGGACCATGGCTGGCAATATATGCAATGCGTCCCCAGCAGCCGATGGCATTCCGCCGCTGCTGGCGCTGGACAGCCGGGTTGTCGTAGCAGGCCCGGCGGGGGAGCGGACTGTCATCTTGCAGGATTTTATCACCGGTTACCGCCAGACAGTGCTGCAGCCTTGTGAGATTGTGACGGGATTGACGATCCCAAAGCCAGACCCGACTGCACAAAGCGCGTTTCTGAAATTGGGGGCCAGGCATTATCTGGTGATTTCGATTGCAATGGTGGCTGGAATACTAGTCCCGACTTCTGACGGCAGGATCGCGTCAGTATCACTGGCCATTGGGGCATGTTCTGCCGTCGCGCAAAGATTATCAGAACTGGAGGCGGCGTTGGTGGGATTACCCCTGGATGTTGATTTCTCACAGATTGTGACGGCCGCCTATTTTTCGGATTTGCAGCCAATAGATGATGCCCGCGCCAGCGCCGCCTATCGGCGTGAGGCGGCGCAGATCCTTGTTGTGCGATTGTTAAACGCACTTGCCTTGAAATGTCGCATGGATGTCGCCGCATGAATGATATCACGATGACAGAGACACTGGACCTGACAATCAATGGGGTTGTCCATAAGATTGCCGGACCTCCGGGGCAACGGCTCAGCCGGGTGCTGCGGGATCAGTGTGGTGTTACGTCGGTTAAGGTTGGCTGTGACGCAGGCGATTGCGGGGCCTGTACGATCCTGCTGGACGATCAGCAGGTCTGCTCTTGCCTCGTGCCCGCAGGACAAGCTACCGGACAGAAAATCGAAACGGCCGCAGAGTCGAATGACCCGATGCTGGTGCGATTGCGGGCAGCGTTCGACCGGCACGGGGCGGCGCAATGTGGGATTTGTACGCCCGGTATGTTGATGGCAGCGATGGATCTGCTGCGCAATCAGCCCAGCCCGCCTAACCGGCAATCGGTGATGGATGCGCTGGGCGGCGTGCTGTGCCGCTGTACGGGCTATGTTAAAATTATCGATGCCGTACTGGATGTTACTGGTGGGGCGGATCCCGTTGAACCGATTGCAGGTCGTGCCGTTGGGGCACGCCTGTTGCGCCTGGACACAGCCCATAAGCTGGACGGGACCCAGCCCTATGGGGCCGATGGATGGCCCAGCGATTGCCTGTGGTTGCGGGTTGTTCGTTCGCCCCATGCCCATGCGACCTTCACGCTGGGGGATTTCGCGCCGGTTTATCAGGTGTGGCCTGGTTTGCATCGAATTCTGACAGCAGCGGATATTCCGGGGCGCAATGGTTATGGGATCTATCCTCATATCAAGGATCAGCCGGTTCTGGCGGACGGCAGGGTCTTGTATCGTGGCGATGCGGTGATTGCAGTGGTTGGGGATCGGGAAACGATTGAAGCCTTGCCGGATTCTGATCTGCCGATCGAATGGAACGTATTGCCGGCCGTTACCAGTATGGAAATGGCCTGCGACCCCGGTGCCGCAATATTGCATCCGGGCCAGGCAGAGAAAAATACGCTGATCCGAGGGCGCGTGTCCCGTGGGGATGCAGGTCCTGCGTTGTCGGGGGCTGCCGCACTTGCCAGTGGCGGCTTTAGAACCGCCTTTGTCGAACATGCCTATATCGAACCTGAGGCCGGTTATGCCAAACGGGTCGGTGATCGGATCGAGGTTTATGCCTCCACCCAGGCCCCCTATATGGACAAGGAAGAAGTGCGCGATGTTCTGGGTATTCCAGATGATGCCGTGCGCATCGTGCCGGTGACCTGTGGGGGTGGTTTTGGCGGCAAACTGGATGTTGGGGTACAGCCCATCATTGCGGTTGCGGCCTGGATATTGGGGCGGCCCGTTGGCACGGTCTATTCGCGTCCGGAATCGATGCGGGCCAGCACCAAACGTCATCCCGCTATTGTTCAGGCATCCCTGGCAGCAGAGGCAGATGGCACGTTGCGGTCGATGGTCTTCCACGCTGATTTTGATACCGGGGCCTATGCCTCCTGGGGACCGACAGTTGCCGGCCGGGTGCCGGTTCATGCCACGGGTCCCTATCGCATTCCCCATGTTTTGGCGACCAGCCGTGCCTTGCACAGCAACAATCCTCCATCGGGCGCCTTTCGGGGTTTTGGTGTGCCCCAGGCCGCTATCGCGACGGAAACACTGATGGATGATCTGGCCGCACAGCTGCATTTAGATCCCCTGCAAATTCGCCTTAAGAACGCAATTGGGCCGGGCGATACCACAGCCACCGGTCAGGTTTTGGGGGCGTCGGCCGGGTTGGTGCAGTGTCTAGAGGCGGTTGCGCCTGCCTGGCGTGACTGGCGCGCGGCGGCGGAAGGCTTCAACCAGACAACCAAGGGTCCCATTCGCCACGGCGTTGGCATTGGCTGTATGTGGTATGGCTGTGGCAATACGTCTATGTCCAATCCGTCTAAAATGCGGGTGACACTGGATCAAAAGGGGCGGTTCACCCTGTATAACGGGGCGGTGGATATTGGTCAGGGCAGCTATACGATTATGCCACAAATCTGTGCGGATGCGCTGGGTATCTCTGTTGATCTGTTGCACCAGGTGGTCGGGGATACAGATTTAACTCAGGATGCGGGAAAGACTTCCGCATCGCGTCAGACATTGGTTTCCGGGCGCGCAGCCCAGGCAGCTGGGGCAGCCTTGCGGACCGAAATACTGCGATATTGTAATGCCGGGCCTGAGGCGCAAATCTTTCCAGACGGATCCCAACTGATGATCGAAGAAAAGGATGGCAGCGTGCGCCATCTGGATCTGACATCTCTTCCTGCCGACCAGGCCGGAATGGTGCTGGAGGGACAGGGGACCTATGACCCGCCGACAACCGCGCTGGATGCGGATGGCCAGGGTATTCCCTATATCTCCTATGGCTATGCGGCACAGATTGCAGAAGTGGCTGTGGATATTGAACTGGGAACGGTCAAAGTCCTGCGCATGGTCGCGGCCCATGATGTCGGCACGGCGATTAATCCAATGCTGGTGGAGGGACAGATCCATGGCGGAATTGCGCAGGGGTTGGGCCTTGCCCTGATGGAGGAATATCTGCCGGGACGAACAGAAAATCTGCATGATTACCTTATTCCAACTTTTGGGGATATGCCGGAAATTGAGTGTATCCTGATTGAAGACGAAGACCCTGAAGGACCATTCGGGGCGAAGGGGATAGGGGAACCAGCGCTTATTCCAACCGCTCCGGCAATTCTGGGGGGGATACGCCACGCGACCGGCGCGCGTATGACTCAGGTACCTGCCTTGCCGCATCGTGTGTTAGCGGCGATCAAGGCTGCGCGAAATGACTGAAACCCGAATAGCACCTGCGGTCGAAGCCCAAGCCATAGATCCTTCCGATAAGGACGGGGATATCATTCGGTGTGATGCGTGTCCGGTACTATGCCGTATTCGTGACGGGCGCAGCGGCGCCTGTGATCGCTATGCCAATCACGGTGGAACGCTGGTCCGAACGGATCCCCTGGTTTTGATGAGCCAGACTGTTGCGTCGGAAGATGGTGCGCTTGTTCCATTTCTGTCAGGGGACGTGCCGTGGGATGGGAAATTGACCAGCCAGTCCCCGGTCTTTGTTTCGGGTATTGGGGCAACGACCACCTATCCAGACTATAAACCCGCCCCGTTTATCGTATCGGGGCAGTGGCAGGGCGTGGATACGGTCACTGTCGTGACAGAGGGCATATTCAGCTATTGTTCGGTTAAGGTGAAGATTGATACCGATCGTCATATCGGCCCGGAACAGGCCAGCGTTCTGTATAATGGAGAACCTGTTGGCCATGTGACGACGGCGGAATATGGATCCCAGATGCTATCCCTTGGCGGCGTGCGGCACTTGACCGGGGGGTCGAAAAAGGAAGGCGTCACCACATGTGAATCAATGCTTCAATTGTGTAATAAACAAGGTGTTGATTTTGAAATTGAGGGCGGTGCGCGGATAAATGTGCAGGCCGGGCGTGCCCCTGTTATCGACGGCAAACGGGAAGAACGTATGCGCGTTGGGTGCGGGTCGGCCACTATTGGGATTTTTGCCCAGCAATGGCATGGGCATGTCGACGAGGTGATCGTCGTGGATGACCATATCACCGGTGTTTTAAGCGAACATCAGGCGGGTGCTTATCTGGGGATGGAACCGGCGGGCATTCGTGTTCAGGGTCGAAAATCCACGCCCGGGCGGTATTTTAAGGTCGCGGAGCCTGGATCAGGATGGGGGGGGACGAATATCACTGACCCCCTGTCGATCATCCAAAAAATCGACCCAAAGAAAGCCTGGCCTGGATTGCGTCTGTTGCTGGTTAGTACGACCGGTGAAGATTCGCTGTATTGTGAATTGGATGAAGATCTGATGCCACAAATACACCCTATGCCCGCCCCCTTGCAGGTCGTGGTCGATCGTATCGCAGAAAATTGCGAACCCGCCCTATGCTCGGTCGTCTTTGTAGCAGGCGCGGGGGGCAGCTTGCGCGCGGGCGTTACGGAAAATCCTGTGCGGCTGACCCGGTCTGTACAGGACAGTCTGACCCGGGTCACTATGGGCGGTGCGCCTTGTTATGTCTGGCCCGGCGGTGGCATTACCGTGATGGTCGATGTCTTGCGCATGCCCGAAAACAGTTTCGGGTCGGTGCCCACGCCTGCTCTGGTAGCGCCCTTGGAATTCACATTGCCCTTGGCGGATTTTGAACGATTGGGCGGTCATATGGGCTCTATCACCACCCTGGAAGGTCTTGCGCGGTCCAGGACAGAGATGCGTATGGCACCATGGTCGCCTGAAAATCCCTGGCCTCTTTCCCCCATTCAGAAGCAGGAGGATTGACGATGCCAGGGCCTATCAGCGCGCGGTTGCCGGGAAATCGTCTGCATTTACAGCATGGCCCCATCGACCTGATCATTCAGGCCTTCGGGGAGGTTCAGGCGGTTGAAATGGCGTATCACGCGGCGGTCGATGTCTTTGTCGATGTGCTGCCAGGATTGGTGCAGGAGTTACCCCGACTGCGCCAATCGGGGGAGGGGCAGTTCAAAGGGGTTATCGCGCAGCGTATGGCCCGTGCCTGTCGGCCTTTTGCCCGCAGTCAGTTCATCACGCCGATGGCTGCCGTGGCGGGATCTGTCGCGGATCATATGCTTCACGCAATGGTGACAGTCGCCCCCTTAAAGCGCGCTTATGTCAATAATGGCGGTGATATTGCGCTTTATCTGGCACCCGGACAATCGATGGATATCGGGATTATCGACATAGTGCAGGCCCCCAAAGCGGTGGCGATGGCGCGTATTGACTCAACCAGCGCTGTGCGAGGTATCGCAACCAGCGGTCAGGGGGGGCGGTCCTTCTCTCTGGGGATTGCAGACTCTGTGACCGTTCTTGCCCATTCGGCAGCGACAGCGGATGCGGCGGCGACAATGATCGCCAATGCGGTAACCTGGGATCATCCGGCCATCTGCAGGCAGCCCGCCAATAGTTTGGATCCTGATAGTGACCTTGGGGATCGCCTGGTCACAACCGCTGTAGGGACATTGCCGCCGACTGTCTGCGCTGGGGCACTGGCGCATGGAACGACAGTGGCACAGCGTTACTATCAGGCAGGTTTGATTGAATCAGCCTATTTATCTCTACAGGGGCAAAGCCGCATCGTCGGCCCCTTGCCGCAATCAGAATTCCTTGAGGAGGTTTCCGCATGACCCCGACATTTCCGATCCGTAAACTGGTGACCCATCGTGAAGAAATCCGCCATGAATTTGGTCCTGTACCGGACCGCCCCCTGGTGGTTGCATGGGCTGCGGCCATTGTTGCCAATCCCTATGCGGGTGGCTATGTCGCAGATCTGGAAGCGGGGATGGAGGCCTTGAAGCCCATGGGCGACGAGATGGCCGATGCGTTGCGCCAGGCATTGGGTTGCCCGCCTGAAGCGGTGGAAGCCTATGGCAAAGGATCGCTTGTCGGGATGGATGGTGAATTGGAACACGGCGCGCTGTGGCATGTGCCGGGGGGATATGCCATGCGCCGCCTGCTGGGCTCAGCAAAGGCGATTGTCCCGTCCAGCAAGAAAATGGGTGTGCCGGGTACACAATTGGATGTGCCGCTGCACCATATCAACGCCGCCTATGTGCGCAGTCATTTTTCCACGGTCACGGTGTTTGTTCCCGATGCGCCGCGTGCCAGGGAGCTGATGTTCGTCATTGCTATGGCAGACGGTGGGCGCATTCATGCCCGCATGGGGGGACTGACCCAGGATCAGATCAGCGTTGGTGACGGTCAGCGCTAGCAAAAGTGCAGATGCTGTCGTCCCCTGGATTCCATCCGGGGGACGGCACTATGACTGTTAGATGATATCGTCTTCGTCGGTAACCAGATTGCTGAGCGCTGACAGGCTTTTGCGAAGCTTCTGGCGGGCCATCAGTTTCTTTTGGGCTTCAACTGGGAAATCCGTGAAGTTCAGAATATTTCGGCTGACCAGAACATCGATCAAATCTTCTGTGATACGCGCCATTTCGGTATCGGTCCGGTTCAGGCGGTCCATCATTGCGCCGGGGCTTGCGCCGCGCAGATAGCGGATCACTTCGGGATGATCATTGCCCAGGAATTCCTTGGCGTGGGGGGCGGGGCGGTCGCCAATCCCATTGATTTTTCCATCATCATCGCGTGATACATAGGGCATTCGGTGCGTCCTAACCGTGACTATCGTGCTGCAGTGATCAGTATAATTCAGCCTGTCGGATACTGTAAGAAGATGCGCAGTCACTCGCAACAGCTGTTGCCGCGTATTTCAGCGAAATTGTGTGTATGTAATTTAGAGAACATAATAGGAATTATATTTATTTGTTCCTGTTTTTACCCTATGATCCATGCTATGACGATATCATGGACAGAAGGTGATGACAGCATTTTGCCGGACCGCCCCATAAAGGGTCGCGGATCGGTATCCAATCGATCTGGCCGGTTTGAGGGGGAGCAACGGGCCCGCATCGATGATGGCTGGCTGCTGGAAGAGGATCTGGGCGACCGCCCGCGCCTGCGCACGCAATTGGGAATTGATGCCGCCCGCAGTGTGATTACCCGCAATACCAGCCCGGATGTGCCTTTTGATCGGTCCATCAATCCTTATAGGGGGTGTGAGCATGGATGCGTCTATTGTTTCGCCCGACCAACCCATGCCTATCTGGGGCTGTCGCCAGGTCTGGATTTTGAGACCAAGTTGTTCTGGAAACCTGACGTAGCCGCATTGCTGACCGCGGAACTGGCCAGACCCAAATATCGCTGTGGCCCCATTGCGTTTGGAACCAATACGGATCCCTATCAGCCGGTTGAACGGGAAACCTTTGCCATGCGGGGGCTGTTGCAGGTCCTGCGGGACTGCTCGCATCCCTTTTCGATTGTCACGAAGAATGCCCTGATTTGCCGGGACCTGGATTTGATCGCTCCGGCGGGGCAGGCCAATCAGGCGCGGGTCATGCTGTCGGTCACGACACTGGACCGGGGCCTTGCCAATAAGATGGAACCCAGGGCCAGCACGCCGGAGAAACGCCTGGAAGCAATCCGCAGGCTCTGTGACGCAGGGGTACCAACCGGTGTGCTGGTCGCGCCAATTATCCCGGCCGTCAATGATCACGAGATTGAGGAGATTGTGACCCGTGCTGCGGAGGCCGGGGCGACATCGGCAGGGCATGTGCTGTTACGCCTGCCGCTGGAAATTGAGGATTTGTTCAAGGAATGGCTGGCAACCCATATGCCAGACCGCGCAGAAAGGGTTTTGTCCCTGATCCGTCAAAGTCATGGGGGTCAATTGTATCGGTCAAATTTTGGCGAGCGGATGCGTGGTTCAGGCCCTTATGCGGATATGATCGCCACGCGGATGAAGTTGGCCCGTAAAAAGCTGGGCCTTGATCGCAGGACTTTGGCGATGATGGATTGCACGGCCTTTACGCCGCCGCAAAAGCCCAGTGCACAATTGTCCTTGCTTTGATTAGAACGTTATTAACAGGACTCTATTGGTTTTCAGGGGTTCTGGGTTCAAAGACGGATATCCATTGCATAATATGGGGATTGCTTGGGTCTTCGAAAGCCATCTGGCGCAAGGCAATGCGAATGGCGGTTCGCTGTGACCGGCTAAAGGAATTTCCGTCGGGCGGTGATGTTTTGGTATTGATACCAAGACGAGCCAATTTTTTGGCAGCGATCAGATCTGGCATGCCATAGCGGTGCAACAGTTTTTGAAACATTTCAAATCGATCACGATCCAAATGGGGGCGCGCATCTCCGCCTTTTGTCAGGATCGGGTTGGGTGGAAAAAGCTGAAAACAGGGGTGCAGGTCATCAGGCACGGGTACATTGGCGGAATGGGTTTGGCCGGCCGCCAGCAGGTCCGGCAGGATATGGGTGTGACAGCCTGCGCCGGTCTGACCTTCCGGGGCTGGAATTGGGGAATATACTTCGATCCGCCCCAACTGGCTTTCAAACACCCGGTTCGGGCTTTCCTGTATCAGAAGCGCGAAGGCATGGTGGCCGCGACCGCTTGGAGTCAGCAGCGCCTGGCCATCAAATTCTCTCAATTGCCTGATCAGGTCGGGATCGCTGATGCGCACCATGGCGGTCACGCATTCCAGGCCAAGACCCAGATCAAAAAGGATGCCGTCCTTATCTTGGTCACGCATGGCATCGCTGTCTGGACCCAATTCGGTCAAAGTCGTTCTTCGGTGTCGGGTGGCGCGCGCTTTGGGTAAACAGAAGTTACCGCCCTGCATCCAATAGGCCTGACGCTTGGACAGGATTTCGTAGGGGATAAATTGCGCGTCGCTGGTCAAGGCGATTCGCAAACCGCCACTTTGGGTTATCACCTCCCCCCCGCGATCCTGTGCTTCACTCTTGATGAAACCTGCATCAGCATGAAATTCAGCAATGGCGCCGAAGGATGCGATACTCCATGTCGACTCCGGATCAGCTAAGTATTGATGAATCAAGACCACAAGGTCGGATGGGGGCATGTCAGACTCATCGGGCATTCGGGCTTCTCCAAAGTATCAGGCGGTACACTATCAAAACAGTCATGCCGCAAAACAAGCGATATAAATGAACGCGCGCCGATCAGGGGCTTGACCAAAGGTGATGATGGCGTAGGGTTGGTGTTGAAATCTCCTCGGGGTGCTCAGGGTTCGCGCAAGCGGGTCTTAGGCTGAGAGGCGGGAAGCCCGCCGACCCGTGGAACCTGACCCGGTTCGGACCGGCGTAGGGAAGGGGATCGCAATTTTGGCTGCTCCAATATGCGGCCTTGCCTGTGCAAAATTCCCTTTTAACGCTGATATCCGTCCATTGTGGGTGGCTTGCGCCACTTTGGAGCGTTGCATAGACATGATGTCAGTATCAGATTTATCTGAATTCTCTTACAGTGTGCTGCAACAGATTGCAGAACAGAAGGTGCGGGTGCATTGCCTGACCAATACTGTTGCTGAGCCAATCACAGCCAATGTGTTGCTGTCGCTTGGCGCTGTTCCCAGCCTGTCATCAGATCCGGATGAAATACCGGACTTTCTGCGCACGGCCCAATCTTTGATGGTGAATTTGGGCACGCCCGGTACGGACCGCTTTCTGGCGCGCCGGATGGCTGCCAGTTCGGCAAACAATATGGGAATGCCCTGGGTTCTGGACCCGGTGATGGTGGACCGGTCTGGCATACGCCGGGCAGAGGCCATCCGTATGATTAAACTGAAACCGACCGTAGTGCGCTGTAACGCGGGTGAAGCGTCGACCCTGGCAGAAACCCTGGAAGAATTTTCAGGCATCCTGGCTGGGACCGGTGCGGTGGATCGCCTCCGGTCGCATGATTTTAAGGCCAGCCTAACTGTTGGCCATCCATTGCTGCCCAAGGTGACGGCGACAGGATGTGCCTTATCCGCTGTGGTCGCGGCCTTTCTGGCCTGCCATCGGGAGGATCGGTTCCAGGCAACCCTGGCTGCACTGGCAGCTTTTGGCGCGGCCGGCGCCTATGCCGGGGAACGTGCCCAGGGGCCCGGCAGTTTCGCTGTCGCCCTGTTGGATGCTTTCCCAAACCTGACCGCTGAGTTCATTGAACATAGTATCGAGGCGCTGCATGTAGAACGGGTGGAGCGCAGAGCATGAAGGCACTCTTGGATTTATCTCTCTATCTCATTGTTGGGCCTTCTCATGATACGGGTGACCGTATTTCATTGGTTCGGTCTGCTGTGGCAGGGGGCGTCAGTCTGGTGCAGTTGCGCGACAAGACATCCAGTACCCGCGAAATGATCGAACAGGCCCGTGCCTTGAAACAGGTTCTGGCCGGTACAGGCGTGCCCTTGTTGATCAATGATCGTGTTGATGTTGCCCTGGCTGCTGGTGCAGACGGTGTTCATGTTGGACGAGAGGATATCTCGGCCCAGGATGCGCGACGGATATTGGGTCCAAATCACATATTGGGGATTACGGTCAAATCACTCGATGAGGTGCGGGCAATCGATCCGGGCATCGTCGATTACGCATCTATCGGCGGGGTTTTTGAAACCGGCAGCAAACACAATCCAGATGCACCAATTGGTCTAACGGGCCTGCAAGACTGTGTCGCGGCCTTGACCGCAGGGGCACCTGGATTACCACGCTGCGCCATAGCAGGCATTGATGCGACCCGCGCAGAAACGGTGATGGCAACGGGTCTGGATGGGATTTGCGTGATCAGCGCCATAACCAAAGCCGCTGATCCGCACGCTGCCGCCGCCCAGTTGCGTGCAGTGGTCGACCGCGCCAAGCGTCTTCACGAAAGGGCCTTTGTATGACCAACAAAACCCCGATAGCCATGACCATTGCAGGGTCTGACAGTGGCGGTGGCGCAGGCATTCAGGCGGATTTGAAGACATTTTCAGCGATTGGTGTCTATGGCTGTTCTGTCATCGCGGCGCTGACGGCCCAGAACACCCGCGCGGTCACGGGGATTTTCCCAATCCCACCAGATTTCGTGCGCGCCCAAATGGACGCAGTGTTCAGTGATATCGCAGTAGATGCGGTAAAGATTGGCATGTTGGGTGATGCCGAATTAATCCGCGCGGTGCGCGACGGGTTGCAGACCTACAAGCCGCGCTGGATCGTGCTGGATCCGGTGATGGTCGCCAAAAGTGGTGATGCCCTATTAGCACCCGAAGCGGTGGCGACCCTGCTGTCGGACCTTATTCCCCTGGCCGATATTATCACACCCAATCTGCCGGAAGCGGCCGCTCTGTTGGGTTTTGACGGTGAAATAGAATCGCCTGATGCGATGGTATCAATTGCGGAACGTTTGCTGGCTTTGGGGCCAAAAGCGGTCCTGCTGAAGGGCGGACATATGGGCGGACAGGACTCCGCCGATCTGTTGGTCACAGCCGATGGCAGTACATGGTTACCCGGACGTCGAATTGAAACCCAAAACACCCATGGCACAGGCTGTACCTTATCCAGCGCCATCGCCGCACATCTGGCCTTGGCTAAGAATCTGGAAGAAGCGGCGAAATCCGCTAAGGCCTATATCTCCAACGCCATATTGGCGGCAGATCGACTGAAAATTGGCCAGGGGCACGGACCTGTTCACCATTTCCATGCGCAATGGGCGGAGCGGGGTCGATGACGATTGCCCTTGCGGCTGCACCGGAAGCGCAGGCCTCAATTGGGGTTGATGTGGCTGGCGCCGGCCTGTCCTTTGCCGGACGCCTGATCTTTCAGGATGTATCGCTGACTTTAAAGGCTGGGGAGTGGACTGCCTTGCTGGGCCCCAGTGGCGTCGGCAAGACCAGCCTGCTGCGGCTGATCGCGGGCCTGCCGGAAGATGGCGGCGTGACAATTGGCACAGTCCGGGCCAGCGATGGTCAGCCTTTGGCAGGGCGGATCGCCTATATGGCACAGCGTGACTTATTGCTGCCATGGTTGTCGATCATCGATAACGTATTAATCGGACACCGCTTGCGCCATCATCGAACCAGTGTTGAGGATCGCCAGAAAGCCCTGCACCTCTTGGATCAGGTTGGCTTGGCTGCGCGGGCCAAGGACAGGCCGTCGGCATTATCGGGTGGGATGCGCCAGCGGGTTGCCCTGGCGCGCACGCTGATGGAAGACCGCCCGCTTGTCTTGATGGATGAACCATTTTCAGCCCTGGATGCCGTGACGCGGTTTCGCTTACAGGAGACCGCCGCCCGGCTGTTATCGGGCCGGACTGTTCTGCTGGTGACGCATGATCCGTCGGAAGCCTTGCGCTTGGCGGATCGGATTGCCCTGTTGGCGGGACTGCCCGTTCAACTGACAGATGCGGGCCGCCTGCCCGATGTCGCCACACCCCGGCCACTGGATGCGCCTGGTATGGCAGAACGGGCGGCCGGACTGTTACAGCAATTGGCGCTTCAGGATGCGACCCGTCAGGACACACGTGCTCCTGTTGAGAAGGGGGTGGCATGACCCAAGCCCTGCGCCTTATCACAATCGCGCTTGGCCTGTTGCTGATATGGCAATGTGTCGTCTGGATCAGCGGTGTCCCAAAATTCATTCTGCCGGGCCCGATGCGGGTCGCAGAGTCATTGATAACCCATTGGACCCTTATCGCGCCCCATGCCGGAATTACGGCAATGGAAATTGTGTTGGGGTTGGTGTGTGGCACTGTTCTGGGCGGGGTTTCCGCCATCAGTCTGATCCTCTTTGCTCCTCTGAGACAATGGCTGATGCCCATCCTGATTGCCAGTCAGGCGTTACCGGTATTCGCGCTCGCGCCGCTGCTGACGTTGTGGTTTGGCTATGGCCTGATGTCCAAGGTCGCGATGGCCGTTCTGATCATATATTTCCCGGTCACGGCGGCATTTTACGACGGGCTGCGCCGAATTGATCCAGGTTGGCTGGACATGGCGCGGGTCATGGCGGGTCCCAATGGCCTGCCCCGCAGGTCGGTACTGCTGCGCATTCGCCTGCCCGCCGCCTTGCCCGCCTTTGGCTCTGGCCTGCGAGTGGCAACGGCAGTAGCCCCGATTGGCGCGGTGGTGGGGGAATGGGTCGGGTCTTCCGCCGGTCTGGGATATCTGATGCTGCACGCCAATGGGCGGATGCAGACCGACTTAATGTTCGCAGCACTGCTGGTACTGGCAGTCATGGCTCTTGGGCTCTATACCCTGGTCGACCATGGGCTGCGTCTGGTGACCAATTGGCAGTCAGAAAACGGCTATGCCTGACCTTCAATCTTCCATACGGAGACCTAGTTGATGAGAATACAAAAGATCAAAGTCGCTTCATTGGCGCTGCTTTGCATGCTTGCCGCCCTGTTGGCCCCGTCCCCCGGCCATGCCCAAGACAAGCTGGTCGTATTGTTGGATTGGTTTGTTAATCCAGATCATGCCGCCCTGATTATCGCCCGGGATAAGGGGTTTTTTGCCCAGTATGATCTGGATGTTGACTTGATTGCGCCCGCCGATCCCAATGACCCGCCCAAGCTGGTCGCGGCAAAGCAGGCGGATATCGCGGTTTCCTATCAGCCGCATTTGCATATGGCAGCGGATCAGGACTTGCCCCTGATGCGGGTTGGCACATTGATTTCCTCCCCCCTGAACAGCCTTGTCGTTCTGGCGGATGGACCCATTCAGACGCTGGCGGATTTAAAAGGAAAACGTATAGGATATACCGTTGGCGGTTTTGAAAGCGCCTTGTTGGGGGCAATGCTGCATCAGGCCGGATTGACAATGGATGATGTCACTCTGATCAATGTGAACTGGTCCTTGTCGCCCTCATTGATCGCGGGTCAGACCGATGCTGTCATTGGGGCGTTTCGAAATTTCGAACTCAATCAGATGGATCTGGAAGGATATCCTGGGCGGGCCTTTCTGCCGGAAGATCATGGTGTCCCCCTGTATGATGAATTGATCTTGTTGGCGCATCCTGACACGGTTGCAGCCGGGGACCCCAGACTGCCGCGTTTTCTCGCAGCCTTGCGGGATGCGACAGCCTTTATTCAAAGCAACCCGGAGGCGGCCTGGCAGATTTTTATTCAAGCCGACCCCTCGCTGGATGATGACCTGAACCAACGGGCCTGGCGTGACACCGTGCCTTTACTGGCGGCAGACCCCGTTGGCTTGGATCGAGAACGATATCAGGATTTCGCGGTGTTCATGAGGCAGGCGGGCCTGATCCAGACGGTACCACCACTGGACAGCTATGCGGTGCAGGTGTCGTTGCCATGACCTTCTTCAACGACCTTAAAGCCCAATGCTCCCCAGAGTGGCACGCCTATACCCATCATCCATTTGTGCAGGGGTTGGCCGATGGCAGCCTGCCAGAAGCGGCGTTCCGTCATTATCTGAAACAGGATTACCTGTTCCTGATTCAGTTTGCCCGCGCCTATGCCCTTGCGGGATATAAGGCGCGCTCCTTGGAGGATTTATACCGCGCGAAAGAAGGGATGCAGGCCATTCTGGATATCGAATTGGATCTGCACAGAAAATATTGCAAGAAATGGGGAATAACGCTTGCGGATCTGGAAAGGGAACCGGAAGAAACCCCGACCATGGCCTATACGCGGTATGTTCTGGAACGCGGAATGGCCGGAAATCTGCTGGATCTCTATGTAGCACTATCCCCCTGCATCCTGGGTTATGGCGAAATCGGCCTCGCTCATTCTCCCACCTCCCCGGATAACCCGTATGCCGATTGGATAAATATGTATTCCGGCATGAATTATCAAAAGGCATGCCGCGAGACGCGCTTGTATCTGGATGATTTGGCGGGGTCTGCGCTCAGCGTTTCCCGTCGCACGGAACTTGCAAAAACATTCTCTCAGGCGACGCGCCTTGAAATCGACTTCTGGCAGATGGGATTGGACGCAGCCTAAAAACGGCACGCCGCTGCCCGGCTCGACAGAATATTGCCTGCCCCTGAACACATAGTTTACTCTACAACTATGACGAGGCAGACGGCGATCATTTGGGTGTGGGTTTTTGTTCTGATCGCAGGGGCGGTCGGGGGCGGATTTGCGTGGTGGCGTCAGCAGGATGTGACACAGGCCTATGAGGCCGGACGGGCCTTGGCGGATTCGCAGAAATGGGAAGAGGTTCTGGTGCTGGCGCAGCCCTATGCCGAGCGAGATGATCCCCGCATCAACGGCCTGCTGGCCGATGCCTATATCAACGGCCCGGACTCCATTAAAGACATCGACGAAGGCCTGACCCTGCGCCGCCGCGCCACAGAGGCTGGAAACATGCGGGCGGCGTATTTCCTAGGGAAATGGATATTAGAGCATGAGCCGACAGAGGGGCAAGCGAAGGAGGGAATTGGCTTTATTCAAGCGGCCGCAGACTGTGGAATGCCAGCGGCGAATTACCATCTAGGGCTAATTTACGTCGATGGGAAATGGTTAAACGCGGACTACCAAAAATCCGTCGGATATTTCGAGCGTTCAGCATATTCTGGATTTAATGGAGCGGCATGGAACACTTACATTGTTTATAGTCTGCTCACCAAGAGCGGGTCCATTTCGCAAGGTTTAGGATATACTAAATCTATTCAATGGCTGTTGGTGTCGTCAAAAAATGGAGAAGAAAGAGCAAAGGCAATTGCAGCAGAAGTTCGGAAGAAAGCGGTTGCAAAGTTTGGTTCGCAAGGAGAACTGACCTATCTGGAGATCGCAAATGAGGCCGACCAAATCTTTTCGAGAATTCAGAATATGGACGGCCTCAAGTGCAATGTTACTGATCCGTTTTATGCGAATTAATAAGTGCATCCTTTGTTGTATTGGAAATGGCATTTTCACCCATGTACCGGATAATCGGATTCATCCCCGGCGCCGCAACATCAGCGATTTTACCGGTGAGTGCGCCGGCCTTGCTGCCCAGGAATTCTGAGAAGGTGTCAGAGAAGGCCTTGTGGGTTATTCGACGCATCAGGTTTTCATTGCGCGTGTCTGATAGGAATTGATGTCGGGCGACGGGATCGGTCAGGTCAATGGGGGTGCCGTCAGGACCTTTGGCCTGTTCCAGGATTGTGTCGACCTGTTTTGCCCACAACACTGTAATGGGTACGCTCTGAAAGCCTAACTATATGCGCTTTGAGAATTGCCAGCATTTGTGGGTGGCGTTATTCTACAACCATGAAGAGGCAGGCGGCGATCATCTGGGTGTGGGGGCTGGTCTTGATCGCAGGCGCGGTCGGGGGCGGCTTTGTGTGGTGGCGCCAGCAGGATGTGGCCCAGGCCTATGAGGCCGGACGGGCCGCCGCCGACGCGGATCGCTGGGAGGACGCGCTGACCCTGGCCCAGCCCTATGCTGATCGCGATGATCCCCGCATCAACGGCCTGCTGGCTGATGCCTATATCAATGGCCCGGCCTCTATCCAGAACATCGACAAAGGCCTAACCCTCCGCCGCCGTGCCGCGGAGGCTGGTGATATGCGGGCGGCGTATTTCCTAGGGAGGTGGATATTGGAGCATGAGCCGACAGAGGCGCAGGCGCAGGAAGCGATTGGGTTTCTGCAAAATGCTGCCGATTGTGGAATGCCAAGTGCGAACTATGACTTGGGTGTCCTCTTCGCGGACGGTGTTTTTATAGACATTGATATCCCGAAATCTATTCAACATTCTGAAGCTGCCGCACTCGCATCGTTTGAAAGTGCGGCTTGGAATGCAGCCATTGGGTACGCTCGTCTTGCGGGTCAGGATGAGAGTTTCCTTGAGAATGAATCAAATATAAAAATGTTGTATTGGTTTTTTTGGGAGGCCAAAAATGGAAATCCAGAAGCTCAGCGTATTTTAGAAGTAATCGAAGATAGAACAATTGATAAATTTAACGAATACGGAGAGTTGTGGATACAAGAGTTTCACAGAATGGCAGTTCGCTGGGTAAAGAAAATTCACCCAGCGAATGCCTTTACTTGCAATACTATTTATCAGGGCGCTTGGTGAGCCCTTCAAAGGCCTTTTGGGATGAATTGCTTGCGCCCGTTTCTAACCCAAATTTTATTATCTCACTAATCTCCGGCTTAATCACCTTCGCGATGGTTCCGGAGAAGGCCCCAATTCTATCGCCTAGCAAGGTGGCCAGGGCGTTCATGCTGGCGGCCTGGGCGGCCTTTTTTCTAATGTCCGGGTTTTCCGCCAGTACTCTTTGACGAACCGCAACATTTGACAGGTCCAGAATGGAGCCATCCGGGTTCTTCACAGATTGCAGGGTTTTTGTATAGCTGTCCTGGATAGAGGTTCGATACGCATTAAACACATCTGCCGCCGTGACGCTGCCCGAGGCCGCAACCCCGGCTCCAATCCCAGTAATCTCTGCCGTTGCGGCAGACCGACCAGAAGCCATAAGTCCCCGTTTTAAGATGCCTCCCAAAAACTTCCCTGCAACGCCCCCGCCAACAAGCAGTGACGCGTCAATCAGCATTTCATTTCTTTGCTGTCCCGCCGATTCTGCAGCCTTAAACTTGGTTTCCATTCCAAGCGCGGAATCTGGATAGGGAAGATTAATGAAATCTCCAAACTCATCGACTCGCCGCTGAAACTCTACAAGTCCGTCGTTCAGATTTTTTCCCAGTTGCTCCGACTTTTGAGTATGGGTGATATCCTTTACGGTATTCGCCTCGTGTTCCTGAATCTGTCCTATTGTTTTTAGGACAGAAATCGCTGCCTCATCCATCGTTTCGACTGTCTGACCACGGTCTTTGATGTATTTTGGTATGCCCCCTTCGTAACTTCTGGCGATGCTGTCTAAGACTTTTTTGTTCTGCTCATATTTCGCTTGGAAGGATGGGTCTTTCAGCTGGTGATGGATGCGTTCGAAGCTATCGGCGGAGAAATCTTTGGCATCTTTTGATATAGTCGTTTGATGTGACTTCAGCATGTAGTCTATATTTTCTTGGATATCTGGGGCATATGGGTAGGTCTCCCCAACCTTCCGCATAATTTCTTCCGCTTCACCTGGTTTCAGAATTTTGTTGTCCCTGATTCGCGCCAGAACATCTGACATGACCTGGTCGCGGTGTTGCGTTGCTTTCACGTCATTTTCTGTGACGGGCATGGAGACATCCCCGATTGTGGCCGGGGTACCGTCGGCGGTTCGGACCAGGTCTCGGGAATTGGCGTCATACAGATAGGCGTCGCCGGTATGCGGGTTGCGTTGTACGTCATAGCGTTCCAGTGCGGAATCCGATTCCGGTGTCGTGGAAGAGCCGGAGCTCTGTGTCGGCTCGGGCGCTTCGGAACCGGTGGAGGCTGACTGAGCCGCAACTGGACCAGCGGTAGATTGGCCCTCTGCTGGGATTGGTCGCGTTTCCTGACTGCTGTGTGGGCGGGTCGCACCCTTGGTATCTGGATGCGGGTTTGGCGTCGCTTGAGACGGGCGTGTATCCTGAGATGGGCGCTGATCCCAGCCCAGGGCTTTCTTTGCCTGGGTCATGAAGTCTTGATGCGCCGCTTCCCGGCGGTGGGCTGGCAGGTTCTGCCACGGTTGATCAGAGATATCCTGGAATTCCGCCTTGAACTGGACCGGGTCGATATCCTGTGCATCTTTCAGGATTGTCAGAAATTGGTTGCGACCATACTCTACAACCATGACGAGGTGGGCGGCGATCATCTGGGTGTGGGGGCTTGTCCTGATCGCGGGCGCGGTCGGGGGTGGTTTTGCGTGGTGGCGTCAGCAGGATCTGACGCAAGCCTATGAGGCCGGGCGGGCTGCCGCCGATGCAGATCGCTGGGAGGAGGCTCTGGCCCTGGCCCAGCCCTATGCTGACCGAGACGATCCCCGCATCAACGGCTTGCTGGCCGATGCCTATACCAACGGTCCAGACAGCATCCAGGACATCGACAAAGGCCTAACCCTCCGCCGCCGCGCCGCAGAGGCTGGCGATATGCGGGCAGCGTATTTCCTGGGTAAATGGATATTGGAGAACGAGCCGAACGAGGCGCAGACGCAGGAGGCGATTGGCTATCTCCATGAGGCCGCAGATTGTGGGATGCCCATGGCGAACTATGAACTAGGCATTTTTTATGTGGAAGGTTTCTATGTCGATAAGGATCTTCAGAAGGCTGTTGAACATACTGAGTCGGCTGCATTCGCGGGAGTGCAGAATGCCTATTGGAATTCCTATGTAATTCGAAGTCGCATTGCAAAGAGCGAAGGTGATCTCCACGGTGAGTCCGCTAAAATAGGTTCAAATTGGCTCATGATTGCCGCAATAAATGGCAATGCTGAAGCAAAGAATATTGAGACTGAAATACGTGATTATATGATCTCATATGATAATGAGAATGGAGCAGCAGCGTTTAATGATCTGAAAAAGAAAGCCATCCAGTGGGCCGAACGTATCTCTCCACTGGATAGCTTTCGGTGTTCTTCTACTTTTCAATAGAATTTAGAGTGTGTTTACTTCCGCTTTGAACAAGAGCTTCCAAGCCTATTTTTGTTATCTCACTCATCTCCGGTTTAATCACCTTCGCGATGGTTCCGGAGAAGGCCCCAAGTCTATCACCCAGCAAGGTGGCGAGGGCATTCATGCTGGCGGTTTGGGCCGCCTGTTTTCTGAGGTCCGGGTTTTCTGCCAGTATTTTCTGGCGGACCTTACTGTTCGACAGGTCCGGAAGGGTGCCGTCCGGGTTCTTTACGGACTGCAACACTTTCGTATAGCTGTCCTGGATGGAAGACCGATAGGCGGTCACGACATCTGCAGCGGTTGCAGCACCAGAGGCGAGTAGGCCCGCTCCTATTCCACCAATTTCCGCCGTTGCCGCAGATCGTCCCGCCCCGGAAAGAAGCCGCCCCGCCGCGCGGGTGGCAAGCGACCCCGCACCGAAACCGGCTCCGGTGAGGACAAGGTCTTGCAACAGGTCCTGTCTCCGCTGCCCGGCGGTCTCCGCCGCCCTAAACTCATTTTCCATCCCAAGTGCCGCGTCGGGATGGGGCAGATTCAGGAACTCTCCTAATTCATCCACGCGAGGGACGAGTTCGTCCCAGCTTTCTTTCAGACGCTTCTCCAATTGCGCCGATTTTTGGGAATTGCCAGGACCCAGAATGGGTCGTATTTTACAACCATGACGAGGCAGACGACGATCATCTGGGTGTGGATTTTTGTCCTGATCGCAGGCGCGGTCGGGGGCAGCTTTGTGTGGTGGCGTCAGCAGGATGTGGCGCAGGCCTATGAGGCTGGGCGGGCTGCCGCCGATGCAGATCGGTGGGAGGAGGCTCTGGCTCTGGCCCAGCCCTATGCTGACCGAGACGATCCCCGCATCAACGGTTTGCTGGCCGATGCCTATATCAACGGTCCAGACAGCATCCAAGACATCGACAAAGGCCTAACCCTCCGCCGCCGTGCCGCAGAGGCAGGCGATATGCGGGCGGCGTATTTCCTGGGGAAATGGATATTAGAGAATGAGCCGACCGACGCGCAGGCGCAGGAGGCGATTGGCTATATCCAAGAGGCCGCAAATTGCGGGATGCCATTGGCGAACTATGAATTAGGGCTTGAATATGCTAAGGGAGAAAGGGTTCCATTGGATTATGTCCACGCACTCCAACTACTTGAGGCCGCTGCTTTCGCAGGAGTCACTGAAGCATATATTGAAGCTGGTATTGTTAATGCTCAAGAAATAAGCAAATCTGGCAGGGATATTGATTATGCAGCCAAGATAAAAACTTCATACTGGATATTCATTGCTGCACGAAGCGGCAATGAAGAAGCTTCGAAAATTTTGGAAGGAACACGAACTGCGATGCGTGAGCAAAAAGGAGATGAGTATGCTGCAAGCCAGATTTCGATTTTAGAACGTGAGGCGAGCCTATGGGCCAAAAAAATTAGCCCACAAGCTCGCCTCAAATGTCTCCACTAATCGCTTAGTCTTTTGATGAGCGATTTAGGGATTGTTCCAGTGATCTGCTAAAGATTTCATTTACACCGAACTCTCCAAAATTGCCTATCTCCGGCTTAATCACCCTTGCGATTGTGCCGGAGAGGGCACCAAGTCTGTCGCCCAGCAAGGTGGCGAGAGCTTTCATGCTGGCGGTTTGGGCCGCCTGTTTTCTGAGGTCCGGGTTTTCTGCCAGTATTTTCTGGCGGACCTTACTGTTCGACAGGTCCGGAAGGGTGCCGTCCGGGTTCTTTACGGACTGCAACACTTTCGTATAGCTGTCCTGGATGGAAGACCGATAGGCGGTCACGACATCTGCAGCGGTTGCAGCACCAGAGGCGAGTAGGCCCGCTCCTATTCCACCAATTTCCGCCGTTGCCGCAGATCGTCCCGCCCCCGAAAGAAGCCGCCCCGCCGCGCGGGTGGCAAGCGACCCCGCACCGAAACCGGCTCCGGTGAGGACAAGGTCTTGCAACAGGTCCTGTCTCCGTTGCCCGGCGGTCTCCGCCGCCTTAAACTCATTTTCCATCCCAAGTGCCGCGTCGGGATGGGGCAGATTCAGGAACTCTCCTAATTCATCCACGCGAGGGACGAGTTCGTCCCAGCTTTCTTTCAGACGCTTTTCCAATTGTGCCGATTTTTGGGAATTGCCAGGACCCAGAATGGGTCGTATTTTACAACCATGAAGAGGCAGAGGGCGATCATCTGGGTTTGCGTGTTTGTCCTGATCGCAGGTGCGGTCGGGGGTCGCTTTGCTTGGTGGCGTCAGCAGGATGTGACGCAGGCCTATGAGGCCGGACAGGCCTTGGCGGATTCGCAGAAATGGGAAGAGGCTCTGGCTTTGGCTCAGCCCTATGCCGGTCGAGATGATCCCCGCATCAACGGCCTACTGGCCGATGCCTATATCAACGGGCCAGACAGCATCCAAGACATCGACAAAGGTCTAATCCTCCGCCGCCGCGCCGCAGAGGCAGGCGATATGCGGGCTGCCTATTTCATGGGAAGGTGGATATTGAAGCATGAGCCGACAGAGGCGCAGGCCAAGGAGGCGGTTGTTTTTCTGCAAGAGGCTGCGGATTGCGGCATGCCAATGGCGAATTATCTTATGGGAGCGTTATATAGCAAAGGGGAATATGTTAAGAGAAACTATCCACTATCTATAAGATACTCAGAGCGAGCTGCATTCGCTGGAGTCTATAAAGCGGCGTCAAATGCTGCAATTGCTTATGGGAGATATTACCAAGAGACTAATCCCGCGGCTGAGGAACGAGAAAAAGCCATGCTGTATTGGATTTTCATAGCATCTAAAAATGGCCTGACTGACGCAAAAGATGTCCTCGATGAATTTTTGAAGGAGGTAAATGAAAATGAACAAGGCGAAATTTTGAAAATGTTCAAGGATTTAGAACGAGAGTCCATCGAGTTTTCAAAAAGAATTAAAAACCTCGATGGACTCTCATGTTCCAAGCTAGGATCTTAGGTCACTCATTGCTAATCAGCTTTCTGCCGATTTTTTCTCCAATTGGTATGAAAATGGGTTCTGTCCCAGGGGCAAGTTTACCAGCCGCTTTGCCAGAGGCATAACCAGCTATCGCTCCTGCAAGAACGGCGTTTTGGGCGTTTCGTGTTTTTGTCGCGAGTTCGTCTACGAATGTGGGATTTTTTTTCATGTAATTTTGTATCCCAATCACGTCTTTGGTCGACAGGCCGTGTTTCCTTATCATGGATTGCATGACGTTTTTTTCGGCTGTATCGAGGCCTTTCACAACAGAGGCCGCCTCGGCACCTGGACCACTCACAAATCCCACAAGAGCTTTGGCACGATCTAGCATCGTGGGCGCAACGTTGCTCTCTATGGTGTTAAGAGTTGATGCCGCTCTCAAAGGAGGAACAACACCCAGTATGGAGAGTGCAAGATTTGTCTTATTGTCCAAATGACGTTGTTGCGCTGTTTCTGCACGGGCTATCCCAAACCCAAGGACCTCATCTAATTCTGCGTTAGGAAGTTTTGGGTAAAGCAGTAGCGCTTTATTTTCGGCATCCAGATTTTGACTAAGAATCTCAAGAATTTCCTCACTCACAGCAATTTCTTCATCAACTGCACCAGCACTAATTGATGGGTTTTGAAGTGAGGTTTTCCTTGCTGCGTGGAGTTCTGTGAGAGTTTGAGCCTCTGAAATTACCCTAGAAAGAGTTTTGTTTGCCTTCTCGGCTAGTACTCCCCTTTCATTATTATATTTTCTAAAACCTCCCGGATAATCTTGATCTAGTTTGCGAGCAGCAGTTTCAAATTCTGAATAGCGCGCATGAAATGAAGGATCTTGTATCGTGGATGCTACATCTTCGATTTGCTTTGGTATTTCAAGCCCACCACTATTATTTGAGGAGGTTAAGGATCGAATGAGTATTTTCTGCAAACCAGCTGCATATGGAAATGCTTCTTTGATCCGCATTCTCAATTCTTCTGTATTCATAATATTGCTATGACCAGTTAAGTGCTTTTTTACTTCCGAAAGCAGAACATCCCGCTGCCTGAAATCTGAGATTGTTTCAGGTGTGATGATAGCATTCACATCCCCGATTGTGGCGGGGGTGCCGTCGGCGGTTCGGACGAGGTCTCGGGTTTTGGCATCATACAGATAGGCGTCGCCGGTATGTGGGTTGCGTTGCACCTCATAGGATTTTGCGGGGGAGTCTGATGTCGCGTTAGACTCTGGGTTGGGTGCCGGTGCCTGAGAGGGGGCGTCTGGATGCGGGGATGCTGTCCGCTCCGGGGGCTGCATCGTGGGCGGTTGAGTTGCCGCTGGTGTGGGCTGGCTGTCAGGCTGCGCGGGCTCGCGCGGGGCCTCTGGATGCGGGTTCGGCGTCGCCTGAGACGGGCGTGTATCCTGAGATGGGCGATGATCCCAGCCCAGGGCTTTCTTTGCCTGGGTCATGAAGTCTTGATGCGCCGCTTCCCGGCGGTGGGCTGGCAGGTTCTGCCACAGTTGATCTGAGATATCCTGGAATTCCGCCTTGAACTGGACCGGGTCGATATCCTGTGCATCTTTCAGGATTGGCAGGATTTGTGTCGGATCCGATGCCCGCGCCATCGCCTCCGCCAAGCGTCCATTGGAGGCGCGCGCCTCTGCAGACAGCGGTGACGGGCGTTTCGGTGTCACGGACATTGGTTTTGGCGTCGGTGCGGGCGCAGCGGCCTTTGCCTGTTGCTGAGTCTGAGCCTCAACGCGGGATTTCCAGGCCTGGATTTGGTCGCGGCTGGTCTGTGCGGCGCTGGGGCTGTCCGGTTGGGTGCTGGTAAACGATACAGGTTCATTTTTATGGGGCTGCCAGAGATTATGAACCTCTGACCCCTTGCCGGTGCCGGTTGAGGGCAGTTCATTAGAGGAAGGGCTGGGAGGATCGAGGAAAGGCAAATGCTGGATTGCCGCATCCGGAGGCGTATAGGACGGCATGGGCGTCGGAGTGGGCGGGGGCGTTGATGCTGGGCCAGTGCCCGCATCACCCAGACTAGATGGCCCATAGGAAAGCCCAGGGGGCAAGTTAGATGGCCCAGAGGGCAGGTTCGCCCCAGAGGGCGTGGCGGATGTCGGCGTGCCTTTTGGTAACAGATCGGTGGCTGTGGTGCTGCTGGTTCCCATGATGGGTCTCCTTAAAAGTAAAAAGACCCCGGACAGCCATCGACAGGCGGGGAGGATATCCCCACCGTATCGTGGCGTGACCAGAGTCTCAGTTGGATTGAGTTGCTTGAGTTTTAATGGAAAGGGAGCCCGTCCGAATTTGGACGCAATTGTGGCCCCATCCCGAGATATATATTATCCATTAAAGAGAACATGTCAAGAATTAATTTATGATAGTCACGGGGCTGCCTTAGTGCGCATGTTTAAAGCTGGGCCGCGCGGGCGCGCATGTTTAAAGCTGGGCCGCGCGGGCGCGCTCTTGGGCCGCGCGTTTGCGGGCCAGACGCTGTCGCCGTTTCAGGGTCTGGCGGCGTTGCTGGGCGCGCAGCTTTTTCGTGAACTTCATCGTCAGGACAAAGCCCGCCCAGGTTCCAGCGATGGTCCAGGGTATGCATCCCAGAAACAGCGGCACACCCCAGGTACGGAAGATCTCCACCGTATAAACCCATAGTGAATCCAGGAAACTGGAATCCTGGGCCAAAACGCCTTCGATATGGGCGCGGAACGCATCAAAGCCCAGTGATGTCGTGTCGCCCATTAGCAGTCGCCCTGTCATCAGGCACAGATAGTAATAGGCTGGTGCGGTCAGCACGTTGGTCGGCCAGGTCCAGGCCAGGGCGACCAGAAGATTGAACTTCCATTTCGGCTTCAGCCATTTTGCCAAGGCCCAGAAAATCAGGATCATGGGCATCTGAATGCCAACCGTAGGGGTCAGGCCAAAGAACAGGCCAATGGCGGTCCCGCGCGCTGTGACGAGGCCATTATGGCGGCCCCTGGCAATAGGGATGATCAAGCGATAGCGTAACAGGCGCGCCAGCCCCTTCACGCGGCGTGGTTTTGGCTCTGGGCCGGGCGGGGAAGTGTGGTTTGTGGGCTCGATCTCTGCCATAAAGTCTTGTGCGGTTTACCAGGGTTTTTGAAAGCACGAGGTCGCGCGTCACGAAAGATTAGCACCTTATCGTGAATTTGATATGTGACAACGGTTGATGTGTCGCAGGGTCTCAAGTTACCGCTTGTTTCGGTTTTGTCGGCCTGCCTGTTACATGGTATAGCTGCCCCCTGTCGTGCAAGAACACGATGCTCAAAAATTTTTCTAAGGGGATGGATATGGCAACCGCAATGGAACGGATCGGCAGCGGGTTTAGCGACAATCCCGCATTGGATATTCTGCGACAGCGCTTTGGAGAGCGCGCCACCAGCGGTCAGGCGATTTGTGACCAGCATGGCCGGGGGGAGGGCTGGTATCCGTCCGCACCGCCGGATCTGGTTGTCTTTGCCGAAACCACAGAAGACGTGGCAGAGGTGGTTCGAATCTGTGCGGAGCATAAAGTGCCTGTGGTCCCATTCGGTACTGGCACCTCCTTGGAAGGCCATGTCGCGGCCCTGAAAGGCGGCGTCAGCCTGGACCTGTCTGGTATGAATAAATTGCTGGAAGTGAATGCGGAAGATCTGGATTGCCGCGTGCAGGCCGGTGTGACGCGCAAGCAGTTGAATGAAGACCTGCGCGATACCGGACTGTTCTTCCCCATCGATCCCGGCGCCAATGCGTCTTTGGGCGGTATGGCGTCCACCCGTGCGTCGGGCACCAATGCGGTGCGCTATGGCACGATGCGGGAAAACGTGATGGGCCTGACGGTGGTGACCGCCGATGGCCGGATCATCAAGACCGGGGGACGGGCGCGTAAATCTGCGGCTGGATATGACTTAACCCGTCTGTTCGTAGGGGCAGAGGGAACCCTGGGCGTCATCACGGAGGTGCAGTTACGCCTGTATGGCATTCCAGAATCCATCCGTTCGGCTGTGTGTCAATTTCCGGATCTGGAAAGCGCGGTCAATACGGTGATTTTGACCATCCAGTTGGGCATTCCCGTCGCGCGGATTGAATTGCTGGACGAGGTTCAGATGGATGCCTGTATCCGCTATTCCAAACTGGAAAATTTCGAGGCGAAGGTAACCTTGTTCTTTGAATTTCATGGAACAGAGGCCAGCACCCATGAACAGGCACAGCAGGTTCAGGAAATATCCGCAGAACATGGCGGCAGCGCCTTTCAATATGCCGCGACCCAGGAAGAACGCACAACCCTGTGGGAGGCGCGGCACAATGCGTTTTATGCCGCCTGTGCCGCCGTGCCCGGCAAAAAGGGCATGGCGACGGATGCCTGTGTGCCGATCTCAAAACTGGCGGACTGTATTCTGGACACTAAACGGGATATTCAGGATTCCGGGCTGTATGCGCCGATTGTCGGGCATGTTGGCGATGGCAATTATCACCTGTGCCTGATGTTCGATCCGGATGATCAGGAAGAATTGGGACGGGCCAAGGCGCTGGTGGAACGGATGAACCACCGGGCGATCTCTTATGGCGGCACCTGTACCGGGGAACATGGCATCGGCTATGGAAAAATGCATTTCCTGACCGCGGAACATGGGGAAGCGGTGGCGGTGATGCGCCAGATGAAGAAAGCGCTGGATCCGGATAACATCATGAACCCTGGAAAAATTCTAAGTCTGTGACGGAACAAATAAAAGGCCGGGACGTTAATCCCGGCCTGTCTGGCTGATGTGAGTTCACGGCGGATAGGGGGCCGCCTGTGCCTCATTTCACCCAGAATGGTTTGACCGCTTCCACCAGCATTTCCTTATGGCTGAGGCCAATATCTGCCAATTGCTCATCGGTCATGGTTTCCAGCTGACGGCGGCTTTTCCAGCGGAAATGCCACAATTTGATCAGGCCGCCCAGGGTCAGACCATCCCGCGTCAGTTGATGGGCATAGCCGGTATAGGTGGTGTGATATAAAGCATCGCTCATGATCTTCACTCCGTTTGTAAATCTCTATTTCGTGCTCTCTTGAAGAACAAAATAGGAGTTGCTCTGTGTGCCCGCAAACGCGAAGATTGAACCCTTAGGCTTAGAAAAACTTATTGAAGAGGTGCGCGATGCGGCGACTTCCCCCCCTGAAAGCGGTTCGCGCCTTTGAGGCCTCGGCCCGGCATGACAGCTTCGTCGCGGCAGCAGATGAATTGGCGGTGACGCCCTCTGCGATCAGTCAGCAGGTTAAACAATTAGAAGCCTGGCTGGGCCAGCCCTTGTTTCGGCGCCTGCCCCAGGGTTTGATGCAGACCGATATTGCGCGGGGTTACCTGCCTCATATAACGCAGGCACTGGATATCATTGATCAGGCATCCCGGGCGATCACCTCTGGTCAGACAAACCGCACATTAACGGTAACCTGCCTGTCCTCCTTTGGGGCGCAATGGTTGGGACCGCGTCTGCATCGCTTTTATGCGGCCAATCCCGGTATCGATGTCTTGTTGGCGACATTTGATAGAACTGTTGATTTGGAAACAGAGGATGTTGATATCGCCATTCGGTATGGCAAGGGCGACTACCCCAACCTTCATGTTGAAGAATTGGGTGAGGACAATCTGGGGGTCGTGTGCAGCCCGGAAGTATTGAATCATCCCAAATACCCTCTGAAATCATATGCGGATCTTGCGCATCATGTCTTGTTGCATGATGCCCATGCACTGCCAGGGCATTCCGTAGAATGGACAGGTTTTTTGGATAAGCAAAAGGTGACGGGGATTGATGCAACCCGTGGCCCGCGCTTTAGCGACAGTCACATGATTGTGCAAAGCTGTATCGCGGGCCGGGGCATAATGATTGGGCGGTCGGTTCTGATCGAAGATGAGCTAAACGCGGGTATTCTGGTTGCCCCCTTTGGGATGCCACAACAATCATTGATGCGCTATCGCCTGTTGATGCGCAAAGGCGCCATAGCCGATCCTAAGATCGCGACGTTTCGCAATTGGCTGTATGAAGAGTTGGGCAAGACCCCCCCTGACTTTTAAGGCTGACTTGGGGGCGTGTTGTGCAGTTGAAGAGAAAGGCCGTTGAGCGTTTGATCCAGAACCGCAGGCGTTGCATTTGGGCTGCAGTTTGCAAAGGCCTCCATCGCGTCCTCTACGCCTTTTAGACCCGCAATGGACAGCAGTTCCGATACATTGGTATCGATATACGCCATCGACCAGTCTGTAAAAACCGGATACTCAACGGTTTCATCTGTCAGGATCGTTAAATGGGTATGACGGGGATCTGCCGTGATGCGTCGCAAGGCCGCGTCGACTTTCCCCGGCGTCCCTTCCAACACTTGAGCAAATACGCCTTGCAAGTGCAAGAGCAGGCCAGTCACACCATCTCGCCGATTGTTGCGCCGGCTGACGTCCAGAATTGTGGCGATGTCTTTTTCGGATGGTCCAGTCATGGACCTTGAAAAGTATACCAACCGCCGAACAGCCATGTGTCGTATCCCAATTGCATCATACTGTCAGGGTATACGCAGGCGCGCATGGTCTTAGATCACACCGAGGCGGATCGCATCGGGTGCCCAAGACCATGCGGGTATCGGCGATCAGTGCAGCTCTGCGCGAATACGCTGACGGAAGGCGTCAATCGGAACGGCGGCCTTTTTCAGGTCGGATTTGACCTGCCAATAGGTCCAACCATTACAGGACGGTGCCCCTTGAACCAGGGCACCCACCTGATGGATGGAGCCGCGATGGTCGGCAGAGATAATCGTGCCATCGGCGCGTACTTTTGCCGTGTGACGGTTACAGGGGCTCACCAGCACCGTACCGGGGCTCAAAAGGCCGCGTTCGACTAATAGGCCAAATGGTATGCGCGGTTCTTTGCGCTTGGGCGTCGTATGGGCGATGGCCTCGCTGTCGGATGCTTCCGGTTCAGCGGCGATACGCGCGGTTGCGACCTTGATGTACTTGTCTTCCCGCTCAATCCCGATCCAGCGGCGACCCAGGCGCTTTGCCACAGCCCCGGTCGTCCCGGTGCCGAAGAAAGGATCCAGCACAACCTGACCCGGCTGGGTCGATGCCAGAATGACGCGGTGAAGCAGGGCTTCTGGTTTTTGCGTCGGATGCGCTTTTGACCCTGTTTCGTCCTTCAGGCGCTCACCACCGGTACAGATCGGCATGGTCCAGTCGCTGCGCATCTGAAGGTCTTCATTCAGGGCCTTCATGGCCTCGTAATTGAAGGTATAGCGGGCATCCTTATCTTTCGAACACCAGATCATGGTTTCATGGGCATTGGTGAAACGGCGGCCCTTGAAATTTGGCATCGGGTTGGTTTTCACCCAGATCACGTCGTTCAGCATCCAGAAGCCGATATTCTGTAAAGCCGTGCCGACGCGGAAAATGTTGTGATAGCTGCCGATGACCCAGATCGTGCCCGTGGGCTTAAGAATACGACGCGCCGCTGCCAGCCAGTCGCGTGTAAAACGATCATATGCATCGAAATTATCAAATTGATCCCAGTCATCGTCCACCGCATCCACTTTGGAATGGTTGGGTCTGTAAAGAGAACCGGCCAATTGTAAGTTATAAGGCGGGTCCGCAAAGATCATATCTACGGAGTTTTCTGGAAGTGACCGCATGTGTTCAATACAGTCCCCTTTCAGAATTTGATTCTGAGGAAGTTTTACCATGATTCTTCATGTGCCTATGTGTTTGCCAGGACCTGAATCATGATTCTTTAAGGACTCGCGGTCAACAAGTAATTGATTCTACTTGAATTTTTCTACATGTAGAGTCATGCCTCGCGTCGAGGACTCTATATCTTGATATCATTTTCCAATCGTGCGCGGATCGGGGCGAAGGATTTGCGATGGTGCGGTGTGACACCCAGTGTTTTCAACCCGTCCTGATGCGCCTTCGTGCCGTAGCCCATATTCCGATCCCAGCCATAACCGGGATAGTCCCGCGCCAAGTTCCCCATTAATCTGTCACGGTGGACTTTTGCGATGATCGATGCCGCCGCGATGGATAGAGAATGACTGTCCCCTTTCACAATCAGGCGGGTCGGCAGGCACAGCCTGGGGTCTCGATTGCCATCGACAAGCGCACCCATGACCGGCACAGGTAAAGCCGATAAGGCACGTCGCATGGCCAGCAGGCTGGCTTGCAGAATGTTCAACGTATCGATTTCCGGGGCGCTGGCGGACCCAAGACCATAAGGGACGGTCGCGCATAACAAATCATACAGCGCGTCCCGGCGCGCCGCCGTCAGTTTCTTGGAATCGTCGATCATTGATACAATTGACAGTGGCAGTCCTGCATCATCCGCCATCGGATCCGGCAGGATAACGGCACAGGCGATCACCGGCCCGGCCCAGGGACCACGACCGACCTCATCCAGGCCTGCAATGGGGCAGGGGCCGGACACACCAATATCGTCAATCAGGGCGCGTTCAAAGGATAAATCAGGCATCGTCCTGATCTGGATCCGATGATGTGCGTGCAGAAGGTTGTACCGTCTTTGCAGGGCTGGCCGTGTTATCGGATTTTGTTTTTGTCGTTTTTGATGTTGGTGAACTTGGTCGAGACGCCTTTGCTTTGGCTGCGCCCTGCGGTGATGTTTTTTTGTTCGCAGGCAGGGTTTCATCCATTTCTGCATCGGCAATGACAGTGGTGGCAGCGCCATCTATGGTGCCGCCAATGCGATTTTGCGCATCACCGGCATCCAACTTTTTACCAACTTCCCGCCGCAGTTTTTCCAGCCGCAATTGAGTCCAGGTCGCAACTTGGAACGCCCCGCTATAACAGGCCTTAGAGGCTTGTTTGGTGACCTGCCATTCGCGGAAATAGGCGAAGCGGAAGAGGCCGCTAAGGCTAGAGATGCGGCTGGCGGCACGATGTTTGATTCGACGGTTCAGGTCGAACATGAAGGGGCTGACAATCAAAGAAATCACCGTCAACGCGACGATCATTTTATGGATTTCGTCGCTGATTACAGCAACGGAGGATGCCAGCGCCGCCATGACAAAGGAAAACTCTCCCAATTGTCCGATGACCAGAGAAACGGAAAAGGCGGTCTGCCAGCTTTGCCCCTGTAGCCTCAGGATCAGAACATTCAGGGCTGTCTTGAAGATGATCACAAACAGCAACAGGCTCAGGATCAGCCAGATATTATCCCAAACGAAGGGCAGATCGATCAACAGGCCGATGGACAGAAAGAAGACCATGATCAGGATGGCTTGAATCGGTCCTGCATTCTCATGCACTTCTTGTCGCTGCGCACTGTTACCGACAATAAGGCCAGCTAGAAAAGCCCCAAAGGCGGGCGACAGGCCAATGACCCCGGCAATTGTTGCGAAGCCGAAACAAAAGGTCAGCGCCGCCAGTGGCTTTAGATCTGAATTGGGGCTGACAATCTTGTGGAAAGGCAGGTTCACCTTGGATCGCCGCGTCAGAAAAAGAATGATTGCCAGCAGTATCCCGATGGAAAGCGATACTTCCACAATCATGTGGATCAAACCGCCTTCCTTCTGAGCGGACATATTGGAGATCACAACCAGCATGGGGGCGACCGCCAGATCCTGGGCAATCAGGATGCCGACTGTCAGGCGCCCGGTATTGTTGCGCAACTCCCCGGTTTCTTCCAAAACCTTTACCGCAACGGCGGTGGAAGACAATGCAAGGCAGAAACCAAACAATATGGCCCATTCAACCGGCCATTCAAACAACCCACCCAGGATGTATAGTGCACCCACGGACAAGCCGATCTGGGCCAGGGCCGAGATGATGGCAACCTTCCAGATTGTGCGAAAGCTGCGCAGGCTGAGTTCCATGCCGATGAAGAACAGCAGCATGATCACGCCCAATTGGGCCAATAAATCGATGGTTTCGCGGTTTTCTACAAGCGACAGACCGTTTGGCCCCAGGATCAAACCGGCAAAAATATAACCGAT
This sequence comes from Hwanghaeella sp. LZ110, assembly GCF_048892525.1. NCBI lineage: Bacteria > Pseudomonadati > Pseudomonadota > Alphaproteobacteria > Rhodospirillales > Aestuariispiraceae > Hwanghaeella > Hwanghaeella sp. LZ110. Next base: position 45,686 of record NZ_JBLZHT010000010.1, on the reverse strand, counting down.
GATGGCTGGTTGGCGCAGGCGCACCATGGCCATGCCACACAGCATGGCGGCAACGGCTACAATTGCAATTCCGGTGATATCAGAAATTCCGTGCATAATGTCTCAGCTTAGCACGCTTTTACTGAGGCGATAGCGTTAAATCCTTCAATCCACGAGCTTTTTTCCATCCAGCTGATGCGACTCGCGGGCCTTCTTTGCGGCGTCCTGACCTCGGGTCTTTGTCGATATGCCATGTTTTGCCCGGTTTGCATCTGCTGTCGCTTCTTTATGAGCACGGGCTTTTTGTTTGCGGGCGGTTCTCAAGTTAACGATATCAGCCATTGAATGCCCTTTTTTATCTATTGGTCACAGGCTTAGTTTAATCGCTTCCTATTGACCACGTCTAGGCAGACCTGCGAAAGGTATTGCGGTTTGGGTAAAGGGGGCCTTTGGTAAATGGCGGAGAGTGCAGATACGCCACAGCGCGGTCAAAGCAGGCGCAGGGGTCGCATCAGGCTGTGGTTGGCCGGTGCGATTGTCGTGGCAGTCATTGGGCTGCTGTGGGCCGGGCCGCGCTTTGTTGATTGGAGCCCCTATAAAGCGGATGTTGCATCCCTGATTTCGAAACAATTGGGGGTGACGGTCGTTTTGCGGGGCGGATTACAGATTGAGATACTGCCCCAACCGCGCATTACCGCCGCCGATATCGCTATTACCGGCGAGTCTGTAACCGGGGCGATCCGATGGTTGCGCGGTAGCTTGAATCCCCGCGCCTTGCTGTTTGGTCGATTGATTCCAGAGGATTTAGAACTGGTCGAGGCCGATCTGGAATTTCCCCTGCGTCTTGCCGCGACCGGGCGGTATGATGGCGCAACCTCTGTTGTTATTGAGGAGGGGCGCCTGCGGTTCCAGGATGGGCCCGATTGGCTGCCCGATCAGTTGGAGGCAGTGAATGGGCGCTTAACGCTTGGCGCAGATACGAAGACCGCCCCCAACCGGCTTTATGCCTTTGATGGTGAAGCGCGGGTTCTTAATGAACCGTTGGGGGTTTCGGTGGAAGGTCGCATGGATGGCGCGGTCAGCCTGTCGGTTGGGCATGGCCCCAGCGCCAGCGATCTGGCAATCCAGGGGCGCCCGACGGAAAATGGTGGGTGGTCGGGCAAGGCAACCCTGGTGCTGGAAGAAGTTGGCTTTTTGTCTACCCTGAAGGCGGATGCGATCACCCGTCTGTTGGGGGAAGGAGCCGCAACACTGGATACCCGCATCGACTCCAGCGCTGATAATGTCCTAAGCATCACCCTGGAGAATGTGCAAAGCAGTCAAGTGACCGGGGCCGGCACTGTGACGCTGGTTTCCGGGTCACGACCGGCCCTGGACATCAAGCTGGATCTGTCCCGGGTAGATATGACAGGGCTGGACCCGGCACAGGTTGGTACCTATGGCAGCCATTTAATCACTGATTTCATGCAGGGCGTTCGTCTGTTTTCAGGTGTGGATATCACCAGCCTTATTCGGGCAAGATCCATAGCCTTTCAGGATCAGACCCTGCGCCAGGCGACAGTGTCTTTTGCATCGGGTGGCGGAATTGCGGTTGTTGATCGTGCCAGTATCGCGCTGCCGGGTGATGCGGATCTTAGTGTGCTGGGCACGTTCGAGGCAAAAGAAGACACCTGGCAGTTCGAAGGGGAGGCCGGCCTGGTCGCTCGAGATATTCGCCCTGTTCTGGCATGGCGGGTGCCGGAACTAACACCGCTTTTGGATACCCTGCCGCCGGATCGGTTAAGTGCCGTCGATGCGACCGCCAAGATGTTGATTTCAAATGGTGGCTTTGAATTGACGGAAATTAAGGGGCGCCTGGACGATACCGTTTGGGCAGGTGCAGTATCGGTTTCCCGGGTCGGGGATGGCCCATCAGTGCAAGCAGTCTTGCAGGGGGACGCCCTGAATTTAGATCGTTACGGGGCGTCCGGAACGGGGGTCGATGCGATATCTCAGATTTTGGCGCTGTTGGGACGTGGCCCGCAAAGCGTCACCCTGTATCTGGACCGTGTGATCTTCAACAGTGTTCCCGCAACCGCCATCACGCTGGATCTGCGCAGCAATCAACAGGATATCGATGGCATTGAAGGAGCCCTGGCGATCGCGGATCTGGCCGGGGCACAGGTTATGGGACAGATTTCCCTGAATGCGGCGCAGGCGGGTCAAGCTCAGCTGGCGGCGGAAATTCCTGCGCTGGATCGCGTTTTAGGGGCCTTTGGCGTCGCGGCGCGCCGTGCGGCCGGTTTTGCCTCCTTCGGACAAACATCGGTGACACTGGACCTTTCCCTGGCTCCAGAACGGGGCGTCGGATATGCCTTTGAGGCCATGGGCACGGGTGGTGACGCGCGGGTGAACGGTGTCTATACGCCAGGTTTAATCCCCAGGCTGACGATCAGTGATGGCAGTTTCAATGGCAGCATAGGGGGGTATGATCTGACCCTGTTTGATCTGGCTGCCGGATGCGATGGCGATGGCGGCGGTGGTTTTATGTGCAAAGGTGCTAGCGCCGCAATGCCGGGATTGAGGGTAACCGGCGACGTGACCGCCGCACGCACAACCGATGCGGTTGATGTGACAGTGGCGTTGCAAGAAAGCATGGTGGATCTGGGCCTGTTTTCGGCGCGGGCAGGGTTGCCGCTGGTGCCCGATGGGTCCGCGATCCTGACAGGGGATCTGGTTGGAACGGGCGCGGCGCTGGATGCCGCCATTGCGACCCTGTCGGGGACCATCGATGTGACCGGTACGGCATCCCTTGTGCTGCGGTCCCGTGGGGGTGGACAGATCGGCAATGTGGGCCGTCTGCGGGGCTATATTCGGCAGGCCTTTGGTCAGCCCGGCCTGTTGAACGGACAGATTGTTCTGGCACCGGACGGGCTGAGCACAAATCTAAGATTGCAGGGGAATGATGGGGTATTTGCTGAAGGGCAGGCCAGAGTGTCCCCCGGACTGGAAACCCTGAATGCCTCCATGAAAGTCAACAACCCGAAGGAGACCGGGGCCCTGTTATCGCTTACCGCCACTGGGGAAGTCGGTGCCCCCAGTGTGCGCCTGAAAGGATCATGGCTGCGCGCCCAGTGATGGGTCGGCCTCTACATCATTGGGCGACGCTCGGCGGTGGGGGCTTGATTGCATCCATGTCGCAAGGCGCTCCGCCTGGCCCAGCGCTTTGTCCAGGGCTTTCATCGTCTTTGCCAGGTCGTCGCTGTCATCCTTTTCCCAGATCCGCAGGCAGTGCAGCCAGACCACACTCAAGCCTTTAATCCGCATGGCCCCGCGCAGTCCGTCGGCGGACGTTCCTGCAGCCTCAAGATACCAGCCCAATGCCGTCATGCCATGGGGGGCAAGGCATAGCAGGGCAGCGGGGTCTCGTCCCACGTCCTGCAGTATCGCCCGCAGGGCGGGGCGATAGGGGGTCAGCGCATCGAAGCGCCGCATTAACAGGTCGAACAGACGGTCGCGCACGGTCTCCTCTGGTCCGAAACCGGCATCCTCGCCCAGGACATCTGCGTCCAGGCGGCGCAGGAACAGTTTCAGGATATCCAGCTTATTGGCGACACGTTGGCGCAATGCGCCCAAATCCATCTCGGCGCGGTCTGCGATGTCCTGCAATCGAACGGCCGCATAGCCGCGTTCTGAAAACAGCGCCATTGCCGCGTCGACGATCTGGGCGTCCAAATCAGTCTCTGGTTTTTTTGCCATAACAACCTCTTTCCCTTTGCTCTTTCAAGTGGGGCCTAATGCCTTTGAAGACAAGCCTTCGCTTTTCAATACAAAACTTGACGAACCCTGTGCTAGGGTCCGGCACATGAGACTATTTAAGGCGCAGGATTATAAGGAAATACCGTGGAAAAACGGTGGCGGCATCACGCGGGAAATCGTCCTGAAAGAGGATGAGGAGGGCTTCCTGTGGCGATTGAGCATTGCCGATGTCAGCAGCGATGGCCCCTTCTCCAGCTTTCCAGACCGGCATCGCATCCTGACCGTGGTGTCGGGCGTTGGGATGCGCCTGAAGGACAAAACCACCGGGGCGGTTATCGAAGCACTGCCGCAGAAACCCATCGATTTTCGGGGTGATCAGGAAATTGACAGTGAATTGCTGGCAGGCCCGATCCAGGATTTCAACGTCATGTTTGACCCGTTGCGGGTAAAGGCGGAGGTCCGGGTTCTGCGCGATGACACAGTCTTACCGCGACCAGACGGTCAGCACGCCCTGTATTGCTTGTCTGGGGCCGGGGCGCTGGATCAGCAGGATTTATGTGCCGGTGAAACAGCGGTCTGGACAACGGGGGAGGATCGATTCCTAACCCTGCCAAGCGATTGCGCGATGTTGTCCATTCACTTGGCCGTGGTTGGGTAAGAAAAAGGGCGGCGCTTCTATGGGTAGAGAGGGGAATAAAAAGTGGCGCAAAATTTAACATATCGAGAATCCTAAAAAATAATGTAAAGGTAGATCTTCATGAAATATACAGCTGGAGGATGTTGTGCGTTATATGTTTCAGAGAGTGGTTCACAATGAGGCTTCCTGGAAGAAGCCGACAATCGGGCGATTAAATACCAAGATTGATAAAGGCTACATTGTAGAAAATGGATTTGGTCATGAGGATTGGAATTTTAGTGGTGATGTAGCTAAAGACAAATATGTGCATGGTTATTCCTATCAGATGCCGAAAGACAGCTCTGGGAATTTTATAATTGTATTTGCGGTCTACACTCGTGGAATCGGGTGGTCGGTATGTGGATATTATGAAAATGTGATTTTTGATTCAGCGGGCGCGGATTTTTCTGACTCGATTTTAAGTCGACGAGCTGAAGAATTATTGTATCTCCGCCAACATGGATCGTTGGGTGGGGAATTTCAGCGTCGTTCCAAAGCCACAATAATCGCAAAACTTAAAAGTGAAAAATCTTTTTACCGGCTCAAAGTTTCCCCAAATGACGTTCACTCTCTCCAGGTTCCTGTCAATCTGTCAGCAGATTTTACAAACCGTGTAGAGACAACAGGCAAAAGATTTGGTGCATACTTTAGTACAATGACAGAGATCTCTACAAATGAGTGGAAACACATTAAAAGCGTAATCTCAGATTTTGTCGATCAACCCCGGTTAGACGACTTCTCTGACGGAGGAGATGTGGAGTTTCCAGAGGGAGCTAAGGTTCAGAAGAATCACTTTTCGTATGAAAGAAACGCGCAGCTTGTACGCGAGGTTAAGGCAAATTTTTTGAAAAAACATAAAAGGTTGTTTTGCGAGGTTTGCAATTTTGATTTTAGAGAAACCTACGGAGCGCTTGGTGATGGCTTCATCGAGGCACATCACATTGTCCCTTTGAGTGAAAGCACTTCAAAACGAAACTCGAGGCCGAGTGACCTCGCTCTAGTTTGTTCCAATTGCCACAGAATGCTTCATAGGAAAAGGCCATGGGCTGGAGGTATTGCAGAATTGAAAGGGCTTTTAAAGGACAGGGGTTGAAATATACCAAGCAGTTAGGAGCGCATTTAAGATAAGGTCCAACTACTAAGAAAAAGGGCGGCGCTCCCGCAGGAGGCCGCCCTTTCTGATCTCAGCGCGGGGCTGAGCGGGGATGCTTACATCATGCCGCCCATGCCACCCATGCCGCCCATGCCACCCATATCAGGCATGCCGCCGCCGCCTTCGCCCTTCGGCTCGGGCTTGTCGGCGATCATGGCTTCGGTGGTGATCAACAGGCCAGCAACAGAGCCCGCATCCTGCAGGGCACAGCGCACAACCTTAGCCGGGTCGATAACGCCGTCCTTGATCAGGTTCACGAATTCACCGGTCTGGGCGTTATAGCCCCATTCGGTATCCTTCGATTCCAGCAACTTGCCGACGATCACGGCACCATCTGCACCCGCGTTGTCAACAATTTGACGGGCCGGGGCGGTCAGGGCCTTGCGGATGATTTCCACGCCGACTTTCTGGTCCTCATTGGTGACCTTCAGGCCATCCAAGGCTTTCAGACCGTACAGAAGCGCGACGCCGCCACCAGGGACGATGCCTTCTTCGACGGCTGCGCGGGTTGCGTGCAGGGCGTCGTCAACGCGGTCCTTCTTCTCTTTCACTTCGACTTCGGTCGCGCCGCCAACACGGATCACGGCAACACCGCCAGCCAATTTGGCCAGACGTTCCTGCAGTTTTTCACGATCGTAGTCGGAGGTGGTGTTTTCGATCTGCTGTTTGATCTGGGCAACGCGGGCACTGATCTCTTTTTTCTTGCCTGCGCCATCGACGATGGTGGTCTCGTCCTTGGAGATGGAGACATTCTTCGCCGTACCCAGCATGTCCAGCGTCACGGCTTCCAGCTTGATGCCGACATCTTCGGAGATGACCGTACCGCCGGTCAGGACCGCGATGTCTTCCAGCATTGCCTTGCGGCGATCGCCAAAGCCTGGGGCCTTCACAGCAGCAACCTTCAGGCCGCCGCGCAGCTTGTTCACGACCAGGGTCGCCAGCGCTTCGCCTTCGACATCTTCAGAGATGATCAACAACGGCTTACCGCTTTGCACGACCTGTTCCAGAACCGGCAGCATGGCCTGCAGGTTGGACAGTTTCTTTTCGTGCAGCAGGATGTAGGGGGATTCCAGTTCCACCTGCATACGCTCGTTATCGGTCACGAAATACGGGGACAGATAGCCACGGTCGAACTGCATGCCTTCGACGACGCTCAGCTCGGTATCCAGTGATTTGGCTTCCTCAACCGTGATAACGCCTTCATTGCCGACTTTTTCCATGGCTTTGGCGATCATTTCGCCGACGTCCTTGTCGCCATTAGCGGAAATCGTGCCGACCTGGGCAACTTCGCTGTTCTGTTTGATCTTGCGGGCGCGCTTGGCGATGTCGGCGGTAACCGCTTCGACAGCCAGATCAATGCCGCGTTTCAGATCCATCGGGTTCATGCCCGCAGCAACAGCTTTCGCGCCTTCGCGGACGATGGCCTGGGCCAGAACCGTTGCGGTGGTGGTCCCATCGCCTGCCAGATCATTGGTCTTGCTGGCAACTTCTTTCAGCATCTGGGCGCCCATATTTTCGAACTTGTCTTTCAGTTCGATTTCCTTGGCAACCGTGACACCGTCCTTGGTGATGCGCGGCGCGCCGAAAGATTTGTCGATGACCACGTTGCGGCCCTTGGGACCCAGGGTCACCTTGACCGCATTGGCCAGAATGTCGACGCCTTTGAGCATCCGCTCACGGGCATCAGAACTGAATTTTACATCTTTAGCTGACATAGTCGCTACTCCATTTGTCGTGTTTTAATGTGGCAGTAACGGGATTATGGAAGACCCCGAAAAGGCAGCCTTCGCTTTTAAGCGGCTTTCTTGGACGCAGCCTTCGTTTCAATCACGCCCAGAATGTCACTTTCCTTCATGATCAACAGGTCTTCCCCGTCGATCTTTACTTCCGTACCGGACCATTTTCCGAACAACACATGGTCGCCCGCCTTCACATCCAGGGTACGGACGCTGCCGTCTTCCTGAATCTGGCCATTACCAACGGCAATGACTTCGCCTTGCATTGGCTTTTCCTTGGCGGTTTCGGGGATGATGATGCCCCCAGCGGTTTTGGTGTCTTCTTCTACGCGGCGCACAACAACGCGGTCGTGCAGGGGACGGAATGCCATGATTGAACCTCCTCAATTTTAGACAAAGGTTTGTCACGCTGTAATTAAGGTTGGCACTCTTGGCATGAGAGTGCCAACCCTCGTGCGGTGGATGTATTAAAATCGGTCAAAATTTTCAAGAGGGAGTTTTGATTTTTATCAGCGCTCTCGGTTGATTGCTGCTAATGCACTGAATTATAACATTTTTATTGCAGTGCAAAGAAAATCGGTGGCAGACTTTCACATCAAGGGATGCGTCTGTGACCACTGAGAATCGACCCGACGATTGGTCCTGGGCGCTCTCCGCAATGTGTTGCTCTTGCTGTTAAGGAGATTGTTTATGACTCAGTCTTTTTCAACCCCTCTTTCCCCGGCTTATGACGCATCAGAGGTGCCACAGGATGGCCTGTCACAACAGTTAAAGGGCTATCGTCTCGCCACAGCAGAGATTATCTATCACATGCCGGACCACCCTGCAGTTTTGCAATCCTTTCTGTGGCAACACCTGGATATCGCCCCTAAATATCCGGAATTACATAAATTCCTGGATTTCTGGGTAGAGGAAATTGAAGGTTCGCTGCATTCTGTCCATGTGGCGCGGTATGATCTGGTGACACCGGGCAACAGCCGGCATGTCGATGCTTGGATGCGACTGCACTGAATGTGCTCTAAAGGGTGAGCGGCTCCGTTACCATGCGGCCGTCTTGATAGATGCTGAGCACGTGCTGGGTTGGGACAGCGGTCCAGCGGGCGCGGTCGGTGTCCAAAGGTTCTGATACAACGGTTAACGCGCCCGAGCCTGATCCTGTATGGTACAGGGTCGGCGCATGAGGGTCACTGGAATAGCGGAAGGCGATCAATCGGGTGCCGTCGGACAGGGCGGCGGTGAAGCGCAAGGGATCTTCGACCTCTGCGGCGATCATTTCCCGTTCGACCAAAGACAGGCTCTCGCGCATCGCGCTGATCGGGTCGTTGTCCAATCCAAGGGACAGGGCCAACAGAAAAATCAATTCGGAATCTGTGGTTCCCTGGCGACCGCAATACAACGAGTCTGGCAGCCTCTGCTCCAGCTTGCGCCTGATTTTCGCATAGCCGCCGATCTGACCATTATGCATGAACAGCCATCGTCCATGGGTGAAGGGGTGGCAGTTGGACCGCGTCGTTGATGTACCTGTGGACGCCCGGACATGGGCAAAGAACAGGCGGGACCGAATCTGTGCGGAGAGATGCTTTAAGTTATCATCGTTCCAGGCAGGTAGGATTTCACGATACAGGCCCGGCTCTGGCCGCTCCCCATACCAGCCGATGCCAAAGCCATCACCATTGGTTTCGGATTTCGCCTCGGCTGCATGCAGGCTTTGATGAATCAGGGAATGATCCGGTTTGGTGACCAGTTCTTCCATGAACAGGGGTGGACCCCAATAGGCAAGCCATCGGCACATATCAAACGACCACTGTCTTCATTCGCGGTTACGATGGGTTCAATACAGCCTGCGTTGCCCTATTCTGCAAGGCCCTAGCTCAGTAGGCGTTGCTCGAACGGATATCTGGTCAGATTTTCAAATCCGGTCTCGGTGATCACCACCTGGTCTTCCAGCTTCACACCACAGGTGCCGCCAACCTCACCGACATAGGCCTCTACACACACGCACATGCCGGGTTCCAACATGCCATCATAGCCAGTCGATTCCCAGTCTTCCGGATACATCACGGCGGGATATTCGTCGCACAGGCCAACGCCATGATACATCACGCTATAGCGTCGTGCGCGGAATTTTTCTGGCAGGGGTTTCGCCCCTTGCATCAATTCCTTGAAGGACACACCGGGTTTCAGCAGCTGCATATTGTTCTGGATTTGCTCATAGGCGACTTGATAGACCTCACGCTCTGCATCCGTGGGCTTTCCGTCGCCAATCTTGAAGGTGCGCGACAGGTCCGCGCAATATCCATAGGGGCCGACCAGATCCGTGTCATAGGCCAGGATATCCCCTTCCTTCATGATCCGGGGGCCACATTCCTGAAACCAGGGATTGGTGCGCGGGCCAGAGGACAGGATGCGGGTTTCGATCCATTCCCCGCCGCGGATATGATTGCCCTTTTGCAATTCGGCCCAGGCGGCAACTTCGGTCATGCCGGGGATTACGGCGGCCTGCATTTCCGCCATCGCAGATTCACAGGCGGCAATCGCACAACGCATGGCGTTCAGCTCATTCTCGTTCTTCACCTTGCGGGCATGTTCGGTCATTTCCTGACCGATCCTGATCTTGAAGCCGATATTCTCAAGCGCCCAATAGGTTGCGATTTCGCTCTTATCCAGGCCCAGGCGGCGGTTATCTCCCGCATGGGCGCGCACGATGGTATCGACCTGCTGTGCGAACAGGGCGGCGCGTTCTTCCGCCCGCTGGGCGGCATCCATATAGAAGAAGTCGGCGCCGGGATGCACTTCCTTCACCAGCGGCAGATGCGCAGACAGATGGCGCGCCGGGGTATAATCCCACAGCGCCATATGCCCATCTGGCAGCACCAGACAGGCGCGGCAGAAATTATGCATCACCCAGATCTGCATATTGGTCGTGTCGGTGGCATAGCGGATGTTCAACGGATCGAACATCAACAGCCCGCCCAGATCATGCTTATTGACCTGTTCCACCAGCCGCGACAGGCGATAGTCCCGCAGCGAGGGCATATCCGGTATTGTCAGCCCCAGTGCCGCCCATTCCGCGAAGGCCAGATCCGTCGGCCCGATCTCTACCCGGTCACCATCATTGGGTGTCCCATCCGGCAGGAATTCGGTCAGTGAGGAAGGGCGGCGCGTCGGATCGATCTTGCGATTGGACCCAAGGACATAGGGATCATATGGCATGGCCTGTGGCTTTCAGAATGGATGGCGCAACAGCGCTCATTCCAGGTTATCTCTGGCGATAAGCTTGATCCCGGTTTTGATTTTCCGTCAATTCTAATAGCGGCGTGAAATGCCGGAAATTGGCTGGGATGCGACCTGTCTATACTTTCCCGATACCGACACGATTGGTGAGAATAAGACAGTTGAAGTCGCAGGGCGATTGTCGCGGCGGATAAAGACGCGCGATTGTCTGCGCTAGATGCTTATTTCTCATTTAAAAGGGTTGGTCATATGAAGTCGCATGCACAGGCGGTGGTAATCGGGGGCGGGGTTGTTGGATGTTCGGTACTGTATCATCTGACCAAGCTGGGCTGGAAAGATGTGGTCCTGATCGAACGATCCGAACTGACATCCGGGTCGACCTGGCATGCGGCGGGCGGTTTTCACACCATCAATGGCGACCCGCAGGTCGCGAAGCTGCAATCCTACACCATTGATTTGTATAAAGAGATCGAGGAGATTTCCGGCCAGTCGACCGGTTTCCACCTGACCGAAGGGGTGTTCCTGGCCGCGACGCCAGAGCGCCTGGAACTGCTGAAAGTGATGCAAAGCCAGGAGAAGCTGCTGGGCATCGAAACCGAATTGCTGACCCCGAAAGAGGCGGAAAAGATCCTGCCGATCATGGATCCCAAGGAATTCCTGGGGGCATTGTGGACGCCACTGCATGGGCATCTGGATCCATCGGGCACGACCCATGCCTATGCCAAGGCGGCCAAGCTGGGCGGGGCGGAGATTTACCTGAGAAACCGCGTCACCGACCTGCAGCAGAATCCGGACGGCACCTGGACCGTGATCACTGAACAGGGAACCATGCAGGCCGATCATGTGGTCAATGCGGGCGGCCTGTGGGCGCGGGAAGTCGGGCGCATGGTTGGCCTGGAACTACCGGTTCTGGCCATGGAACATATGTATCTGATCACCGAAGACATGCCCGAAGTGGCGGAGATCAATAAATCCACCGGCAAGGAAGTGCTGCACGTCGTTGATCCTGATGGTGAGATTTATATGCGCCAGGAACGTCAGGGCATGCTGATGGGCACCTATGAAAAGGCCTGCGTGCCATGGTCACCAAAAGAGACACCCTGGGATTTCGGCCATGAATTGTTGCAGGAAGATATCGATCGTATCGCCCCATCGCTGGAAGTCGGTTTCCGTCACTTCCCGCCATTCCAGCGCGCCGGGATCAAACAGATCATCAATGGTCCCTTCACCTTCGCGCCCGATGGCAACCCGCTGGTCGGCCCGGTGCGCGGACTTAAGAATTACTGGTGCGCCTGTGGCGTTATGGCTGGGTTCAGCCAGGGTGGCGGGGTCGGACTGGCGCTGTCGAACTGGATGATCAACGGTGATCCGGGCTTCGATATCTGGGGTATGGATGTGTCACGCTATGGCGATTGGACGACCATGGCCTATACCAATGCCCGGGTGCGGGAAAACTATTCCCGCCGATTCAAGGTCCGCTTCCCGAATGAGGAACTGACCGCCGCCCGCCCGCTGCGCACCACCCCGATCTATGAGCGCCAGAAGGCCATGAATGCGGTGTTTGGTGTCGCCTATGGCATGGAACAGGCGCTGTGGTACGCGCCCAAGGGCATGAAGCCGGTGGAAAACATCACCTTCCTGCGCTCCAACGCTTTCCCGCATATCAAGGCGGAATGTCAGACCGTCCGAAATGGAGTCGGACTGGCCGATATTTCGTCCTTCGCGAAATATGAAATCACCGGACCAGGGGCGGAAAGCTGGCTGAGCCATATGCTGGCAAACAAGATGCCGCGCCAGGGCCGCCTGACCCTGTCGCCCATGTTGAACGAAAAGGGTAAGGTGATTGGTGATTTCACGGTTGGCAAACTGGCCGACGAGCAATTTTTCATCTTCGGGTCCGGCGCGGGTGAAGCTTATCACATGCGCTGGTTTGAATCGCATTTGCCAGAGGACGGCAGTGTAACGATCAAGGCTCATGGCCTGGGCCTTGTCGGCCTGACCATTGCTGGTCCAAAGGCCCGCGAAGTCCTGGCTCAATTAACCGACGCCGATGTCTCCCATGATGCCATTAAGTTCCTGGATTTCAAAAAGATGGAATTGGGCATGGTGCCTGCCATGGTCGGGCGGGTCTCCTTCACCGGGGATCTGGGCTACGAGCTTTGGGTAAAGCCGGAATTCCACCCCCGCCTGTTCGATGACATCCTGACCGCTGGGGCCGATTATGGGATCAAATTGTTTGGGTCCCGCGCGATGCGCTCCATGAGCCTGGAAAAAGGATTCGGTTCCTGGGCGACGGAATATCGCCCGATCTATGGTCCTTATGCGGCGGCGATGGGCCGGTTTGTCGATATGAAGAAGAATGACTTTATCGGTCGAGAAGCAGCGATGAAGGAATTGCAGGACGGGCCCGCAAAACGGCTGGTGACTTTCACCCTGAAAGCAAAAGAAATCGATGTGATGGGCAACGAGCCGATCTATCGTGACGGCAAGATCGTCGGCTATGTGACGTCGGGCATGTATGCCCACCATGCCGACAAGTCCGTCGCCATGGGCTATATCCCCGCCGAGATGGCAGAGGAGTTCAGCGAGGATATCTTCCGGGTTGAGGTGTTTGGAGAAATGTTGCCAGCCACGATCCTGTCAGAACCATTGTTCGACCCCAAGGCTGAGCGCATGCGCGGTTAGGGGTATAAATAGGTCACTTTTCTCCCTCCCCCTAGAGGGGGGAGGACGGCTCTGTCTGCTCCCTCCCCCTAGAGGGGGGAGGACGGCTCTGTCTGCTCCCTCCCCCTAGAGGCAGGGGAGGGTTGGGGTGGGGGTGATAGGCCGCAAGGCCTTCGCCTGCAGTAGACTGAATTGCGGAGGAGAGAGCACCCCCCTCCCAACCTCCCCCCCTCAAGGGGGGAGGAGCAAGATATGGAGCTCCCCTCCTCAAGGGGGGAGGAGTAAGATATGGGGCTCCCCCCTTAAGGGGGGAGGGGTAAAACATGAGGCTTCCTCGCTAAGGCAAAAGAGGGTGGCAGGCTTAGAACCTATCCACCCGTGATCCGGCCTGGGCGTCCTGACCTAGGATATGGGCAAGCGACGGCATGCCGATATTCAGGGTTTCTTCCATGGGCCAGATCGGATTGAGCAACAGCAATCCGCTGCCGGTCAGGCCGGCTTCTTCGCGGTCGGGCGCAGTGACCCACACTTCACAGCGCAGGCGTCCCCGGTCTGTGGCGGGCAGCGCCTCACTCAATTTATGAGTCAGCACATCGCCCAGCGCGCGGGTCTTGATAGGATACCAGATGGCGACACTGGCGCTGGGGAATCGCACCATGCCGTCGACCACGGCTTTGACGATCCGGGCGATTTCGTCAGGTGTCTCATAGGGGGGATCGATCAGGACCAGGCCCCGTCGTTCCTTGGGCGGCAGGGTTGACGGGATTACTGTATATCCATCCCGCTGCAGAACCTGGGCAGCACGGGTCTGGCGCAGGGTTTCGCGCAACAGGCGGGCTTCCTCTGGATGGGCTTCCACAGCGATGAAGCGGTCCCCTGGGCGCAGGGCTTGGGCGACCAGCCAGGGGGATCCCGGATACCAGCGCAATCCGCCGTCTGGGTTCAGGTCGCGGATGGTCTTTGCATAGGCTTCAAAACAGCCTGGCAGGGGCTCTGCATCCAGAAACCGGGCGATGCCTTGTGCCGCTTCGCCGGTGCGTTCCGTTTCTTCCCGGGCAAGGTCGTAGAAGCCCGCCCCGGCATGGCTGTCCAGCACGAAGAAGGGTTTGTCCTTCGCACACAGACGCTCCAGCAACAGGGTCAGGACCCAGTGTTTGTGTACATCAGCAAAGTTTCCCGCATGAAAGGCGTGGCGGTAATTCATGGCGTTGCTGTGTGCCGCTTTTCCATCACCACGAACAGTCGGAACCCGATCAGGCTGCCCATCCAGGGGATTAGTTTGTCCTCCAGGCGTAGTAAGGGGTCGACGAGGGACGCGGGCAACAGGGACCAGGCCTTAAACCCGCCAGACAGGGGATAGGCAAACAGGCTCAACCACTGGCGGCTGACGGTGCGCAAGGCAGGCACCCCTTCGGACAGGGATATGCGGTGTTCTTCGCGCCGGTACAGAAGGGTGGGAATGGCTTGGTTGGACTCAAACGGGTCCTTTGTTGCGCCATACTCTTGTTTGACCATCGGGTCGACAGACATATCCACGGGTTCTTCATGCAGATAATTATAGAAGACCCAGCTCAACGGCGTGATGCCCGGTTCGATCAGCGCGATCCTGCCACCGGGCTTCAGCACCCGTGCTGTTTCGGTAAAGAATGTCTTTGGATCGGCCAGATGGTGCAGCACGTCGACCATGAATATCCCGTCAAAGGCATCATCCGGGAAGGGCAGATGATGGGCATCGGCCACAGTATCGACCCAGGGCGCTGGCAGGATGTCCAGTCGGGTGACGTCCATGCCCTTTGTGAAATCCCGGCTGTGCCCGGACCCGGCGCCGACCTCCAGATGGGCCCCACCTTGGGGCAGGGCGGCCAGCATGCGGCGATAATAGTCGCCATAGACTGCGCGCAGCCCGGCCTTTTTAGACCAGACCTTGCCATGGGCGGTCAGGCGGGGATCGATGCTCACAATCAGAAGGCCTTCAGCTTGCGCCAGGCGAAGACGACCATTTTCAGCAACAACCAGCCATCGCGGAACCGGCTGATCTGCGGCTCACCATAGGTGCGGTCCGCATAGCGCATCGGAATCTCAATGATTTTTAGGTTCTGCTTTGCTGCGCCAAAGATCAGGTCAAAGTCGCCGAACGGATCAAAATCCCCGAAATAGCTGCGGCCTGCCTGAATCTTGTGATAGTCGGCACGCGTCAGAACCTTCGTGCCGCACAGCGTATCGGTGAAACGCTGGTTCAGAAGGAAAGAAAAGATCATCGCAAAGGTCCGGTTGGCCCAATAATTCAGGAAGCGCATCGCCCCCTTCTCCATGGGATAGACCAGGCGGGAGCCATTGATGAACTCCCCCTTGCCGGTGGCGATGGCCTCATAGAATTTTGGCAGTTCTTCCGGCGGCATGGTCAGGTCGGCATCCAGAATCATCAGGATATCGCCACGCGCCTCGTCAAAGCCCTTGCGGACGGCATCGCCCTTGCCCTTGCCCGGCTGCTTGAAGACCTTGATGTCCCAGGCGCCATTTTCAGGCTTCGCATAGTGATCGCGCACCCGTTCGCATTCCTCAAATGTGCCGTCTGACGAATTGCCTTCGACATACAACACTTCCATATCTTTGCAGAAGCGTGGCAGGCGCGTGATGGCGCTTTCGATATTGCCTTTCTCATTTCGGCAGGGAACCAGAACCGTGGTCGACAAATCCTTGCGCTTCGCCTTGCGCTGGGAGCGGGCGACGATGAAATGACGCAGCGAGAGTTTCCGGATCAGGGGCAATGTCCCGATATAGCGATTGATCGCGGTTCCCACACCAAACAGGCGGGCGGGCACCAATTGGCGCCATTCGGTCTTGATTACATCGAAATCCGACAGGCCCAGAATGTTGCTGATATCGGCGGGGCTGAGGAAGTTCACTTCGGGCTGGGGCATTTTCAGGCCCGTCGCCTCCCCAGCGCGCAGCACCGGTTCCCACAAATGACTGTAATAGGTGATGACGATGCGGGTTTCCTCATCACACAGGTCGTGAATCTGTTCCAGCATCGCCTGACAGTCATCGACAAAGCCCAGCGTATCGGACAGCAGGATAAAATCATACGGACCCTGCAAGTCCTGGCGCAGGCTGTTTAACTGTTCGACATCGCCGACGCGAAACTGCAGCTCGGGATATTCATGTTCAGGATACGTGCTGCGCGCAACATCGACCATATTGGCGGAGAAATCGACCCCCATGCCAAAGGACGGCTTTAGGCCTGCCAATTGTGCGCCGGTGCCACAGCCCAGGTCCAGGATGCGCGACCCTTCCGGGATCAGGAATTTCAGGAAGGCCATATCATCGTCATAGAAACCGGCATTCTTGGCGCGCCAGTCATCCCGCTTGGCCGCCATCTGCTGATTGTATTCCAGGATTGCTGTTTTTCGGGCAGATAGCGTGTTTTGCCACCCATTTCGCCGAGGGATGGACAAGGGAGTTGTGGTTGTATCTCGGGATGTCTTGCGGGGCGCCGCTTTCTTAGGGCTCCCCTTTTTGGCGGTGCTTTTCTTTGAAACCGCCTTTTTGGCCGCAGCTTTCTTCGCTGTCGCTTTCTTTACGGTCGCCGTCTTTGCCACACTCACTCTCCTTTTTCCACCAGGGTCAGGGCTTCTGCATCCGCGCGGGTGGTGCCACTCATAAACCACACAATGCCGCCAACCAGTCCGACGGCCAGAATTTCCAGTCCCATTACAATGGACAGGGCAACCGCCCCCCCGGCATCGCCGCCGATAAGGGCGAATCCGGCTGCCATCGCACCCTCACGAACACCCCATCCACCAAGCGAGATTGGCAATGTTGCGATCAGGATAGACGTTGGCACGATAATCAGGCAATCCCAGTATGTGAACGGCAATGCCAAGGCCTGCGCAGAGATATAGGCCGTCAGCACAATGGTCAAATGTGTCCCCAGCGCAAGCAGCAGAATGGGTACAGCTTCGCGGGGGTGGCTGATCAACCGCACAAAAACACGCGACAGCTTAACAATAAAAGCACGGATGCGACCGCCCCGACCCTGTTCCGATTGCCGTGCGATCAGGACCACAATCCCGATGCCGATCATGCCGGCCAGACCGATTATCAGAAACCCCTTCAGGATGCTGTGATCGCCGGTTCGTTGCATCAACATCGGCAGGCCAATGGCGATCAGAAGACACAACCCGATCAGGCCGGTGATGCGATCCAATAATACACTGGTCAGTGCCTGTCCTACGGAAGCGCAAAATTTCCGAATGCGATAGACACGCATCACATCCCCGCCCACGGCGCCGGGCAGGGCCTGATTGAAGAACATGGCCTCCAGATAATACCGATAACTCAGCCGATAGGGCAGGGTGACCTGATCCATCCGCAACAGTCTGCGCCAACGTTCAGAATTTAATGCCAGTTGGAAAAAGATCAGCGCGGTCGCCAGGCCTAACCCCATGGGCTGTGCCGTGCTGAGACGATTTGCGATATCAGACAGGTCCAGCTTGGACGCGATCATCCAGAACAATGCCAGGGTCACAGCGATTTTCAGTGCCGTGAAAACACCTTTTCTCTGAACAGGGGAAAGGGGCATTCGGTTTGCGTTCCCAATTGGCTGACGACGGATCAGGGCCAACCTCGCCCCGAATTGGGCGCTGCATAGCGCCTTCCTGGTATTATGGCAACCAATCGGCCATTGCACAGTCTCTATTAGTTCGCGGGCTTTTCGGGTTAGGGGGCACTGACCGATTAATAAATACCGCTGGGCGCTGCGGGAGAATTCGGATTGTTGCCTGTCGGGGCGTTGTTTGTTGGTAAGGGAATCAGGCCATTACTCCCACTGGATGAAGTGGGGTCGGCCTCGTCCTCGGTCTGACCGCTTGGCTCGCCTGATTGGACGATTGGAAGAATTGGCGCGCCATTGCCTGTGATTATAACACTATCGGAATTGGCGCCAGGTTCGGTTCCGGCCTTAAAGGCTTCCTCAATGACTTTATTGCTGGAAGGACTGGCCAGTTTTCCGGTTTCGGCATCAATGCGCACCATGCGAATGCCAGGCGGCGTCCGGAAGGGAATGGCGGGTTTATCGGCCAGGGCTTGGCCCATGAATTCCTTGAAAACCGGGGCCGCAACCGAAGATCCGGTCTCTTGGCCTCCCCAGGGCTGGCGGCCCAAGGGAATTGGAGTGTCGAAACCAATAAAGATCCCGGCGACCAGATCAGGAGAAAATCCGACAAACCAGGTATCCCGGGAATCATTCGTTGTTCCGGTTTTGCCACCCAACGGCTTGCCCAGTTCGGCGATGCGGCGACCGGTCCCGCGTTGCACCACGCCTTCCAGCATGGTCACGATCTGATAAGCAGACGTTGGTGTCGTCAGTTGCACCCGGTTGTCTGGCAGGATCGGCACCGGCTGATTGTCCCAGTATTTGACATCACATTCAGGGCAGGTGCGATCATCATGCCGGAACACAGTTTTACCGTTACGGTCCTGAATTCGGTCGATCAATGTCGGTTCAACCTTCTTCCCGCCATTGACCAGTGCACCATAGGCCGCAACCATATCGATCAGGCGCACATCCGCAGATCCCAGCGCCATGGCCAATTGTGGCGGCATGTTCTTGACGATCCCGAACCGCTCGGCCGTTTCAGACACTTTATCCATACCAATCGCCTGGGCCAGACGCACCGTCATCAGATTGCGGGATTTTTCAATCCCGACGCGCATGGGGGATGGGCCATAGAATTCATTGGAGAAGTTTGACGGCTTCCATTTCCCCAGACCAGGCCCTTGATCAATGACGAAGGGTGCATCCAGAATGATCGTGGCAGGCGTATAGCCGTTTTCCAGGGCGGTCAGATACACAAAGGGCTTAAACGCCGACCCTGGTTGCCGATAGGCCTGGGTTGCCCGGTTGAACTGACTGGTTTCGAAACTCCATCCGCCGGACATGGCCAGTATGCGCCCGGTATGGGGGTCCATGGCGACAATGGCGCCATTGACTTCCGGTATCTGGCGCAGGCCATAGGTGCCTTTTGGATAGGGTTTTGGCGTTTCGCCTTCTTTATCTGGCGTGCTCTGAGTAACCGGGGCGACAAGAATGATATCCCCAACAGTCAGGACATCGCCAACCGAATTGATGGACGGCCCAACAGTGCGGTTTTCTCCCCCACGTGCGATGCGGGCCCAACGAACTTCATCCAAGGGAATTGTTCCGGTGGTTTTGTCCCGCAAGCCAATCGTTGCGGCGTCCTTGTCTACGGATAGGACAGCGGCGGGCACCCAATCCAAGGCACCTGCGGGTATTTCGAAGGCGATCAGTGCTTCCAGCCAGGGTTCATCGTCGCCCACACGCCCGATCGGCCCGCGATAGCCATGACGGTGATCATAGGCGATCAATCCATCCCGCAAGGACTGGCGGGCCATTTCCTGCAGCTTCGGGTCCAGCGAGGTTCGCACCGACAGCCCGCCGGAATACAGGCCGTCTTCGCCAAAGCGATCCCCCAGGGAACGCCGGACTTCTTCCAGAAAATACCCGGCATCAACCAGATCCGCGTCGGCGTGATCTTTAACGACCAGGGGCGATGCTGTTGCGACGGCGGCTTCTTCTGCGGTGATGAAGTTTTCTTCCAGCATACGGTCGATCACCCAGTTCCGACGGGCAATCGCAGCCTCTTTCCGCCGGATCGGGTGATAATTGTTTGGACCTTTTGGCAAAGCTGCCAGATAGGCGATTTCTGCAATCGTCAGATCATCCAGGCTTTTGTCAAAATAGTTCAAGGCGGCGGCGGCAACGCCATAAGACCGATAGCCCAGATAAATCTCGTTCAGATATAATTCCAGAATTCGGTCTTTATCCAGCGCGCGTTCGATGCGCAGCGCCAGGATTGCTTCTTTCACTTTGCGGGAAATGGATACTTCATTTGTCAGCAGGAAGTTTTTTGCCACCTGCTGCGTGATAGTAGACGCTCCAACCAGACGGCGACCCTGAGTGACGTTGACAATATTGGTGACGACAGCCCGGATAAGCGCCTGAATATCGACACCAAAATGTTTGTAGAAATTTTGATCTTCTGCCGCGATGAAACCTTCTGAAACACGTTTTGGAATTGCATCAATGGGAACGAAAACCCGCGATTCAACGGCAAATTCCGCCAACAGGCGGCCATCGCCTGCATGGACACGCGTCGATGTCGGTGGTTCATAATCCGCCAATTGCTTATAATCTGGCAGGCCCTGACCATAATGCCAGAAGGCCCAGCCAACGACGCCCAGCCCGGCAACACCGACCAGCAACCCCAGGAAAAACAGATACAAAAAGGCACGGCCGACAAAACGCATAGGGACTCCCTAAACAAACATCACAGGTATACTGCTGCCTACCATAAGGTCGGACAGATTTGTGCCACGCGGTAGCATATAAAGTCTACACGTTCAGATTGGGCGATTCCATGGTCCAATTGCGGCAAATTCGCTAAAGGTTTGCGGTGCATCTCAGATTTCAGGATCTCAGGACCGCTCCAATTTCTCTTTTCTGTCAAAATACAGATCAATCGACCGCACCATCCCATCGGCCATTTTTGCCTGATGCGATGCTGACATTAAGCTGGCCTCGTCCGACTTATTCGACAGATAACCCAACTCAATCAGGACGGAGGGTATATTAGGTGATTTTAGTACCGCAAAGCCAGCAAAGCGGTGCGGATTACGCAGCAAGCGCGCCGATGTCTGCATTTCATCCACCAGGATCTCTGCAAAATAGGCACTGCTTTGCTTAACACTTTGCTGTGCAAGGCTGATCAGTATGGATGTTACATCGGCTTCATACCCGGTCAAATCCGTCCCCGCCAACAGGTCAGACCTGTTTTCCTTGGTCGCCAGCGCTTCGGCTTCCTTGTCGGACGCCTTGTCAGACAGGGTGTACACAGACAGTCCCCGCAGGCTGGACGAGTTATGGGAATCCGCATGTAGGGAGATGAACAGCCCGGCATTCACTTCATGCGCAACCTGATACCGATCACGCAGGGGAATAAAGATGTCACGATCCCTGGTCAGGACAACATCATACCGCCCCGTTGCCTCCAGCGCTTTTTTCAATGCTTTGGCATAGGACAGAACGACCTTCTTTTCATAGACGCCACTGGTGCTGATGGCACCTGGATCGACCCCCCCATGGCCAGGGTCCAACACCACGACGCGCTTGTTAGAGCCCGGCGGTGGTCCTGGTGTTGCAATCGCCGGGGAAGACCGCGCCAATTCCTGCGCATAGGCACCCCAACCCGCAGATTCCATCGCCACAGTGGACGGGGTGGTCTTAGAGACCGGTCCCAGATCAATCACCACCCGTGGGCCGGAATTGTTCGCGGCGTCCAGAGCAAAATGGCGCATTACGGTCGCCGGGGCGGAAAGGTCGATGACAACGCGGGTGATACCGGGCTTAAAAAGACCGTGGCGATATCCGCCAATCAATCCCCGTCCCCGCACTTCGTCCAGTCCAGGTCCCTTCCAGTCAACAGATGGCAGATCAATCACCACGCGGTCTGGGCCGGCCAGTGTGAACACTTTGTAGGGGACGGCGCGATCAAATTCTAAAACAAATCTGGTCTCGCCCTCGCGCTCTCCAATACGGGCGTCGGACAGCACAGGACCGGATGATTGTGCACTGCTGATTTGCGGTACCAGTAATATTGAGCCGACGAGTAAAAGCATCGCGCGAAGCACGACCGATTGAAACAAGTGATTTATGAGGGGCTTAAGGCACCCCGTGCACGCCTGACGCATTCCGTGCCGCTCCTGACTCGGCAAGTCCCGTCCAGAATTTCATAGTAGATATGCCGTGAGTCGTCAGGAAATTCAAAGCACAAGGACAGTAAATTTATAAGTATCTTGAATTTATCTTCGGTTTAAGATTGTGCAACGCGCCATGCACAGATAGTCTCTCGCTTGAGAGAGTCCGTTTCGTGTCCGCCGCAGGGGGCGAACGGCAGCGCCGAAAAGCGGCGCGCCGCTGGTTTCCTTTGCGGGCCGGGCACAGGTCGGAACGATCCGGGGCACGCCGTTCGTCGCAGAGTTCGAGGACCCTTTTCGCAAAGGGCGCTAAGTCGACATTCTGGGATTGGGTTCGATGTCTCGTCGTTGCCGGGCGTGACGCTCTGCTGCTTTGTGTCCACGGCTTTTCTGACGAAAGGGCCGGAAACACAGGCTAACAGACTCATCGGCGCGTCTGGCTCGGTGGACGATTTCAGGATCGACCTATTCACCCGAACCACAGTGCCGCATTTTGAATTACCCCGGCCTGGCCGGTACTGAACCGCCCGGCGCCGCCGGATATAGTAAATGACGTATTAGAAGCAACGCGAAAGCGACACAATGAAACCAGTGAGCATAAGCGAGACGGAAAAGGGACTGCGTAACGCAATCCCCGTATCCGCAACGCGCCCGGCTCGCGCGACCCGATATCGGCGCTGCGTGGGAACGGTGATGCTTGCGCAACGGCTGCCGACGATCCGCGCGATAAGGGCCGGAGACGTCGAGGTAGGATTATATGACACGCAGAATGTTAATCGATGCGACCCACCCGGAAGAAACCCGGGTCGTCGTGGTAAATGGCAACCGGCTTGAGGAATTTGACTACGAAACAACGACAAAGAAGCAAATAAAAGGGAATGTTTACCTCGCGAAAGTAACGCGGGTTGAGCCATCCTTGCAGGCTGCTTTCGTTGAATATGGCGGCAACCGCCACGGGTTCCTGGCCTTTTCAGAAATTCATCCCGACTATTACCGCATTCCCGTCGGTGACCGTGAAGAACTGGTCGACGACGATCATGATTCCCAGGACGATGACGACGAAACCGCCGATAATGGCGATGGCGTTGAGGATATGGGTGCGGGTGAAGGCGTTGATGAAGCGGTTGAGGAAGCGTCCTTGCGCCGCCCGCGTTTGCGCCGCCAGTACAAAATTCAGGAAGTGATCAAGCGCCGTCAGGTGATGTTGATTCAGGTCGTGAAGGAAGAGCGCGGCAATAAAGGTGCTGCGCTGACCACCTATCTTTCGCTGGCCGGGCGCTATTGCGTTGTCATGCCCAATACGTCGCGCGGCGGCGGGGTCAGCCGCAAGATCGCCAATGTGGCGGACCGGAAGCGTCTGAAGACAATCCTGGCGGAACTGAATGTGCCGGAAGGCATGGCGATCATCCTGCGCACCGCCGGGGCCGAACGCTCCAAGGCGGAGGTAAAGCGCGACTTCGACTATATTATGAAGTTATGGGACGATATCCGCGAAAAGACGCTGGAATCCTCTGCTCCTTCCTTAATTCATGAGGAAGGCAATCTGATCAAGCGCGCCATCCGCGATGTCTATACCAAGGATATCGAAGAAGTGCTGATCGCCGGCGATGAAGGATATCGCGTCGCCAAGGATTTCATGCGCGCGCTGATCC
This sequence comes from Hwanghaeella sp. LZ110, assembly GCF_048892525.1. Lineage (NCBI taxonomy): Bacteria > Pseudomonadati > Pseudomonadota > Alphaproteobacteria > Rhodospirillales > Aestuariispiraceae > Hwanghaeella > Hwanghaeella sp. LZ110. The sequence goes on along the minus strand of NZ_JBLZHT010000010.1, from coordinate 22,079 downwards.
CCAGCCACGCCAAAAAGGTCCAACCCTATAAGGATGATCAGGGCATTCCCTTGCTGCACCGCTATCAGGTGGAACAGCAATTGGCCCAGATCCATGAGCCAACGGTGCAGTTACGCTCGGGCGGATCGATTGTCATTCACCAGACCGAGGCTCTGGTCGCCATCGATGTGAACTCCGGCAAGTCAACGCGGGAACGGCATATCGAAGAAACCGCATTGAAGACCAATCTGGAGGCCGCTGATGAAGTGGCGCGCCAATTGCGCCTGCGGGATCTGGCCGGGCTGATCGTCATCGATTTCATCGACATGGATGAAAATCGCAATGATGCAGCGGTTGAGCGACGGCTGAAAGAGGCGCTGCGCCGGGATCGTGCCCGTATTCAGGTCGGGCGGATTTCCAGCTTCGGCTTGATGGAAATGTCCCGCCAGCGTCTGCGCCCCAGCCTGATTGAGGCGATGAGCCAACCCTGTCCGACCTGTGGTGGTGTTGGATACATTGTTTCGACAGAATCTGCGGCCCTGATGGTTACCCGCGCGATTGAGGAAGAGTGCCTGCGTCGCCGGGCGACCCAGGTCACAGCAAAAGTACCAGGATCGGTTGCGCTGTATGTCCTGAATCACAAGCGTGCAAGCTTGATGGAGATGGAAGGCCGGTATGGTATCACCGTTACCCTGGAAGCGGTCGATGGCATGTTGCCGCCGCACTATGAACTGACGCGGTCTGGTGCCGGCGAAGGTGAGGAAGGGGCGGAGCAGGTTGTTGAACGTGTTCCGGATCGTCCAATTGATCGGTCCGGTGAAACCGCGTCTGCGCCTCGCAGTAATGAGCGCCCACAACGCCCTGCTGCAGAAGGCAACGAAGACCGCAGCGGTCGTAAACGCAGCCGTCGTGGCGGGCGTCGTCGGGGGCGTCGCGATGAAGAATCGGCGGATGCAACGGTCGAAGATCAAACCGCACAGACCAACACCGATGGTGATGACGACGACACCGCTGTCGCCGAAGTCAATTCTGATTCCAACGGCCAGGAAAACCAAAGCAACGCCGCTGAAGGAGGCGATGGCGAGGATAAGACCCGCCGTCGTCGCAAGCGGGGCCGTCGTGGCGGTCGCCGCCGGAATCGCGGTCGGGAAGATGGTCAGGCCGCAGAAGGTCAGAATGGTGAAGGCCAGAATGGTGAAGGTCAGAATGGTGAAGGTCAGAATGGTGAAGGTCAGTCTGATATGCCAGATGGTCAAAGCCAGGCTGACAGCGGGTCGGAGAATTCTAACCAGATGCCACAAGACGGATCCGAGACCACGTCCTCTGAGGCGGGCAACGACGGGGATGAAAAGTCACGTCCACCGCGCCGCGGACGGGGTCGCGGACGCAAGCCATCGGCAGAAGCGGCATCATCCTCCCAGGACGGTCCGCAATTCGTACCTGAAAATGCCGCGAATGACAGTGCGGATGCCGGGCCCGAAACATCTGAACCTCAGGCGAAGGTGAAGCCGGCACGACGCAGCCGTAAGAAAGCGGCAGCGGCAAAGCCGGAAGCGGCGCCAGCCGTTGATTCTGTGACGGAAGAGGCGGCACCGACTGAGACCAGCGGTGACGATGCAAAAGCAGCAAAACCGGCAAAGCGGTCCCGCAAGAAGGCAGCCCCGGCAAAACCTAAACCTGCGAAGGCGGAAGCCACGGCAGGCGAAACCGTTGTGCAAGATACGATTCCGCCATCGTCGACACCTGCTGAGCCCGCCAGGGACCAGGTGATGGCCGCTGCGAATGAAGGGATGACGGATGTCCCCCCTGCATCGCCCACCCCGGAACCGGTCATTGTTGACGAACCACCGAAGAAGAAAAAGCGCGGCTGGTGGAATAAGGTAATTGGATAAAATCGCATGGGCCGCATTCCAATCCGGGATGCGGCCTTGCGATCCTTCGATCCAGCCTTAACTCTGTTCAGAGACGATCCAAACTGCAGATATGGGAGAATTCCATGGCACTTGAAGAAGGCGATGTCGCCCCTGATTTCACCCTTCCCACTGATGGCGGCGATAGCATTTCACTTTCTGCGTTGAAGGGTAAACCCGTCGTTCTGTATTTCTATCCCAAGGATGATACCCCCGGCTGCACCAAGGAAGCCTGTGGCTTTCGCGATGCGCAGGCGGACTTCTCCGGCGTTGGGGCGACGGTAATTGGCGTGTCAAAAGACAGCGTCGCCAAGCATGATAAATTCAAGGCCAAGTATGAACTGAATTTCCCCCTTGCTGCGGATGAAGATGGCACCGTGTGTGAGGCCTATGGCACTTGGGTCGAGAAAAGCATGTATGGCCGCAAATATATGGGCATTGATCGCGCCACCTTTCTGATTGATGCGGATGGCAAAGTGGCAAAGATCTGGCGCAAGGTGAAGGTTCCCGGCCATGTTGAGGCTGTTCAGGCGGCCCTGAAGGATCTGTGACCATCACGTTTGACAGGATGAGCCTGGGGGATGCGGCCATTCAGGTGTTGAGCACCGCCGATGCTCGCCAGAAAGCGACTGTTGCACGGGCTGTGTCCAGAGAATGGTTGTGCCGGAAATTGGGAGCTATAGCAGCGACCGAACCGGTACCGGATCGCCCAGCACGACCGGATCACCCGGTGTTGATGCTGCCCCGCGATGTCCCCCGCCGGAAAATCAATGCCGGTGTGGCGGGGCGAATCGCTCTGCTGCATGCCCTTGCCCATATCGAATTGAATGCCATTGATCTGGCATTTGATATGATTGCGCGATTTTCTGACCAGGATATGCCCGAAGCTTTTTTCGATGACTGGATCGCGGTTGGAGACGACGAGGCCCGCCACTTCCTGATGCTTGACGATCGCCTGCAAGAGCTTGGTGGGGCCTATGGAGACCTGCCGGCGCATGATGGTTTGTGGCAGGCAGCGATGGAAACCTCCCATGATCTGCTGGCCAGGCTGGCCATCGTGCCCATGGTTCTTGAGGCACGGGGATTGGATGTGACACCTGATATGATCAAACGCCTCCACGCGGCAGGGGACCAGCAAAGCGCAGAGGCCCTGACCATTATTCACGATGATGAAATCGGCCATGTTGCGGTTGGAAAACGATGGTTTGATCATGTTTGCGCCACCCGCGGATTAACCGATCCTGTCGCCGCCTGGCAGGATCTGGTGCGCAAGCATTTTAAGGGGGGATTGAAACCACCCTTTAACACAACCAGCCGTGATCTGGCAGGATTCCCAGAACAATATTACGCTGTTTTTGAGGCGTAAAATGGCGCGACCCGGATCGGAGTGTCTCCGACTGGGTCGCATTGTTCCGGCCGGATGTTTTCAGGCTGGCGTGCGTCGCAGCTTTTGCCCGTAGCCCCGCTACGCGCGGCAAGTTGCTCCTGCTCCAGCCTGAAAACCTCTCGGTCAGCGCGATCAAGAATGATCTGAATTTGCTCTAGACGACAGTCAACTGCACATCGATATTGTTGCGGGTCGCATTGGAATACGGGCAGACCTGGTGGGCTTTTTCGACCAGTTCTTGCGCCTTGTCTTTCTCCACACCGGGTAGGGAAACTTCCAATTCAACTTCCAGACCAAAACCGCCTTCTGAGCGGGGACCGATGCCAACGGTGGTGGTGACCGTCATATCATTCGGTATTTTCGGGCCCCCCTGCGAGGCGACGAACTTCATTGCCCCAATAAAACACGCGGCATAGCCGGCTGCGAAAAGCTGCTCCGGGTTTACGCCTTCCCCGCCGGCACCGCCCAATTCCTTGGGTGTTGCCATGGTGACATTAAAATTCCCATCCAGCGTTTCTGCTTTTCCATCTCGTCCGCCTGTGGCTCGGGCCGAGGTGCGGTATTTGACATCTACAGACATAAGGGTGTTCCTTTCAGAATATTATATCGCTTACGATTAAATCGCATACGATATTTAGAAACCGAGATGCGTTTGTCAAGCGCTTGCGATTAGATCGTGCGCGATTTATATTACACTTTCTAGAGAGGAGATACGTTGTGACGCATGACACTTTGGATGATTTAAGATATCCGAAAATCTCGGACCTTTTGTGTTTTTCGATTTATTCTGCCAGCCATGCCATCACCCGTATCTACAAGCCGTTTCTGGATGATCTGGGGGTGACCTATCCGCAATATCTTGTGCTGGTCGCCCTGTGGGAACAGGATAACCAGACTGTTGGGGGGCTGGGACGAATGCTGCATCTAGAATCCAATACTTTGACGCCTTTGCTCAAGCGGTTGGAATCGATGGGTATCCTGCAGCGCCAGCGCGACAGTAAGGATGAACGCCAGGTGCGCGTGGCGCTGACCGGGACTGGAAAGGAAATGCGGAAGCGCGCTGCACGTATTCCTGAATGCGTCAAACAGGTAACGGGAATGGAACTGACAGAGCTTCAGCGATTGCAAAAAGAGATTACCAGGCTACGGACACACCTGGATCAATTCGACCAGGATAAATAATCCATTCAGGACCAGTCCTGCCGGACTCTTTCGATAATCTCTGGCGATAGATACAGGTCCACACGACCCCGGACATGATCGATCAGACGGGCGCTGGTATTTTCCGCAGACCAGTCTTCGGTGTCCTGAACTTGATGTTTTGCCGCGCGGATTTGTTTCGCGCTCTCTACCCGCCATTTTGCGCACCAGGTGATAGACCACAGCCACATCAAACGCCGCATCGGCATCAGATAGGGGGACAGCACATCCCCCAATGCCGTCGGAAGGGATGCACGCCAGCAATCATAAAAGTGTGCGATCTCGTCACGGCTGGGCTCTGAATAGGTCGCGACATCCCAGGTGGTGGATGTGTAAAGCGTGGCATGGGCCAAATCGAACCCCGCCCCGCCATAGCGCCCCTTTTCCAAGTCCACCAGAATGGCAGTGCCATCATCCTTGACCAGAAAATTACCGGGATGGGCATCAAAGGATATCAGGGTCACCGGGGCCTTGGGTAAAGAGGCGATATCCTGTTCGGCGGCGCGCAGTTCTTCCCGGATCATGCGCAGACTGTCGGCGTCCAATTCGGCCTGGGGCAGGAAAGCGGCCTGGCCTTGCACTTCTGTCAATGTTTCCGCCATCGGATCGGTTTGATCTATCAGTGGCGGGCGTTCTGTGCGCTCGGGCAGGGGCAAGGTATGGATCGCGGCCAGGGCTTCGGCAGCGGCTGGCAAGTCATTGGGTGCAGATAAAACGGTGCCGTGAATATGTTCGACGATCAACGCCCCCATAGGAACGGTCTTGCTGGGCGACAGATAGCCGTGGAATTTCGGGGTATGGCCGCTGGCTTTCATCCGTTGAAAGCAGGCCGCCTGATAACGCAGGTTCCGTTCGGCATCCAGGCGCATCTGACTTTGTCTGGGCACCCGCAACAGCAGGTCGCGCCCGGACAGGATGACATGATCATGGGCCAGGCCGGATGTCGGCATAGGGATCAGCGAGTCCAGCGAGATATCTTGGAATCCCTGCATTTTTGTCAATGCTGCATGCAGTGCCGGGATCTGGTCGCTTAGCTGTGTCATCGCGCGCGCCTCCCTTCTTTCAAATAGGCTGCATAGCTGGCCCCGTCATCCACATCCGACAGCGGGTCCAGGAAGCCAACACACATCTCTGCTGGCAGCGTTGCAAGCGTTGCCGTCAGGGCATCGGGCGTCGACCAGGGGACATTTCGCATGAAAGCATAGGGCACCGGTCGTCGTCGTGCCAGGCCGACCAACCAATAGCCACCATCATCCGCAGGGCCGAAAATGGCATCGTTGGTGCCCAGTTTGTGAAAGGCCTGATGAATATGGCAAGGCTGAATGCCAGGTATGTCGGTGCCAATGATGATCGCCGGACCAGGCGGCATATGGCGCAGAACCCCGCTCATGCGGGCACCAAGGTCGCCGCGAGGCTGTACCAATACGGGCAATCCGGCAAAAGCTGGATGGGTCCCATCATCCTGGGCGGCAACCGCGATTGTCAGGGTCCAGGGGCCCGGCTGTAAGCGCCGGATCATGGTTTGCAGAGTGCCGCGATAGAAGCGCCACGCCTGTAACCTGCCGATATCCCTGGCCAGTCTGCTTTTCCCGACGCCCAGACGAGGGGCGCGGGCAAACAAAATCAGGTGTCTTCGCCTTTGGTTCATCGATATATCCATCGCAGCAATCGATTTGGTGCGCCACAGAAATACAGGAAAAGGCATGTCAGATTCTTTGCGCTGCGCCACAGATAACCATCGCGCTGAAACTTATCGGCGGCGGTCAGCAGGGGGGCGTCCAGGGCGACAAGACGCGCCTTGCCAATCTTCCGGACAAGCGCGACATCTTCCATCAGCGCCAGATCCGGTATGCCGCCCAGGCGCGCCAGAAATTCTTTGGAAATCAGCAACCCCTGATCGCCATAGGGCAATCCAAAGGTGCGACATCGCCAGGCGACCATGCGCTCCAAACGGCGTGCAGATGCGGAGTCGGAGTCCAGTTGGAATTGAAAATAGGCGGCCTGATTCCAGCGGGCCGGATCGGTGATAAAGGCCAGGATATAGGCGTCCCACCCCCGTGGCAGGGTCGAATCCGCATGCAGGAAGAACAGCCAATCGCCGAATGCCAGATCCTGGCCCGCGCGAAGCTGCGGTCCGCGTCCCCCCTCCGCCTGGGTGACGCGCGCCTGATGGCGGGCGGCGATTTCCACGCTGTCATCCTGGGACCCGCCATCACTGACAATGACGTCCAGGTCCAACCGCGCCGTGGTCAGCTGTGGTAAAAGTTGCGCCAGTGGCAGGGCTGCATTGCGGGTGGGTATGATAACACTCAGCGTTGGGGGGGAGGCCATCAGCAATCAATCCGGAACGGGGTCATAGCCAGACCCACCCCACGGATGGCAGCGCGTTATCCGCCGCAAGGTCAGCCGCCCCCCTTTAAGTGCACCATGCCGCCGGATGGCTTCCAGCCCATAGTCTGAACAGGTTGGCAGATAGCGACAGTGCCGACCCAGGAAGTAGGAGAGGGTGTAGCGGTATAAATAGATCAGCCCCAGCAGGAGACGGGCCGCTAAACCAATTCGGGGGGTGCCTTGCTCAGCGGGCATTTAGGGCCTCCTGCACCGCTTTCACCACTGCCTTGAAGGGTAATAGAATGGAAGCATGGCGGGATTTATGGCCCCGTGCTGGTTCCAGCACCGCCAGATCAGCCCACTCCCCCTGAGGCACTGGCCCGTTGCGCTTTAACATGTCTTCCAGCGCATCGCGGATTTGGGTCAATTCATTCAGACTTTTCCCCACGGCATGCGCCTTCATGATCGCGGCGGAAGATTGGCCCAGGGCGCAGGCGCGCACCTGTTGTCCATAGGCCTGCACCAGTCCGTTGGAATCCACTGTCACATCGACACGAATGCGACTGCCGCACAGGGGACTGTCCATTTGGACGCTGGCATCGGGATGGGCCAATCGGTCCTCTTTATTCAGGCCACCGGCAAGGCTGAGGATACGCGCATTATACAGCGCCTCATGGGCATTGGTCGGGCTTTGCTCTGCCATGAAATTCACCCTTTGTTGCCGGAATGGAACAAAACTAATAACAAATGTCGCCCCTGATATTGTTGACTTCACCGGTCATTGCAATGATATACCCGCATTCACGCGTTCGCGGATAGTCCGCTAAAACGCATTGGTATGAGGTTGCTTGTCATGTCGGACAAGGCGCTACGCCCCAAGATTGTCGCCGCTCGCCCCAGTTTTGAAGAGGCGGAAGACGCTGTGCGCACCCTGTTGCGCTGGGCTGGCGATGATCCCACCCGCGAGGGCCTGTTGGATACGCCCAGCCGCGTCGTGCGTTCCTATGAGGAATTCTACGCCGGCTATGCGGTTGACGCCGAAGAAGAATTGCGCCGCACCTTCGAAGAAACCGAAGGCTATGACGAGATGGTGATGCTGCGCAACATCCCGTTCCACAGCCATTGTGAACACCACATGGTCCCGATCATCGGGACGGCGCATGTGGCATATCTGCCGCAAAGCCGCGTTGTGGGCATTTCCAAACTGGCGCGCGTGGTTGATATTTATGCCCGTCGTCTGCAGACACAAGAAACCATGACGGTCCAGATCGCCGACACCATCTCCCGGGTGCTCAGCCCGCGCGGCGTGGCTGTTATGATCGATGCGGAACATCAATGCATGACCACACGCGGCATCCAAAAGCCGGGCGTCAGCACGATCACCACCCACCTGACCGGTGCCTTCCGCGAAAACCCGGAGATGCGCCGTGAATTCCTGGCGATGATCTAGAACGCAAGCTGTTGAAGGCCGTTTGTAAGCAGTCGGTCACGAGTCTGCCCCACTGATCTGAGATTCCATAAAAATTAACCTTTTCCTGATTGTCAGAAAAGGATGCTGCATCGCGGAATTTTCGCGTGGCTTTTCTTGACTCTCTCAGGCAGTCTGATTATGGTCCGCGCGCATGCTTGAAAGGGTGCTTTTGCCCCGGATTGGCATGCAAGGATGAAGGGGTGCTGACTGTGATGTTGGCCTTTCTGCAAGGTCGATCATGACCGGGGATGACAAAAAGTCTTCGTCAGCGGATTTCGATGCGCGATTGCGCGCGGCGCGGGATGCGTATGACGGGCGGACGGGGTCTTCCAGGTCACAGGAACAGGGGGATGCGCCGGACTCCGGGATGAAAGGGATTGGGTTCGCCATGCGCCTGGGGACCGAACTGGTCGCGGCGATTGGCATCGGGGTCGGTGTCGGCTATGGCCTGGATCAATGGCTTGGAACCACGCCCTGGTTGATGGTTTTGTTTTTCTTCTTCGGCGGGGCCGCCGGGGTGTTGAATGTGTACCGCCTGTCGATGGGCATGGATCAAACCGTCGGATGGCGGCGTATCGGGGGGCGATCTGGACCCCATTCTGGTGGCGCTGAAACAGGCGACGCAGATGGGGATCAGGAAGATCGCGGAAAAAAGTAATTGGAATTTGGCTCAGAGTCGGGCCTATGCGTAAAACGGTTTTGGCAAACGGGCCGATAGGTCCGGACTAACAGCGAGAAGGGGTTCGCCGTGGCTGGTCCGCTCGAACAATTCATCATTAAGCCTATCGTCGAAGGTCCTGTGGATTCAGTGGCCTATACCAATTCTGCCTTGTGGATGTCGGTGACGGTTGTCGTGGTCACCGCCTTTATGGTGCTGGGCATGTCCCGCCGCGCCATGGTGCCGGGCCGTTGGCAGTCCATGTCGGAATCCATGTACGAATTCGTTGGCGGGCTGATCAAAGAGAATGTCGGCGATGAAGGCCGGAAGTATTTCCCCTTCATCTTTACGCTGTTCATGTTCACCCTGTTTGGCAACATGCTGGGTCTGCTTCCAGGCAGCTTCACCTTCACCAGCCACATCATTGTGACTTTGGTCATGGCGACCTTTGTTTTCGTGATGGTGACAATTGTTGGCTTGTTGAAGCATGGTCTGCATTTCTTCAGCTTTTTCGTGCCAACCGGGGCGCCTGTTTGGCTGTATCCCCTGATGATCCCAATTGAAATCATCTCCTATCTGTCCCGTCCGGTCAGCATGGGGGTTCGCCTGTTCGCCAATATGATGGCGGGCCACACGATGTTGAAGGTTTTTGCAGGCTTCGTGTTTGGGATCGGAACATTGACCTTTGGCGTCGGTAGCATCCTGCCCATCGCATTGATGGTCGCGTTGACCGGGTTTGAAGTCCTGGTCGCCTTCCTGCAGGCCTATGTGTTTACGGTTTTGACCTGCCTGTATTTGAACGACAGCCTGCATCTGCATTGATAGCGGCGGTCTGATCTTGCGTGCCCGTCTGGCTCAGGTCGGGCGGTTTTTGAGAGTTTCGCGGGTGCGGGCGGGCCAAAATAGCCCCCGTCCGGCCCTTAACGGAAGCGCGGCTGTGACCGTGCCTATTGAAGGAGTGAGCGTAAAATGGATCTCGAATCAGCAAAAATGATTGGCGCCGGTTTGGCCGTTATCTGTCTCTTTGGGGTGGGTCTTGGTATCGGTAACATCTTCTCTTCTCTGATCACCGCAGTCGCCCGCAACCCGGCTTCCCGTAGCCAGGTTTTCGGTCTGGCGATGCTGGGCTTCGCCTTGGTTGAAGCCGTCGCGCTGTATGCGCTGCTGATCGCCTTCCTGATCCTTTTCGCCTAATTCTCTGGGCCAAGTTGGGGGCAGTCTGTTTAGGGCTGCCCCTCACCGGATCCAAGTGAAAGGGGTTTCAAGGATGAACCAGGTTCTAAAATCGGGCCTTCAGCTTTCAGCCGTCGCGGTGATTTCCGTGATTGGCCCTGTTTGCGCTTATGCAGCTGAGGCGGAACACCAAGGCGGCATGCCGCAATTGGATACCAGTTCTTTCTCCAGCCAGATTTTCTGGTTGGCCGTGACATTTGCAGCGCTGTTTATCCTGATGTGGAAGGTCGCTGTGCCCCGTGTTGGGGACGTGATCGAGTCACGGGAACAAAAGATCCGTGCCGATCTGGAACGGGCCGAACAACTGCGTGTTGAAATTGCTGAGGCGGAAGCCTCTGTCGAGAAGGCTTTGTCCGAGGCCCGGTCAGAAGCACAGGATATCTTGCGTAAAGCGCAGGAGAAGCTTGTCGCGGACCATGCCAAGAAAATGGAAAAGCTGGATGCCGATCTGGCGGTTAAAATGACCGATGCGGAAGCGTCGATCGATGAAGCCCGCAAGGAAGCCATGGCGTCGATCCGTGAAGTCGCACAGGAAGTTGCTGCGGCTTCTATTGAGAAACTGTCAGGCAAGGCGGCATCCAAGGCGGATGTGACCAAGGCCGTAGACGCGGCGGCGAAAGGGGTCTGAGATCATGGAACATGAATCAATCCTCCAATCGACAGACCTTTGGGTTCTTGTATCTTTCACAATTTTCGTTGTGTTGGTTGTTTGGAAGGGTCGTTCGATCATTCTGAATGCAATTGACGGACGGATTAATCGCATCCGCGATGAAATCAAACAGGCTGAAGCCCTTAAAGAAGAGGCCACGTCTGCTTTGGCGGAAATGAAGCGCACCCAACGGGAAGCCACCGAACAGGCCGCGTCCATTATCGAAAACGCCAAGACTGAAACGAAAATGATGAAGAAGGACATGGATGCCCGTCTGAAACAGTCGATGGAACGCCATGAACAACAGGCCATGGAAAAAATCTCTCAAGCGAAAGCAAATGCAATCGCTGAGGTGAAGAACCAGGCCGTTGATATTGCAATCAGTGCCACCACGCAGGTCCTGACCAAAGCGATGGATGGCGCAGGGGGCGATAAGTCCATTGATGATGCGATTTCGGCTCTGCCCGGAAAGCTTCATTGAGCACGTTTCAGGGCTGACTTTCAGTCTGACTGAGTTTAAAAAAAAACGGGTCGTTTCGATTGAGAGACGGCCCGTTTTATTTTGGCTGTATTGCTGGTCTAATCCGCACGATGGCGCAAGAAAGCGGCCCCTTCGGTCAGCGCCGTCATAGCCGCGTCTACATGGCCACTCATATGCAAAAAGCCGTGCAAGACTCCCTCCACACGCCGATAGTCTACGGTTCCCCCCGCTTCCTGAACAGCCTGGGCCAGCGCAACACTGTCATCTGCCAGCGGGTCCATTGCGACGTCCAGAATGTACAGCGGCGGCAGATCATTCAGCGGATTGGCCAGTATGTCGAAACGGAGGTCGCTCATCTCTTCCGGGCTGTTCATCAGGCAGGTGCGGAAAAAAGCCAGATCCTGCGGGCTCAATCCATCTTCGGCGCCGCCCCATAATCTGCGGGATGCGGAATCCCGCAAGCCATAGGATCCATAATATAGCAGGGCTGCTTTCACACGGTGATGCTGACCCTGAGCCCGCAGCGCAAGTAGTGTCGCCATTGACATATTGCCGCCTGCGGAATCACCGCCCAGCGCAATGCGATCCGCATCCAACCCGTGCTGCGTCCCCTGATCGATAACCCATTGTGCGGCGGCCAGACAATCTTCCTGGGGCACGGGGAACTTCGCCTCTGGTGCCAGGTGATAATCCACCCCCAGAACGCACCATCCGCTTTTTTCCGCCAGCAGGCGCATGATCCGGGCATGCGTATCCAGATTGCCGACAATCCATCCACCGCCATGCAGATAGATCAGAACGGGGCTTGGCGATTTCGCATTTTTGGGACGGTGCAGGCGCAGCGCCAGCGGGCCATTTGCCGTATCGACGGTGATATCCTTCGATTCCCCCATCTCTGGCGCGTCCCGGTTCCAGAATTCACGGTCGGCATTATACAGGATGCGCTGATTGGGCAGGTCGGTTGCCGCAACCTCACCCAAGCCGTGACGTTCCTTGGTCTTCGCCGCAAGTTCAGCCGCGATCTTCAATGCGTGCGCCATTTGGGGATCCAGGCGCGGTGTGATGGAGAGCAATCCCATTCTTAAGGGTCCAATCTTTAAAGGGAGCGTCAGTCGGCCTTCGTCTGTCCCATCTTACAGATCAAATCCCAGGACGCCTTGGGGATGGGCATCACCGACAGCCGGGATTGTTTGATCAGGGACAGGTCTTCCAGGGCTGGTTCCGCTTTGATATCCGCCAGGGTAACCGGTTTTTCAAATGGGCGAATGGCGCGCACGGTGACCATTCCAAATCGTCCTTTCGCATCGGTCGGGTCGGGATGATATTCCTCGATCACATCAACAATGCCAACGATCTGCTTTTCATTAACCGAATGATAGAAAAAGCCCCAATCGCCAATTTTCATGGCCTTCATATTGTTTGAGGCCTGATAGTTCCGAACGCCGTCCCAGCCTTCGCCCTTATCAGCGCGTTTGACCTGATCGTCCCAGGACCATGTGCCGGGCTCTGACTTAAACAACCAATAATTCCGTGCCATTTCAGGCTCCCTCTCAGCTCATATTAAGGTGTAGCGTAGCGCCGTGCGGCGGGTAGGGAAAGGCTGCAACCGATCATCGCCAATGCACCACAGAACAGGCACAGCTGGGCGACGGACCAATCCGCATTCAGCATCCAGCCCAGGGTCGGTGGCGCGGCGGCGCTGGCTAAGACGGCCAGCGCGGTCATCATGGCTTTGATCTCCCCCAGGAACCGGCGACCATAGGCTTCTACCCACAGCGCGACCAGCAATACAGCGGTCATGCCAGAGGTAATGCCACAGCACAGCATAAAAACGGGCGGTGTCCAGGCCCCAGTGCCTAGGGCCAATACAATACACCCGATGATCAGCGGGCCCAGGAACAAGGGCAATCCTCTGGCCGCCCCCTTCCTGTCGATATAGGCTCCCATCATCAGTCCGGCTGGAATACTGCCTATCGCGTAAAAGACCACACTGCCGGCCCATAGTTCCGGACTCCACCCCTTTAGTTCCGCGATCCGCACGCCGTGCAACAACAGGCCGGTGACAATATAGCTGGGACACATCAGGCCGGGCAGGGCCAGATAAAAGCGTGGATCGCGCACCACATCTTTGCGCCGCCAGCTTCGAACGGGGCGGGGGCGGCTCAAATCCGCTTCCGCCAATTGGTCCTGGGCGTCCTGGTCCGCCAGATCCTGCTTATACAGCGCATAGCGTCCGTCATGCCCCTGCAACAGCCACAGCGCAATCGGCAGGCCAAGAAACAGATACAGGCCTGACAGGCCATACCATGCCTCGCGCCAGCCGAAGGCGGCTATGACTGCCACGCCCAGAACTGGAAACAGGGCTTCGCCCAGTGGGAACCCATAGCCACCAAAGGCGATTGCCTTGCCCCGGCCAACCAGGCTGTAGCGCCCCAGACTGTGCCCCATTGTATGGCTCATCAATCCCTGACCGGTCTGCCGCAACAGGAATATCGCCAGGAACAGGGTGACAGGACCTTGAGCCAGCCCCATCAGGGCGCAGGCGATGGCACAGCCGGGCAAAAGGATCAGCGTCCAACGCCGCAGATCGACGCGGTCAATAATGCCCCCCGTATAGACGATGACCGCTGCTGATAACAGTGTGCCTAGACCATAGATCGTGCCAAAGGCGGCATCACTGAGCGCGAAATCGCGCCGTATTTCCCCCCCGAATTGAGAGATGAAAAAGGTTTGGCCGAAACTGGACCCAAACGCCATGAACAGGCCATAAAAGGCCAACCGCGGATCAGCCCGCAGAAAATCAATCGCACCACGCATTGTAAAATCTTATCCCGTTCCCAACCCGGCGGGGCCTGGCCCCGATACGCAATCGACACAGACCGGCGTTGCCGGGTCAAGCCGTAATCGCTTTTCCGGAATCTCGTCATCGCATTTCAGGCAATACCCATAATCACCGCTGTCGATGCGGGCCAGGGCGGCGCGGATGCGTTGGCGTTCTGTGTTGCGGCGTTGCTCTGTCGCCAGCGCCATGGCCTGGCCCTGCATCGCATCCATGCGCGACAGGCGACCAACGGATTGCTGATCCAGGGTTACGGGCGCACGCGATTCCTTGCTGGAGTGAGCAAGGGCTTCAATTTCCGCCAATCGGTCGTTCAGCAGCGTGCGGAAAAAGTCCAGGTCCAGGGAAGATTGATCTGACATGTCGAAAACATAACACGCAAAAATCGCTGTGTCTTTTGCAGAAAATTAGCGGTTTTCAGGTGCGGGTTTCGCCTCTGGAACGGTCGCCTCGGGTGCATCGTCTTCATCCACCTCAAAGTCTGGATGGCAATGCATCAGATCAGAATCCTGATCGGTTTCCGGCCATTCCAGATCCGGGCGCAGGGCCGTTACACCTGCTGCGGACATTCTGGAATCGATTGCCACAAAGGGACCCTGCTGTTCTGCGGGAAGGGATGGTCTGCGCGTCATGCGGTAGATACCAAACCCAACAAAAATCAGATTGATGGCGATCAGGGACCAGAAGTAGCCAGGTGTTCCGAACATATCCATAGCAAAACCGGCGATGTTTGGGCCGAACATCGCCCCAAGGCCGTTGCCCATGATCATCGTTGAACTGGCCGCGACCATCTGTTTGGAATTCAGATAATCATTCGTATGGGCGATGCACAGTGAATAGAGCGGCATTGCAACACCACCAAACAGCAGGGCAATCAGCAACAACAGATTCCGGTTGCTGAACAGATCCTCGCCAATCGGATAAAATTCCTGATAGGTCTGCAGGTTGTTCAGGTTACCGGGGTCTTGAAATATCAGCCCCAATATTCCGATCAGGACACAGGCACTGGCGGATAATACAATGACTTTTCTGCGATCAAAAATATCGGACAGCTTCCCGATCGGCCAGGTGAACAGGAAACCCCCGACAAAGATGGCAACCATGAACAGTGACGCGAAAGACGTTCCATACATCTTATAGGCATAGGCTGGGCCCATACCGATTAACATGCCCGCGGTTGCACCAACCATCACCATGCCGACCGTGCCCAGGGGGGAGATTTTAAACAGCTTTATCGGGCCCAGAGATTCCGGGGCGGTAAATTCGGGCGCGCGGGCACCGGAAATCAAAACCGGCAGGGCCGCCACTGATATCATTACCGAAACAATAGTGAACAGTTGGAAATTTGCAGGGTCATACAAATTCAGGATCAATTGCCCGCTGGCGAGACCCAGCATGGAAACGACCAGATAAATCGCCAGGATTTGCCCCCGTGTATCATTGGTCGCCTTTTCGTTCAGCCAGCTTTCCACCACAATATACAGACCGGCATAAGCAAGCCCAGTCAGGATGCGCATCAGGATCCAGACATAAGGATCAATAATCAGCGGATAGACCAATATCGTCATAGAGGCCAGCGCGGCTAGTGCGGCGAAAACCCGGACATGACCGACCTTTGCCAACATCTTTGGCACAATTGCCGACCCCAAAAAGAACCCTGCGAAATAGCCCGCGACCACGAAACCGGTTAGCGTGTTGCCAAAATCTTCGACCTGGGTGCGAATGCCGACCAGACTGCCGCCCAGCCCATTACCGACCATGATTAGGCCAAGGCCGAGAAACAGTGCCCAACTGACTTTTAAGGCGCTTATCATGGAAACCCGTCTTTCATTCGTCAGGAGGGCACAGGCACATCACTATAGAGCAAATCCCGAGCAAACGGAGTCGTTTACGGCGATGTATTTGCTGAAACAGCAATTCGCTAGAGCATCATGTGCGCGCATATACGTGCCCATGATGCTCTAGCAGCTTGCTATGCACGTTCCTATATCTGAGCGCTAGATAATAGTGTGGTGTGAAAGATCAATATTTTTGTGTTTGCGACGTCTCGGTCATAACAGGGCTTTTGAGTATCCCGCCCAGTCGTTATGGTTCGGTATCACACGGTCGTGTCGAAAGCGTTACACATTGGAGGGTTTATGCACATCGCCAGCAATTTTGATTCCGGTAATATCGAGGTGATATCTGCCAATTCATCGGATGATGTCCAATTGCGCATTCGCAAGGATGCTGGGCCGGATGGTTTCTTTCAGTGGTTCCATTTTCGTGTCAGCGGTGTTGCTGGACAACCGGTCCGGTTGAATATCATGAATGCGGGAGAGGCTTCCTATGTCAAAGGGTGGGAAGGCTACCGCGCCTGTCTTTCTTATGATCGGGAAACGTGGTTTCGGGTCAGTACAGAATTTGACGGCAAGGTTCTGACAATTGAACACACTTCCGAATTCGACAGCTTTTATGTGGCCTATTTCGCACCCTATTCCAGGGAACGCCATCGTGATCTGATTGCGGCCTGTCAAATGCGCCCCAATTGCCGCCATGCGGTTCTGGGTGAAACGACGGATGGGGAAGAACTGGACTTACTGGTCATCGGCGACAGCGATGAAACAAAGAAAAGCATCTGGACCATTGCGCGTCAGCATCCAGGCGAGTCCATGGCGGAATGGTTTATGGAAGGGATGGTAACCCGATTGCTGGATACCAGCGACCCGGTCAGCCGTGAAATTCTGTCCCGTGCGACGGTTTATGCGATTCCAAACATGAATCCGGATGGCAGCCGTCGGGGGCATCTGCGCACCAATGCCAAGGGTATGAACTTAAATCGCGAATGGGCGAACCCTACACTGGAGAACAGCCCAGAGGTCTACCTGACGCTGCAGGCGATGGATCGGGCCGGGCTGGACTTCTGTCTGGATGTGCATGGCGATGAAGGACTGCCCTATAACTTCATCGCCGGGGCGGATGCGATTCCCTCTGCAACCGATAAACTGATTGATCTGCGTAAACGCTATGAGGCCGCACTGTGTCGGGCCAATCCTGATTTTCAGTCAGAGGTGGGATATCCTGCTGCCGCGCCGGGTAAAGCCAATCTTGCAATGTGTACATCGCAATTGGCAGAGCGTTTTGGTGCCTTGTGCATGACACTGGAAATGCCCTTTAAAGAGAACGCGAATGCGCCCGACCCGCTTTATGGCTGGTCAATCGCGCGCTGTCGCCTGCTGGGGGCGGCACATTTGGATGCTCTCTATTCCGTGTTGGATGATCTGTGACATTTGATCAGGGGTTAATCCTGGGGGTTTTGGGTGCGTTGCTGGGCCTCTTCATCTGGGGGCGCTTTCGCTATGATCTGGTTGCAATGATCGGATTGTTGGCGGTGACTCTATTGGGGTTGATTGATCCCAAAGATGCTTTTTCCGGTTTTGGTAATGACGCGACGATAACTGTGGCCCTGGTGCTGATTCTCAGTCGGGCCTTGTCTGCATCCGGCGCGATTGATCCGATTGCCAGACTGGTTCAGCGCGGCTCTGGCACCACGGTCGGGCATATTGGGGGACTCAGCGGCACAGCCGCTCTACTCAGCGCGTTTATGAACAATGTTGGGGCTTTGGCCCTGTTATTGCCTGTTGCGATTCAGTCGGCGCGTAAGGCGGAACGCCCCGTGCGCCTGTTGCTGATGCCGCTTGCCTTCGCCTCCATTCTTGGGGGAATGCTGACACTGATCGGCACACCCCCCAATATTCTGATCTCCGCCATTCGCGAGCGATCAGTCGGGGACAGTTTTGCAATGTTCGACTTCCTTCCGGTGGGGGGCGTCGTGGCAATTATCGGCCTGATTTATCTTATTGTCTTTGGTTGGCGGTTGATACCGAAGGCCAGTGGTAAGGAGGATACTGATCGGTTCGGGGTGGAAGTCTATACCGCAGAAGTTAAGCTATCCAAGGACAGCAAGATTTACGGTAAAACGATCACTGAAATCGAGGCGATGAGCGAGGACCTGGACGTTGTGATCGTAAAATTGATCCGGCGTGGCCGCAATTATCCCTCTCCCCCCCGACATGAGCCGTTGCATGCGACCGACCATCTGATCCTGGAAGGGGTGGCAGAAGAGATTGATCGTTTCGTATCGGACTTCAGTTTAAAACTTAGCGGCGGCGGTCCGACACCCCAGGAAATTCTGAAATCGGGTGAGGCCGCGTCAATGGAGATGGTTGTTCAGCAGGGGTCCCCGCTGGATGGACGCACAGTCGCTCAGTTGCGGTTTGGGCCGCGATATCGCGTCGCCCTGTTGGGGGTTGCGCGACAAGGTAAACCGCATCGTGGGCGTCTGAAGGATTTTCGGTTCAAGGCCGGTGATATCTTGCTTTTGCAGGGTGCTGCGGAAGAATTGAATGAAGCCGTTGCCAGATTCGGTGCGCTGCCACTGCGCGAGCGAGATTTAAGCCTGGGCCGTCGTGGGCGTGGGACAACGGTCCTGCTGTGTTTTGCCGGGGCCGTTTTGGCTGCGGCGACGGGATACGTGTCTTTGCCAATCGCATTCGGCGTCGCCGTGGTGGCTATTGTTCTGTTCGGTGTCGTCCCCTTGCGAGAGGTCTATGACAGTGTCGACTGGCCAGTTATCGTGCTGTTGGGGGCGCTTATCCCGGTCGGCGGAGCGATGGAATCGACGGGGGCAACCGGGTTGATCGCATACAGCATTCTGTCCATTGCGGGCGGGATGCCAAACTGGCTGATTCTGGGCGTTATTCTGGTCGCCACCATGACGATGAGCGACGTTTTAAACAATGCTGCGACCACGGTGGTGATGGCCCCTATTGCCCTTGCCATTGCCCGGGAGCTGGGGCTGTCGGCAGATCCGTTTCTGATGGCGGTGGCAGTTGGCGCGTCCTGCGCATTCCTGACGCCGATCGGACATCAGAACAATGCGCTGGTGATGGGGCCGGGCGGTTATCGCTTCAGCGACTATTGGCGGGTCGGCTTGCCATTGGAAATCCTCATTGCCCTTGTCGCTGTGCCGGCAATCATGATTTTCTGGCCCCTATAGCGCGATTGCGAGGTTTTTTCACCACACCGTGCGGTGAGGGGCGTCATTGGGATCCGAAGTGGCGCTGCCAGACGGGTCCAATAACAGGATGCCGCGCGATATGTTTTTTCAATGCGTGCAGCCGGGGCAGGTCAATTTCCTCCGGGTACCAGACATAGACCATGGCCAGGTAGATATCGGCTAAGCTGAATGTCTCTCCCAGGATATAGGGGCCGGACTCCAGCAAGTCTTCCATAGTTTGCAGGCCTCGACGGAAATGATCCATTCCGGCGCGCTTGACGCCTTCACGTCCGTTCATTTCATCGGTATAGCGGGCAGGATAATAAACCCGAAGATCGCTTTCATAAATATTGATGGTCATGAAGATGATCCAGCGCAGGAAAGCGGCATGCTGGGCTGTTCCCGGTACCGGGGCCAGCTTTGCGTCGGGCAGGGCGGCGGCCAGATGGATCACCATCGCTGCCGATTCGGTCATGATGGAGCCGTCCGGCAATTTCAGTGCGGGTACTTGTTTCCAGGGATTGATCGCGCGGAACTCGTCTGAAAACTGCTCGCCACCGCGAGTGTCGATTTCGACAACTGAATGGGGCGCTTGTGCCAGGGTCAGTGCGGCCTCAATTACAAATCCACCAGAGCCTTTGTGGCTGTAGAGCGTGTAGGACAAGACTCAGTCTCCGACGGGATTGAGAAGAGCATGGGAACTGCGCAGGCTCGATATCCCGATCGACCCTGTTTGCTACCATCGGACACCTTTGGGACTTAGTCCAGCATGTGAATGTGCGCCAGTAAATTTCCTGACAGGATCATTCCATGGCCTGGGCGACCTGAGTACGGGGCTCGACCGCAGCATATTGGGATTCGAGCTTGTCCCGCAGGCTTTCGAACCTTGCCAGTTCCGCCCCTTTCAGGGTTTTGCCGGTGGGAAGCTTAACGCCCTGTGGATTGACCTGCTTGTTGTTCACATGGACTTCATAATGCAGGTGTGGCCCGGTAGAGCGTCCAGATGTGCCGACATAGCCAATGATCTGACGCTGGTCGACGCGGGCACCCGACTTGATGCGACTGTCGATGCGACTTAAATGGGCATAGGAGGTCTTATAGGTGCCATTGTGCCGTATGCGGATATAGCGGCCATAGCCCCCATTCCAGCCGGCCATTTCCACAACGCCATCGCCAGCGGCATAGATCGGCGTTCCTGTCGAGGCGGCAAAGTCCAATCCCTTATGCATTTTGTTATAGCCCAGAATCGGGTGGAAGCGTTTGCCAAAGCCTGATGAAATGCGCGCGCCTTCAACCGGGGTGCGCAGCAATGCACGGCGTACAGACTGCCCTTTGCTGTCATAATAATCAGACCGCCCCTCATCATCTTCAAAGCGATAGAACCGCTTTATCGTGCCAGCGACCGTCATTTCCGCCATCATGATATCACCGTAATCCACGGTCTGGCCTTCATCGGTGCGCCGTTCTTGGAACATCAGAGAGAACCGGTCGCCGGGCTGGACTTCCCGCTGAAAGTCGATGTCGAAAGAGAAGATATTGATCAAGGACCCCAGAACGGCATTTGGCACACCTGCATGGCGGGCGGCGACATACAGCGAACTGTCAATTTCCCCATCCGCGCGAACGATGTGATCGCTTAATTCACGCATGTCTTCGACGGCGGTATAGCCATCTTCCGATTCTGTCACATTGATGGTGCGCAATCCATCTGGATGAAAGGCCAGCGCTGTGACCTTCCCAATGGACCCTTCAACGGTGGGCACCATGGTAACGTCCATCGTCTGGCCCGGGCGCAAATGGCGTGGGTCAAAGGCTTCGGACAGGGATTGCACCAGGGAATAGGCCGTGGCGCGGTCCAGACCAATATCCAACAGGACGGACATCAGGGTGTTACCGGAGGCGATTTCAATATTGACCGTGTAAGGTTGGGTCAACAAGTCATCATGGGCCGTCGAATCGGATCCCAAAGCCGCCAGTTCCCATTGTTCCGACAGCTTCACAGAAGATATCGTGCCGCTGGCCGATGGGATCAGCGCATCATAGGATTCGCTTGTGGCAACCGCGCGGTTCATTGGGATAGACGGTTCTGACATCATGGTGATGCCCAGGCCCGCAGCCAATCCCAATCCTGAAAGTGTCAACAGGCCGGTCATAAAGCGCCGCCGTTTACTGACGGGGTGACCGGCGCGATGGGTGACGAAATAGTGGTCATCAGTGTGTGATGGGATGCCCAGGCGACGCAGCAGTCTCGCCTTTGCCCTGCTCGCAGATCCCCGCAGGGCCCGAAAATGCGCCTTGTCGACTTCCACGAAACCTTGCTCCCATCTCCCTGAATCAAGACCATCGTCATTGATGCAGGCCCGTTAATGCCCATATTCACAATAGGTTTCGCCTCGTCAAAACGGTGACAGAAACCGATTCTCTATCGTGATTCGCCAGTTCGTCTAAGCAAATATCAGGCCGAACGTGCGAAAAACAGCGGTTTTTAAGAAAAAACGACTGATATCTGTCGGTCATTTGCCTTAACACCGTTATCGATACTGGTTGGTGCGAAAACCGTCAAGTTGATGAATTAAGGCATTTCAAAGCCTTGCCTGAAAAAGAGGGTGGAACACCGCGATGTCTCGGGGTCGGAATTAAAAAAAACGCACTGGGTTCAAAAAAGTTTCTCAAAACCGTTTGACACCCCCGGACATGGCCCGTATAAGCCGCCTCCTCGACGAGGGAACACCGACGCCAACGCGGCGACGGCGACCCGGATCGGAACAGAATATCGGTTATTTGACATTGTTGATATCTGGAAGGGATACGCGGTTGGCGGTGGTCTTTATGGCTGCGGTTGATTGTGTATCTTGATGAATAGTCAAGTTACGTTTGAGCTGCTTTTCTGGTGCTTTAGGGTG